>NZ_LRFH01000013.1:2500-5377 GCF_001641825.1 Guyparkeria sp. WRN-7 | reverse complement strand
GAATGGGGAGCCTGGCGTTGACCTACTTTCACATGGGGAAGCCCCACACTATCATCGGCGATGCGGCGTTTCACTGCTGTGTTCGGGATGGGAACAGGTGGTTCCACCGCTCTATGGACGCCAGGCGAAGGGGTAACCGACCGGCCCAGGGTGACCTGTGGCCGATCGGCGGTAAAGCGAATGCGTGTTGTATCCAATGTGTTGCTTTGGCGTTATATGGTCAAGCCGCACGGGTAATTAGTACGGGTTAGCTGCATGCATTACTGCACTTCCACATCCCGCCTATCAACGTGGTGGTCTTCCACGGCCCTTCAGGAGGCTCGAGGCCTCGGGGAGATCTCATCTTGGGGTGGGCTTCCCGCTTAGATGCTTTCAGCGGTTATCCCATCCGAACTTAGCTACCCGGCAGTGCCACTGGCGTGACAACCGGAACACCAGAGGTTCGTCCATCCCGGTCCTCTCGTACTAAGGACAGATTCCCTCAAATCTCCAACGCCCACGGCAGATAGGGACCGAACTGTCTCACGACGTTCTGAACCCAGCTCGCGTACCACTTTAAATGGCGAACAGCCATACCCTTGGGACCTGCTTCAGCCCCAGGATGTGATGAGCCGACATCGAGGTGCCAAACACTGCCGTCGATATGGACTCTTGGGCAGTATCAGCCTGTTATCCCCGGAGTACCTTTTATCCGTTGAGCGATGGCCCTTCCATACAGAACCACCGGATCACTAGAACCGTCTTTCGACCCTGTTCGACGTGTCTGTCTCACAGTCAAGCTGGCTTATGCTCTTGCACTAACCGCACGATTTCCGACCGTGCTTAGCCAACCTTCGTGCTCCTCTGTTACGTTTTCGGAGGAGACCGCCCCAGTCAAACTACCCACCATGCACGGTCCCCGATCCCGATAAGGGACCTGGGTTAGAACACCAAACATACCAGGGTGGTATTTCAAGGGTGGCTCCACCAGAACTGGCGTCCTGGTTTCAAAGCCTCCCACCTATCCTACACAAGTAGGTTCAGTATTCAGTGCAAAGCTGTAGTAAAGGTTCACGGGGTCTTTCCGTCTTGCCGCGGGTACACTGCATCTTCACAGCGATTTCAATTTCACTGAGTCTCGGGTGGAGACAGCGCCGCCATCGTTACGCCATTCGTGCAGGTCGGAACTTACCCGACAAGGAATTTCGCTACCTTAGGACCGTTATAGTTACGGCCGCCGTTTACCGGGGCTTCGATCAAGGGCTTCTCCGAAGATAACCCCATCAATTAACCTTCCGGCACCGGGCAGGCGTCACACCCTATACGTCCTCTTTCGAGTTTGCAGAGTGCTGTGTTTTTGATAAACAGTCGCAGCGGCCTGGTCACTGCAACCCCCTTCCGCTTACGGAGCAAGTCCGATCACGTACCGGGGGCGCACCTTCTCCCGAAGTTACGGTGCTATTTTGCCTAGTTCCTTCACCCGAGTTCTCTCAACGCCTTGGAATTCTCATCCAGTCCACCTGTGTCGGTTTCGGGTACGGTCAACCGTTATCTGAAGCTTAGAGGCTTTTCCTGGAAGCCTGGCATCAACCACTTCGTTCCCGTGGGAACTCGTCATCACCTCTCGGCGTTGATCTCCCGGATTTGCCTAAGAGATCCGCCTACGGGCTTAAACCGGACACCAACTGCCGGCTGGCCTAGCCTTCTCCGTCCCCCCATCGCAATAACGGTCGGTGCAGGAATATTAACCTGCTTCCCATCGACTACGCTTCTCAGCCTCGCCTTAGGGGCCGACTCACCCTGCGCCGATTAGCGTTGCGCAGGAAACCTTGGACTTTCGGCGTACGAGGTTTTCACTCGTATTATCGTTACTCATGTCAGCATTCGCACTTCCGATACCTCCAGCAAACCTCACAGTTCACCTTCGCAGGCCTACGGAACGCTCCTCTACCATGCCTTACGGCATCCGCAGCTTCGGCGGTGTGCTTGAGCCCCGGTAAATCTTCCGCGCAGGCCGACTTGACCAGTGAGCTATTACGCTTTCTTTAAAGGATGGCTGCTTCTAAGCCAACCTCCTGGCTGTCTCTGCCTTCCCACATCGTTTCCCACTTAGCACACACTTTGGGGCCTTAGCTGGCGGTCTGGGTTGTTTCCCTCTCCACAATGGACGTTAGCACCCACTGTGTGTCTCCCATGATTGCACTTCTCGGTATTCGGAGTTTGCCATGGTTTGGTAAGTCGGGATGACCCCCTAGCCATAACAGTGCTCTACCCCCGAGAGTGAGACATGAGGCGCTACCTAAATAGCTTTCGAGGAGAACCAGCTATCTCCGGGCTTGATTAGCCTTTCACTCCGACCCACAGCTCATCCCCTAATTTTTCAACATTAGTGGGTTCGGGCCTCCAGTCAGTATTACCTGACCTTCACCCTGGCCATGGGTAGATCGCGCCGGTTTCGGGTCTACTGACCGCGACTGAACGCCCTGTTCAGACTCGCTTTCGCTACGCCTCCCCTACTCGGTTAAGCTTGCCACGATCAGTAAGTCGCTGACCCATTATACAAAAGGTACGCAGTCACAGAACGAATCTGCTCCTACTGCTTGTACGCACACGGTTTCAGGTTCTATTTCACTCCCCTCGCCGGGGTTCTTTTCGCCTTTCCCTCACGGTACTGGTTCACTATCGGTCGGTAAGGAGTATTTAGCCTTGGAGGATGGTCCCCCCATGTTCAGACAGGATTCCACGTGTCCCGCCCTACTCGACATCACGCATAACGACCTTTCGTGTACGGGGCTATCACCCGCTATGGCCAGACTTTCCAGACTGTTCCACTAAATCGAAATGCGCTTGATGGGCTGCTCCCCGTTCGCTCGCCGCTACTAGGGGAATCTCGGTTGA
>NZ_LRFH01000012.1 GCF_001641825.1 Guyparkeria sp. WRN-7 | reverse complement strand
GTGGTCTTGCCGTGGTCAACGTGACCGATCGTGCCGACGTTTACGTGCGGCTTGGAACGTTCAAACTTTTCTTTGGACATGTCTTATATCCTCAACTGGAAACAAATTCAGTGGACCGCGGTGTCTTAGGAGACGCCTTTGCTGACTTCCTCGACCACGCTCTTCGGTGCCTCGGCGTAACGACCGAACTCCATGGAGTAGGTCGCACGACCCTGGGTGGCAGAACGCAGGTCGGTGGCGTAGCCGAACATCTCGGACAGCGGCACCTCGGCCTTGATCTGCTTGCCACCGCCGTGGATGTCTTCCATGCCCTGGACCATGCCGCGGCGACGGTTGACGTCACCGATGACGTCACCCATGTACTCTTCCGGCGTTTCGATCTCGACGTTCATCATCGGCTCGAGCAGGGCCGGGGAGGCCTTCTGCGCGCCTTCCTTGAAGGCCATGGAGCCGGCGACCTTGAACGCCATCTCGTTGGAGTCGACTTCGTGGTAGGAGCCGTCATACAGCGTGACCTTCACGTCGACCATCGGGTAGCCCGCGATGACGCCGTTCTGCATCTGCTCTTCGACACCACGCTCGACCGCCGGGATGTACTCCTTCGGGACGACGCCACCAACGATCTTGTTGATGAACTCGAAACCGGCGCCTTCCTCGTTCGGCTCGATGTTCAGCTTGACGTGGCCGTACTGACCGCGACCGCCGGACTGGCGAACGAACTTGCCTTCCTGCTCGATCGAGCTGCGGATGGTCTCACGGTAGGCGACCTGCGGCTTGCCGATGTTCGCGTCGACCTTGAACTCGCGGCGCATGCGGTCGACCAGGATCTCGAGGTGCAGCTCACCCATGCCGGAGATGATGGTCTGGCCGGACTCCTCGTCGGTACGGACACGGAAGGACGGATCCTCCTGTGCCAGACGACCCAGTGCCTGGGACATCTTTTCCTGGTCGGACTTGGTCTTCGGCTCGACGGCCACGGAGATAACCGGATCCGGGAACTCCATGCGCTCGAGGATGATCGGGTCTTTCGGGTCGCAGAGCGTCTCACCGGTGGTGACGTTCTTCAGACCGACGGCGGCGGCGATATCGCCCGCGTAGACCGACTTGACCTCTTCACGGCTGTTGGAGTGCATCTGCAGGATACGGCCGATGCGCTCGCGGTTGCCCTTGGTCGAGTTCAGGACGCCGTCACCGGCGTTCACGATACCCGAGTAGACACGGAAGAACGCCAGCGAACCGACGAACGGGTCGGTCATGATCTTGAACGCCAGTGCGGCGAACGGCTGGTCGTCACCGGTCTTCCGGCGGGCTTCGGTGCCGTCCGGCAGCTCACCCTTGATGTCCGGAACCTCGGTCGGAGCCGGCAGGTACTCAATGACCGCGTCCAGCAGGCGCTGAATGCCCTTGTTCTTGAACGCCGTGCCGCAGAGCGCCGGGATGATCTCGTTATCCAGCGTGCGCTGACGGATGCCCTGCTTGATCTCCTCTTCGGAGAGCTCGCCGTTCTCGAGGTACTTCTCCATCAGCTCCTCGGAGGACTCAGCAGCCGCTTCGATCATCTCTTCGCGGTACTGCTCGGCCTGCTCCTTGAGCTCGTCCGGAATGTCCCGCTCGTCATAGGTCATGCCCATGTCGTCGGTGTTCCAGTAGATGGCCTTCATTCGCATCAGATCGACCACGCCCTCGAAGTTCTCCTCGGCGCCGATCGGGATGACGATCGGTACCGGGTTGGCGCCGAGGCGCTTCTTCAGCTGATCCATGACGCGGAAGAAGTCCGAGCCCTGGCGGTCCATCTTGTTGACGAACGCCAGACGCGGCACGCCGTACTTGTTGGCCTGGCGCCAAACGGTCTCGGACTGCGGCTGGACGCCGCCAACGGAACAGAGGACGAACACGGCGCCGTCGAGAACCCGCAGCGAACGCTCCACCTCGATGGTGAAGTCCACGTGCCCCGGGGTATCGATGATGTTCAGGCGGTGCTTCTGGAACTGCTGATCCATCCCCTGCCAGAAGGCAGTGGTCGCCGCCGACGTGATGGTGATGCCGCGCTCCTGTTCCTGGTCCATCCAGTCCATGGTGGCGGCGCCGTCATGCACCTCACCAATCTTGTGGGACACACCGGTGTAGAACAGAATGCGCTCGGTGGCCGTGGTCTTGCCGGCATCAATGTGCGCCATGATGCCAAAGTTGCGATAGCGCTCGAGCGGAGTCGTACGGGACACGTAAAAGTACCTCTTAAATAAAGCGGCGGATTACCAGCGGAAGTGGGCGAAGGCCTTGTTGGCCTCGGCCATGCGGTGCGTGTCTTCACGCTTCTTGACAGCGGAACCACGACCTTCGGCGGCATCCGACAGCTCACCGGCCATTTTCTGGGCCATGGTCTTCTCGCCACGCTTGCGGGCGGCTTCGATCAGCCAGCGCATGGCCAGCGACGAACGACGCACCGGGCGCACTTCGACCGGCACCTGATAGGTGGCACCACCAACACGACGGGACTTGACCTCGACCGACGGAGCGACGTTTTCCAGCGCCTTCTCGACGACCTCGACCGGGTGACCCTTGCCCTTTGACTCGATCATGTCCATCGCGTCGTACAGCAGACGCTCGGCAACGGCCTTCTTGCCGCTGAGCATGATCATGTTGATGAATTTCGCGACGGTGACATTGCCGAATTTCGGATCCGGCAGAATCTCGCGCTTGGGGACTTCTCTTCTACGGGGCATGTTGAATCCTACCGTTGATTAGCTCTTCGGACGCTTGGCGCCGTACTTCGAACGACCCTGACGGCGCTTCTCGACACCCTGGGTATCGAGGCTGCCGCGGACGAC
>NZ_LRFH01000011.1 GCF_001641825.1 Guyparkeria sp. WRN-7 | reverse complement strand
ACCGGTAACCTCGTAGCCGGACGTCAGGCGCACACGGGCAACCTTACGCAGGGCCGAGTTCGGCTTCTTCGGGGTGGTGGTGTAGACGCGTGTGCAGACGCCGCGGCGCTGGGGGCAACGCTCCAGAGCCGGCACGCTGGTCTTTTCGACCGCACGCTTGCGCGGCTTGCGCACTAGCTGATTGATAGTAGCCATGTATCCGTATTCTCCGACCAAAAACTAGCACGACGGGCCCAGTCGCCCGCCGTAAAGGGCAGTGATTCTAAGCAGTTGCCGCGTTGGTGTCAACGCGACATCATTCCTCGTCGCCGGTCTCCTCGCCGCTGGACTCGACCTCGGCAACCTCCTCCGGCGCACCGAAGAGCTCGTTGGCCTGATCCAGCGCCGCGTGGCGCTTGCGCCGGCGCTCCTCGTGGTGCGCCAGACCGGTGCCCGCCGGGATGAGACGACCGACGATCACGTTCTCCTTGAGGCCACGCAGCTCGTCGCGTCCGCCGCGGGTTGCCGCGTCGGTGAGCACGCGCGTGGTCTCCTGGAACGAGGCCGCGGAGATGAACGACTCGGTGACCAGCGACGCCTTGGTGATGCCGAGCAGCATCGGCTCGAACTTCGCCGGGAACTTGCCGTCCTTCTCGAGTGCCGCGTTCTCCTCGACGATCCGCGTGCGGTCGACCTGATCGCCGCGCAGGTAACCGGAGTCGCCCGCCTCGGTGATCTCGACCTTGCGCAGCATCTGGCGAACGATCACCTCGATGTGCTTGTCGTCGATGCCGACACCCTGCAGGCGGTAGACGTCCTGGATTTCCTTGACGATGTAGTTCGCCAGATCCGCGATGCCGCGCAGGCGCAGGATGTCGTGCGGTGCCAGCTCGCCGTCGGCGATGATCTCGCCCTTGTCGACGTGCTCGCCCTCGAAGACGTTGATCACGCGGTACTTCGGGATCAGCTCCTCGTGCTGCTCGCCGTTCTCGTCGGTGATCACCAGGCGCTGCTTGCCCTTGGTCTCCTTGCCGAAGCTGACCGTACCGGTGTGCTCGGCCAGGATCGCGGGCTCCTTGGGCTTGCGGGCCTCGAACAGGTCGGCGACACGCGGCAGACCGCCGGTGATGTCGCGGGTCTTCTGCGATTCCTGCGGGATGCGTGCGACCACGTCACCCACCTGGACCTCGGCACCATCGGAGATGCCGATGATCGCGCCGGCCGGCAGCACGTAGATCGCGGGGATCTCGGTGCCCGGCAGGTTGACGGCGTTGCCGTCGCGGTCGACCAGGGCGATCGCCGGGCGCAGGTCCTTGGCGGTACCGGAGCGCTGTGCCGGGTCGATGATGATCTGCGAGGACAGGCCGGTGATCTCGTCCGTCTCGGTCTTGACCGACTGACCGTCGACGAAGTCCGAGAAGCGGGCGAAGCCTTCCACCTCACTGACAACCGGGTGCGTGTGCGGGTCCCAGTTGGCCAGCGTGGCGCCGGCATCGACCTTCTCCCCGTCCTTGACGCGGATGACGGAACCGTAGGGGACCTTGTAGCGCTCGCGCTCGCGGCCCTGCTCGTCGAGCATGCCGAGCTCGCCCGAGCGGGTAACCGCCACGAGATCGCCGTCGCGGTTCTTGACCGTCTTGAGGTTGTGTAGCCGCACGCTGCCGGCCGCCTTGTTCTCGACCGAGCTGGCCGCCGCGGAACGCGAAGCGGCACCACCGATGTGGAAGGTCCGCATGGTCAGCTGGGTGCCCGGCTCGCCGATGGACTGGGCGGCCATGACGCCGACCGCCTCGCCCAGGTTGACCGGCTCGCCGCGTGCCAGGTCGCGACCGTAGCACTGGGCACAGACACCGTGGCGCGCCTCACAGGTGATGGTGGAACGCACCCAGACCTCGTCGATGCCCGACTGCTCGATGCGGGCGACCATCGCCTCGTCGATCAGCGTGCCGGCCGGGAGGAGCACCTCGTCGGTACCCGGGATGACCAGGTCCTTGGAGGTCACGCGACCCAGGATCCGGTTGCCCAGGCCCTCGACCACGTCGCCACCCTCGATCACGGCGGTCATCTTCAGACCGTCGCTGGTGGTGCCGCAGTCGTCGGAGGTGACGACCAGATCCTGCGCCACGTCGACCAGGCGACGGGTCAGGTAACCGGAGTTGGCGGTCTTCAGCGCGGTATCGGCCAGACCCTTACGCGCACCGTGGGTCGAGATGAAGTACTGCAGTACGTTCAGACCCTCGCGGAAGTTCGCCGTGATCGGCGTCTCGATGATCGAGCCGTCCGGTTTGGTCATCAGGCCGCGCATGCCGGCCAGCTGACGGATCTGCGCAGCGGAACCCCGCGCGCCGGAGTCGGCCATCATGAAGATCGCGTTGAATGAGTTGTGAACGATCTCCTCGCCGTCCTCGCCGGTTTCCACGTGCGAACCGATCTGGTTCATCATCGCCCGGGAGATGGAGTCGTTGGCGCGCGACCAGATGTCGACGACCTTGTTGTAACGCTCCTTCTCGGTCACGAGACCCTGGCCGTACTGATCCTGGATCTCCTTGACCTCGGCCTCGGCGGTGGCCAGCTCGGCCTCCTTCGACTCCGGCACGATCATGTCGTCGGCGCAGATGGAGATGCCCGAGCGCGTCGCGTAACGGAAGCCCATGTACATCAGCTGGTCGGCGAACACGACCGTGTCCTTCAGGCCGAGGTGACGGTAGACGTAGTTGAGCAGGGCCGAGATCGGCTTCTTGCCCATGTCCTTGTTGATCTGCTCGAAGGGAATGCCCTCGGGCACGATCCGGTAGAGCAGAGCCCGACCGACGGTGGTCTCGACGATCGCGGTCTTGGATTCGACCGTGCCGTCTTCCTCGCGGACCCAGTCGGTGATGCGGACACGCACCAGCGCGCCCAGCTCGACCTGGCCGTTGTCGTAGGCGCGCTGCACCTCCTCGGAGTCGGCGAAGATGATGCCTTCGCCACGCGCGTTCACCTTGGCGCGGGTCATGTAGTAGATGCCCAGCACGATGTCCTGCGACGGCACGATGACCGGGTCACCGGAGGCCGGCGACAGGACGTTGTTGGTCGACATCATCAGTGCGCGCGCTTCCGACTGCGCCTCGAGCGACAGCGGCAGGTGCACGGCCATCTGGTCGCCGTCGAAGTCGGCGTTGTAGGCCGAGCAGACCAGCGGGTGCAGCTGGATCGCCTTGCCCTCGATCAGGGTCGGCTCGAACGCCTGGATGCCGAGACGGTGCAGGGTCGGTGCGCGGTTCAGCAGTACCGGGTGCTCGCGGATCACTTCCTCGAGCACGTCCCAGACCTCGGGACCCTCGCGCTCGACCAGCTTCTTGGCCGCCTTGATGGTGGTGGCCAGCCCACGACGGTGGAGCTTGCCGAAGATGAACGGCTTGAACAGCTCCAGCGCCATCTTCTTGGGCAGACCGCACTGGTGCAGGCGCAGCGTCGGGCCGACCACGATGACCGAACGGCCCGAGTAGTCGACACGCTTGCCGAGCAGGTTCTGACGGAAGCGGCCCTGCTTGCCCTTGATCATGTCGGCGAGCGACTTCAGGGGGCGCTTGTTGGTGCCGGTGACGGCACGACCGCGACGACCGTTGTCGAGCAGCGAGTCGACAGACTCCTGCAGCATCCGCTTCTCGTTGCGCAGGATGATGTCCGGCGCGTTGATCTCGAGCAGGCGCTTGAGGCGGTTGTTGCGGTTGATGACCCGGCGATAGAGATCGTTGAGGTCACTGGTCGCGAAGCGGCCGCCGTCCAGCGGGACGAGCGGGCGCAGGTCCGGCGGCAGGACCGGCAGCTGGGTCATGACCAGCCACTCCGGACGGTTGCCGGAGGCACGGAACGACTCGAGCAGCTTCAGGCGCTTGGTGATGCGCTTGATCTTGGTCTCGGAACCGGTCTCCGCGAGCTCGTCGCGCAGCTTGAGGATGTCCTCGTCGAGGTTGATCTCCTTGAGGAGCTTCTGGATGGACTCAGCGCCCATGCCCGCCTCGAACTCGTCGCCGAACTGCTCGAGCGCTTCGACGTACATCTCGTCGGTGAGCAGATCGCCCTTGTTCAGGGTGGTCATGCCCGGGTCCGTGACGATGAACGCCTCGAAGTAGAGCACGCGCTCGATGTCGCGCAGCGTCATGTCGAGCAGCAGGCCGATGCGGCTCGGAAGCGACTTCAGGAACCAGATGTGCGCGGTCGGACAGGCCAGCTCGATGTGGCCCATGCGCTCGCGACGCACCTTGGAGAGAGTCACCTCGACACCACACTTCTCGCACACGACACCACGGTGCTTGAGGCGCTTGTACTTGCCGCAGAGGCACTCGTAGTCGCGCACCGGGCCGAAGATCTTGGCGCAGAACAGGCCGTCCCGCTCCGGCTTGAAGGTGCGGTAGTTAATGGTCTCCGGCTTCTTCACTTCGCCGAACGACCAGGAACGGATCATCTCCGGGGAGGCCAGCGAGATACGGATGTGGTCGAAGTCCTCTTCGCCGACCTCGTGGTTCATCAGATTAAGCAATTCTTTCATTGACTACCTGCCTAACGTGTTCTGTCACACGGCACCATGGACCCGGGTGTTGCCCCGAGGCCCATGCCCCGGAAATCACTCGTCGTCTTGTTCCAGCTCGATGTTGATGCCGAGCGAGCGGATCTCCTTCAACAGCACGTTGAAGGACTCCGGCATGCCGGCATCCATCCGGTGGTCGCCATCGACGATGTGCTTGTACATCTTGTTCCGGCCGTCGACGTCGTCCGACTTGACGGTCAGCATCTCTTGGAGCGTGTAGGCCGCGCCGTACGCCTCGAGTGCCCAGACCTCCATCTCGCCGAAGCGCTGACCGCCGAATTGCGCCTTGCCGCCCAGCGGCTGCTGGGTGACCAGGCTGTACGGACCGGTCGAACGCGCGTGCATCTTGTCGTCGACCAGGTGGTTGAGCTTGAGGATGTACATGTAACCGACCGTGGTGTGGCGCTCGAACGCCTCGCCGGTACGGCCATCGTACAACTGCACCTGACCGCTCTCCGGCACCTCGGCCAGCTTGAGCATGTGCTTGACCTCGTCCTCGACCGCGCCATCGAAGACCGGTGTGGCCATCGGCACGCCCTTCTTGAGGTTGCCGGCCATCTCGATCAGCTCGTCGTCGGTCAGGCTGTCCAGATCGACGCTCTGCGTCTCGCGATGGTTGTAGACCTTGTCGAGGAATTCGCGCAGCTCCTTGACCGCCTTCTCGCGCTCGAGCTTGAGGCGCTTCTCGATCTGGTGACCCAGACCGCGCGCGGCGAAGCCCAGATGCGTCTCGAGGATCTGACCGATGTTCATCCGCGACGGAACACCCAGCGGGTTGAGGCAGATGTCCATCGGGGTGCCGTCTTCCATGTACGGCATGTCTTCCTCGGGCACGATCATGGAGATGACGCCCTTGTTGCCGTGACGACCGGCGAGCTTGTCACCCGGCTGGATGCGACGCTTCACGGCCACGTACACCTTGACCATCTTCAGGACGCCCGGCTGCAGGTCGTCGCCCTGCTGGATCTTGCGCTTCTTGTCCTCAAAGCGCGCCTCGGCGTCTTCCTTCTCGCGCTCGAGCTGGGCCTTGTACTCCTCCAGCGCACTGGCGGCGGCCTCGTCCTCCACGCGGATCTCGAACCACTTGGCCGGGTCGATCTTGTTCAGCTGCGCGGCGGTGATCTTGGCCTTGGCCTTCACGCCGGTCGGGCCGCCGACGGCGACCTTGCCCAGCAGCAGTTCGCGGACACGGGCCTGGATATCGCCCTCGATGATGCGCATGCGGTCCTTGAGGTCCTTGCGCACCGCGTCGAGGTCGGCTTCCTCGATGGAACGGGCCCGGCTGTCCTTCTCGATGCCGTCGCGAGTGAAGACACGAACGTCGATGACGGTGCCTTCGATGCCCTGCGGAACCCGCAGGGAGGTGTCCTTCACGTCGGACGCCTTCTCGCCGAAGATGGCTCTGAGGAGCTTTTCCTCCGGGGTGAGCTGGGTTTCGCCCTTCGGCGTCACCTTGCCCACCAGGATGTCGTTCGGCTTGACCTCGGCACCGATGTGCACGACGCCGGCCTCGTCCAGCTTGTTCAGCAGGTTCTCGGCGACGTTCGGGATGTCGGCGGTGATTTCCTCGGCGCCCAGCTTGGTGTCGCGGGCGACACAGTTGAGCTCCTCGATGTGGATCGTGGTGAAGCGGTCTTCGCGCACCACCCGCTCGGACATGAGGATGGAATCCTCGAAGTTGTAGCCGTTCCACGGCATGAAGGCACAGAGGATGTTCTGACCCAGTGCCAGCTCGCCCATGTCGACGGACGGGCCGTCGGCCAGGACGTCACCCTTCTCGATCTGGTCACCGACCTTCACCAGCGGACGCTGGTTGATGCAGGTGTTCTGGTTCGAGCGGGTGTATTTGGTCAGGTTGTAGATGTCGACACCGACCTCGCCCTGGGTGGCTTCCTCGGACTTCACCCGGACCACGACACGCGAGGCGTCGACACGGTCGACCACGCCGCCACGCTTGGCGACCACGCAGGCGCCGGAGTCGGTCGCGACCACGCGCTCCATGCCGGTACCGACGAGCGGCTTGTCCGCCTTGAGGGTCGGCACGGCCTGACGCTGCATGTTCGAGCCCATCAGGGCGCGGTTGGCGTCATCGTGCTCGAGGAACGGGATGATCGAGGCGGCCACCGACACGATCTGCTTCGGCGAGACGTCCATGTACTGGATCTCGGCCGGATCGGCGAGCATCGACTCGCCCGACTTACGTGCGGCGATCAGCGCGCCTTCGAAGGCACCCTTGTCGTCCAGCGGCGCGTTCGCCTGGGCGATGGTGTACTTCTCTTCCTCGTAGGCCGACAGCCAGTCGACGTCGGCGGTGACCTTGCCGTCGACGACCTTGCGGTACGGCGTCTCGAGGAAGCCGTA
The DNA here is from genome assembly GCF_001641825.1 of Guyparkeria sp. WRN-7. GTDB lineage: Bacteria > Pseudomonadota > Gammaproteobacteria > Halothiobacillales > Halothiobacillaceae > Guyparkeria. The sequence continues at coordinate 5,664 of NZ_LRFH01000011.1, read as the reverse complement.
GGTGTTGGTCTGCGCGAACACGGCCAGCGAGTTGATCAGGCCGATGTTCGGACCTTCCGGGGTCTCGATCGGGCAGACGCGGCCGTAGTGCGTGGTGTGTACGTCACGCACCTCGAAGCCGGCCCGCTCGCGGGTCAGGCCGCCCGGGCCCAGTGCCGAGATACGACGCTTGTGCGTGACCTCGGACAGCGGGTTGTTCTGGTCCATGAACTGCGACAGTTGCGAGGAGCCGAAGAACTCCTTCACCGCCGCGGCGACCGGCTTGGCGTTGATCAGGTCCTGCGGGGTCAGACCCTCGCTTTCGGCCTGGGTCAGGCGCTCCTTCACGGCACGCTCGACGCGGACCAGACCGATGCGGAAGACGTTCTCGGCCATCTCGCCCACCGAACGGATGCGGCGGTTGCCGAGGTGGTCGATGTCGTCGGTCTTGCCGTTGCCGTTGCGGATGGCGATCAGCTCCATCAGCACGTCGAGGATGTCCGACAGGTCACCGCTCTGCTCGACGCGCTGCTTGGCCTCGTCGTCGCCGGCCTCGGCCAGGCCACGGAAGTACTTGGCGTCGTAGAGGATGCCCGGACCCTCGTCGCTCTCGCGCTCGAGACGACGGTTGAACTTCATGCGGCCGACCTCGGACAGGTCGTAACGCTCCTCGGAGAAGAACAGACCGTGGAACAGGCCTTCGGCCGCGTCTTTGGTCGGCGGCTCGCCCGGACGCATCATCTTGTAGATCTCGACCATCGCCTCGAGCGGGGTGGTCGACGGATCGTTGCGCAGCGTCAGCGACATGTACGGGCCGCGGTCGACCTCGTTGTAGTACAGCGTCTTGAAGGACTCGATGCCGGCCTTCTGGAAGCTGGCCAGCATGTCCTCGGTGATCTCGTCGTTGGCGTTGGCGATCACTTCGCCGCTGTCGGTGTCGACCACGTCCTTCGCGAGCGTGCGACCGATCAGGAACTCAGCCGGTACCGGCAGGCTCTCGATCTCGGCCTTCTTCAGTTCGCGCACGTGCTTGGCGGTGATGCGCTTGCCCGTCTTGACGATGGTCTCGCCGCCGACCTCGATATCGAAGGCCGCGTCCGTGCCCTTGAGACGCTCGGGGACGAGGGCGAGCGAGAGGTTTTCACCGTCGACGCGGAACTCGTCGTGCTCGAAGAAGATGTCGAGCATCTCTTCGTTGTTGTAGCCCAGCGCGCGCAGCAGGATCGACGCCGGGATCTTGCGGCGACGGTCGATGCGGACGTAGACGAGGTCCTTCTGGTCGAACTCGAAGTCCAGCCAGGAGCCGCGGTACGGGATGACCCGCGCGGAGAACAGCATCCGCTTGGAGCTGGTGCTCTTGCCCTTGTCGTGGTCGAAGAACACGCCCGGGGAACGGTGCAGCTGAGAGACGATGACCCGCTCGGTACCGTTGACGACGAAGGTGCCGCTCTCGGTCTGCAGCGGGATCTCGCCCATGTAGACATCCTGTTCGCGGATGTCCTTGACGACCTTGGAGCCGGCCGGCGCGTCCTTGTCGTAGATGACCAGGCGCAGCTTGACGCGCAGCGGCGCGGAGTAGGTCAGACCGCGGATCTGACACTCGCGCACGTCGAAAGCCGGCTCGCCGAAGTGGTAGTCGACGTAGTCGATTTCAGCATTGCCCGAGTGGCTCGAGATCGGAAACACCGAGCTCAGCGCCGCATGCAGACCGATGTTGCGACGCTCCTTCTGCTTGACGCCCTGTTGCAGGAAGCCCTCGTAGGACTTCACCTGGGTGGTCAACAGATAGGGGACCGGCAGAACCTCGGCGCGCTTGCCGAAGTCCTTGCGGATTCGCTTCTTCTCAGTGAATGAATAGCTCATCTACTTTCCTCGTCGGGACAATCTGAGTGTGATCACCAGCTAACTGGCGATGCACGCCGTGGCGCGCGGGGACCCATTCCCCCTGGCTGGGGCGGCTCACCGCCCCGGGCAACCTTTCGCGATCAGACCGCAGATCCGATTGCGAAAGGTGGCCCAACAAGCACATAAAGGCCGGCGACCCGAAGGCCACCAGCCCATACCTGGGTGCTGTGGTTAAGCGACCCTTGCACTCGTTTACTTGAGCTCGACGGAAGCGCCTGCCTCTTCGAGCTTGCCCTTCATGGACTCGGCCTCTTCCTTCTCGACGCCTTCCTTGATGGTGCTCGGAGCGCCTTCTACCAGCTCTTTGGCTTCCTTGAGGCCCAGGCCGGTCAGCTCGCGGGTCGCCTTGATGACGGCAACCTTGTTGGAGCCGAACGAGCTCATGACCACGTCGAACTCGGTCTGCTCTTCTGCGGCGGCGCCGCCTTCGGCACCACCGGCTGCCGGTGCAGCGGCAACGGCCGCGGCGGCGCTTACGCCGAACTTCTCTTCCATGTCGGAGATCAGTTCAACGACCTCCATGACGGACATGTTGGAGATTGCTTCGAGGATATCGTCTTTTGTAACTGCCATGATTGAGTACCTGAAAAATGATGAAAAAGGTTAAGCCGCTTGTTTCTGGTCGCGAACGGCTGCCACGGTGCGAACCATCTTGCCCGGCACCTCGTTGAGGGTGCGGGCCAGCTTGGTGACCGGCGCCTGCATGGTCGCCATGAGTTGCGAGAGCGCTTCCTCACGGGTCGGCAGGCTGGCAACGCGATCGATAGCGGAAGCCGGGAGGAGCTCGCCACCCAAGGACACGAACTGGACGTCAAGCGCTTCCATATCCTTGGCAGCGTCCTTCATCAGACGTGCCGCGGAACCCAGGTCGTCCATCGAGAACGCGAGGATGAGCGGGCCACGCAGGGCGTCGCTCATGCATTCGTACTCGGTGCCTTCCAGGGCGCGCTTGGCCAGGGTGTTCTTGACGACTCGCAGGTAGACACCTTGCTCACGCGCCTTCACGCGCAGCTCGGTGACCTGCGAAACCGACAAGCCACGGTACTCGACGCCAACCGCCGAGTAGGCCTTGGATGCAACCTCGGCGACTTCGGCGACAACCAGCTTCTTACGATCGAAGGTTAGTGCCACGTCTCTTACCTACGGTTGCGAAGGGATAACCCTTCGTGATTGGAAATTCGGTTCGAAACCCGTTCGAACCGCCCTTCTCAACGGCCACCCAGACATGAATTCATCGGGACTCTAGCCGTCTGCGCAGGCTTTCTCGATTAAGCGGGGGAGCGAACCCGCCCGCGCCTGCGGTCTTTGACGCCACCGGCACTCAAGCCGGCAGTCCAAAGAACGTAACCGGCCCCGACACGAGGTCGAGGCCGGCAATTCGTCATGCGACGCGTTTACTCGGCGATCGAACCCTGGTCGACCGACAGGCCCGGCCCCATGGTGGTGGAGACGGAAACGCGCTTCATGTAAACACCCTTCGCGCCGGTCGGCTTGGCCTTGTTCAGGTCGCCGATCAGGGCGTTCAGGTTCTCGATCAGAGCCGCCGGCTCGAAATCCACCTTGCCGATGGTGCAGTGGATGATGCCGTTCTTGTCGGTGCGGTAGCGCACCTGACCAGCCTTGGCGTTCTTGACCGCGTTGGCCACGTCCGGCGAGACCGTGCCGACCTTCGGGTTCGGCATCAGGCCGCGCGGGCCGAGGATCTGGCCCAGCTGGCCGACAACGCGCATCGCGTCCGGGGAAGCAATGACGACGTCGAAGTCCATGCGGCCCTGCTTGACCTCGTCGGCCAGGTCTTCCATGCCGACCACGTCGGCACCGGCTTCCTTGGCCGCTTCGGCGTTCGCGCCCTGGGCGAACACGGCGACGCGGACGTCCTGACCGGTACCGCGCGGCAGCACGGTCGAACCACGAACCATCTGGTCCGAGCGGCGCGGGTCGACGCCAAGGTTGACGGAAACGTCAACGGACTCGTTGAACTTGACGGTGGAGAGCTCTTTCAGCAGGGAGAAGGCTTCCTCGGCACCGTACTGGCGGTTGCGATCGACCTTCTCGGCGATCAGCTTCTGACGCTTGCTCAGCTTTGCCATCTCACACACCCTCCACGTTGAGGCCCATGCTGCGGGCGCTACCGGCGATGGTGCGCACACGGGCGTCGAGATCCTTCGCCGTCAGGTCCGGCTCCTTCGTGGTGGCGATTTCCTCGAGCTGCGCTCGGGTCACGGTGCCCACCTTGGTCTTGTTCGGCTCGGCCGAACCGCTCTTGATGCCCACGGCCTTCTTCAGCAGGATGGCCGCCGGCGGGGTCTTCATGATGAAGGTGAACGACTTGTCCTGATAGACAGTGATCACCACCGGGACCGGAAGACCCGGCTCGATGTTGCCCGACGCCGCGTTGAACTCCTTACAGAAGCCCATGATGTTGACGCCGTGCTGACCCAGGGCGGGACCGATGGGAGGTGACGGGTTGGCCTGGCCGGCCGGCACCTGAAGCTTGATATAAGCTGAGACTTTCTTAGCCATGATGACCTCTCGTGTGGGTAGTTAGCGCCCGGCTCGCGGCCAGGCTCCCCGTTTGTCGACTGATCAGGTCTTCTCGACCTGGTCGAAGTTGAGCTCCACCGGAGTGGAACGCCCGAAAATACTGACGGCCACGCGCAGGCGGCTCTTCTCGTAATTGACTTCCTCGACCGTGCCGGTGAAGTCGTTGAAGGGGCCGTCGCAGACCCGCACCATCTCGCCGACGTCGAACAGCGTCTTCGGCTTCGGCTTCTCGGTGGAGTCCTTCATCCGGTTCAGGATCTGGTCCGCCTCACGCTCGGTGATCGGCGTGGGCTTGCCTCCGGAGGTGCCGATGAAGCCGAGCACGCGCGGTACGGACTTGATCAGGTGCCAGGCCTCGTCGGTCATGTCGACCTGGACCAGCACGTACCCCGGGAAGAACTTGCGCTCGGAACGACGCTTGACGCCATCGCGCATCTCGACCACCTCCTCGGAGGGGACGAGAATCTCGCCGAACAGATCCTGCAGACCGGCGCGCTCGATGCGCTCCTGCAGCGCCTTCTTGACGCTGTTTTCGTACTGTGAAAACGCCTGGACGACGTACCAGCGCATCGCCATGCTTAAGCCTCCTAACCGGTAATGCTGCGAACGATCCAACCCAGCAGCGAGTCGACGCCCCAGAGGAACAGGCCGATCAGGATGACGAGCAGGATGACCACGAGAGTCGTCTGCGTGGCCTCCTGGCGCGTCGGCCAGACCATTTTCTTGACCTCGAGACGCGAGTCGAACGTGAACTGCCAGATCGACCGCCCGACGGCCGTGGTGTACGCCACGGCGATCGCGAGCCCCGCTCCCGCCACGACGGCCAGAATGCGCAGGAACAGCGGTTGGCCTTCAAGCAGGTAATAGCCCACGATGCCGGCCAGGATCAGCGCGATCGCAACCGCGATCTTGGCCGAATCCAGGCCGGAGGAAGTGGACTGCACGGACTTTTCCGACATGTTAGGAACTCACGCTTCAAAGACAGCACCCGCCGGCCGGCGAACCGGGCCCGGCGGGCACCCCCTGCACGGAAGTGGCAGGGCAGGAGGGACTCGAACCCCCAACCTACGGTTTTGGAGACCGTTGCTCTGCCAGTTGAGCTACTGCCCTAATGTTTTTCGCCTACCGCGAAAAAAGAGCGCGAAGTCTATCCGACTCCGCGCCTCGACGCAACCCGTTGCGGATTACTCGATGATCTTGGAAACGACGCCAGCGCCGACGGTACGACCGCCTTCA
>NZ_LRFH01000010.1 GCF_001641825.1 Guyparkeria sp. WRN-7 | reverse complement strand
CCTCTCCCAGTACGACTTCCCGGGCGACGACACCCCGATCGTCACCGGTTCGGCACTGAAGGCGCTGGAAGGCGACACCTCCGAGATCGGCGCGCCGGCCATCATGAAGCTGGTCGAGGCAATGGACGACTACATCCCGGAGCCGGAGCGTGCCATCGACGGTGCGTTCATCATGCCGGTCGAGGACGTGTTCTCCATCTCCGGTCGCGGCACCGTAGTCACCGGTCGTGTCGAGCGCGGCATCGTCAAGACTGGCGAAGAGATCGAGATCGTT
>NZ_LRFH01000009.1 GCF_001641825.1 Guyparkeria sp. WRN-7 | reverse complement strand
GCCGAACCGGTGACGATCGGGGTGTCGTCGCCCGGGAAGTCGTACTGGGAGAGGAGGTCACGGACTTCCATCTCGACCAGCTCAAGCAGCTCCGGATCGTCGACCATGTCCGCCTTGTTCAGGAAGACGACGATGAACGGAACGCCTACCTGACGCGAAAGCAGGATGTGCTCACGGGTCTGCGGCATCGGGCCGTCGGCAGCGGAAACCACCAGGATCGCGCCGTCCATCTGGGCGGCACCGGTGATCATGTTCTTGACGTAGTCGGCGTGACCCGGGCAGTCGACGTGGGCGTAGTGACGCTTCTCCGACTCGTACTCGACGTGCGAGGTGGAGATCGTGATGCCACGCGCCTTCTCTTCCGGCGCCTTGTCGATCTGGTCGAAGGCCATGCCCTGACCGCCGGATGCCTGGGACATCACGTGCGTGATCGCCGCGGTCAGCGTGGTCTTGCCGTGGTCAACGTGACCGATCGTGCCGACGTTTACGTGCGGCTTG
>NZ_LRFH01000008.1 GCF_001641825.1 Guyparkeria sp. WRN-7 | reverse complement strand
GATTACTCGATGATCTTGGAAACGACGCCAGCGCCGACGGTACGACCGCCTTCACGGACGGCAAAGCGCAGGCCTTCTTCCATCGCGATCGGCGCGATCAGCGTGACGGTCATCGCCACGTTGTCGCCCGGCATGACCATCTCGGTGCCTTCCGGCAGCTCGCAAGCGCCGGTCACGTCGGTGGTACGGAAGTAGAACTGCGGACGGTAGCCGTTGAAGAACGGGGTGTGACGACCACCCTCTTCCTTCGACAGGACGTAGACCTCGGCCTCGAACTGGGTGTGCGGCTTGATGGTGCCCGGCTTACACAGGACCTGGCCACGCTCGACCTCGTCACGCTTGGTGCCGCGCAGCAGTACGCCGATGTTGTCGCCTGCCTGACCTTCGTCGAGCAGCTTGCGGAACATCTCGACACCGGTAACGGTGGTCTTCTGGGTGTCCTTCAGACCAACGATCTCGATCTCTTCGCCAGTCTTGACGATGCCGCGCTCGACACGACCGGT
>NZ_LRFH01000007.1 GCF_001641825.1 Guyparkeria sp. WRN-7 | reverse complement strand
AACGATCTCGATCTCTTCGCCAGTCTTGACGATGCCGCGCTCGACACGACCGGTAACGACGGTACCGCGACCGGAGATGGAGAAGACGTCCTCGACCGGCATGATGAACGCACCGTCGATGGCACGCTCCGGCTCCGGGATGTAGTCGTCCATCGCCTCGACCAGCTTCTGGATGGCCGGTGCGCCGATCTCGGAGGTGTCGCCTTCCAGCGCCTTCAGCGCCGAACCGGTGACGATCGGGGTGTCGTCGCCCGGGAAGTCGTACTGGGAGAGG
>NZ_LRFH01000006.1 GCF_001641825.1 Guyparkeria sp. WRN-7 | reverse complement strand
GTGGTCTTGCCGTGGTCAACGTGACCGATCGTGCCGACGTTTACGTGCGGCTTGCTACGTTCGAACTTTTCCTTAGACATCGCATCCTCCGCCAACCGGGACAAGCAAATGGAATGTGGAGCTCATGACCGGATTTGAACCGGTGACCTCGTCCTTACCAAGGACGTGCTCTACCAACTGAGCTACATGAGCATGGTTATGAACCGACGGCCGAGCCGCCGATGCAAACTCTTCAAATGAAGCGATCCGTCAGGATCGCATCGGTCCGTTCCGGACCCGGGCGGACAGCCCGAATCACAGGACTGGAGCGGGTGATGGGAATCGAACCCACGTCATCAGCTTGGAAGGCTGAGGTTCTACCATTGAACTACACCCGCAGACCGTTTGAACCCCGCAAGCGGTAGCGAGATTCGTCTTGTCTGGTGGTGGGGGCAGGATTCGAACCTGCGAAGGCTGAGCCGGCAGATTTACAGTCTGCTCCCGTTGACCGCTTGGGTACCCCACCCGGGAAGCGCGCCATTCTTCACAAAACAGACCGGGCTGTCAACACCCGGTCGGGCGATACCGACAACGCAATCAGGCGCATCTCGCGTTGTCGGTCGGCTCCGGCGGAAAGCGCTTCCGCCGGGCCTGTGCCTGTGGTGCCGGCTGTGGGACTCGAACTCACGACCTACCGCTTACAAGGCGGTTGCTCTACCAACTGAGCTAAGCCGGCAATGGGCGCGCATTTTACGCACATCACTTGGCGTTTGCCAAGCCGCGACGCGCCATGCGCGCCTGTGGCCATTCTGTCAGCGACGCGCCTTTGCCAGTCGCACCATGCCGTCGAGCACCAGATCGCCTTCCGGGCGCACGTCGAAGGCCGGGTCGACCAGGCCCGCGAGCCGCTCGGCATCGCCGCCGGCTATCACGACCGCCAGCTCGCCCTGCTCGGCAAGCGACTCGCGCCAGACGGCAAGCATCTCGTTCACGCCGGCGGCGAGCAGCCAGTGACGCCCGACATCCAGCGCGCTGGTGGTGTCGACCGCCAGGCCCAGTTGTCGCGTGGCCTCGGGCACCCCGTCGCCCGAGTCGTCGGTCGGCGCCTTGCCCGCAAGCAGGGGCTCGATCGCGTCGCCCAGGCCGGGCGCGGCCGAACGCAACCCCTCCAGCTGCGCGCGCCACCCCGGCAGGATCAGCCCACCGCGGTGCTGTCCGTCGGCATCGAGCACGTCGAGCGTGACGGCGGTGCCGGCATTGATGACTGCCAGCGGCCGCTCCTCCACCCGGGTGCGGGCCTCGATCATGGCGCAGAAGCGATCGATGCCCAGTCGTGCCGGCTCCGGGTAGGCCACGCGCACATGGCAGCACTTCTTCGGCACCGACAGCCAGCGTCGCTTCGCGGCCGGGCAGATCTCGGCCAGCGCGGTCTCCAGCCATTCGCGGCGCGTCGGCTCGACCACGGAGGCGAGCACGATCTGCCGCGGCGACCGCCCCTTGTCGTCAACCAGCAGGGGTTCGAGCCGCGTGGCAAGCGCACCGACCGCGTCCGGCTCGTCGGGATCGGGCCACGTCACGGCGAACGGTTCCGGACGTCGCGCAATGCGTCCCTTGATTCGGCTGTTGCCCGCATCGATGTAGCAGTTCACAGGTACAGGCGTTCCTCTGTTGTTCGTGGGGGCCGCCGGCGTCACGCAGACGCCGCACGCACCCGATCGTTCGGCCCGACTGCCACCCGGCAGCCGTCGGCGCGATGCACCTCGAGGCGGCCGTCGGCGCAGATCTCGCCGCCGATGCCGCGATAGCCCTCGCCGCGCTCGGGCAGCACCTCCACCGCCACGCCATACCAGCAATGGCGACAACGCAGGCGCTCGAGCGCCGACGGCCAGCACTCGGGGGCGGCGAGCGTCTCCACCGCCGTGGCAATCAAGTCGAGGGCGAGACCGACGGGATCGGCCCGCCAGGCACCGCCATCAACCCGATCCAGGGCGGCCGGATGATAACCCGCCTCCAGGGCCCCGTCGGGCAAGCGCCAGTTGATGCCGACCCCGGCCAGCCAGGCGACCCGGCCACCGAAGCGCCCACGCTCAAGCATCAGCCCGCCCAGCTTGCCGCCGTCGAGATACAGGTCGTTGGGCCACTTGACCTCTGCCGGGACACCACCGCGACGCAGCCGTTCGGCCAGCTCCGCGGCCATTGCCAGACTCGGCGGCGCGGTCACCGGCGACGCCCCGGCGGGTACCGCGAGCGAGAACCACAGGCCGTCGCCGGGCCCGCTCAGCCAGCGCGCCCCACGGCGCCCGACCCCTGCCGTCTGGGTCGCGGCCAGGGCCACGCAGGGCAACGCGCCCTCGACCGATCGCATTGCCTCGCGCACCGACTCGTTGGTCGACGTGGTTCGCGACTCGACCACCAGCCGCCAGCCGCGCTCGTCGGCCAGTGACCGCAGCCGGCCAGCCAGGGAATCAAAATCGAGCGCGGGCTCGCGATGCATGGCCGATGGTCCCGTCTGTCGATAGTCGTGCGAGAAGGAGGACAACCACCCCGGCGGAGGCCGGAGGGCATTCAAGTTTTGCCGCTGGGGCCCGATTATACTGGCTCGGGCACGTGAAAAACGTGACAGCAGATGAATCCGCCGATCGGGATGATCGACGCAAAAACGCACGAGGAGCTCCTTGGACAAAGCAACCCTTATCGGCATCGTCTCGGCCCTGGGCGTAGTGATCCTCGCTATCGGGCTGGGCCAGTACCCGCTCGGGTTCGTCAGCATCCCCGGCGCCCTGATCGTGGTGGGCGGCACCCTCTCGATCACGATCGCGATGATCACCTTCCGCCAGTTCGTCCACTCCTTCGGCGTGATCAAGCAGGCCTTCATCGAGCGGCGGCACAGCCTGATCGCGCTGATCGACGAGATCGAGGAGCTGGCGCAGGTGGCGCGCCACGACGGCGCCCTGGCGCTGGAAGATCAGGACATCAGCCACCCCTTCATCGAGAAAGGGGTGCGCATGATCGTCGACGGTCAGCCGATCGAGACCATCGAACGCACCCTCGAACGCGACATCGAACTGACCGAGGAGCGCCACGATGGCGGCGTGCAGATGTTCAAGAGCATCTACGACGTCGCCCCGGCCATGGGCATGATCGGCACGCTGGTAGGCCTGGTACAGATGCTGGGTTCGCTCGACGAACCCTCGACCATCGGCCCGGCGATGGCCACCGCCCTCCTGACCACCTTCTACGGTGCGTTGATCGCGCAGGCGATCGCCCTGCCGATCATGACCAAGCTGCACATGCGGGCAACCCAGGAATCCCGCGAGCAACGGCTGATCCTCGAAGGCATTCGCGGCATCCAGGACGGCATCAATCCGCGCATCCTGCGCGGCCTGCTGGAAACCTTCCTGCCCAGCCGCGACCGTGAGGAGGAGACCTGAGCCGATGAAGCGCATCCGGCGCCAGAAGATCGGCAGCAGCGGCGGCTGGCTGACCACCTATGCCGACATGGTCACGCTGCTGCTGACCTTCTTCGTCCTGATGCTGTCGATCTCGGTAATCGACGTCGAGCGCTACAAGGCGGTCGCCGAGACCCTGCGCGACTCCTTCGGCGCCCTGCCGACCGACGCCCCGCCGGCCGGTGCCGATTCGGCCGTGCCGCTGGCGCCCGGCGCGGCCGACCCGGACAGCATCATCGAGGGGCCTCCGCCGACCCAGCTGATCGAGCTCGAGGCCCCGCCGACGGCGCGGACGAGCAATGACGGCGCCCAGGCACTCGAAGACCTGCGCCGGGCCCAACTCGAGGAGAGAGCGGAGGAACTGCGCGCGAGCATGCGGGATGCGATCGAGGCGGGCGATCTCGAAATCGAGACCACCGAGGATACGGTGATCATCCGCATCAAGGAGAACGCCTCGTTCCCCTCCGGCAGCGCCGACATGCAGCGGGCCTTCGAGCCCGTGCTCGACCGGATCGCCGACGAACTGACGAACGGGGACGACCGCATCGTGGTGACCGGCTACACCGACGACGTGCCGATCCGGTCGGGACGCTTCCGGTCCAACTGGGACCTGTCCGCGGCGCGGGCAGTCAGCGTGCTGATGTCGCTGCGTGGCGAGGGCATCGCCGCCGGGCGGCTCTCGGCACGCGGCATGGGCGAAAACAACCCGATCGTACCCAACGACAGCGCCGCCAACCGGGCCCTGAATCGCCGCGTCGAGATCGCGCTGGTGCCCAGATGGGCGGATGCCGACCGGCCCGACACCGGCAACCCGACGATCGACTGATCGCCGAGAAATCGGCGGCAGTCGGTCAGTCGGCCACCGCCAGCCACTGCGCACGCCGGGCCTCGACACCCGCATCGCCCTCGACGCGCTCGAGCCGGTGCTGATTGAGGCACTCGGGCGCGAGCCTGAGCGTCATTTCCAGCAACCGCCCCTGGCGGAAGACATGCAGGTGCAACGGGTCGCCGGCGCGGTGACGAGCAATGCGCTCGGCCCAGTTGGCGCCGCTGACGGCAAAGCCGTCGATCGCGATGATGCGATCGTCCACGGCCAGGCCCGCCGCCGCGCCAGGCCGATCCTCGAACACCAGCACCACCCGGGCGGCGCGATCGTCGCGTGGGTCGATACGCACCCCGGCATCCGGACCGCCCTGCTCGGCGCGCGGCACCATGGAGACACCGAAGCGCGCCAACAGGCTGCCCACGTCGAGCGTTTCGGTCGAACGCAGGGCAAGGTCGAAGAAAGCGGCCAGCGACTCGCCCATGGCATCCTCGATCAACGCCTCGACGCGTTCGCCCTCGGGCAACGGCTCCTCGCCGTGCTCGTCCCAGAGACGACGCATCACGTCCATCAGGCTCGCGCCACGCTCACGCAGCATCAGGTCGAGCATCAGCGCCACGATCGCCCCACGGGTGTAGTAGCTGACAATCGCGTTCACCGCGTTGGCATCCTGCTGATAGAAACGCGTCCAGGCGTAGAAACTCGATTCCTCGAGCGTCTGGCGCGACCAGCCCTTGCCGCGCATGGCGCGGTTGACGGTCTCCTCCAGCGCGGCGAGATATTGCGTCTCGTCGATCAGGCCGGCGTGACGCACCAGCCAGTCGTCGAAATAGCTGGTGAAACCCTCGAAGACCCACAACAGGCGCGTGTGCGCCGGGCGGTCGAGCGGCAGCCCGGCAAAGGCGGCCGGACGGATGCGCTTGACGTTCCAGTTGTGGAAGTACTCGTGGGCACAGAGGCTCAGAAACCGCTGGTATTCCTTGCTCACCCCGCCGGCGGTCACCGAGGGCAGGTGCGAACGCGGGAAGATCAGGGCGGTGGAGTCGTGGTGCTCGAGCCCGCCGAAGCCCGACTCGTCGAGGGCGACCAGGAACAGGTACTCGTCGAACGGCGCACCGTCGAACAGGCCGATCTCGGTCTCGCATATCTGCGTGACGTCCGCGGCGATCCGGTCGAAATCGGTCTCCGGCAGCGCGCCGGTGAACACCATCCGGTGCAGCACGCCCCCAGCGGTGAAGCGGCGTTCGACGAAATCGGCGATCTCGACCGGGTAATCGATCAGGGCCTCGTAGTCCGTCGCGGCATATTCACCGAAGCCGCGCTCGTCGACCGCGATGTCGGGCAGCGTGGTGGCCACGCGCCAGTCCGTCGGCAGGTCCTCGCCCGCCAGCGCCACCTCGTGGCGGGCATGCTCGGCGCCGTGAACACGCAGGAACACACTGGTGCCGTTGAAGAACACGTGGCTGGAGTCGGCGTGCGCACTGCGCACCGAAAAGTCCGCGCAGTAGACGCGGTACCGGATCGTCAGCTCATGGTCGCTGCCGGCCAGATCCCAGGTCTGCTGGTCGACCGGCGTGATGGCCACCGCCTCGCCGCGGGCATCGTGCGCCCGCTTGCCGACCAGGTGACGGGCGAAGTCACGCACCAGGTAACTGCCCGGTATCCACGCCGGCAGGCTCAACCGGTAGCCCTCGGGGCTGGCCGGCAGGCTCAGCTCGACATCGATGTAGCGACTGCGGTGGCCGGCAAAGGCAAGCCGGTAGCGCGGCTCGACCGAGGTCACTGGCTCCGGCGCAACCATCAGGACTCCTCGCCCGGCAGGTCGGGCACCGAGGAGTCGCTGGTCATCAGGTGATGGCCGCCCGGGTGGACGCGACCGTGCTTGACCTCGTCCGGGTGGGCGTCGCGCACCGGCCCGATCCGTGCGGTGAAGTGCAGACGGAACCCGGCCAGCGGGTGGTTGAGATCCACCTTGACGGTCTTCTCCCCCACCTCGAGGATCAGCATCTCGATCCGCCCCTCGGGGCCGTGCGCCTCGACCATGTTCCCCGCTTCCAGCTCGGCTTCCCCCTCGATACGGTCGCGCGGCACCTCGACCACGCCCTCGGGGTCGTGCAGCCCGTAGGCCTGCTCGGGCTCGACGCTCACCTCGACCTCGTCGCCCTCGGCATGCCCTTCGAGCGCTTCCTCGAGCCCCGGGATCAGGTTGCCGTGGCCGTGGATGTACTCGAAGCCGTCGACGAGGGTGTCGGCGAGGATCGCCCCGTCATCGTCGCGCATCACGTGGTAGACACGCACCACCTTGTCCTTCTCGACCGGCATCGTTGCGCCCTGGCTCTGTTGGGTGTCACTCATCTCTCATCGTCCTCTCGAAGGTTCAACTCGCCAGCCCGTGCCAGAACGGCAGGGTCAGCAGCGCGAGCAACGTCGAGGCGCTCGCGGTGGTCGCATACAAGCTGGTGTCGAGACCGAAACGGTCGCAGATCACCAGCCCCAGCACCATCACCGGCATGGCCGCCTCGAGCACCGTCGCCGTCAGCGGCAGCCCCTGGGTGCCGACCGCCAGCGCGAAGCCCAGCGCGGCCAGCGGCATCCACAGCAGCTGGATCGCGATCGCCGGGCTTACCGTCAGGAGATTCCGCCCGGTGAGGGTCTCCAGGCGCAGGCTCATGCCCAGGGCGACCAGCATCACCGGCACCACCGCCGCGCCGATCCGGTCGAGCCACTCGGCGGCCCAGTCCGGCTGCGGCACGCCAGCGAGATTCAGTCCCGCCCCGGCGACCGCGGCCCATAGCGGCGGCACCTTGAGCAACGTCTTGACCGGATGGACCTCCTCCTCGCTGTCGCCGAAACGGGCGGCGAGCAGGATGCCCACCGACAGCAGCAGCGGCGTGCAGGCGAACAGGTCGTACTGGATGGCGATCGCCTTGCCGGCATCGCCGAACAGGCTGCCCAGCAGCGGCAGCCCCATGTAGGTGGCATTGGGGAAGCTCGCCGCCAGCAGCAAGGCGCCGAACTGCAGCCGGCCGAGACGCATCGCGCGCCCGACCAGCGCCATCAGCGCCATCGAGCTGAGCACGGCCACGGCGGCCGTGCCGGCGATGCGCAGGGTGTCGACCCCGAGCGGCGCCCGCCACAACACCGAAAACACCAGCGCCGGCAGGAACAGGTAGTAGACCGACGAGGTCAGCGCCCCGCGCGCCCGGTCGGCCGTCCAGCCGCCCAGCGGCAGATAGCGCCAGATGTGCCCCAGCGCGATGGTTCCGGCCATCTGCAGGATGACCGAGATCATCGGCCGGCCTCCGTCCGGAATCGTGGCGCCACCGCAGTGGCACCCCGGATCACTGGCCCTTGGCCTCCGCTTCGGCCTTCTCGACCTCGGCACGCACCTCGTCCATGTCGAGATCCTTGACCTTGGTGATCAGCTCGTCGAGCGCGTTGCGCGGCAGGGCACCGGCCTGGTTGAACAGCAGGATCTGCTCGCGGAACACCATCAGGGTCGGGATCGAACGGATCTGGAAGTGACCGGCGATTGCCTGCTCTTCCTCGGTGTTCACCTTGGCAAAGCCGACGTCCGGGTTCGCCTCGGCGGCCTGCTCGAAGATCGGGCCGAAGGACTGGCAGGGGCCGCACCACGGCGCCCAGAAATCCAGCAGCAGGATGTCGTTGTCCTTGAGAAGGCCCTCGAGATTGTCCGCAGTGGCGGTATGAACGGTCATATAGACACCTTTGGGTCTTGCCGACAGCGTCGGCCGCATGTCGGCCCGGTCGACACCGGGCCACGAAACTTGTTGTCGCTACCGTCGTGCGCCGGCCAGCCAGCCCTCGACCTGCGAGACCATCGCCTCGACGTCGTCGCATTCGAGCAGCGACTGGCGCGCCGGCAGTCCCAGCGGCAGGCGCTCGGCAAGCCGGCGGCACAACCACGGCACATCGTCGCGCTCTTCCGGGCGCAGCGACGGCTCGAGGCGCTTGAGGGCGACACGCAGTCGCTCGCGCCGTTCGGCGGCGATCAGATCATTCGAATTGGGGTCGACGGCGAGGTTTTCAACCCGCGCCTGCACCAGTCCGCTGGCATCGGTCTGATGCGAGAGCACGCGAAAACGTGACTCGCCCATCGCCCGCACGCCGAGCAGCCCGCCGGCGAGAAGATTGACATCGACCAGGCGCGCCGCCGTGCCGATCCCGGCCACCCGCGGCGGCCCGTCCGCCAGGCCCACCTCGCGCCCGGCGGTGATCAGCACCACGCCGAACGGACGATCGTGGCGCAGGCAATCGCGCACCAGGTCAAGGTAGCGCGCCTCGAAGATGCGCAGCGGCAACTCGCCGCCGGGGTACAGCACCGCCCGCAGGGGAAACAGCGGCAGCTGCGTCTCGTCAGTCGCCATCCCGGTCGCCCCAGCGGGCATGCAACTGGTGTGGCACGCCGATCTGGTCGAGGATGCGTGCCACGGTGAAGTCGATCAGATCCTCGATCGTCCGCGGTCGGTGGTAGAAGGCCGGGGCCGGCGGCAGGATCACCACGCCGAGCTCGGCCAGTCGCGTCATCTGCGAGAGCGCGATGGCCGTCAGCGGCGCCTCGCGCGGCACGATCACCAGATCGCGGCGCTCCTTGAGACAGACATCGGCGGTGCGCTCGATCAGCGAGTCGGACAGGCCGTTGGCAATCGCCCCGAGCGTGCCGGTGGTACAGGGGCAGACCACCATGGCATCGGGCGGGTTGGAGCCGGAGGCGAACGGCGCGGTCCAGTCCTCGCGGGCAAAGCCGGTCACCTGCTCCGGCCTTGCACCGAAACGCCCGCCCAGCTCGGCGGCGAGCGCGTCGTGGCGGGCGGGGAACGGGTCGTCGAGTTCGAGCGCGGCCACGGCGTGGGCCGCCTTGGAAGCGATCAGGCTCACCCGGCAGTCGGCCGCGATCAGGCATTCGAGCAGGCGCAGCGCGTACGGCAACCCCGAGGCGCCGGTCATCGCAAGCACGACGTGTTCGGTTGCCGCGCCCCGCCTCATGCCGCCTCCGAGCGCAGCATCTCGACCAGCCGGACCGGGAAGCCGCCGAAACCGCCGTTGCTCATCGAGACCACCCAGTCGCCGGATCGACACTCACCGGCCACCGCCTCGAGCAAGGCATCCACCGAGCCCTCGACCGTCAATCGGTCACCCAGGGAATCCAGCGTCTCGGCCGGGTCGAAGCCCAGCCCCTCGGGGGCGTGCAGGAACACGCGGTCGGCCGGCGCGAGCGAGCCGGCCAGCCCGGCGGCATGCACACCGGCGCGCATGGAATTCGAGCGCGGATCGAGCACCGCCACCAGCCGCGCCCCGGCGGGCATCTGCTCGCGCACCGCTGCCAGTGTCGCCGCGATCGCGGTCGGGTGGTGGGCGAAGTCGTCGATCACGCGCACCCCGTCGGCCTCGCCCTTGAGCTCGAGGCGCCGCGCCACACCGCCGAAGTCGGCCAGCGCGGCGAGCGCCTCGGCTGCCGGCACGCCGGCAAAACGGGCCAGCGCCAGGGCGGCAAGCGCGTTGTGACGATTGTGATCGCCGCGGATCGAGGCCGGCATCGGGCCGAGCGCTTCGCCCTCGCAAACCACCTCGCCATTCTCCAGGCACCAGGCGGTCTCGGCCTGGCAATGCTCGCCGAAGCGCTCGACCGGCGACCAAACCCCCTGCCCCAGCACTCGCTCGATCGCCGGTTCACCCAGAGGAGCGATCACCTTGCCCCGCCCCGGCACCAGACGCAGCAGGTGCGCGAACTGCCGCTCGATCGCCGCGAGATTTTCGAAGATATCGGCGTGGTCGAACTCGAGATTGTTGATCACCAGCCCGCGCGGCCGGTAATGGAGGAACTTGGAACGCTTGTCGAAAAAGGCGGTGTCGTACTCGTCGGCCTCGATGACGAAGAACGGTGCCTCGCCCAGGCGGGAGCTGACGCCGAATCCGCCCGGCACCCCGCCGATCAGGAATCCCGGGCTCATGCCGACGCGCTCGAGGATGTGCGCCACCATCGAGGTGGTGGTGGTCTTGCCGTGGGTACCGGAAACCGCCAGCACGAAGCGGTCACGCAACACCTCCTCGCCCAGCCACTGCGGCCCGGAACGGTAACGGTGGAACCCCTCGAGCATCTGGTCGATCACCGGCATGTCGCGGCGCATGACGTTGCCGACGATGATCTCGGCATCATCCGGCAACGGCGCATCCATGTCGGTCTCGACCGCGATCCCCGCGTTGGCGAGCTGGTCGCTCATCGGCGGGTAGATGGCATGGTCCCGCCCGGAGACCTCGTAGCCCATCTCGCGGGCCAGCAGCGCCAGCGAGCCCATGAAGGTGCCGGCAATGCCGAGAATGTGTAGCTTGCGGGAATGATCGGTCATGTCGGCAGTCCGCTCTCGCCGGGAAGCAGTTGCATCGCCAGCCCCGTGTAGACCAGCGAGCTGAGGATGAAGTAGCCCAGGGCAGTCAGCACACCGAGTGCCGCGCCGAAGTCCAGGGTACGTCGGTAGATCTGGCCCAATACCACGAGGTTCCACGCGAACAGGGCGATCATCGCCAGCGACCACCAGCCGATCGGCCCGTCGCTCACCTCGCTCGCCGACGGCTGCATCACGACCAGCGGCCAGGCGACCAGCCCCAGCATCGCAGTGGCGCCGAACAGCGCCGTGAGCATCTGCGGGATGCGCGGCCGGTGATCGCGCAACACGGCGAGACCCGCGGAATAGCCCGCCAGCACCAGCGCATCGGCCGCCAGAAGCAGCAGTCCGCCGCCCACGCCACCGGCGCCTTCGCCGGTCACCGCGATATCGAGCAGCACGCCGACGACGAGATACAACGCGACGGCCACCAGCAACGGCTGCTGGCCGGCCGGCATGTCCTCCGGGCCGACGCGCAGGAAGAGCAACTGGAAGAACAGGCGAATCAGTGACAAGGCGGTGTCCCCGGCAGCGTATTACCGCAGGCCGTCCCGCGGCCTGCAAACGGGTGCAAGCCTAGCGCATAACCGGTCGCCGCGTCTGCGCGTCCACGGTATCCGCCACCCCGTCAGCGACGCAGGTCGCGCAGGTACCACCACTCGAACAGGCGCTTGGCCCAGTGGAGCAATCGACACGGTGGAGTCACCAGCTGACGCTTGTCGTTGCGGAACACCAGCGTGGCCCGATCGAGCATGTCCATGACGCAGACCAGCTCCCACTTGAAGGTCTGCCCGGCCGGCTGGCCGTCGATCTCGGCGACGAGGTTCTTCGCCGCCGCTGCCGCCTGCAGGTCTGCCATGTGCGCCTGCTTCGGCGCCCAGTCGGGCGCCGGGTAGCTGCCCGAGTCACCGGCGACGTAGACCCGCTCGACGCCCTTGACCCGCGCATGCTCGTCGGCCTCGATCATCCCGCCCGGCGAGGTGGGAAACGGGGCGTTCTCCAGCCAGGCCGGACCGGTCATGCCGGGCATGAACAGGATCAGGTCGGCCTCGAACTCGCCTTTCTCGGTAATGACCCGGTTGGCCTCGAACTGCTTGGGCTTGGCGCCGATATGCGCCTCGATGTCGTACTTGGCCATGCGGTCGAGCAGGCGATCGACCGCCTTTTCGCCCAGGCGGTTGCCCGGCCGCGGCGAGGGATTGACGAACACCAGCTTGAATCGGTCACGGCGCCCCTGCTTGCGCAGGAGCCGATCGATGCCGAACAGCAGCTCCAACATCGGACCGCCGCGCACCGCGGCCGGCTCCTTGGGATTGCCGCCAAAGCCGATGGCAATCGTGCCGCCCTTCATATCGGCCAGCCGGTCGCGGATCTGCTCGGCGGCATCGATGCCCTCGCACAGCGTGATCGCGTGCTCGATCCCGGGCAGCTTCTTGAGGAAACGCCCGCCACTGGCGATGATCAGACCGTCGTTCTCGACCTCGCCGTTGTCGGTAATGACCCGACGGCCGTCGTCACTGACCCCCGTCACGCGCCCGGCATGGAAGTGCACGTCCAGCCGTTCGAGCAGGGGACGGATGTCGTGGAGGATGTCTTCACGGCTGCGCAGTCCCGCCGGCACCCAGATCAGGCTGGGGTAGTACTGAAAGGTGGGCTCGGGCGCGATCAGGGTGATTTCCGCCTGCGGGCTCTCCCGCCGCAGGCGCCGTATCGCCGTCAGTGCCCCGAACCCCGCACCAATGACCGTCAACTTCATGCCGTGCCCTCCGCAGGACGTAATTCGAATGCGACTCGGTGATGCGCCTTATCTTGGCATAAGGGCTTTCTTATGCTCAATCGCGTCGACGCCGTACCGCCCGGGGCCGAGTGAGAGGACGGGCCAGCAACAGCAGCACCAGCACGACGCCGAGGACGATCGGTGTTCGTGTATCGAATTTCACCGACAGGAAGTAGTGCAGCACGACCAGTGCCGTGGCGGGGTAGACCAACCGGTGCAGCGTCTTCCAGCGCCGGCCCAGCCGACGCATCCAGCCGCGGGTCGAGGTGACCGCCAGCGCCACGAGCATCAGGAAGGCGATCACGCCGAAGGTGATGTGCTCGCGCTCGATCACGTCCTCCCAGATGGCCGTCAGCGCCAGCTGACGGTCGATCACCAGCCAGAGCAGGAAATGCAGTGCGGCATAGAAGAAGGCATACAGCCCCACCATGCGCCGGTAGTCGATCAGCCCGGCACGCGGCACCAGGCGCTGCAAGGGGGTAATGGCCAACCCGATCAGCAGCAGATAGAGCGCGGTATCACCGAGAAAGCGCAGGCTGTCGACCACCGGCTCGTAGCCGAGCTGGTGGGTGGGTATCGCCCAGGCGAGATACGCAAGGGGTGCGAGCTGCGCCAGGAAGAGCAGCCACCAGGCGGGTCGGTTGGCCAGCCAGGGACGGCGCACCATCAGAAGTTCTTCTCGAGATCCATGCCCTGGTAGAGGTGCGCGACCTGATCGGCGTAGCCGTTGAACATCAGGGTGTCGCGCCGCCCCCATTCGCCGATGCGCCGCTCGGTGGCCTGCGACCAGCGCGGATGATCGACATTGGGGTTCACGTTGGCGTAAAAACCGTATTCACGGGGTGCGGCCTCCATCCAGGTCGAGACGGGCATCTCGCGCACCAGGCTGATGCGCACCAGTGACTTGCCGCCCTTGAAACCGTATTTCCACGGCACCACCAGCCGGACCGGCGCACCGTTCTGCGGAGTCAGCGGCTTGCCGTAAACGCCGGTGGCCAGGAGCGTGAGCGGATGCCGCGCCTCGTCCAGACGCAGTCCCTCGACATAGGGCCACTCCAGCACCGCCCGTTTCTGCCCGGGCAGCGGATTTTCCGGGCGGTAGACGGTCTCGAAGCGCACGAAGCGCGCCGCGGAAGTCGGCTCGACGCGATCGAGCAGCGCCTTGAGCGGCACCCCGTCCCAGGGGATCACCATCGACCAGCCCTCGACGCAGCGCATGCGATAGATGCGTTCCTCGGGGGCATGAAGACCGACCAGGTCGTCGATGGAAAAGCGCCCCGGTCTGGCGACCTCGCCGTCGACCTCGAACTCCCATGGCGAAAGGCGGTCGATCAGGGCGGCAAGAGCGTCGGCGTTGCGTCGTGGATCGGTCTTGCCGGTGCCGAGTTCGTAGTAGTTGTTGTAGCCGGTGATGGCATCGAACTCGGTCAGCTGCGCCGACAGCGGCTTGCTTTCCTCGGCGCGTCCGCAGCCCGGCAGCGCGAGGGCCGCGCCGGCCCCGACCATCGAGCGCAGGAACGTCCGCCGCGCGTTGCGGTCCATGGCGAGGCGGGGATCGGTGACCTCGCATTCGCTTGGTTCGTGCGGAGATCGGATACGGTGTCGCATAGCAGGCCTCTGGGATGCTGAATGCCTGGGGCGCGGCCAGACGGGTAGAATCCCGACCGTCACCCGTTTTCGTAAGACCCGAGTATCGACGTAAAGGTTTCGCCTTGCAGAAGGGCGCCCCGACCACGACCGATTCACGTTTTTCAGGAACCGCCACCCGATGTCCGACACTGTTGCCGACCCGCGCCGCGAGCTGGCCCACGCCTTTCTCGACCGGCACGCGCCCGGTTACGACACCCTGCGAGCCGCTTCCAGCGATGCCAGCAACCGCCGCTACTGGCGAGCGGCGTACCCGGACGGGCAAACCCGCATCGTGATGGACTCGCCGCCGGAGAAGGAGCCGGTCGCACCGTTTCTCGATGTCCATGCCCGACTGGAATCCGCCGATCTGCCGGTGCCGCACATCCATGCCCGTGACCTCGACCGCGGCTTCCTGCTGCTCGACGACCTCGGCAGCGAGACCCTGTTTGCCTGGCAGGCAGAGGCCAAGCCGGCCGAGCGGGCGACCGCTCTCGCCGACTGCCGCACCCAACTGGTCTCGCTCGCCCGCGTCGAAACGGACGGCCTGCCCGCCTTCGATACCTCCCGACTGACCACCGAGATGCAGCTGTTCGACGAGTGGTATCGGACCGGCCATCTGGAGGCGAGCTGGTCGAAGACGCAACACGCGGAGTGGCAGGTCCTGCGCGACCGGATCGCCGCACGCCTGGCCGCCATGCCGCCGGTATTCGTCCACCGTGACTATCACAGCCGCAACCTGATGCACCACGCGGGCGAGTGGGCGATCATCGACTTTCAGGATGCCGTGAGCGGCCCCCTGGCCTACGACCTGGTCTCGCTGCTGCGCGACAGCTACATCGACTGGCCGGGCGAGTGGGTCGAGCGCGAAATCGACGCATTCTGGGGACAGGCGCGCGCCGCCGGACTGACCGACGCCAGTCGGGAGGCCTTCGTCGAGGATTTCGCCTGGGTCGCGGTGCAGCGCCATCTCAAGGTGCTGGGCATTTTCGCCCGCCTGAGCCGACGCGACGGCAAGCACGGCTATCTCGACGACCTGCCGCTGACCTGGCGTCACCTGCAGTGGGCGCTCGACCGCGCACCGGAACTCGCCGCGCTGCGCGAGCTGCTCACCGGCCTGGAACCGGAGAACGCACGTGACTGACACAAGCACGACGACCACCGCGATGATCCTGGCGGCCGGCCGCGGCGAGCGACTGCGCCCGCTGACCGATCACACGCCGAAGCCGTTGATCGAGGTCGGCGACAGGCCGCTGATCGAGCATCACCTCGAACGACTGGCCGCCGCCGGCATTACCCGGGTGGTGATCAACCTCGCCCATCTCGGCGAGCAGATCCGCCGGCACCTCGGTAGCGGCGAGCGCTGGGGGCTGACGATCGAATACTCGCAGGAGGGCGAGCGGGCCGAACAGGCGCTCGAGACCGCCGGCGGCATCCGTCAGGCGCTCGACCGGCTGGGCTCGCGCTTCCTGCTGATCAATGGCGACGTGCTCACCGACGTCGACTATGCCGACCTCCTGCGCCGCGACCTGCCGGGCGATTCCCTCGCCCACCTGTTGCTGGTCGACAACCCGCCGCACAACCCGTCGGGCGACTTTGTCCTGGGCCGCGACCGCCTGGAAACGCAGGGCGACGATCCGCTGACGTACGCCGGCATCGGACTGTTCCGGCGGGAACTGTTTGCCGACCTGCCGCCCGGTCGGCAAGCACTCGGCCCGGTGCTGCGCGAGGCGATCGAGGCCGGACAGGTCACCGGCGAGCACCACCACGGCGACTGGCTGGACGTGGGAACGAAAGAACGCCTGGCCGAGGCCAGGCGTCGCATGCAGGTCGACTGACAACGTCCCGATCCGGGATGCCTGTCCCTCGTCAGCGGAAGGCCAGGTCCCTAAGGAACAGCGCGATCTGCGGGAAGGAGATCAGCAGCACCGTCATCGTGATCAGCATGATGATGAACGGCGGCGTGCCCCTGACGATGTCCATGTACGGTCGTCGGAACACCGCCATGGCGGTGAATATATCGTAGCCGAACGGCGGCGTGGCCGAGCCGATCGCCGACTGCAGCACCACCAGCGTACCCACCAGCACCGGGTCGACCCCCGAGGCCTGGATCGCCGGCATGAAGATCGGCGTCAGCACGAAGATCGCCACGATCGGGTCGACGAACATGCAGGCGACGAAGTACGACACGGCGATCAGCACCAGCAGCATGGTCGGATTGGCCGACACCTGGTCGAGGATCGGGCCGAGCACCTCGGAGGGGATCTGCGCCAGCGAAATCACCCAGGAAAAGGCCTGGCCCGCGCCGACGAGGATAAAGACCACCGCGGTGATCAGGCCGGTCGACAAGGCGATGCCCGGCAGGTCGGAAATCTTGATCGAGCGGTAGATCACCATCTCGAGGATCAAGGCGTAGAACACCGACATCGCGGCCGCCTCGGTGGGGCTGAACAGCCCCGAGTAGATCCCGCCAAGCACCACCACCGGGAAGCCCATCGGCAGCACCGCGCCACGGAAGGCACGCAGCCGCCCCATCCAGCCGACCCGCTCCTCCGGCTCGATGCCCCAGCGACGGGCGACGAACCAGCTGTAGAGCGAGAACATCAGCATGATCACCACGCCCGGGCCGATACCGGCGATGAACAGCTCACCCACCGAGACGTTCGCCGCCACGCCGTAGATGATCGCCGCGATCGATGGCGGGATCAGCAGCGCGATGTCAGAGGAATTGACCAGCAGGGCCAAGGTGAAGCTGTCCTTGTAGCCGGCCTTGAGCATCTTCGGTCGCAGCGCGCTACCGATGGCGACCACGGTAGCCTGGGTCGAGCCGGAAACGGCACCGAACAGGGTGCAGGTCACCGCCGTGGTGATCGGCAGGCCACCGCGACGGTGGCCAATGAACGCACGCACCAGGTCCAGCAGGCGGTCGGCCGTGTGCCCCTTGGTCATGATGTCGGCGGCAAGAATGAACATCGGCACGGCGACCAGCACCGACGGGCGCACCCCGCCGATCATCTGCTGGACGATCTGGGTCGGGTCGACGCCGGGGAAGGAGACCAGCAGCAGCGCCAATGCCCCGACGATCAGCGGCACCATCATGGGGAAGCCCATCAGGAGCAGCAGGAACATCAGGACGAACATCACGGTAAGCATCAGCGGGCCTCCTTGTCCGACTGGCCGGTCTTATCGGCGTCATCCTCGTCGAGGAGTTTGCCCTCCTCTTCGGCGTACAGGTCGGCGTCCTCGTAGGCCTCCTTCTCCAGAAAGGAGCGATACAGCTCCTTGGAGACGAGGTTGCGCACCGTGGTCAGCGTGTACTGCAGGCCGGCCATGAACAGGCCGACCGGCACCAGCACATACAAGGTCCAGAGCGGGATGCCGAGCGACGGCGTCGCCTGGCCGATGGAGCGCACCTGCACTTCGTAGAGCACCGCGTAGTAGGCGAGATAGAACATCACCACCGCCGAACCGGTGGTGATCAGCATGTTCAGGCCCTTGCGCCAGCGCCCCTTGAGCTGGTCGTAGATGGCCGACATGCGGATATTGCGCCCGTGCCGCGCGGCCTTGGCCACGCCGACGAAGGTGATCATCACCAGCAGCGCCTGGTTGATCTCGCCGGCGAACGGCAGCCCTTGCTTGAGGAGGTTGTCGCCCAGGACGTTGGCGATGTTCAGGGCGGCCATCAGCAGAATCGCCCCGGAGAGGACAATGTTCTCGATCCAGCCGATCAGCCAGTCCAGGCGGATCAGCATCCGCCCCGGCAACGACCGGGACAGCTTTCCCTGCGCTTGCGACATTAGATTTCTCCCGGCCGGGCCGACCTTGCACGGACGATCCGGCTGACGTTCTTATTGTTTCCGTTCCGGCGGTCGGCGAGACGGGACAGCGGGGTGTCCGCCGATCGGCGGCGGCGATCGTCCCGAACGATTCGCGTGACGCAACATGCCGTCGGAGTGTAGTCGCGCGTTCATCCGGCTGTCCAACGGCGGCGCGCGCTCGACGTGCTAAGGTCAAGGGATCGCGGCGCTCGCCACTGCTCCGGGGCGAGCGCCCCCATGAACGAAAAGCAAAAACAGGGAGAGACAGATGGAAAGCAAGCGATTCCTTCACAAGGGCGCCCTCTGGATGGGCGCCATGGCGATGGCAGCTGGCCTGACCTTGACCGGCTGCGGTCAGTCCTCCGATGACGAGGCCAAGTCCGGTGAAGGCGAGCAGGTCTGGCGTTTCGCCCTCGAGGAGACCAAGGGCGGCGTGCAATGGAAATACGCCGAGAAGTTCAAGGAACTGATCGAAAGCGAGCACGAAAACGTCGACATCAAGATCTACCCCTACGGCACGCTCGGCAGCTCGCAGGACATCACCCAGCAGATTCAGAACAACACCATGCAGTTCGCCTTCGCCTCGGCGGGCCATGTCGGCTCGACCATCCCGGAGGCCCAGGTGTTCACCCTGCACTTCCTGTTCTCCCAGGATGACTCGGTCAACAAGGAAATCTTCGCCAGCAACCCGGTGGTCTACGAACAGCTGGGCGCGGCCTACAACGAGAAGGGCCTCGAGCTGCTGTCGATCATCCCCGAGGGCTGGATGGTCTGGAGTGCCAACAAGCCGATCACCCAGCCGTCCGACTTCGAGGGCGTGAAGATCCGCGTCAAGCCGTCCGACCTGCTGATCGCCACCTACGAGGGCTACGGGGCCAACCCGAAGCCGATGGCGTACTCCGAGATCTACGGCGGCCTGCAGCGTGGCCAGATCGACGCCCAGACGCAGCCGATGTTCGCCATCCGCGACATGAGCTTCTACGAGGTGCAGGACTACCTGATCGAGGCGCGCAATGCCCAGTTCGTCTCCACCGTCATCACCAGCCCGGGCTTCCTCGAGGGCCTGCCGGAAGACATGCAGGCAAGCGTCAAGGAGACGATCAAGGAGCTGGACCCGTACATCTGGGATGTACAGAAGGAGCTCAACGCCAACGCCACCGAGGAGATCAAGTCGAAGAGCGACATCGAGTTCATCGACCTGACCGCCGACCAGGTGGAATCGTTCCGGGCTAGTGTCGAGCCGGTATTCGACCAGTACGTCGAGCTGGCCGGCCCGCGCGGCGAGAAAATCCTCAACGCGATCCAAAAAGCCGTGGCCGAGGGCAACAGCGAGTAAGCCTCCCTCCTCACGCAACCCGAAGGCGCGCCAACGGCGCGCCTTTTTTGTGTTCGCGGCGTTCCTATCAGAACGCGCCCGACAAGCCACTGACAAATATCAAGATTCCGGACTACGATTGGTCTGAGACAACCACCGATCACCGGAAAAGCGCACATCAAGAGGACCGAACCGATGACCGGAGACGAACAAGGTCAGAGACGCTGGCTGGCCATCAATGCCGGTTCGTCCTCACTCAAGCTCGCGGTCTTCGATGCGGCTGGCAACTGCCGCCACAGTTGTGCCGCCGAGGAGCTCGCCGACGGAGACGCGCCCTTGGGCTCGGCGCATGCGCGCGCCCTGGACGAGCTGATCTCCGCCCTGCCAACAAGTGATGCCGGCCCCTTCGAGGCCATCACGCATCGGGTAGTCCATGGTGGCGAACGCTTCCACGCCCCGACCCGCATCGACGACTCGGTCATCGAGGCCCTGCACGAGATCGAACCGCTCGCCCCACTGCACAACCCCATTGCCACCGCCTGCATCGAGGTAGCCCGCGAGCGCTTTCCCGAGACGCCACACTACGCGCTGTTCGACACGGCGTTCCACAAGGACCTGCCGCCCGCGTCACGCAACTACGCCCTGCCCGGCTGGTGCCGGGAGGAGCTGGGCATCCGTCGCTACGGCTTCCATGGCCTGTCGGTGGCCAACGCCCTGCGACAATTGGCAGACGCGACCGACCACCCGCCGCAACGGCTCAACCTGATCGTGATGCACCTGGGTAACGGCGCAAGCGTCACGGCCATCCGTGGCGGACACAGCATGGCCACGTCCATGGGAATGACCCCGCTCGAGGGCCTGGTCATGGGCACCCGCGCCGGCGATCTCGACCCGGCGATCCCCGGCGTGCTCGAACGGCGCGGCGGCCTGTCCAGCGACGAGGTCGATCACCTGCTCAACCACCAGTCGGGCCTGCAAGGGCTCTGCGGCACCCGCGACCTGCGGGAAATCCATGCGGCGATCGACTCGGGCAGCGAAGCGGCGAGCACGGCCCTGTCGATGTACATCCATCGTATCCGTCACTACCTGGGCGGGTATCTGGTCAATCTCGGCCGTCTGGATGCGCTGGTCTTCACCGGCGGCGTCGGCGAGCACGACCCGGTGGTGCGCGAATCGGTCTGCGAGGGGCTGGGCGTGATGGGCCTCGCGCTCGACATCAGCGCCAACCGCCGCAACATCGGTGGCCCGCGAGCCCTCCATCAGCCCCACAGCCCGGCCGGCATCTGGGTGGTTCCCGCCGACGAGGAACGGGAAATGATCCAGCAGGTCCGGGCGCTCGCCTGACACCGGACCGACACACCCGTCTGTTCTCGTTCTTCAGAGCACGCAACGGCATCGCATGCCCCGAGCCACGGAGAAACACGCCATGCAACCAAGCGATATCGAATCGATCGACGGTTTCTGGCGAGCGGCCAACTACCTGTCCGTCGGGCAGATATACCTGCTCGACAACCCACTGCTGCGCGAGCGACTGGCCCCCGAGCACATCAAGCCACGCCTGCTGGGACACTGGGGCACCACGCCGGGACTCAACTTCATCTACGCGCACATGAATCACCAGATCGTGGCGCGCGATCTCGACGCCATCTACCTGACCGGTCCCGGCCACGGCGGTCCGGGCCTGGTGGCCAGCGCCTGGCTCGACGGCACCTACTCGGAAACCTACCCGCGCATCAGCCGCGACGAGCCCGGCATGCGCCGCCTGTTCCGGCAGTTCTCCTTTCCCGGCGGCATCCCCTCGCACGTCGCTCCGGAGACCCCGGGCTCGATCCACGAGGGTGGCGAGTTGGGCTACGTGCTCTCGCATGCCTTCGGCGCGGCCTTCGACAACCCGGACCTGGTGGTCTGCGCGGTGGTCGGTGACGGCGAAGCCGAGACCGGCCCGCTGGCCACCTCGTGGCATTCGAACAAGTTCCTCGACCCGGCCCGCGACGGCGCGGTGCTGCCGATCCTGCACCTCAACGGCTACAAGATCGCCAACCCCACCGTGCTCGCCCGCATCCCGGAGGACGAACTCGAGGCGCTGCTGCGCGGCTACGGCTACGAGCCCCACTTTGTTTCCGGAGACGACCCCGAGACGATGCACCCGGCGATGGCCGAGACACTCGGCCGGGCCCTCGACGACATTCATGCCATCCAGCAACGTGCCCGCCAAGACGGGGACACCACCCGCCCCCGCTGGCCGATGATCGTGCTGCGCACGCCCAAGGGCTGGACCGGCCCAGAGGAGATCGACGGCGAGCCGGTGGAAGGCACCTGGCGCTCCCACCAGGTCCCGATGAAGCACGTCCGGGAAAACCCTGCCTACCTCCGGATCCTCGAATCCTGGATGAAGAGCTACCGCCCCGAGGAACTGTTCGACCAGCAGGGTCGCCCCCTCGACTGGCTCACTGCGCGCACCCCGGTCGATGCCCGACGCCTGTCCGCCAACCCGCATGCCAACGGCGGGCTGCTGTGCCGGCCGCTCGACTTGCCCGACTTCCGCGACTACGCCGTCCCGGTCGAGGCCCCGGGTCAGGCCAAGGCCGAATCGACTCGCGCCATGGGACGCTTCCTGCGCGACTTGATCGAGAAGAACCGCGGGACACGCAATTTCCGCCTGTTCGGTCCCGACGAGACCAGCTCCAATCGGCTCGATGACGTCTTCTCCGTCACCGACCGGGCCTGGCACGGCGAGATCCTGCCCACCGACGAGCATCTCGCCCGCGACGGGCGGGTGATGGAGATCCTCTCGGAACACACCTGCCAGGGCTGGCTGGAGGGCTACCTGCTCACCGGCCGCCATGGCCTGTTCGCCTGCTACGAGGCCTTCATCCACATCATCGACTCGATGTTCAACCAGCACGCCAAGTGGCTGGACACCAGCCGGGAGATTCCCTGGC
Organism: Guyparkeria sp. WRN-7; assembly: GCF_001641825.1. GTDB lineage: Bacteria > Pseudomonadota > Gammaproteobacteria > Halothiobacillales > Halothiobacillaceae > Guyparkeria. Next base: position 40,174 of record NZ_LRFH01000006.1, on the reverse strand, counting down.
GTGCGCCCGTGCCGTCGCTCAACTATCTCCTGACCAGCCACGTCTGGCGCCAGGACCACAACGGCTTTTCGCACCAGGATCCCGGCTTCATCGATATCGTGGTCAACAAGAAGGCGAGCGTGGTCCGTGTCTACTTTCCACCGGATGCGAACTGCCTGCTGTCGGTGACGGACCACTGCCTGAAAAGCCGTGATTACATCAACGTGATCGTCGCCGGCAAACAGCCCGAACCCCAGTACCTCGACATGGATGCGGCGATAAAGCACTGCACCGCAGGCATCTCGATCTGGGAGTGGGCCAGCAACGACGACGGTGTCGAACCGGACGTGGTCATGGCCTGCGCGGGCGATGTACCCACCGAGGAGACCCTGGCCGCCGTCGACCTGCTGCGCCGCCACCTGCCCGAACTGCGGGTGCGGGTGGTCAACGTCGTCGACCTGATGAAACTCCAGCCGGACAGCGAGCACCCGCATGGCCTGTCCGACCGGGCGTTCGACTCGATCTTCACCCTCGACCGGCCGGTGGTGTTCGCCTATCACGGCTATCCGTGGCTGATTCACCGCCTCACCTATCGGCGGACCAACCACCACAACCTGCACGTGCGCGGCTACAAGGAGGAAGGCACGACCACCACGCCGTTCGACATGGCGGTGCAGAACGAGATCGACCGGTTCCACCTGGTCATCGACGTGATCGAGCGCGTGCCCGGCCTCAAGGTGCGTGGCGCCCACCTGCGTCAGCAACTCGAGCAGCGCCTCATCGACCACGAGCACTACATCCGCGAACACGGCGAGGACATGCCGGAAATCCGCGACTGGCGCTGGCCGTCACTGACGGCCAACGGCCAGCCACCTCATCATCACTAAATCACCATATTCCAATATGTTAATCGCAAGATAAGTGCATTTATTTGCGGTAGAATGCGGCGAATCGAATCTGGCAGAGGAACTTTCAGGATGGAGGGCGATGCACGCCGCACTCGCGAGCACGCGCGCAACACGCTCGCCCCATGGCTGACCGCCGTCTGCCTGTTCGCCTGCGTTGCCCAGCCGGTCAGCGCCGCCACGGTTGCCGAACAGCGGCACGCAGCCGTCGAGCTTGCCGGCCAGGGGCAGCTCGACCGCGCCATCGAACAACTCCGCAGACTGGCTGAACAACATCCGAGCAACGGCCGGGTGCTCGCCGACCTGATCGTCCTGCTCCGTCAGGCCGGCGACAACCCGGCAATCCGTGAGCGCATGGCGGGCATCCCGCCCGAGACCGTGCCACGGTACGCACACCTCGCCTGGGCCGGCGCCCTGCGGGACGAACGACGCTTCGCCGATGCCGCGACCATCCTGCGCCGCTCGCACGACCAGCTGGGCACTCCCGGGCGCATTCTCTACGGCGTGGTTTCCGCCGAGGCCGGCGACGCGGCCACGGCCACCGCGGTGCTCGATTCGATCACCCCCTTGCCGGACTCGCCGCAGCAGCTGGCAATGATCGCCTACGGGCTGCGAGTCGCGGGCCAGCCACGACAAGCCCTGCTCCGCGCCAATCGCGCACTCGAAATCGATGCCGGCCACCCGCTCGCGGCCCAGCAACAGAACCTGGCACTCTGGCAGCTCGGCGCCGCCGAGCACGCCCTCGACCAGGTCAACCGCCATCCCGACCGCTTCGCCGCCTCGACCCGCCTTCAGATCGAGGCGGATGCCAATGCCGCGGCAGTCCGCCACGCCATCGCCCAGCGGGACGCGCTCAGCGACACGCCGCTCACGGCACGACGCAACCGGGCGCTGGAGGCCGCACTGCTGCGAATCGATCGCTTTATCGAGCGTGCCCCGGCGGGACACCCGCAGCGACTCCGGGCCCGCCTTGACCGACTGGTCGTCCTGCGGCAACTGGAACGCATGCCGGAGGCCATTGCCGCCTACGAGGAACTGCCCGACCAGACCGCCGCCCTCCCGCCGTTCGCACGGCGCGCCGCGGCCGATGCCTATCTCGCCGAGCGCCAGCCAGAGCGGGCCATCCCGCTGTACCAGTCCCTCAACCGCGCCGACACACCGGCGGACCTCGACCTGTTGCTCGCCCTTTATTACGCCCACCTCGCCAACGAGGACTACGCCACTGCCACCGACCTGCTGGACCACGCCGAAGCCGTCACACCGACCTGGCTGCCTGCGCCGGCCGGACGGGAAGCCCAACCGAACTGGGAACGAATCGGCGTCGACCAGCTCGGGGCGCTCGACCCTGCCTACCGGCAACACGAGGCGCAGGCATGGAGCCGTGCCGACACGCTGGTCGCTCGGGCCCCGGCTCACGCCGGGCTGCGAAACACCCAGGCACGCGTTGCCCGCTGGCGTGGCTGGCCGGAACGCTCGCGGCAACTGACCCAGACCGCGGCCAGCTGGGCGCCCGAAGCACTCGACACCCGCCTCAACCAGGCTGCCAATGCGCGCGACCTGGGCGAGTACGATCGCTGGGCGGCGATCCTCTCCGGACTGCAATCCGACTACCCGCGCGACAGCCGCGTGCGTCGCCAGGCCGACGAGCTGGCCGATCGCGACCGACCCTCGATCGAAGGCGAGCTCACCGTGGGACGCACCCGCGGCGGCACGGGCGTGGTCACGGGCAACCGCGACCTGAACTGGCGGGCACGACTGAACTCGGCGTGGACGAGCGAGGACTGGCGGGTATTCGCCGAACACCGGCGCACCACCGCCACCTTCGACCAGACCAAGGGGCGCCACGACCGCGTCGGCATCGGCATCGAGTGGGCCGCGCTACGCCGCCAGCTCTGGTTGCGCGTCGATCGCGAACGGCTGGGTGACACGGACCCAGGCGTCGCCGCCGGCGGCAGCATCTGGCTCGACGACCACTGGCAGCTGTCGGCCGAGGCGGACAGCCATTCGATCGAGACACCGCTGCGCGCGGACGACGCCGGCCTCTCCGGCTGGTCCGCCTCGACCACGCTCTACTGGCGAGCCCATGAATCACTGAATGCCTACGTGACGACGGGACTGCTGACCATCGACGACGGCAACCGCCGCTGGTCGGCGGCGGCCGGCGCCACGCGCCGGGTGCAGGCCTCCGCCCACCACCTCACCAACGTGGGCGCGGACGTCTTCTATCAGCACAACAGCTCGCCCGGCGGCCCCTACTTCAACCCACGCTACTCGGCGAGCGGCACCTTGCGGGCCGAGCACGAGTGGATCACCTGGCGGCAGTACGAACGGTCGTTCACGCAGACCTTCTTCGCGGCAGCCGGCATGGGCCTTCAAGCCGATTACGGCAGCCATCCGATGGTGGAGGCCCGCTACGGGCATCGCTGGGCACTCGACCGCCGCTGGTCGGTGGAATATCAAGTGGGCTGGCAGAGCACGGCCTACGACGGCGAGCGCGAACGCCGGCTCTACGGCACCGTCGGCTTCCGAGGAATCTTCTGATGCGCCGGCTCGCGTTCCTGCTTTTGATGCTCGCCCCGCTGGTGGCCCCCGCCGCGACGTCGCCGTTCGGCGTCCCTGACGACCAGTTCCTGGCGCTGTGCTACCACGACGTGCGTGATGAGGTGACCGCCGGGCGCGATGCCGACCCCTACGCCGTCAGCACCCGCCGGCTGACCGAGTGGTTCGACTGGATGGCCGCCAACGACTGGCATCCGGTCTCCCTGCAGCAGATCGTCGATGCCCGCCAAGGCGGGGAGCCGTTGCCCGACAACGCCGTTCTGCTGACCTTCGACGACGGCCTGTCGAGCCTCTACAGCCACGTCTTCCCGTTGCTGCAGGCCTACGACTACCCGGCCCTGTTTGCCCTGCAGACCGGCTGGCTGCAGACGGTCTGGAGCGGGGCGTCGGTCGACTACGGCGCGGTCAAGCGGCCGGCCGAGGCTCCTGCAACCGCCGCCGGGGAAGAAGCGCCCGCCAGCACCGTGGTCTACAACGACCGCCCGCGAGGGGCATCGGGCTTCGTCTCGCCCGAGCAGATCCGCCGCATGCAGACATCCGGCCTGGTGGAGTTCGCCAGCCACAGCCACGACCTGCATCGCGGCATCCTGGCGAACCCGCAGGGCAACATGGAGCCGGCGGCGATCACCCGCCGCTACGACCCGGCCAGCGACAGCTACGAGAGCGACAAGGCGTTCCGCAACCGCATCCGCGTCGACCTCGAACGCAGCGCCGACGCCATCGAGGCGATCACCGGCGTGGCACCGCGCGCGATCGTCTGGCCCTATGGCGCCCACAGCGCCGAAGTCGACCGGATCGCCGCCGAGGTCGGCATGCCGTGGTCGTTCTCGCTCGGCAGCGAGCCGCTGAACCGACCGGGCCAGCCGGCGTACGGCCGCCTGCTAATCACCGACGATCCCACCGCGATGTCGATCGCCCGCGAGACGGCACCGGCACTTGCCGGCCCCGCCCCGCAACGCGCCGTGCATGTCGACCTCGACTACGTCTACGACCCGGACCCGGAGCAGACCAACGCCAACCTCGGCCGGCTGCTCGACCGCATCAAGCGCATGCAGGTCAAAAGCGTCTACCTGCAGGCGTTCGCCGACCCCGATGGCGACGGCAATGCCGCCGAGCTGTACTTCCCCAACCGGCACCTGCCCATGCGCGCGGATCTGTTCAACCGCGTCTCGTGGCAGCTGCGCACGCGTGCCGGGGTGCGTGTCTACGCCTGGATGCCGCTGCTGGCCTTCGACCTGCCGGAGGCCGAGCGCAAGCGCCGCTTGTCGGTCAGCCGGCCCGGCGCCGACGGCCAACCGGTGCCGGCCGAGCGGGACTATCGACGCCTGAGCCCGTTCCTGCCGGAGTCGGTCGAGATCGTCGGGGAGATCTACGCCGATCTGGGCAAGGCCGCCAGCGGCATTGCCGGGGTGCTGATCCACGACGATGCCTACCTCGCGGCCGACGAGGATCTGACCGCCTGCCGCGAGACGGCCCGCTGGCCGGGCACCACCCGACCGCTGGACACCTGTCGTCTCGACGCCGGGCAGAAGACCCGCGCGCTGATCGACTTCGGCACCGCCGTCATCGAGCGACTGCGTTATCACGTCAACCAGTCCAACGATTTCCGCACGGCCCGCAACCTCTACGCGCGGGTGGTGCTCGACCCATCCGCCGAGGCACGCTTCGCGCAATCGTTGCCGGCCTTCGCCTCGGCCTATGACGAGGTCGCCATCATGGCCATGCCGTGGCTGGACGGCACCGACCGTCCTGCCAATGAATGGCTGGGGGATCTCGCTGATGCCGTCGAGGCCCAGCTTGGTGGCTTCGATGACGTGGTGTTCGAGCTGCAGGCCCGTGACTGGCGCGGCGAGGGGCGCTGGATCGAGGCCGAGACCCTGCGCGCCTGGATGCAGCAACTCGTCCGCCGTGGGGCGCTCAACCTCGCCTACTACCCGGATGACTTCCTCAACAACCGGCCGCGCTTCGAGCCCACCTACGAGGGCATGTCGCTCAATGCCTTCCCGCATCGGCGATAGGAGACCAACGGGATGATCGTCAACTGGCTGCTGGACTTCGCCTTCTTCTACCCGCTGATCATGGCGTGGGTGTGGATCATCGGCGGTATCTGGTACTACTTCCACTGGGAGGGAAACCACGGAACGGACCCGGAACACCCGCCCCCGGCGAAGAAGACACCGCGCTGCAGCATCATCATTCCCTGCTTCAACGAGGCGGAGGACATTCGCGACACGATCCACTACGCGCACGCCAGCGAATACCCCGACTTCGAGGTGATCGCGGTCAACGACGGCAGCAGCGACGAGACCGGCCGCATCCTCGAGGAACTCACCGGCGACTACCCCAAGCTGCGCGTGGTGCACCTGGCGACCAACCAGGGCAAGGCGATCGCCCTGCGCACCGGCGCCCTTGCGGCAACCAGCGATTTCCTGGTCTGCATCGACGGCGATGCCCTGCTCCACCCCCGGGCCGTGTCCTGGCTGATGTTCCACCTGAGCTCCGGACCGCGAGTCGGGGCGGTGACCGGCAACCCGCGCATCCTCAACCGCAGCAGCCTGCTCGGCAAGCTCCAGGTGGGCGAGTTCTCCGCCACCATCGGCCTGATCAAACGCGCCCAGCGGGTGTACGGGCGCATCTTCACCGTCTCCGGCGTAATTGCCGGCTTCCGCCGCACCGCGCTGGATCGGATCGGCTACTGGGCCAGCGACATGGTCACGGAAGACATCGACATCTCCTGGCGCCTGCAGCTCGACCACTGGGACATCCGCTACGAGCCCAACGCGCTCTGCTACATCTACATGCCCGAGACGATCGTCGGCCTGTGGCGTCAGCGCCTGCGCTGGGCCCAGGGGGGTGTCGAGACCGTGCTGCGCCACACCGGCGGCCTGCTGCGCTGGACCAAGCGCCGCCTCTGGGCAGTGGCGCTGGAGTATGTCGTCAGCATCCTCTGGGCCTACGCGATGTTCGCGATCATCGTGATCTACCTGATCGGGCTTGTGGTCGATCTGCCGCCGAGCTGGGGCACGCCCGGTCTGCTGCCGCAGTGGGCCGGGGTCATCCTGGGCGTGACAGCCCTGCTGCAATTCTTCGTCAGCCTGCTGATCGACCGCCGCTACGAATCCGACCGACGGTTCTTCCGCAACTACTTCTGGGTGATCTGGTACCCGCTAGCCTTCTGGCTGCTGTCGATGATCACCACGGTCGCGGCCGTCCCGCGCGCGATTCTCAAGCGCAGCGGCGAACGCGCCCGCTGGATCAGCCCGGACCGCGGCCTGCGACCGCCGGAGGACAGCTGACGTCATGCGCCATGCTCGCCCCCGTCTTCCCACCATCATCGAGCGCTCGGATCTCGAGTCGCCGCGCAAGCGGCGTATCGGCCAGGTGATCAGCCTGATTGCATGGATGATCTGGATCTATCTGTTCACGCCATTGATTGCGCTGGTCGGCTGGGCCACGGGCGTGCAACTGTTCGAGCAGCACATCCTCGACGACCCGCTCGGCACATTGAAGACCGTGCAGATCTACGCCGGGGTGATCGCCATTGCCGGCTTGGTGTTCATCAGCTGGGCCGGCTACAACTGGTTCCGCTTCCACAACGTCGAACGCCGCCGCGCCCCGCCCCCCGTCGACACCCGCCAACTGGCCAAACACTTCGGCATTACCCCCGAAGAGGCGGAGACCATCGAACACGACCGCGTCGTGACCGTGCACTTCAACGAGGATGCCGGGATCATCGAGATATCCCCCGGCCCGGTGCATACCCGCCCGGCATACCACTCGGACTGAACCGCATACGAAAAAAAGCCCGGCATCCCAGCCGGGCTTTTGCGTCGTGGCGAGCCGTACGCCGCTACTGGATCTTCAGGTAGGCATAGCCTTCGCGTTGCAGATCCGCGATCTTGGCCACGCCCGAGTTCACCAGCCCGATGCCCTCGTAGAGCTTGTCCTTGGGCAGGTTGATCTCCTGTCGCGTGAAGTCACAGAGATGCACCTTGACGTTGCGGATCTCGATCAGCGTCTGCAGCCGCCCCTTGAGCTCGTCGCGACGCTCGTTGAGTGCCTCGTCGGCGGCATAGGGTGTGCCTTCGAGCGGATCATCGGTGGCAAAGCGGATGCCGTAGCCGACCAGCACCAGATGCACGTCCCAGGGCAGGAGTGTCTGCTCGGCATCGTTGATCAGGTTGTTGATCGAGGTCAGCGTGGCCGAGTAGCGGGTCGGGTCGGCGAAATCAACGTGGTAGACGACCCGCTGGGTATCGTCGGCCTGCGCCGGCGCGAGCATGCTCAGGGAGAGGGCCACGACGGTCAGCAGACCTACCAGCGAACGAGTCGTCCGGCGAGCGAGAAAGGCGGGCAGTGCCGCCATGCGAGTCATGGGCATCATTCCATTGCTCCTGGGTTTGAATCAGTCCCCGGAGCATAGCCCACAGATGGTCAATCCTGCTTGGGCACGCTGTGGCGGTCGGGGTATTGCCGCTGGGTGTGCACGGCCAGCGCATTGGACAGCCTGACCGACGGATTGTCGCGACAGAATGCGAGCACCTGACGCTTGCCCGCCGCATCCGACTTGCCGGCCTGGATATCGTAGGTGTTGCGCAGGATCACGTTGGTGGCCGTGAGGTACCCGGCGATGAACCCGTCAAGCCGCCCCTGGCTGCCGGGGTGATTCCCCTGGGCCACGGCCACGGCATCCTCGCAGCTCCAGTTGCCCGGCCCGAAGGCAACAAAGCGCCCCTCGACGCTCTTGGCCGCGACGCTACCGTTGACGGCGGCAAGCAACAGGGAAAACAGTACCGGGACGACAAGTCGCATGGCGGAAGCCCTTCAGGAAAACCGCAGCTTGAAGCCGCAGTTGTCGACATAGGCCTGCTCGCGCTCGAGATCCGCGGCGGTCAGCGGATGTTCCTGCAGCCAGCCATCGGCGAAGCTGAGTGTCAGCCGGTCACCCTTGGCCGACAGACTGAGCTCGGCGGGCAGGATGCTTTCGCCACGATCGCGATGGAACAGCACCGCCAGCCGCAGAATCACGGCCATCCGCATGATCAGGGGCCGGCGATCCTCGTCGAGCGGCTCGAAGCGCGACTGCTTGAACTTGCGACGGTGCGCGTGGACCAGCGCCGAGACGGCCGACTGCGCCAGTCGGGTCAGGCCGGGCATGTCGGCGTGCTGCAGCACGTAGGCGCCGTGATGGTGATAACCGGAATGCGAGATCGCGAGCCCCACCTCGTGCAGCCGCGCGGCAACGTCCAGCCACGCCGACAGCGGCAGCGCCTCGCTGGACTCGTCGCCACTCGCTCCCCAGGCAGGCTCCACCTGCTCCCACAGGGTGGCGGCCGTCTGCGCCACCCGGTCGGCGTGGGTCGCGTCGACATTGAACATGCGCTGCAACCGGCTGACCGTCAGGTCGCGGATGTCATCGAACCCCTGGCGCTCGACCCAGTCGTAGATCAGCCCCTCGCGCAGCGCGCCATCGGAAATGTCCATGCGCTCGATGCCGAGCGCCTCGAACACGGCGCGCATGGCAACCAGCCCACCGACGAACACCGGCTTGCGGTCCTCGGAAAGCCCGTCGAGAGACAGCTTGCCGAGCTTGCCCGCCTTGAGCACCGCATCCCGGATGGCATCGAGGCCCTTGAGGGTGAGACCGCCGTCGCCCCAGCCGTTGGCCTCGGCCACCGCGGCCAGCGAGCGCGCGGTACCGCTACTGCCCACGGCCCGCTCCCAGCCCATCTCGCGGTAGGCACGCTGGTAGCTCATCAGCTCCAGCTCCGCGCGGCGCTCGGCCTTGAGCAGTTCGGTCTTGTCGTACTTGCCGTCGCTGAAATGGTCGGCGGTCAGCCGCACGCAACCGATCGGCGCACTCTCCATGCGCACCGGTTCGAACCGCTCGCCGATGATCAGCTCGGTCGAGCCGCCACCGATGTCCACCACCAACCGCCGGCCGTCCACCGGCACGTCGCTGTGCGCCACGCCCAGATAGACCAGTCGCGCCTCCTCGCGCCCGCCGATGATCTCGATCGGGTGACCGATCGCATGCTGGGCACGGCGGATGAAGGTCGAGCCGTTTTTCGCAGCCCGCAGGGTGTTCGTCCCCACGATCCGCACTCGCCCCCGGCGCATGCCCGCCAGCCGCTGACCGAAGCGACGCAGACACTCCAGCCCGCGCTCGATCGACTCCTGCGAGAGATAGCCGTGCTCGTCGAGACCGCCCGCCAGGCGGACCATCTCCTTCATCCGGTCGATCACCTGCAACTGCCCGGCCTCGACCCGGGCGACCAGCATGTGAAAACTGTTGGACCCCAGATCTACCGAGGCGATGACATCTCCGTCCTGCATGGGCATAGAGTCCCGGCTGCGCGCCGCCCCAGGGAGTTCAAGGCGAACGTCTGAATGGCTGAATGCCGCGCCAGTGCGGCAACTCCTCGCATTATGTCGATTTTGCTTCTGACCAGAAACCCTGTCGGGCAAGCGCTTGCCAAAGCGGAACAGATTGATTAGCTTGCCCTGCACAAACTGAACATCCACACACCATCTCAAGGACGAGAGACGTGGAATTTCCCCGATGCCGCCGAGGCGGCTTCGGCCGGCGCATGGCATGGATCGCCGTGTCGCTGGCCGGAGCCTGCTCGCCGCCTGCCGCTGCGCAGGCGATCAATCCGACCGACGAGTCGCTCCGCCAGCAGGAGCGCCAGCAAGACCTGCGCGAGCGGTTCGAAACCGCCCCGGACGTCCGCCTGGGGCCCGAAACGCGCCCCAGCCCCACCCTCCCTGCCAACGAGACACCCTGTGTCGAAATCGACCGGATCCGGTTGTCCGGTCATGCCCAACCGGTTTTCGAGCGAGCCCTCAACAATGCCCTGACCAGCCTGGGATGGCACAGCGGTGATTGTCTAGGCCGGCAGGGCATTCGCGCGATCAAGCGCGAAGTCCAGCAACAACTGATCGACACCGGACTGATCACCAGCCGCGTGAGCACTCCACCCCAAGATCTCGACACCGGCCGGCTGCTGCTGATCATCGTGCCTGGTCGGGTCGGTGCCATTCGACCAGGCGCCTCCGCCGGCGAACGTGCCCGACCACGCCCGGCCTTTCCGACACGCCCCGGGGCACTCCTCAACCTGCGCGATATCGAACAGGGGCTGGAAAACCTGGAGCGGCTCGACAGCGTCACCGCCGACATTGCTATCGAGCCCGGCGAAGCGGCGGGTACAAGCGACATCGTCGTCGACTGGCAACAAGCCTTCCCCTTGCGTGTCTCGCTATCCATCGACGACTCGGGCAACGATGCGACGGGCCGATTCCTGGGCACGGCGACACTGTTCGGTGACCACCTGTTCGGCCTCAACGGCCTGTTCTATGCGAGCATCACCCGCGACTTGGGCCTGGCAGACCGCGACCACCCGGGAAGCTCCGACTCCTACGCCATCCACTACTCTGCACCCTTCGGCTACTGGCGCTTCGGCGCCACCGCCAGCCGGTTTTCCTATTTCCAGACCATTGCTGGCCTTGACCGGGATTACCGCTACAGCGGCAACGGTGAGCGAAAAGAAATCGAGATCTCCCGGGTGGTGCATCGTTCTCAGGCCGGTCGCACACGCCTCAGGGCGACAGGGTGGCTACAGACCTATTCCAACGCCATCAACGAAACCCGCCTTACGGTGCAGGACCGCCGCATGGCGGGCTATTCGACCGGCATCGAACATCGTCATTTCCTCGGTCGGGCCACTCTAAATCTCTTGCTGACACACCGCTGGGGCACCGGCATGCTTGGGGCGCGACGGGCACCCGAGGAAAGCTTTGGCGAAGGCACCGCCCGGCCACACATCACCACGCTCGACGTCCGGCTGGATGCACCCTTCGCGCTGGGGGACCAAGCTCTGCGCTACCGCGGCCGGATACGCGGTCAATTCAATCACAACCGCCTGATCCCACAGGACCGTTTCGCGATCGGCAGTCGCCACTCGGTGCGCGGCTTCGGTGGCGAGCTACTGCTCAGCGGTGAGCGCGGCGCCTTCTGGCGCAACGAACTGCACATCGAAGTCAATGGACCACTGCATCCCTTTGTCGCCATTGACGGGGGCCGGGTAGGCGGACCGTCGGCGAAAAACCTGCCCGGCAAGCACCTGGTCGGAGCGGCGTTTGGCCTGCAGTGGCGCTGGAAAAACACCTGGATCGACGCCTGGGCGGCACGTGCCATGGATCGGCCGTCCGCCTACCCGGATCCGGGGCTCCAAGCCGGTTTCCAGGCCGGCATCCATTTCTGAATACGTGCGCGACAAGGACCCGTCATGACACCCGAACCTCACACCCGGTCGCCTCATAGAGCGTCAAGTGCGGTGATGCTGGCGATGCTCGTCGCGCCGACATTAGCAGCCAGCGACATCCGCTCGCACCCGGAGGCGCGCGGCGAACATCGTCCTACCATTCACCGTTCCGATGCCGGCACGGCGGTGGTTGATATCACCACCCCCGCACCGGATGGCGTGTCCCACAACGTCTACGAGCAACTCGACGTTGATGCCGCCGGCGTGGTGTTCAACAACGGTCGTGAGACCAGCGCCACCACCCTCGCCGGGCAAGTCGGTGCCAACCCGGCTCTGGCAGGCGGCACCGCCGACCTGATCCTCAACGAGGTCCGCGCGACAAAGCCCAGCCAGTTGGCCGGCTATCTGGAAATCGGCGGTGACCCGGCCGACCTCGTGATCGCCAACCCCGCCGGCATCACCTGCAACGGCTGCGGCTTCATCAACGCCGAGCGCGCCATGCTCACCACGGGCAAGCCCCGATTCGCGGATGGTCAATGGAACGGCCTGGAAGTTCGGGGCGGACGGATCCGCATCGAGGGCGACGGCATGGATGCCAGTCGAACGGCACAGGCCGACCTGCTCGCACGGGTCGTCGAGATCAATGCCGGCATCTGGGCCGACGAGATCAACGTCACCACCGGTGTCGGCCAGTTCGACCCGAAGGGCCAGCTGGTCGAGTCGCTGGCCTCCGACTCCTCACCCGCGGAGTGGAGCATCGACACGGCCCTCCTGGGTGGAATGTATGCCAACAAAATCCGGCTCGTTGCCAACGAAAACGGGGTCGGCGTGCGCAACCAGGGCAGTGTGCATGCAGGCTCCGCCGGCCTGGCCCTCACGGCAGAGGGGCAGCTGGTCAATCAAGGCAGTTTGCATTCCGAGTCGCGCGCTCGAGTAAACGCAACCTCGATCGACAACCGCGGCACCCTGCAGGCAATTGACCGATTGAGGGTGACCAGCGCTGGCGCTCTTGCCAATCACGATGGTGATATTGGCAGCCAAGCCGACCTGACACTCTCGGCCAGCTCAATCGACAACGGCGGCACGCTCCAGGCCGGCGAAGACATAACGCTTTTTAGCGACGGTCGACTGAACAACCACCAAGGCCAAATCCTCGCGGAGCGCGATGTCACCCTGACCGCCGAGCGCCTCGACAACCGGGGCGAAATCCACGCGAACGGCACGCTCGAAATACAAGCCGCCTCGACACTGAGCAACCACTCGATACTGACTGCCGTCGACTCGATGCACCTGAGCGCCTCTGATTTCCTCAACCGTGGAGAGCTGCGCACGGGGAACGATCTTCACCTGATGCTCGACGCCGACCTGGACAACACGATGGGCCGCATTCAGTCCGGGGGAGAAGCCACTGTCTCGGCAAGCTCATTCGACAACCGAGGCGGCCAACTGCTCGCGGGCCAAGTCGCAAACGTTCAAGCAGGGCAGATCGATAACGACGACGGCCTGCTCTTCGGCACCCACGGCCTGAGTTTGGTGACCGACTCGATGGCAGGCGACGGACAATGGCTCTCGCAAGGCGACATCGAGGCAACAATCCACGGCAGCTATCGTCATGAGGGCGAGACGATCGCCGGAGGGAATCTTCTCCTGAGCGCCGATGGCCAACTCATCAACGACGGGCGGATGAGTGCCGCCAGCTCCACGATCGATGCCGTGAGCGTGGAAAATCGCAGCGGCAGCGAGATCACGGCCGATCAACTCGATCTCGCCACCGGAAACCGTCTCGACAATCGCGGCCTGATCGACGGCGGACAGGTCAGCCTCACAGCGACCGACGTCGTCAACCGTCCAGACGCCCGCCTCTACGGCACCCGGCTCTCGGTCACCGCTACAACCCTACGCAATCTCGGCGACGACACGCAGGCCGCGAGCCTGGCCGCCCGAGAGCAGATGCGGCTTGCCATCGACGAACTAGAGAATCGCAACGGCGCCCTGATCCTCAGCGCCGGCGATATGAGCATTACGGGCCGCCAGGGTGCCCCGGCCAGCCACCTGTTCAACCAAGGCGCGACCATCGAGGCGTTGGGCGCCCTGACCATCGAGGCCGAGCGGATCGAGAACCGCAACGGCGGACTGGTCACGGCCCAAGTAGACGAGGCACCGGTCCAGGAATCCTGGATACAGCTCAGAGGAAGCCAGCGCACCTTCGATGCCGCCACCTGCAGCAACCTCTACGACGAGAACGTTTACTGCCAGGGGTATCCCCACGAGATCTCCGATTTCACTTGGTTTCGCGCGACCGCCGTCACCTCGCACACCGAGGTGATCAAGACCGATCCTGCCACCATCCGGTCTGGTGATGACATGACCCTTGTTGGCGACAAGCTCGTCAACACCGACAGCCAAATCATCGCCGGCGATGCACTGCGAGCAAACCTCGGTGAACTCGATAACCAAGCGACTCAAGGCCAGGACATTACCCGGCGGAGTGGCACCGCCAGCTTCACGACCGTGGAGTCCTGCGGCTTTTTGGGCTCGGATCACTGCCGAGAGTGGCACGGCACCACCGCCTACGATCCCGCCCCGCTTTACAGCGCCCCCTATGACCTGCCGACCGTCACCTACATCGACCGGGTCGGCGCGAAATCCTCGCCCCATACACTGCCGTCGCTTTCTGAGGGTGGGCAAGCGCCACTGCCCGAACTCACGCAAGCGAGCCTGTTCCGCCTCCGGCTCGACACGCCTGGCGCCCCTCTGGTCGCAACCGATCCTCGGTTTGCCGGCTACCGCCAGTGGTACGGATCACAGGCGATGCTCGATGCCCTGGCCCGAGACCCCGCCTATACCCAGAAGCGGCTCGGCGATGCCTTCTACGAACAGGCACTCGTTCGAGAGCAGGTGGTCGAACGCACCGGCCAGCGCCACCTCAACGGCTTTAACGATGACGACGCCCAGTTCCGGGCACTGATCGACGCCGGCATCGCCTATGGCCGCGATCTCGAAATCGCGCCGGGCGTGCGGCTGTCCGAGAAGCAACTCGATAAACTGACCACCGATATCGTCTGGCTTGAGGAATCGACCGTCCGCATCGATGGGGAGACACAGCGCGTCCTTGTCCCCACCCTCCATCTTGCCGACGACAACGAAGGCGCAGTCAGCAGCCACGGGCTGCTCGCCGCGCGCGACATCAAGCTGGCTATCGGCGAGACCTTTACCAACCGCGGTCGACTTCAGGCAAGCGACGTCCTCAAGCTGACCGCCGAACGCATCGAGACCGTCGGCGGCTCGCTGCGCGCGAACCGCGTCAATCTCGCCGCGGCCAGCGACATCCACCAGCGCGGCGGCGAGGTTGTCGCCGACTCCGTCCTGTCGATGGCGGCCGGCCGGGATATCACCATCCAGGCAAACACCCGCCACGACGAACGGGGCAGCGGAACGAGCCGCTTCACCCGCGACCAGATCGTGGACGCCGGCCAGCTCGCCGTCGCCGGATCGCGAGGAGCACTCGACGTTGCCGCCGGGCGTGACCTCACTCTGCAAGCCACCAAGGTGGCGCATGACGGCAATGGCACCACCAGGTTGTCCGCTGGCCGCGACCTGCGCCTGACCACCGCGACCGAAGGTGAGACCGAGCGCCTGGCCTGGAACGCGGACAACCATCTTTCCCAAGGGCAGAGCCGCGAGCGCGGCACGACCATCGACACCCGGGACAATCTTGTCCTCACCGCCGGGGAAGACATCGCGATACACGCCGGCAAGGTCGACAGCCGCTCCGGCCATGTCTCGATGACCGCAGGAAACGACATCCGCCTAGCAAGCGGGCGCCTGACCCGCCGGTGGGAAGAAGCGCACCGAATCGAGGACGATGGCCTGGTCTCCGGTTCGGTGAGCAGCAGCTTCGACTCGCGGACCGTCGAGCGACATATCGCCTCGTCCGTGGGCGCCGACCGGGTGACGCTGACCGCCGGCGAGGACGTGACCGTGCGGGCCAGCCGGGTGATCTCGGATAGCGGCACGCGGGTCGAGGCCGGCGGCGACATCCAGCTACTCGCAAAGCGCGACCGGCAGACCCGCCGCCACTTCCACGAGAAAAGCCGCTCGGGGCTGTTCTCCAATGGCGGCCTGTCGGTCACCCTGGGCCATCAGCGCGTCAGCCGCGCCGACGAGAGTATGCAGCAGACGGCATCACCGACGCAGCTGGCCAGCATCGACGGCGACGTGAACGTCCGGGCCGGTGAGACCTATCGCCAGACCGGCAGTGACTTGCTGGCCCCGGCCGGCGACGTCGACATCCATGCCGGGCGAGTCGAGATCAATGAGGCGCGAGAGACGGCGCGGAGCCGTCACGAGCACGAGATGGAGCAAAGCGGCGTGACGCTCGCGCTGACCAGCCCGGTCATCGACGCCGCGCAGGACATCCAGCGGATCACCCGCGCGGCCGACGATACCGACAGCGGCCGCATGAAACGACTGGCGGCCGCCGGTGCAGGGCTCGCCGGCATGGATGCCTACAGCCATATCAAGACCGGTCGCGCCGTAGAGGACGCCAACCTCGCCGACCAGGCCGGCGGCGTGAGCGTCACCGTCAGCATGGGCACCAGCGAAAATCGCTACTTCGCCGAAAGTCGCGCAGACACGGCCCGCGGCTCGCGGATTACCGCGGGCGGGAATGTCCGGATCGAGGCAACGGGCCGGGACCGGCAAAGCGACATCGTCGTTCGCGGCAGCGACATCCGCGCCGAGGGCAACGCCAGCCTCTCGGCTGATGACGACATCAAGCTTCTCGCCGCCGAATCCCGGCGCGACGAGAAAAGCGAAAACGACAGCCGGTCGGCCAGCCTGGGCATCGACGTCAACCTGGGCACCGGCGGCGCGGGCTTTTCCGCCACTGCGTCGGCTGCGCGCGGCGAGGGCGAGACACGGGCCAGCAAACGCTCCCACCGTCTGACCCACATCGCGGCCGGCCAGAACGCTCGTCTGCAATCGGGCCACGACACCGCCTTGGTGGGTGCGGTTGTGACCGGGCAACAGGTTCAATCAGACGTCGGCGGCGAGCTCCGTATCGCGAGCGCCCAGGACGAAAGCGACTACCTCGCCGACCAGCAGAACCAGAGCATCGGCGCGAGCATTCCGATCGGTGGCTGGGACATCTCGGGCTCGTATTCGAGAGAAGAGAGCGAAGCCCGCGGGAACTACCGGTCGGTCACCGAACAAAGCGCCATCCGGGCCGGTAACGGCGGCTTCGACCTCGACGTCGCCGGCACCACCGACCTGGTCGGCAGCGTCATCGCCAGCACCGCCGACCCGCAGCAGAACCGGTTGACCACAGGCACCCTCACCACGAGGGACCTGAAGAACACGGCATCGGCCTACGCCAAGGCCAGCGGGACCTCACTCTCGAGCGATATGGTCACGCAAGGAAGGTATGGTTTGGCCAAGGCTCTTCTCGCCAACACATCGCGAGATGCCCACCACTCAAGCGAGTCAAACGCCTACACACGCTCCGCCATTGAGGAGGGGCTGCTGATTGTTGCGGACAAACAGGCCCAAGAATCTCGAGCGGGCATCAGTGCCGACGAGACCGCGTCCTCGCTCTTGCACCAGACAGAAAACACCCATGTTGCCGCCACGCCACAAGATGCCAAGGCCATGCATGAGGCTGCAAAAGCTAATAGCGAACTCAAGAATCTCTTCTACGAGCAAGCCACGAATGCGATAGGCGATCGGGTTTACGCATCGGATGATGCCGAAAAGAAAGCCGCCCTGCAGAAAGCGTGCGATGAGTCTCAAAGGGGCTGTGAACCAGAAATTGTTACGGACTTGAGCAATCACGACTTCGCCCATGACGAGGACGGAGCCGTGTACCTCTTCAACCACGGCATCTTCAATAGCAAAGAAGAGGCATTACGCAACGCCGTAAAACAGCACGGTGAGGCGGCCCTGGACACCGGCATCTACACCATCATGAACCCAGAAACATCCAACATGCTGGCCGAGTCCGCCTATGCATCACTCGACAAGATCCGGGCATTCACGGGTTGGACATGGCTTTTCGGCGCAAGCAATTCCTCTCATGCCAACGTGGACATTAGGGAGGCCGTCGAGCGGCATAATGAAAGAGCGGCTCGGACTGGTGAGCAGCTGCTCCACATAGTGGAGATCAATCACAGCCGCGGCAGTCTCACGGCCAGCAATGCCACCCGGCTGCAAGAAGCCGCCGGCGAGACCAGCACACCCGTGCGCAGCGTTCTTTTCAACGGAGCCGCCGCAAACGCACAGCGCATGGCAGATAGGATCGATACCGTCACTCGTGGCATGGGGGAGGTCCGGCAAAACACCCATCAAAGTGATCTCATAGGAATCATTTTTGGAGCCAACCCACCATCGGGCGGAAAGCCTGCCGCGCTAGGCGATGCACATGGGGCCTACTTCAAGGACCTCCCTCCTAAATTTTTGACCGATGGCAGCGAAAGCCCTATGAGAAGACAGACAGACAGGGTATGGGGGGCTGGTCAAATCGGACAACCAATCCTCGTCTATCCAAGCTCAAGCCGAGATGATTAGCATGCCAAACCCCAGAAAATTTATTATTGCCGTAAGCATTACGGCAGGGCTTTCCGGTTGCGTAATAACCTATATGGACAAACCGCTCCCATCAAGAACCGAGCTTTGGGAAAAGCCGACCTCAACTAGCGCAAAGACAAAATCAGACATCACATCCTGCTCCAAAAAAGGGCAGTCGCTCCACCCTAACGCAAACTTCTCTCTTTACTTCAGCTATACAGACTACTGCATGCTCAGAAAAGGATATGAATTCAAAAACAACCCATCCGGCCGGCCTTGGTGCACAAGAGGCGGGACATTCTGGAAAACAATTGCCTGCCACTACCATCGGGGAAATATAATCAAAAAGAAGAGTGGAGAGTTGATCTGGAGGAACAACCATAAGGTCGATCCAGACAAATTCATGCGAACACCCCCTTAGAAACACATGACTCAACCTAAAATGCCAAACAAAAAAAAGAAAAACACAATAAATAACACACCCCGCGTGGCGGCGAACAAGTTAGCAATATTTGTTTTTACAGCAGCCTGCGCGGGGTGCGGTTGGCACGAAATTGACGACCCAGCGCCCACTGAAAATGAGCGTTGGCATAAACCAGACGAAACCGTTTACTCAAAACAGCAAGACCTGCGTGAGTGCAGCCCGGAGGCAATTGCCTCATTCGAGCATTTGCGCCACTTAGATGAGTGCATGTTGCGCAAAGGATACGAATTCATCGACCCAGTTCGAGGTCGGCACAAA
This sequence comes from Guyparkeria sp. WRN-7, assembly GCF_001641825.1. Lineage (GTDB taxonomy): Bacteria > Pseudomonadota > Gammaproteobacteria > Halothiobacillales > Halothiobacillaceae > Guyparkeria. The sequence continues at coordinate 21,161 of NZ_LRFH01000006.1, read as the reverse complement.
TGCGACACACCGAGAATGATCAAACTCCCGTCATGCCAATCACTGAATGAATGACATCCGGAGAGCAGGAGCGATTGTCCTAATAATATTTTCCTCACCCTCCTCTTCCGCCTTTCCTTAACCATCTAGGGTTGCAGTCACAGACCCGTTCAAGGAGCGAACTAGCATGCAGTCAGCCGGAACAACAATCACACTCACATGCACAGTTGCATTAGCAATGAGCGCCGGATGCGGTCTGCAAAATATCGACAAACCATCACCGAGCCAGTACGAGCGTTGGAGCAAATCAGGCGCGTCCACCCCACAGACAAAACAGGACCTGAAAGCGTGCGGCTACAGAGAAGCCACGTGGACCATCGAACAGCAGCACAGGGTCGACGAATGCATGCTTGAGAAAGGATATAAATTCATCGATGAAGTGAAAGGAATGAGTCGTTGTGATCACAAGCCCTACCAGCCCCTTCCATCATGCCAATCACTAAACAAATGACATTTGTAGAGCAAGGAGAAACGTAGCTTAAGAGACCCCTGCCTCGCTTTCGGCCGCTTCGGCGTTTGCCTTTCCCACCGAGCATTTCAGTCACAAACCCGTTCAAGGAACGAACGACCATGCCAAAACGACTACTGACCTTTGCCCTCCTGGTGAGCGGCGGGGCACTGCTTTCCGGCTGCCTGACGATGTCGGGCAACTACGAAATCCAGGCCTAGGACCAGACCGGCAAACGACTGGATCCGAACATCGTCTGGTATGCGGAGGGCCGTCACGTCTACACCGTGCGCAACGCCCTGTGCATGTCCCATCCGGACGCCACCCTGATCACCATCGATCTCGAGACCGGGGAACAGCATCCCTCGGAGAGCCCGCACCGCTGTCGTTGACTGGCAGCACAATCCATCGTTCAAAGGAGTGAACCTGATGAAGAAGCCCCTTGCTTGCCTCGCACTTGCCGCGCTCGCCAGCGGCTGCACCACCGCCGGCACCACTCACCCCAGCCATTCGATGAAAGACGACCTGTCGGCCTGCCTGGCCCAGGTAGATAGCAAGAAAGACCTATTGCTGGTCGAGGCTCCGGTGGCGAACAACCCGCTATCCAACGCCATCGTCAACGGCCTCGCCGGCAAGTCCCCGGCGGCGGAACAACTGATCGCGGCGTTAAGCAATCGGCAGGGACGTCCTGTGCTCGTCTTCGGCAGGAATGAAGCCAACAACACGGCCCTGCTGCGAGCGGCACTGAAGCCTCTTCCCGAAGCGACGGCTGGGCGCGAGGTCTGCCTCGCCGCGAGTGACGCGAAGGCAGACGAGCTGCGCACCCTCGCCGCGTCGCGCGGATTCGAGCTCGTTCCCACGCGCTCAGGCGGCTGACGCCGCCCTCCCTACCACGCCCGACAAGCGGCGCGCCCTCTTCTTCACGGGCACGAGCCCGGCGCCAAGCCATGCCTTAGGCAACTGGGCGTCAGGCGCGCGTGTTCCCCTCTAGCAATCGATCAAGGAGTGATTGATGAACAAACTGCCACTGTCTCTACTGACGGCGATCGCAATCGTCACCGCCAATCCCGCCTTCGCGGTGAACGACATCTACCTCAAGGCCGGTATCGGCTGGGCACATAGCAAGGAACAGACGGCCACCATCGGCGACCTCGCCGATCCGCCCGACCGTGTGGCGTTCGATGCCAGTGGCTCGCTCGCCTATCAGCTGGGTATCGGCTATCGACTGACCGACTGGCTTGATACGGAGCTTTCCCTGAACCACATCGGAGGACTCGACCTCAGCGGCACCTACGAAGACGACGGCAGCCCTTCCGGCGAGGTCGGGCGAACCGAACTGGACACGACCGCGATCATGGTCCTCGGCCTCGTGGACCTGGCCGCCGTGCTGGATACGTCCTGGCCACTCGACCCGTACGTCGGCGTCGGTGCTGGCTACGCTCGACACGACATGGGGCGCTTCACCATCACGAACGACAGCGCCCGGATCGACAGCAACACCAGCGGTGGATTCGCCTGGAAGGCGCTTTTGGGTGCCACCTACCCGATCAGCGAGCAGCTCTCCCTGGATGTCTCCTATGCCTATGCCGACTACGGCGAGGCGGAGTCCAGCATCAATGCGTCCGAGCGTGATGGCGACCTGCAGCTGAATTTCCCCCTGAATACCGACATTCGCACTCACGAGCTCTCACTTTCGCTCCGGTATCGGCTGTAGCCCTTGATTCGCGGGACGACACACGGCAAGGACCACTGCTCTCACCCGGACCCGATGCGTGCTTGCCAACACCAACGCACAGTTTCTCAATCAGGAAGAGAACAACATGAACACACGGAAGACCTTTCCCATCGCAGTGGCTGCGCTGTCCCTGACCGCCTGCGCCAGCATGCCCGAGCAGCAGGCCTCCACCGCCGAGGTGCGCTCGGCCCTGCTTTCCCAAGCGGTCAACGTTAAGCCACCGGAACAACCGGTCGCGCTGGCCGAGCGCACCAAGGGGCGGGCCGTGGCCAACACCGTCATCGCGAGCATGGCGGCGACCGCTGCCGCCAACATGGGCGGCGCCAATACGATGCAGGGCATGCAGGCCAATCACGCCATCGCATCCGAGTTGGGCACGCAAATGGCGCGCACCCTGCCCGAGACCGAACTGATCCAGGCGGGCACCGGCATCGATCGGGCACTGGCCCACCGTCTGGCCCGATATTTCGCACAGAACGAGGCACCATCCGAAAGCGGCGGAGTCGCTATCGCGGTGAATGCCGCGAAGTGGGAGCTGGGTTACGAGTCGTTTCTTACCAGCAGCGATTACCGGCTTGACTACGACATCGACGTTCACGTGACCGAGTCGACGAAAACGGACGAACAGGCTCGCCGCCTGAAGACGATCGATTGCTCCGGCACGTTCGACCGGAAGATGCCCCTCGACCAGTGGCGGGCGGACGATTACGCACAGGTCAACGAAGCGGCTCACGATATCGTCGATCGCTGCTACCAGCTGGCGTTGACGGAAATGGGCATGACCTGACGTTCGACGGCTTTCCCCAACGTCGGAAAGCACGCGGCGACACTCGTGGCACAATGCCCGCCCATGTCCGTCAGCGATTCGATCAAGCCCGGCTTTACCGCACTGCCCGAGGATCTCGTCGTCGACGAGACGGCGGTGCTGCGCGTGGGCGAGTTGCCGCAGGGGGCATTGGAAGCACTGGTGGAACGATTCGGGTTGGCCCTGGTCTGGGTGACTGCCGGCGAGTCGATTCCCGGGAGTTTCTGGGGCGACGACGAGGCGGGACTGATCGGCGAGACGTTGTATGTCCGCCCGGATACGGCGGTGCATTCGGCCCTGCATGAGTTCGCGCACTTGGTGTGCATGGATGCCGAGCGGCGGGCGACGGCACACACGGATGCGGGCAGCGACGACATCGAGGAGGAGGCGGTCTGCTATCTGCAGATCCTGATGGCCGATCATCTCGACGGGTTCGATCGCGAGCGGGCGCTGGCCGATATGCAGGCCTGGGGCTACGTCTTCCGGGTCGGCGCGCCGGCCGACTGGTTCCGTGACGATGCCGACCGGGCCATCGACTGGCTGGCACGGCACGACCTGATCCACTGCCCGGAAACCGGACCGACACCCACCTTTCGCATCCGAGGCCATTCGTGACCCGACTGCAACGCATCCGCGCCGTCGCCACCTCGCCGAAGCAGCTGGCCGTCCTATTCCTCGGCTTCTCCTCCGGTCTGCCGTTGCTGCTGACCTCCGGCACGCTGCAGGCGTGGCTGACGATGGAGGACATCGATCTCAAGACGATCGGCCTGTTCGCGCTGGTCGGCCTGCCCTACACGGTGAAGTTTTTGTGGGCGCCGATCCTCGACCGGTGGTCGGTCGCTTACTTCGCCCGCCGGCGCGGCTGGATGCTGCTGACCCAGTCGCTGATCGCCGCGGGGTTGCTGGGGCTGGCGTTGAGCGACCCGCAGACGCAGATCTGGCAGATCGCGATCTTCGCGCTGCTGGTGGCGTTCTTCTCCGCCACACAGGACATCGCGATCGACGCGTGGCGAACGGACACGCTGGACGCGCCGGAGCGCGGCCTGGGCGCGGCGGTGTTCGTCATGACCTACCGCATCGGCATGCTGGTGGCCGGCTCGCTCGCCCTGATCATGGGCGATCACATCGGCTGGCCGATTACCTACGCGATCATGGCCGCGCTGATGGGCGTGGGCTTTATCACCGCCTGGTTCGCCCCGGAACGCGACACGCGGGACCTCGCGCCGCAAACGCTGGGCGCGGCGGTGGTCGGGCCGATGAAGGCCTTCTTCAGCCGCCCCGAGGCGTGGATGCTGATCCTGCTGGTAATCCTCTACAAATTCGGCGATGCCTTCGCCGGCACGCTGACCACGGCGTTCCTGATCCGCGGCGCGGGCTTCACCGCGACCGACGTGGGACTGATCAACAACGGCGCCGGGCTGATCGTGACCATCATCGGCGGATTGTTCGGCGGGCTGTGGATGGTGCGACTGGGGCTCTACCGGGCACTGATGCTGTTCGGCGTGCTGCAGGCAGTGACCAACCTCGGCTACGCCTGGCTGTACGAGTGGAACGCCTATGGGTTGATGGTGGCGGTGGTCTCGCTGGAGCATTTTGCCGGCGGCCTGGGCACGGCCGCCTTTGTCGCACTGCTGATGTCCCTGTGCGACCGCAAGTACTCGGCGACGCAGTACGCGCTGCTCTCGGCGATCGCTTCGCTGGGGCGCATCTATCTCGGCCCGACGGCCGGCTTCATCGTCGAGGCGGTCGACTGGACCATCTTCTTCATTCTCACCTTCTTCGCCGCTCTGCCCGGCCTGTGGCTGCTATGGCGGGCGCGGCACACCATCCGCGCGCTGGACCAGTGACGCTCTATCCTTTCGCCAGGAACCCGAGCCTGCACGACCTGTCTCCTCAACTACACTCCAAACGTTGCCAACTCCACGGGAGGGAATGATGCGTCGATTCGGAAAACTGCTGATAGCCGCCAGCGCCGGGCTGCTGATCGGCCAGGCGAATGCCATGGCCCAACCGCCGGAACACGCGGGTCAGAACGCGCAAGGCAACCCGGGGCAGCACGCTCAGGGAAACCAAGGGCAGAGCGCCATGGGTAACGCCCCTCAGCGGGAGCGCTATCACATCTCCACACGGGAGCGCAGCTACATCCGTGACTGGTACAGCCGCAACCTGCCGCCAGGTCTGGCCAAGCAGGGCAAGATCCCGCCGGGCCATGCCAAGCGCCTCGAGCGTGGATCGCCGTGGCCGCCGCGCGGCGTCGAGTACGAGCCGCTGCCGCGCGAACTGGTGCGTGACCTGTCGCCCCTGCCCGATCACATGCGCTATTACCGCGTCGGCACGGACGTCGTGATCGCCGACATGGCAGGCGAAGTGGTCAGCGATGTGGTCTACGGCGTGCTAAACCGTTAAGATTTGGGATTGACCGGGACCGGCGAGGCAACCCCTACGCCGGTCTTGTTTTTTATTGTTGCGAAGCCGACCAAGACATGACCGCAGACGATCCCAACGCCACCGAGGCCACCGGGCCCATCACGGAAGAGACCCAGGCCGACAGCGCCGCGCCCGCGACGCCTGCCGCAGAGGAGACAGCCAAGTCGGCAGAGCCGGCGGCCACACCCTCGGCTGACGAAGGCGACAAGGGCGCCAGCCATCAGGCAAAGAAGCCGCGCGTCCACCCGCGCGATGCGGTCAAGCAGTTCGAGGCGGCCTGGCCGGAAGCCTTCTCCACCAATCCCAAGCAGGTCAAACCGCTGGCGATCGGCATCCTGCAGCAGATTCTCGCCGAGCGCCCGCCGGAACTCGACGGCCTGAACTCCAAGGCCATCCGGGCGGCGATGAAGTTCTATACCTCGCGCCTGTCGTATCACTTCGCCATGAAGGATGCCGAGCATCGCGTCGACCTCAAGGGCGAGCCGGCCGAGCCCATCGACGACAAGGCCCGCTCGCACGCCGAGGAGCAGATCAAGGCCATCCACGCCCAGCGTGATGCCAAGCGCGCCGAGCAGGGCGAGAGCGAGGAAGGTGGCGAGAAGAAGCCGCGCCGCCCGCGGAAAGGGACCGGCAAGCCCGCCGGTCGCAAGGGCGCGAAGACCGCACCGCGCGGCGAAGGCGCCAAGGGGCGTGGCGGCAGCAAGTCCAACAAGGGCAGCCAGCAGCGCAAGGAAAACCAGCCGGACCCGGCGCTCAAGAACATGAGCATGGAAGAGAAGCTCGATCGCCTGGCGCAGCGCTTCGGCCAGGACGGGGTCAAGTAACCCCTACCCCCCTCGAGACGGGTGACGCGCACAACCGCCCGCCACCCCTCCCCCAAAGCAATGAGCCGACGCAAGACCGCACAGCGCCCGAACCGCCCCATCCGCCGCTGGCTGTGGCGGCTGATCGGCCTGGCGCTGCTTGCCTTCCTGCTTGCCCAGCTTTGGTTCTTCGTCCAGGTCTGGCACCTGCGGGATCACAACCCCGAGACCACCGCGTTCATGCGCGAACGCCTCGAACTGCTCCGCGGCATCCGCCCCGACATCACGGCCCGGCAGATCTACGTGCCCTACGAGAGCATCAGCCCGGCCGCCCGCCGCGCGGTGGTCGCCTCCGAGGACGACCGCTTCATGGACCACTTCGGGCTCGACCTGAAAGGCCTGCGCCGCGCCATGGAACGGAACATCGAGGCCGGTGGCATCGTCGAGGGGGGCTCGACCATCACCCAGCAACTCGCCAAGAACCTGTTCCTGTCCGCGGAACAATCCCTGTGGCGCAAGGGCGAAGAGGCACTGATCGCCCTGATGCTGGAGGCCGCCCTGGGCAAGGAACGCATCCTCGAGCTCTATCTCAACTACGCCGAATGGGGCAATCTGCTCTACGGCATCGAAGCGGCCGCCCGCAGCTATTACGGCAAGTCGGCCGGACAGCTCACTCGTGGCGAAGCCGCCCACTTGGCGGCCATGCTGCCCAATCCGCGCTTCTACCAGGACAATCCCAATGCGCGGGGCCTGCAGGTTCGAACCAACGCGGTGCTGGAGCGGATGGAGTACTCGCGGACGCCCTGAGAGCCACTCTTTGGGCTCAACACGTCACTTTTCTGTACGCTTTAAAGCCGGCTCACGATTAACCGCGCACACCACAGGGACGGACACGCCAAATGCGCACTCCCACCTCAGGAGGAGGCATGCGGGACAAACGGATCAGAGTCCTGATGACCAGCACCTCATACCCAGCCAGTCTTGAGGACTGGAAAGGGTTGTTCATTAGACACCTTGTCTGGTCGCTGGCTGATCACAACCAGATCAGCCTGTCACTATGGGCTCCACCGGGCGAAGCCCATGTTGCTGTCAATCGAATAGAAACGCCGAAAGAGGCGCGCTTTCTCGGTGACCTCATGGACCAGGGGGGCATCGCGCACCTTCTTCGTCATGGCGGTGTCAAAAGAGTCTCGGCACCACTGCGCCTGCTTGCCGGATTAAGACGCGCCTATCGCCGCACTCCCGATACGGACATATACCACGTGAACTGGCTGCAGAATGCCCTCCCTCTCCCTGACGACGGCAAGCCTGTTGTCATCAACGCCCTGGGCACCGACATCAAGTTGCTAGCCACGCCCCTAATCCGGAAATTGCTTCGCCGAACCCTCAAGCATCATCCAACGACAATCTGCCCCAACGCCGAGTGGATGGAAGCGCCGCTAAAAAAAGCGTTCGGCCACTTGGCAACGATCCAGTTCGTGCCGTTCGGCATAGATCCGGCATGGTTCCAGCTGCACCAAGAACACCGTCCAGACACGCCGCCCCGTTGGCTGGCAGTCACCCGCCTGACCCGTGCAAAACTAGGCCCCCTCTTCGACTGGTGCGCCCCCCATTTCGACAATACGAGTCGGGAGCTCCATTTGTTCGGACCGATGCAGGAGCCCATAGATTTGCCAGGGTGGGTTCACTACCATGGCCCGGCCTCTCCCGATGCACTGGCTCACAAGTGGTTCCCCGGGTCACGCGGCTTGATCACACTGAGCCAACACGCGGAAGGGCGCCCGCAAGTCATGCTCGAAGCGATGGCGGCCGGTTTACCGGTGATCGCCTCGCGCATCCCCGCACACGAAAACATGCTCAAGCACAAGGAAACAGGCTGGCTGTGCGACAGCGCCACAGACGTCCAGGAAGGACTTTCTTACATGGAAACCAAAACGAACTGGAAGCACATGAGTGACTCGGCGCACCGGTGGACCGCGAACGAAATTGGCACATGGAATGACTGTGCCGAACGATATGCGGGCATTTACCGGAGCATGCTAGGAATGCCTCGCCATGGCTGACCATATCGTCGTTCTTGGTGCCAACGGCTTTGTCGGGCAGCGTCTCGTAAGACAGTTACTGGAATATGGGAAACGAGTAACTGCCCTGACCCGCCACGAAGCCCCGGACATCCCGCACGAAGCCAGGGTATTAACCGGGGACTTCGAGCACCCCGATGACTTTGCCAACGTTCTTGCTGACACAACAGCCGTTGTCCATGCCGCATCATGCAGCACGCCCCTCCAGACAGCGGGCCGCCCCCGCGCCGAACTCACAAATCTTCGGCCGAGTCTGGCATTGCTGGAGGGGCTGCAACGCGTACCGGAATGCCGCCTGATCTACCTGTCGTCGGGCGGCACGCTGTATGGAGAAACAAGCGGGACGCCGGCGGCGGAAACAGCGCCTCTTCGTCCCCGCTCTTACTACGGGGCAGGCAAGGCCGCTATCGAGCAGTTCATCCAAGCCACAAGCATTCAGTTCAATCTGGATGCCGTCATTTTGCGCCCGTCAAACCTCTACGGGCCGGGGCAACGTCCCAAGCAAGGGTTCGGCATCATCCCGACGGCATTCGACCACGTGGACCGCAAGGCAGCCTTGCCACTCCGCGGAGGGGGTATGAGTGTGCGGGACTATTTGTACATTGACGACTTTATCCAATTGATCCGTGCGGCACTCGACGCCCCCGTCTCGCCCGGAGTCTCCACTTTCAATGCGGCGAGCGAGAATGCCGTAAGCCTGGATCACCTGTTAGGCATCATTCGCGACGTGACCGGGTCGCCGCTACCGGTTCGAAGAGACACCGGGCAGACAGTAGATGTTTCAAAAGTGGAGCTCGACGCGTCTCGCGCCCGACAACAGTTCAACTGGCAAGCAGATACACGGCTAGTTGATGGACTTTCCGCCACCTGGGAATGGTGGCAGAGGCAGCCATGACATCACCACTCGTATCCGTCTGCATCGCGAACTTCAACGGGGAGGGCGTACTCCCGGACTGCATTGACTCCGTCCTCGAGCAACAAGGAGACATTGCCGTAGAGATCCTCGTTCACGACGACGCATCGACCGACTCGTCCATCGAGCTTCTCGCAAGTCGCTACCCGCGAGATCGTCACCCAGAAATTCGCCTGTTAGAAAGCGACCAGAATGTGGGGTTCTGCGTTAGCAACAACAGGCTAGTCGAAAACGCACGCGGCAAATACATTCTTCTGCTCAACAACGATGCTGCGCTTGCACCCGACGCGCTATCCACCCTTCTACGCGCGGCAGAACAACAATCGCCTCCCGGCATCCTCACCCTCCCCCAGATCGACTGGGAGAGCGGGCAACTCGTTGACCGAGGCTGTCTACTGGACCCCTTCTACAATCCGATACCCAACCTGGATCCAAGACGGAAAGACGTAGCCTATGTGATCGGCGCATGCCTTTGGGCGCCAAAGCGGCTATGGAATGAGGTAGGCGGCTTTCCCGAATGGTTTGAATCAATCGGAGAAGACCTTCAGTTATGCTGCCGGGCCCGACTCCAAGGCAATACAGTTCAGGTCACCACGAGCAGCCACTACCGCCATCACCAAGGCATCAGCTTCGGTGGAAACAAGATAAGAGAAAGCCGCCTTTCCACCACATTCCGACGTCGCCGTCTTTCCGAGCGTAACAAGACATACGCTTTGATCCTCTGCACCCCTCTCTCGAGAATCTGGTTTATCTTGCCGACACATCTCACACTATTAGCTGCCGAGGGTGCAGCACTCACGCTGGTCAAACGGGACCTGACGGTATGGAAAGAAATCTACGGCAACGTTTTTTCCAGCGTATACCGCAACCACTGCCGCTTGATGGAGGAACGAAAGCACATCCAGCAAGCAAGAACCGCAACCGCAACGGAATACGCACGGAGCTTTCTCTGGCTTCCTCGCAAACTTCAGATGCTCTTCAGACACGGATTACCACGATTGACCCGCTAAAGGCGCAAAAGAACACGCATCTAACCGCTTGAACCGACCTTGATCATCGCTATGGACTCCGACACAAACGCTAGCGCACCAAGCCACACAGCTCAGATAGACTGACTTCGTGTGATTCGGCTCACGGCCGCAGCAAAGGAAGGCAAAGAGCACATCATGACGACACCATCGGATAAAAGCGACGACCCCATCTTCGTCACCCAGCCACACTTGCCTCCACTCGAAGAGGTAATCCCCTACCTTGAGCAGATCTGGGACAGCCACCGCATCACCAACAAGGGGCCCTTCCACGAACAGCTTGAGGTGGCGCTGTGCGACTACCTTGGCGTCCAGCACATCTCGCTGTTCGCCAACGGTACGCTCGCTCTAGTCACAGCGATGCAGGCGCTGCGTCTGACCGGCGAGGTCATCACCACGCCATACAGCTTTGTCGCAACCGCGAACGCCCTGCTATGGAACGACCTCACCCCAGTCTTCGTTGATGTCGACCCGGTGACATTGAACCTAGACCCGGCACAGGTCGAGGCCGCTATCACCCCGAAGACCAGCGCGATCTTGCCGGTACACGTCTACGGCCAGCCGGCTGACGTAGACGGTCTCCAGCACGTCGCCGACCTTTACGGCCTGCGACTGATATACGACGCAGCTCACTGCTTTGGAGTGGAGGACGAGGGCGGCAGTATCTTGCGCCACGGCGACATGTCGATCCTGAGCTTCCACGCCACCAAAGTATTCAATACTTTCGAGGGCGGCGCCATCGTTAGCCCGGACGCCAAAACCAAGCAGCGGGTGGACTACCTCAAGAACTTCGGGTTCGCCAACGAGACCACAGTGGTCGCCGCCGGCATCAACGCCAAGATGAATGAGTTTCAGGCCGCGATTGGCTTGGCCCAGTTACACCACATTGACGATGCCATCATCCGCCGCGCCCAACTCGATCAAACCTACCGCGAGGCCCTAGCCGATGTGAAAGGAATCCGCTGTCCGCCGGTCAGCCGAGCCGCCCGCTACAATTACGCATATTTCCCGATATTCGTCGAAGAGGGTTACCCTCTGAGCCGGGACGACCTATACCTGCAGCTCCAAGCACACGGAGTCTATGGTCGCAGGTATTTCTATCCCTTGATTCCCGAATTCCCAATGTATCGGAACCTGCCTAGCAATAAGCGAGACCAATGGAAGAACGCAAACAAAGCATCGAAGCAGGTCATATGCCTGCCACTTTCACCCAACATGTCAGAGGAAATGACTAAGCGAGCAACTAGAATTATAACGGCCAACGGAACGGGAAATTGAAGGTAAAAACGTGGCTTTTTTAACAGAACGCCAATTAATGGACCTAGGACTCGCACGCTACGGGAAAGGTGTGCGGATTTCCGACAAAGCCAGCATATATGGGGCCACACGAGTGTCCATCGGCGATTACACCAGAATAGATGACTTTTGCATCATTTCAGCGGGCAGCGAGGGCATCCTCATAGGAGCCAACGTGCACATTGCCGCATTTTCATCACTCATTGGGCACGAAAAAATATCAATCGATGACTTCTCTAACATATCATCCCGAGTATCCATTTACAGCAGCAATGATGACTACAGTGGAGAAACCATGACCAACCCAACCATCCCTGACACATTCAAAGACGTTTCTCACAAGCGAGTTTCGATCGGCCAACATGTAATTATCGGCAGTGGATCTGTGGTATTACCTGGAAGCACCATCCCCGACGGGGTCGCCATCGGTTCTCTCAGCTTGATAAAGGATCACTTGCGGCCTTGGACTGTGTATGGCGGAATACCCGTGAAAGCCATTCGGCCGAGAAAAAAAGGTCTATTAAAACTGTGCGAACAGTTCACCTCATCACGAGATTGACCAAAATCACGCACCGCACCACTGCATTAGTCAAGCACAGCAATGACAAAATACACCGAGTCATACTCCATCATGAAGCCCGACCGAAGAACACATGCCGCAAAAATACAACTCTCTTCAATGCCAGCCAAATAGACCGAAGAACACCCAGAGTACCTAACGACGAAACCGAAGACGCCAAAACCCGGTTTTTATAAAACTCTGCCATCTCAGCGCTACCAACTCTTTTATAATAAGCGAGCAAAGCGGCCATAGTTGAAAGCTTCATTTCTGAACGACGCCGACTTGTCTGAGATGAGTGAATTCCCCCTTGGTGAACCCTATACTTAGCCGGCCGGATATCGCCGAGGTAAGCACCGCTTCCATGCTGCCCAAGATAAGCCCAAAGAAAAAGATCTCCATACCTCGCACAATTGAACTCCGGAGGCATATCCGAAACGTGATTCCTAAAAAATGTGGTCAGCGTATACAGAGGGGTTGCTCTTTTCAAAGCAAACGAGCTTAGATCACAGCGCGCAGCCACAGGCTTTTCTAACACCTCCCCCCCCTCCGATATTGCATCGCAATCGTGGTAAGAAATAACCACATCCTCGTGGCCTTCCATAAAATCAAACTGCTTTTGCAGCTTGAGCGGATCAACCCAGAAGTCGTCACCTTCACATATAGCCAGATACTTACCCTTCGCACGATGAAAATTAAAACTTAGCGTCTGTACTCCACGGCTATACTGGTTAACAGACTGGAATACGGGCTTGATTATATTGGGATAAAGAGCCGCGTACTCTCGAATGATGCCAACAGTACCATCGACGGAAGCATCGTCATGAATCAAGATCTCTATGGGAAAGTTAGTGACCTGGTTTAGAAAACCATGAATCGCATCAGCCACATATTTCTCATGATTATAAGCAGTGCAACACACGCTGACCATAGGAGATAATCCACCCGCCCCCCAAGAATCAACAATTTCACCCTGAGAGCGAAGCCCCTTTCCAACAGACACGTTCTCAATATCACTAGCCATCGCGTACTCGCTCGCAAATCAACATCAAGCAATCAAAAAAGAGAGAGAGGGGGGGGGCACGGAGGAGGAGGGCAGGACTCATGTTTTGTTTTCCCAAGGAAACCCGTCGATACATTTCGGGCCCCGGCCTAAAAACACGCACAAACGCTCACAATCCTGCGGCCTTGCAACGTTGATGATTAGGAGCTTACCTGGCCTGCCGGAAAAATACCTTTCGACACTACTGTTGTAATCAACATAAGACTGAACCAAGCAACCCCGATCATAAAGAGACTGACTGCAAGCGTGCCCCCAACCTGCCTGTGATCTGTAAATAAAACCAGGGTGGACATATTCAGCCTTCTTCAGATCCTCCATCGTTGGCAAGTTCCCACCTTGACCGAACATCTTGGCGTGGAATCTTAACAGCGACTCATACCATTGGTCAGGCGAATCACGAACAGAAAGCAAGAATTTGGCGTTTGGAAACTCCCGGTCGAGAACTCTGTAGGCTCCAGGCCAACTGAACGGAGCATCCTGAAATGCTTCATAATAGCCACAAAAATCGACAAGAGAATCGAAATCGCCTCGCAGGCATGCATTGTCAGCGATTATCTCGGCACGCCTCTGCGGCGCCACACGGTAGCCAAGCTCTCGCAGCGTCGCGGCCAAGGTAGTGGTGCCTGTCTTATTTCGACCAATACAAAATACTTTCTCGCCATTTCTATCTGGCCGGCACCAAAGTCGAACGGCTTCGTGACGTGCAATCGACAGGGCATTCACCTGTCGTTGCCGGCTTCTCCTCAGGAAACGGACCACAGTCACTCCTTGTACATCAGTTGAGTGATCTGTTCGGAAACGAGCCCGATTAGGAATATCGTGACTGCCGCGGTAAGCAGGAAAACTGTAGCCATCGAAAGGCGGCCATATGCGACAAAGGTAAAGAGGTAGTAACCAATCCCGACCAAGGCGTGCGCGAAAGCAACGGGGAAGAACAGTTTGAGCGGCGAATACAGCGTCCCGATCTTGAATATGATTAACAAGAAGCGGATCCCGTCACGCACAAGCCGAATGTGACTTTTCCCGATGCGCTTAGCCGCAGAAATTGGCTCGTATGCCACAAGGTAACCGGCACGGAAGAAGGCCATGGTCGTTGTGGTGGGGTAGGAAAACCCGTTCGGCAACAAGTGCAAGAACTCGCGAAACTTGTCGGCCCTGACGGCGCGAAAACCGGAGGTCAGGTCCTGGATTCGTTGGCCCACCATCCAGGAAGCCAGCTGGTTGTAAAACCGATTTGCCAGCCCCCTCCCGGCATTCGCCTGCGATCCTCGGTCCCGTGCACCAACCACCATGTCATAGCCGTCATCCAGACGCGCAAGCAAGCGCGGGATATCCGCAGGATCATGCTGGCCGTCCGCATCCATGAAGACAATCACTTCGCCTGCAGCCACGCGCGCCCCGGCCTTGATCGCTGCACCGTTCCCCATGCTGTACGGCCGGCTTATCACTCGCGCTCCGGCGCTCTGAGCCAACTCTGCCGTGGCATCGGTCGAGCCATCATCGATGACCAGAATTTCGGCGTCGGGGAAATGCGCCCGTATGCGGGAGACGGTCTGGCCGACCGCACCCGCCTCATCTTTGGCAGGCAGAACAATTGAAAGACTCAGGCCTGAATCCATTCCATCGGACACGGGGTTGGACTCCATCGATTGAGAAAAGCATGGGTGGCAGGTGGGGCTAGCATACCGGAACCGATCGTCAGAGGGCGATTCGGGTGGCCGTGTGGCAATGCCGATCGAGATCGCTACGGCAAGGCGGGCAGGATCTCACGCTCCCCTCGCTCCGCTTGCTCGTTGAAATCCTGGCGGATGGCCTCCTTGAGAGACCTTCGCTCGCGATCGTAGTATCCGGTCTGGTCCAGGTACCAGGCTCGCAGCCGCTGCATGGAGAACCCGCTCGCCTCGCCAAGCGTAACAATGTCCTCGTCGAGCAGCTCGAGAGCCCACTCATAATGGCTGGCACTCGCAAGCATAGCCGCCGCTCGCAGCTGTGTTCCGGGTCGCCCGGTCGTCTGAACCAGCTCACGAAGGTTGCGGTACGCCGGGCGCCCCTCGCCTTCCCTCAACAGCAATGCGGCACGCCGCTGCAGAAGCAGCGCCTGCAGACGGCCCGAACCATCAGCCGCCCTTTCCAGACGTGCTATCAGCATCAGGATTTCGCTCGGCCTGCTCAGGCGTCCGCAGCCGCCCGACATCAGATAATCAAGCAATTTGCCGGTCTGATAAGTGCCCACGGGGCCCATGCGCCCCTTCTCGTTCAACGCGGACTCCACTTCAGCCAGGGCCTCCGCGGGCCGCTCGTCTAGTGAGCACTGGTACATGACACGGGTCATGAGCCACGGCAGTCCGTCCGGATCGAGGCTGATGGCTCGATCATTGAGCCGGCGCGCCTCCTCAACGTTCCCGATCTCCCACCAGAAACCGGCCAAATGGTGCTGGGCCCGAGGTGACTCGGGATTCACCTGTGCCCACTTCAATGCCTGGAGGTACGGACTCGACCATATGTCGGCCCGGAGAAACGTCATGGCGGCCAAGAGGAGAAGCACGCCGACGGGGATGGCGAGACGAACATCGCTCGGCACCCGCTTCCATCCAACCCACCAGGCAGCCAACGGGAGCCCCAGCAACATGGCGGGCAAGTAATTCCGGTGTTCGAAATAGAGCTCCAGCTGAAGGAAGCTGGACTCGAGCACGTGCCCGACGAGAAAGAACAGAATCGCCGCTGCAAGCAGTGGCCAACGACGACGCATCCGCACGGCCAAGAATGCGAGCGCCCCCAGCGCCAGCCAGGCAACGATGGTCGTCCATGGCGTCAACCAGCCACGAGACACATCGATACCGTCGTTGAAAAGCCCTCCGGTGTAGGGCCGGGGAAAGACAAGATGAGCAATGTAATCCCAGAGGATTCGCCCTTCGGTCAGAAGCCGCTCGAAGGAGGTGAACGCTCTCCCCCCCATGTCTCCTGAAAAAAGGGCGGGCAGCTCGCGAGACAGATACACGACCAACAGCGACAAGGGCACACCCAAGACGATCCAACGCAGCCGACGGAAGCCGCGAGTCGGGGTCGTACCGCGCCTGGCATCCAGCGTCGCAAGGATCGTTGCCTCGAGAACGAGCACGAAAGCCGGCAGCAAGGCACCATTTTCCTTGGACAACACAGCAAGCAGCCCGCACCCACCGACACTGAACAGGGCGACCGCCCAGGTTTGCCAATCGGCACGGGGAACGTGCTGCCGGCGCCAGGCGACCCATACCCACAAGCCGACCAACGTGAAAAACGCGGACAGTTGGGCCATCCGCTGGACCACGTACAACGTGGTGGAGACCCAGAAGGGGTGCAACAACCAAAGAGCTGCGGCCAGGCACGCCATCCAGAATGCCTGGCGGGCCGAATAACCGAGAGAAAGCAAGATGGCCCGGCCCAACCCCAACAGCAAGAGGCCGTTGAGCAGGTGGATCACGAGATTGGTGCGTTTAAACGGCCATGGATCGGCAGGCCAATTATTAGCATCAACGAGAAATGAAAGGTAGGAAACCGGCCGGCCACTGGCCCCCGAGAAACCAGAAAGCAGGTAAAGCCAGAAGCTCTGCCAATTATCGATCTCACCGAACTGGCCGAGCAGCGATAGATTGCTGTGGTCATCGAACAGGAAGGGGCCGGACAGACCGGGCCAGTAGACCAGCCAAGCCATCCCCCATAACAACAAGACAACCAGCAACTGGGAGACGGATAACGTTGACGGCGTGTGCGCCCGCTCAGTCATACGCATGCCCCGAGATCCCACCGGCGGAGGCCACGGCTTCCGAGAGCGATCGCTCCAGGTCAGCGATCATATCGCTCTGCTCTCCCAGCCAATCCAGATTTTTTAGTATCCGCAACCCAGCCGCCGCTTGCGCAAACTGGCCACTGGCGATCTGGTAATCGATCAGGTTACGCCACTTGTCGGGGTCTGAAGGACGAAGCACGACCGCCTCCCGAAGCAGGACTTCTGCCACCTGCTGGTTTCCAGGGACATTCAACAAGAAGTTCGCCTTGAGGGTGATCAGTTGGGCGTGGGCCGGAGTTCTTTCCAAACCAGCATCGAGCACACGAATCATGGGCTCGGCCGGCAGTCTTATCACCCCTTTCGCGTGCGCGTTCACCAGAGAAAAAAGCGCATTGATGTCTTGTGCCGAAAGCACTCGCTGGCCGGCATAATCCCTCATGGCCTCCCACCATTCCGAATCGATCGACCGACCATGTTTAGCTGCCTCGAAGATCAGCGCATGAAGCGGCAGCAAGGATGCGTTGGGGAGATTCGCCGCGTCCTGAATCTGCGCCAACGCCAGACTGTACCCTGGACTCCCGGGTTCGTTAGTTACCAACAGAATCTGCCCAAGAGCATACGAGGCTCGGGGGGAGTCGGGGTGGCGGCTGGCCTCGAAATATGCCAGTTGAACCGAATCGCTCCACTCGTTTGCGCGGAGGAAGGTAAGAAAGCCGTACAGGACAACCAAGGACACGACGAAGAAGCGCCGGACACCGGCGAGCTCCCATCTCCGCCCGTCCAGAACGAACGCGAACACGGCAAGCAGGATGCCGAACGACCCAAGGTAATTGCGGTGCTCGTAGACGAGCTCGAGGTTCAGGAACGTCGACACCAGCAAGTGCATGACGAAGAACCACAGGATCCCGAAACTGATGAGTCGCCACTTGTTGCGAGCGGCGACTGCGACGACCACCACGAGAACCAGGCCGAACACGGAAATCAACGTCGTCCAAGGCGTCAACGGACCGCGCGAAAGGGGGAAGGCATCGTGGTAGAGACTCAGAGCTCCCGGGTTGGGCGCCACGATCCACGCCAGGTAATGCCAGATCACTCGCGCCTCTGTCCATAAGCGCTCGTAAACGTCAAAGGGGCGGCCGGGAAACTCAGGGTGACCGAGGACACGGGGCAGCAACCATGCGAGCCCCATTACGGCCGGAATCACGAGAAGCAGACCGTACAGTCGCAGGACCGCACCTCGTTCGGCAGAGCCCTTGCGACCGAAACCGAAAAACATCCATTCAAGGAGCAGGGCATAAAGAGGCAACATCACCGCGCTTTCCTTGGCCAGCACGCCGAAGCCACCGCCCAGCACCAGACTGCCCCACATCCAGCGCAGACCCTGCCGTTGTCCTTGGGCCAGGCGATCTCGCCCCCGCCAGTATCCCAGCAGCCCCAACAGCATGAAGAGTGTGGCCAGACTCTCCATACGCTGGATGACGAACAGCACTGCGGTCAGGTTGATGGGAGACACGGCCCAAGCAACAGACACCAGCAGCGCGAGCATCGGCGCAGCTATCAGGAATGGCCGTCCCTGTTGCTGCTCGAAGCGGGTCAGGATCAAACGTGCCAGCAGAAACAACACGAAGGCATTGACCAAGTGGATGACCAGGTTCGTAAACTTCATTGGCCCAGGATCAAGGCCGAAGAAGTAGCGCTCCACGGACAGGCTCAACATGGCGATCGGACGCTTTAGCGGTCCGGAATCGGTCGCCATTGCCCCCTGCCAAAGTTCCGGCAGGGTCAGGTCGTCAAGGATTGTGCGGTCGTTGTTAACCAGGTTCGGGAAATCATCAAAGACATAGCCACCAGTCAGCCCGGGCCAATACACAAGCACCGCGAGCGCGAGCAGCGCGAACGCAACAAAATTAAATGAATATGACCTAGTGGACATGTCTTTGACCTACCCAAAAAAAAACACCCCGCCTGAGCGGGGTGTGTCCACATACCTAGGATCAGCGCTTAACGGCAGCTGGTCGGCAGGTACTTGGGATCGATGGTGCCAGCCTGGCAAGACCAAGCGACGGAGCCGGTGTTGGTGATGGCCGACAGCACCATGGTGTCCCCGTTGATAACTGCGTTGGCGTCGTTGCCGTAAGTCACGGTCACGGTGCCCGCCGCGCCAGTCGAAGTATCGACCGAGGTCACGTAGGAGCCAGTGATGTCACCCGGAGCGGACAGGCCATACGAAGCGTTAGCAGTCGCGAAGACACCGCGGGAGTTGTAGTACTCGGCCATTGCAGTCTTGGCACCGGACGCCAGACTCATGCCCTCAGACACCTGAGCGCGGACGGTGTAGTCCTGGTACGCCGGGATGGCGATAGCGGCGAGGATACCGATGATCGCAACAACGATCATCAATTCGATCAGGGTGAAACCCTTCTGAACCTGCTTGTTCATTTGCTTCATCATCATTGAGATTTCTCCTTTGGAGCGTTGATCAACCGGGCCTCCTGGCCCTTGGCCGCCAATAGGGTTGCAATGCTCATGCCAACAAGAAAACAGATCGCATGCAACCTTTACGTGCGGCGCCCGGCCGCATGGTCCAGATCATACAAGGCTCGGCAACTTGTCAAAATCGCGCGACTGGTTGGGTCTCTGGCTGTCACATTCCGCCGACATCCAGCCGGGGCAGTGTCACACTTGGACACGCCCTAGCGGTATGCCTGTGGCAAGAATTTGTCGGGGAAGCCGCAGGCAGCATCCCAGCGAATGGCCCCTGAAGCCGAAGTAATCGGGGAGAACAGACACTCGTTAGGCTGCCCCGCAATCGCAGCATTGGCATTATTGCCATAACGCACCGCCACACCACCGGCGTTTTGCACCTCGACCCGAACGACGTAGTTACCCACGATTGACGTGGGCTGAGGCAACCCGGCTGAGGCATTGGAGCTCGGCAAGCGACCGGATTGCATGTAGAACTCCGCGAGCGCACGTTGCGCACTTGTCGCGAGCGTGATGCCTTCCGACACTTGAGTCCGTATGGCGTAATCGCGGTAGGCGGCGGTTGCGATCGAGGCGAGGATGCCAATGATCGCGACAACGATCATCAGTTCGATCAAGGTGAATCCCTTCTGGGAAGAAGCGCTGACTGCACTCATACACGGGCTCCGCTGGTCGTGGTTATACGATCTGTCCAGTTTCACAACCCGCGACTCGAGAAAAGCCACCACGCGAAGCGCCCCCGACACTACGGGCACAAAACTTCACGCGTAGGCATCCATGCCCAACTGCGCTTACCTGCTGTGACTTTCAGTCGCCCGGATTGGCGGACGTCTGACTCGATATTGGAATTTACAGCTTTGCGCTGACGGCCTGTCGCGTAACCGAGCCGACGATCTACATCGCCAGCTCCAGAATGGTAGCAATATTCGGGCCACCAGATACGCCCTGTCTCATTTGGCGCGCCGCCCGTCGGCGACATGTATCAAAAAAAAAGGCCCTGTGGCGAATGTCGCCACGGGGCCTTTTGCGTTCATTGATACTCGAAGATTACTCGCCGACGGTGATCTGGTCCTTGATTGCCGCGACGGTCTTGTCACCAATGCCCTGGATCTCGGTGAGCTCCTGTACCGACTCGAAGCTTCCATGCTCCGCCCGGTACTCGACGATGCGTTCCGCGTAAACCGGGCCAATCCCGTTGAGCGACACCAGCTCGTCGGCCGAAGCCTGATTCACGTTGAGCATCCCGGCCGCCATGGCGAGCGGTGCCGCGATCCAGAGTGCGGCCGCGATTGCAGCCGCACGCGAAAACAGGGTGAGTCCTTTCATCGTCCTACCTCCTTGTACACGTGGGACGCTTCGTACTGTACGGAAGGTGGCCGGATACGCATATCGGAATATGCTGAAAGCGCTGTAGGCCGATTCCGTTTCTCTTGTAGGAATCGGATTACAAGTTACCAGCGCGCAGCCAGGGCCCGTACCGGAGACGTCCCACCACAACACCGCCTGAGAAATGCTGAAACGAAGGACGCCCCTTCGTATAACAGCTGCGTGAGGAGATGCCAATACCGCAACCCAGCGATGTGCCCCACGCTCGTCGCGGGACCTTTAGGCATTGAACAATGAAAAACCCCGTCCGGCGGGAGCCGAGACGGGGTTTTTCGAATGGGGAGCCTGGCGTTGACCTACTTTCACATGGGGAAGCCCCACACTATCA
>NZ_LRFH01000005.1 GCF_001641825.1 Guyparkeria sp. WRN-7 | reverse complement strand
TGAAGGCGGTCGTACCGTCGGCGCTGGCGTCGTTTCCAAGATCATCGAGTAATCAGATATGGCAGGACAAACGATTCGCATCCGGCTGAAGAGCTTCGATCACCGTCTGATCGACCGTTCGACCGCGGAAATCGTCGAGACCGCGCGCCGCAGTGGCGCGCGGATCAAAGGCCCGATTCCGCTGCCGACCCGCAAGGAGCGGTACACCGTGTTGACTTCGCCGCACGTCAACAAGGACGCGCGCGACCAGTACGAGATCCGCACCCACAAGCGCGTACTCGACATCGTCGACCCGACCGACAAGACGGTCGACCTGTTGATGCAGCTTGACCTGGCCGCAGGCGTGGACGTTCAGATCCGTCTGAACTGATCCAGCTCCTCGCAGCCTGAACGCGCCGGCCAAAACGCTTTTGGCTCGGCGCGTTTTCTGTTATAGTGCCGCGCTCTTGTTCAGCCCGATGCGTGCTAAACGCGCGTCGGGCTGGTTTTTTCCGGCGATCCGGTCAATCGAAATCGGCGTCGAAGTACATAAGAGGAAACAACAATGGCTTTAGGTGTTGTCGGTCGTAAGGTCGGCATGACCCGAGTATTTGACGACTCCGGCGTTTCCACGCCGGTGACCGTCATCGAGGTCGAGCCGAACCGTGTGACTCAGAAGAAGGTTCAGGATGTCGACGGTTACACCGCGCTGCAGGTGACCGTGGGCGAGCGCCGTCCCAACCGCGTGACCAAGCCGATGGCGGGTCATTTCGCCAAGGCGGAAGTGGCTGCCGGCCGTGCCGTGCGCGAATTCCGCGTCGACGAGGATGCTCTGGCGAACTACGAGACCGGCAGTGAGATCACTGTCGAGATCTTCGCCGAGGTCCCGTCGGTCGACGTGACCGGCACGAGCAAGGGTAAGGGCTTCGCGGGCACGGTAAAGCGTCACAACTTCCGTACCCAGGACGCCACCCACGGCAACTCGCTGTCCCACCGCGTGCCGGGCTCCATCGGTCAGAACCAGACCCCGGGTCGCGTGTTCAAGGGCAAGAAGATGGCCGGTCACATGGGTGACGAGCGCGTCTCCGCGATGAACCTCAAGGTGGTTCGCGTGGATGCCGAGAAGGGTCTGCTGCTGGTCAAGGGTGCCGTTCCGGGCGCCACCGGTGGCGACGTGCTCGTTCGCCCCTCGGTCAAGATCAAAGCGTGAGGTCGTCAGGTATGGATATCCAAGTAAAGAATGGTTCCGCGCTGAACGTCTCCGAACAGGTCTTCGGCCGGGAATACAACGAAGCGCTGGTACATCAGGCCGTGGTCGCGTTTCTGGCCGGCGGTCGTGCCGGGACCAAGAAGCAGCTGAGCCGCTCCGAGGTTTCCGGTGGCAACACCAAGCCGTGGCGCCAGAAGGGCACCGGCCGCGCCCGTGCCGGCACCACTCGTGGTCCGATCTGGCGCACCGGTGGTGTCACCTTCGCCGCTCGTCCGCGTGACTTTGCGCAGAAGATGAACCGCAAGGCGTACCGCGCCGCGATGCGTTCGATCCTCTCCGAGCTTCTGCGTCAGGACCGCCTGGTGGTGGTCGAGTCGCTGTCCGTCGACGCGCCGAAGACCAAGCAGGTCGTCAAGGCGCTCAACGATCTCGGCGTGGACAAGGGCAAGCGCCTGATCGTCACCGAGGCGATGGACGAGGCGCTGCTGCTGGGTTCGCGCAACGTCGTCGAGCTGGGCTACCGCACCGCGGGCACGCTCGATCCGGTCAGCCTGGTGGACGCAGACCAGGTGGTCATCACCCAGGGCGCCCTGAAGATGGTTGAGGAGTGGCTGTCATGAATTCGGAAAAGCTTTACGACGTGCTGCGCGCTCCGGTGGTCACCGAGAAGACCGCCCGCGCCGGCGAGTTCAATCAGTACGTGTTCCAGGTCGCCACCACGGCCTCCAAGCCGGAGATCAAGGCGGCTGTCGAGCAGGTCTTCGAGGTGAGCGTCAAGGCCGTCCAGGTGGTCAATCAGCGCGGCAAGGTGCGTCGCTTCCGCGGCATGCCGGGTCGTCGTGCCGACACCAAGAAGGCATACGTCACGCTGGCCGAAGGGCAGACCATCGACTTCGGCGCGGCCGGCTAATCCAAGGGGAATCAACTCATGGCTATCAAAGTTGCAAAACCGACTTCTCCGGGTCGCCGTGGCGTCGTCGAGACCGATCGTTCCGGTCTCTACAAGGGCAAGGCCTACGCGCCGCTGCTCGAGAAGAAGCACGGCTCGGGCGGCCGTAACAACGCCGGCCGCATCACCAGTCGTCACATCGGCGGTGGTCACAAGCACCACTACCGGAAGATCGACTTCAAGCGCAACAAGGACGGCATCATTGCCGAAGTCGAGCGGGTCGAGCACGATCCGAACCGCTCGGCGCACATTGCGCTGCTGAAGTACGCCGATGGCGAGCGTCGCTACATCATCGCCCCGCGCGGCGTGAAGGCGGGCCAGAAGCTTGTCTCCGGCGTCGAGGCGCCGATCAAGCCGGGCAACGCCCTGCCGCTGTACGCGATTCCGGTGGGTACCACCATCCACGGCATCGAGCTCAAGCCGGGCAAGGGTGCCCAGCTGGCGCGCAGCGCCGGCGGCGCCGCTCAGCTGGTCGCTCGTGAAGGCTCCTACGCGACGATTCGTCTGCGTTCGGGCGAGATGCGCAAGGTGCTGTCCGAGTGCCGCGCCACGATCGGCGAAGTCGCCAACCAGGAGCACAGCCTGCGCCAGCTCGGCAAGGCCGGTGCCAAGCGCTGGCGCGGTGTTCGTCCGACCGTGCGCGGCGTGGTGATGAACCCGGTCGACCACCCGCACGGTGGTGGTGAGGGTCGTACCTCCGGTGGTCGCCACCCGGTCACCCCGTGGGGCGTGCCGACCAAGGGTTACAAGACGCGTACGAACAAGCGTACTGACAAGTACATCGTTCGCCGTCGTAACAAGAAATAACGCAATTTAAGAGGGCTTCAAGGTGCCACGTTCACTCAAGAAAGGTCCTTTCGTGGACCATCACCTGATGCAGAAAGTGGAAGAGGCCGCGGCCGCCAACAGCCGCCGGCCCATAAAGACCTGGTCGCGCCGCTCGATGATCCTGCCCGACATGATCGGGTTGACCATCGCGGTGCACAACGGTCGTCAGCACGTTCCGGTGCTGATCAACGAGAACATGGTTGGCCAGAAACTCGGTGAGTACGCGCCCACGCGCACTTACCGGGGTCACGCCGCCGACAAGAAAGCCA
Organism: Guyparkeria sp. WRN-7; assembly: GCF_001641825.1. Lineage (GTDB taxonomy): Bacteria > Pseudomonadota > Gammaproteobacteria > Halothiobacillales > Halothiobacillaceae > Guyparkeria. The sequence continues at coordinate 37,555 of NZ_LRFH01000005.1, read as the reverse complement.
AGCGTTAAGGAGGTTTCGCGATGCAAGCAAAAGCACTACACCGCTTCGCGCGGATCTCCCCGCAGAAGGCGCGGCTGGTAGCTGACCAGGTACGTGGCGCGAACGTCGCCGCTGCCCTGGAAAACCTCCAGTTCTCGACCAAGAAGGGTGCCGCGATCATCCGCAAGGTCGTCGAGTCAGCGATCGCCAACGCGGAGAACAACGAAGGCGCGGACGTCGATCGTCTGTGCATTTCCGAGATCATGGTCGACGAAGGCCCGACTCTGAAGCGATTCCGTGCGCGGGCGAAAGGCCGCGGTGTGCGGATCCTCAAGCGGACCAGCCACATCAAAGTCGTCGTCAGCGAGCGCTAAGGAGCAGTCATGGGTCACAAAGTACATCCGGTAGGCTTCCGGCTTGGGATCTCCTCCGACTGGAGCTCTCGCTGGTACGCCGACAACAAGAGTTTTTCCGATCACCTCGAGCAGGACGTCCGTACTCGCAAGTACATCCGTCAGCGTCTGAAGGATGCGTCCGTCTCGCGGGTCCAGATCGAGCGCCCGGCCCGTTCGGCCGCGGTCACCATCCACACCGCGCGTCCGGGCATCGTCATCGGCCGCAAGGGTGAGGACATCGAGCGTCTGCGCACCGAGATCGCCCCGATGCTGGGCCTCGAGCGCAGTGCCGTTAAGGTCTCGGTCGAAGAGATCCGCAAGCCGGAGCTCGACGCCCAGCTGGTCGCCGAGTCCATCGCCCAGCAGCTCGAGCGTCGCGTGATGTTCCGCCGCGCCATGAAGCGCGCCGTGCAGACCACCATGCGTCTGGGTGCCGGTGGCGTGAAGGTCAACGTGGCCGGTCGCCTGGGTGGTGCCGAAATCGCGCGTACCGAGTGGTACCGCGAAGGCCGCGTGCCGCTGCACACCCTGCGTGCGGACATCGACTACGGCATGGCAGAGGCCCAGACCACCTACGGCATCATCGGTGTCAAGGTCTGGATTTTCAAAGGCGAGGTGTTCGGTGTGCCGGGCAGCGACGACGGCAAGTCGGCCGCCTGATCAACGAATTGAAGTGGAGCTTTGAAAAATGCTGCTGCCAAAACGCACAAAATTCCGCAAGCAGTTCAAGGGCAAGAACCGCGGTGTTGCCAACAACGGCAACAAGGTGAGCTTCGGCGAGTTCGGCCTCAAGACGCTTGAGCGCGGAAACATTACTTCCCGTCAGATCGAGGCTGGCCGTCGTGCCATCTCTCGTCACGTGAAGCGGGGCGGTAAGATCTGGATCCGGATCTTCCCGGACACCCCGATTACCCAGAAGCCCCTGGAAGTCCGTATGGGTAAGGGCAAGGGCAGTGTCGAGCACTGGGTCGCCAAGGTGCAGCCCGGCAAGATGCTGTATGAAATCGAGGGGGTCAGCGAGGACGTGGCACGCGCGGCATTCGAGCGTGCGTCCGCCAAGCTGCCCGTGAAGACCACGTTCGTAACACGGTTGGTGATGTGATGACTGCAACAGAATTGCGTGAAAAATCCGTCGACGAGCTGCGCGAAGAGCTGGTGGCCGTCAAGCGCGAGCAATTCAACCTGCGCATGCAACATGCCACGGGCCAGGAAGTGAAGACTCACCTGGTTCGCGAGGCGCGGCGCAACGCTGCTCGTATCAAGACCGTGATTGCGGAAAAGGAGCGTGCCTGAGATGACGACGGTATCCGAAGAAAAGAACGTACGTACCCGCGAAGGGGTCGTAGTCAGTAACAAGGGCGACAAGTCCATCACGGTGGCGGTCGAGCGTCGCGTTCAGCACCCGCTGTACGGCAAGTACATGACGCGCACCAGCAAGCTGCGCGTGCATGACGAGGAAAACACCTGCCGTCAGGGTGACCGCGTCGAAGTGCGCGAGACGCGTCCGATCTCCAAGAACAAGAGCTGGACCCTGGTCCGCGTTGTCGAGCGCTCTGCTGAGTAAGGAGTTTCGTCATGATCCAGATGCAAACCGTGCTGAATTCGGCAGATAACAGTGGCGCGCGCAAGGTCCAGTGCATCAAGGTGCTGGGCGGCTCGCACCGCCGTTACGCCGAGATCGGCGACGTAATCAAGGTGTCCGTCAAGGACGCGATCCCGCGCGGTCGCGTCAAGAAGGGCGAAGTCTACAACGCGGTCGTCGTACGTACCGCAAAGGGTGTTCGTCGTCCGGACGGCTCGCTGATCCGTTTCGACGGCAACGCGGCGGTCCTGCTGAACGCCCAGCTCCAGCCGATCGGTACCCGTATTTTCGGCCCGGTCACCCGTGAGCTGCGTGGCGAGAAGTTCATGAAGATCGTCTCGCTGGCGCCGGAAGTTATTTAAGGGGGTTCGAGATGCGCAAGATTCGTCAGGGTGACGACGTAGTCGTCGTTACCGGCAAAGACAAGGGTCGTCGCGGCACCGTACTCCGGGTCGTCGAGAACGGCGCGCGGGTGGTCGTCGAAGGGGTGAACATGGTGAAGAAGCACCAGAAGCCCAACCCGATGATCGGTCGGACCGGCGGCATCATCGAAATGGAGAAGCCCGTTGATATCTCCAACGTGATGCTGTTTAATCCCGCCTCCGAAAAAGGCGACCGGGTCGGCTTCAAGACGCTTGAAGACGGTCGGAAGGTTCGTTACTTCAAATCCAACGGCGAAGTCGTTGACGCTTAATAGGAATCAGAGAAATGGCTCGACTTCAGGAATACTACTCCAACACGTTGCGTGACGAGCTGAAGCAGAAGCTCGGCCTCGACAACGTAATGGCCGTTCCGAAGCTGACCAAGATTACGTTGAACATGGGCCTGGGTGATTCCGCTCGTGACAAGAAAGTAATCGATAACGCAGTGGAAGAAATGGGCCTGATCACCGGTCAGCAGCCGGTGGTAACGTATGCGCGCAAGTCGATCGCGGGCTTCAAGCTTCGCGAGGGCATGCCGCTGGGTGTCAAGGTCACCCTCAGGGGACGTACGATGTACGAATTCCTCGATCGGTTGATCCATGTGGCGAGTCCCCGCATCCGCGACTTCCGTGGCCTGAGCCCGAAGTCGTTCGATGGTCGTGGCAACTACAGCCTCGGGGTTCGTGAACAGATCATCTTCCCGGAAATCGACTTCGACAAGGTCGACCAGGTCCGGGGTATGGATATCACGATCACAACGACTGCGAAGGACAACGACCAGGCCCGGGCACTGCTCGATGGCTTCGGTTTCCCCTTCCGTCGTTAACAGAGACGAAACGAGACTATGGCTAAGAAAAGCATGATTGCTCGCGAGGCCAAGCGCCAGAAGCTGGCTCGCCAGTACGCCGACAAGCGCGCCAAGCTGCGCGCGATCGTCGCGGATCCCGACGTGGATTTCGACGAGAAGATGGCGGCCTCCGCCGAGCTGCAGAAGCTGCCGCGCGACTCTTCTTACACCCGCCAGGTGCGCCGTTGTGCGCTGACCGGTCGTCCGAAGGGCGTTTACCGGAAGTTTGGCATGGGGCGTAACAAGCTCCGTCAACTGGCAATGGCCGGGGAAATCCCGGGCCTGCGCAAGTCCAGCTGGTAAGGAGATAGCGCGATGAGTATGAATGATCCGATCGCGGATATGCTGACGCGCATCCGCAATGGCCAGGCCGCGAACAAGGCGGAAATCAGCCTGCCGGCCTCCAAGTTCAAGAAGGCGGTTGCCCAGACGCTGCAGGACGAAGGCTACATCGCCGACGTTCGCGTCGAAGGCGACAAGAAGCCGACGCTGGTCCTCGGTCTGCGCTACTTCGAAGGCAAGCCGGTAATCGAGAAGATCGACCGCGTCTCCCGTCCGGGTTCGCGCAAGTTCTTCGGCGCCGAGAACCTGCCGCAGGTCCTGGGTGGCCTGGGCGTTGCCGTGGTATCCACCTCTGAAGGTGTGATGCCGGACCGTGAAGCACGTCGCCGCAACATCGGTGGCGAAGTCGTCTGCTTTGTATCGTAACCGGTTGGGGGATTTATGAGTCGAGTAGCACGAAAGCCGGTCGCGGTCCCCTCGGGTGTCGAGGTCAAGCTCGATGACCGTGTCCTGTCCTTCAAGGGCAAGAACGGTGAGCTGACCCTGAACGTTCACCCGACGGTCGGTGTGACCTTCGAGGACAACCAGATTCAGTTTACGCCGAACAGCGATGACGATGTTCCGATGGCGGGCACCATGCGCTCCCTGGCGCAGGGCAGCGTCGACGGCGTCGCCAACGGTTTCGAGGTCAAGCTGCAATTGGTCGGCGTGGGTTATCGCGCTCAGGTTCAGGGAAACAACCTGAACCTGCAGCTCGGTTACTCGCATCCGATCGACTTCCCGCTCCCGGAAGGCGTCACGGCCGAAACGCCGTCGGCGACCGACATCGTTATCAAGGGCGCGGACAAGCAGAAGGTCGGCCAGGTGGCTTCCAACGTACGGGGCCTGCGTCCGCCGGAGCCTTACAAGGGCAAGGGCGTTAAGTACGCGGATGAGCGCATCCTGCGTAAGGAAGCCAAGAAGAAATAATCGAGGGTGACGCGATGAACGAAAGTACCAAACAGCGGCTCCGCCGCGCACGTCGCGCCCGGGCCAAGATCAAGTCGCTCGGCGTGCATCGCCTGAGCGTGCACCGGAGCAGCAACCACACCTACGCGCAGCTCTTCGCGCCGGAAGGCAAGGTCGTAGCGACCGCGTCGACGGTTGGCAAGGGCGTGCTGGCCGACGGCGAGTACGGTGGCAACGTGGCCGCCGCCAAGAAGGTGGGCGAGGCCATCGCCAAGGCAGCCCTGGACAAGGGCATCGACACCGTGGCGTTCGACCGCTCGGGTTTCATTTACCACGGGCGTGTCCAGGCTGTCGCCGATGCGGCGCGCGAAGCCGGCCTGAAGTTCTAAAGAGGTAATGCAATGAGCCGTAATGCAAACGACGTCTCGAACGAAGGCCTGATCGAGAAGCTGGTCACGATCAACCGTGTATCCAAGGTGGTCAAAGGTGGTCGTCAGTTCTCCTTCACTGCGCTGACCGTGGTGGGCGACGGCGAAGGCCGTGTCGGCTTTGGCTACGGCAAGGCCAAGGAAGTCCCGGCTGCCATCCAGAAGGCGATGGAGCGGGCGCGCAACAGCATGGTCGACGTGCCGCTGCGCGACGGGACCCTGTACTACCAGACCAAGGGCGTTCACGGCGCCGGCCGCGTCTTCATGAAGCCGGCCTCCGAAGGTACCGGCGTCATCGCCGGTGGCGCGATGCGTGCCGTCTTCGAAGCCGCGGGTGTCCGCAACGTACTGGCGAAGTGCATCGGGACCCGGAATCACATGAACGTGATCCGGGCGACCATCAACGGTCTCTCCCAGATCCAGTCGCCGGAAGCGGTTGCCGCCAAGCGGGGCAAGCGCGTCGAGGAAATCCTGGGGGATGAAGCATGAGTCAGAAGGGTAACGGCAAGATCCGGGTGCGCCTGGTTCGGTCGATGAACAATCGACTCGAGTCCCACAAGGCCTGCGTTCGCGGCCTGGGCATCCGTCGTATGCACCAAGAGGTGGAAGTGGCCGATACCCCGGAGAACCGGGGCATGATCAATCGCGTCCACTACATGCTCGAAGTACAGGAAGCAAAGTAATGCGTTTGAACAAACTCTCTCCTGCCGAGGGTAGCCGCAAGGACGCGACCCGTGTGGGTCGCGGCATCGGCTCCGGCGTCGGCAAGACCGGCGGTCGTGGTCACAAGGGCCAGAAGTCCCGTTCCGGCGGCTTCCACAAGACCGGCTTCGAGGGCGGTCAGATGCCGCTGCAGCGTCGCCTGCCGAAGATGGGCTTCAAGGCGGCCAAGTCGCTGAGTCGGGCCGAGATCCGCACCGCGGAACTCAACCGTCTCGACGGCGAGGTCACGCTGGACTCGCTCAAGGCGGCCAACCTGATCCGCAACGACGTCAAGAGCGTCAAGATCATCCTTCAGGGTGACGTGACCAAGGCCGTCCAGGTGAAGGGCATTCCGGTTTCCAAGGGCGCTCGTCAGGCAATCGAAGCGGCCGGTGGTTCAGCGGAGTAAAGCGTGGCACAGGCAAACACAGGGATAGGCGCACTTGCCGGGGCCGGTCGACTGACCGAGCTCCGGCAACGTATTTTCTTCGTCATCATGGTGCTCGTGGTGTACCGGATCGGGACGTTCATCCCGTTGCCGGGCATCGACGTCGACGTCATGAAGGCGCTGTTCGAGCAGAACTCGGGCGGCATTCTGGGCATGGTGAACATGTTCTCGGGTGGCGCTCTCTCTCGGATGTCCCTGTTTGCACTGGGCGTGATGCCGTACATCTCCGCGGCGATCATCGTGCAGCTGCTCACGGCCGTGGTGCCGTCGCTGGAGAAGCTGAAGAAGGAAGGCGAAGCCGGCCGGCGCAAGATCACCCAGTACACCCGCTACGGGACGCTGGGTCTGGGTCTGGTCCAGGCGCTGGGCGTGTCGATCGCCCTGCAGGGCCAGTCCGTCGGCGGTTCGCCGCTGGTGTTCGCTCCGGGGCTCGGCTTCCTGTTCATCGCCACCCTGACACTGGTCAGCGGCACGATGCTGTTGGTCTGGCTGGGCGAGCAGATCACCGAGCGTGGTGTCGGTAACGGCATCTCGCTGATCATCTTCGCCGGCATCGTCGCGGGTCTGCCGAGCGCGATCGGTGGCACGGCCGAGCTGGTCCGTACCGGCGAGCTGCACGTGTTCACCATGCTGATCCTCGGCGTGCTGATCCTGGCGGTCACGGCATTCGTGGTCTTCGTCGAGCGCGGTCAGCGCCGGATCACGGTGAACTATGCCCGCCGTCAGCAGGGTCGCGGCATGGCAGGCCAGCAGTCCTCGCACCTGCCGCTGAAGCTGAACATGGCCGGTGTGATCCCGCCGATCTTCGCCTCGAGCATCATCCTGTTCCCGGCGACGGTGGGTAACTGGTTCGGTCAGCAGGAAGGCATGGGCTGGCTTGCGGACCTGTCCAACACGCTGTCCCCCGGTCAGCCGTTGTACGTGCTGTTCTACGCCGCGGCGATCATCTTCTTCTGCTTCTTCTATACCGCGCTGGTGTTCAACGCTCGCGAGACGGCGGACAACCTGAAGCGTTCCGGCGCCTTCGTTCCGGGCATCCGCCCGGGCGAGCAGACCGCCCGCTACGTGGACAAGGTGCTGACCCGCCTGACGTTCTGGGGCGCGCTCTACATCACTGCGGTCTGCCTGCTGCCGGAGTTCCTGATCCTGTACTGGAACGTTCCGTTCTACTTCGGGGGCACGTCGCTGCTGATCATCGTGATCGTGCTGATGGACTTCATGTCGCAGGTCCAGTCGCACCTGGTCTCGCACCAGTACGACAGCCTGGTTCGCAAGGCTCATTTCAAGAACGGGCTGTAACGAAACGGCCCGTCACATCCGTTTGCTATTGACGGCGCATTGCGTTAAGCTCTCGCGCTCTTTTTTGGGGTGATAAATCGATGGCACGTATTGCAGGGATCAACATTCCCGTACAAAAACATGTGGTCATTGGCCTGACTTCCATCTACGGAATCGGTCATACCCGCGCTCAGCAGATCTGTGAAGCCACTGGCGTGGCTCCGGACCGCAAGGTGCGCGACCTGTCCGAGGCAGAGGTCGAGTCTCTGCGTGCGGAAGTCGGCAAGTATGTGGTTGAAGGCGATCTGCGCCGTGACGTATCCATGAACATCAAGCGTCTGATGGACCTTGGTTGCTATCGTGGTCTGCGTCATCGTCGTGGTCTGCCGCTGCGTGGTCAGCGCACACGCACGAACGCACGGACTCGCAAGGGTCCGCGTCGCCTGGTCAAGCGCTAATCAGGCTTAATATTCTTTCGAGAGTAGGATCTTAATGGCTAAAGCAAGTCAAGGTACCCGTAAGAAGGTAAAACGCGTCGTCACCGATGCGATCGCGCATATCCATGCGTCGTTCAACAACACGATCGTGACGATCACCGACCGTCAGGGCAACACGCTCAGCTGGGCGACTTCCGGGGGCTCCGGCTTCCGTGGTTCGCGCAAGTCCACGCCGTTTGCCGCCCAGGTGGCGGCCGAGCGTGCCGGCGAAGCGGCGAAGGTCTATGGGGTCAAGAACGTCGACGTCGAGGTCAAGGGCCCCGGCCCGGGCCGCGAATCGACCATCCGCGCACTGAACGCGGTTGGCTTCAAGGTCGGCGTGATCACTGACGTCACCCCGATCCCGCACAATGGCTGCCGCCCGCCCAAAAAGCGTCGCGTTTGACGGTGCGTTTGTAAGGAGTATTTGACTTATGGCTCGTTATCTCGGTCCTACCTGTAAACTCGCCCGGCGCGAAGGCACGGATCTGTTCCTCAAGTCCGGCGTGCGCGCACTGGAAGACAAGTGCCATCACGACCGCGCCCCCGGTCAGCACGGTTCCGGTCGCCGCCAGAAAGTGTCGGACTACGGTCTGCAGCTGCGTGAAAAGCAGAAGCTGCGCCGGACCTACGGCGTTCTCGAGCGCCAGTTCCGCAACTACTACAAGCGCGCTGCGCAGATGAAGGGCTCCACCGGCGAGAACCTGCTGCAGATTCTCGAGTGCCGCCTGGACAACGTCGCATACCGCATGGGTTTCGGCGCCACTCGCGCCGAAGCGCGTCAGCTGGTCTCGCATCGCGGCATCATGGTCAACGGCGAGGTGGTCAACATCCCGTCGTACCAGGTATCCACCGAAGACACCGTCTCGGTGCGCGAAAAGGCGAAGAAGCAGCAGCGCGTCAAGGACGCCCTCGAACTGGCCGCTCAGCGCGAAGTCGTGCCGTGGATCACGGTCGACTCCAGCAAGATGGAAGGCGTCTTCAAGGCCATCCCGACCCGGGATGAACTGCCGGCGGACATCAACGAATCGCTCGTCGTCGAGCTGTATTCGAAGTAAACGGTTTTCGGGGGTACGTAATGCAACTGGGTTCTACAGAGCTTCTCAAGCCGCGCCTGGTCGACGTGGAAACGATCGACGACACCCATGCGCGCGTGGTGCTGGAGCCGTTGGAGCGTGGGTTCGGCTACACGCTGGGCAATGCGTTGCGGCGTATCCTGCTCTCGTCCATCCCGGGCGTTGCCGTCACCGAGGCGGAGATCGAAGGCATCCTGCACGAGTACAGCGCACTCGAGGGCGTCCAGGAGGACGTGCTCGAGATCCTGCTCAATCTCAAGGGTCTCTCGATCACCATGCACGGCCGTGACGAAGCGGTCCTGAGCATCAAGAAGACCGGTCCGGGCACCGTGACCGCCGCCGACATCAAGGCGGACCACTCGGTCGAGATTATGAATCCGGACCACGTCATCGCGACGCTGCGTGACGACGCCGAGCTGAACATGACCTTCAAGGTCGAGCGTGGCATGGGGTACGTCCCGGCCAGCGCCCGTCGCGAAGACGAGGAGACCGCGGTCGGTCGCCTGCTGATCGACGCGTCTTTCTCGCCGCTGCGCCGCGTGGCCTATTCGGTCGAGCGGGCTCGTGTCGAGCAGCGCACCGACCTCGACTCCCTGGTGCTGGACATCGAGACCAACGGTTCCATCTCGGCCGAAGATGCCATCCGCCAAGCGGCCGGCATCCTGGTTGACCAGCTGTCCGTGCTGGTCGACCTGAAGGCCGAGAAGGCCGAGCCGGTCGAAGAGCAGGCCCCGTCGGTTGATCCGGTCCTGCTGCGTCCGGTGGACGACCTGGAGCTGACCGTGCGTTCGGCCAATTGCCTCAAGGCAGAGAACATCTACTACATCGGCGACCTGATCCAGCGGTCGGAAATGGAGTTGCTCAAGACCCCGAACCTTGGCAAGAAGTCCCTGACCGAGATCAAGGACGTCCTCGCCAAGCAGGGCCTGTCCCTGGGGCAGAAGCTGGAGAACTGGCCGCCGGCCGAGCTCCAGAATCTGAGCGAGTCCAAGATTTAACGATATTTTTTGGAGTATTTGACATGCGTCATCGTCAATCCGGTCGGCAACTGGGTCGCAACGCCTCTCAGCGCAAAGCGCTGATGCGTTCGCTGACCAACGCCCTGATCGAGCACGAAGTCATCAAGACCACCGTCCCGAAGGCCAAGGAGCTGCGTCGGGTCGCCGAGCCGCTGATCACCCTGGCCAAGGAAGACAGTGTCGCTGCGCGTCGCCGTGCCTTCGCGAAGGTCGGTAACAAGGCGACCGTCGGCAAGCTGTTCTCCGACGTCGGTCCGCGTTTCAAGGAGCGTAACGGTGGTTACCTGCGCATCCTCAAGTGCGGCTACCGTGCCGGCGACGCGGCCCCGATGGCCTACGTCGAGCTGGTCGAGCGCAGCGCCGAGCCGGCGACTGCCACCGAGGAAGCAGCCGCCGAGTAATCGGTCGCTGCCGGCGGTGCCTCGCCGGTCCCAATCCAGAAAAGCCCGCCTTGATGGCGGGCTTTTTGTTTGATCGGTCGGCTCGTGGGTGGCTAGGCTCAGTGGCCGATCGTTTCCTCGATCATGCGCCCCATGGTCTGCTCGACATCGCCTGCGACCTCGGCCAGCTTGGCATCGTCGCTGAGCGTGGCGAGCATCTCGGTGGGTCGGATCATCGAGACGATCACCTCGCCATCACGTTCGTAAACCGCAATGCGGCACGGCAGGGCGTTGGCCAGGTCCATGCGCACGGCGAGGACTTCGGCGGCCCGCTTCGGGTTGCAGACCTCGAACACCCGGCACTGCGGTGCGAAGTCGACGCCCTTGGCGTTGAGCGTGCCGTGGATGTCGTGGGTGTGCAGAAGGCCGAAGCCATTGGCGGGAACTGCGTCGGTGAGACGCTGGCAGGTGGTCTCGAAGTCGTGCGGGCTGGTTTTCTCGTCGATCATGTCTGGGCTTTGCCTCTTGTCCGATGGATTGACCGCCGAGCTTAGCAAAGCTCCCCGCCTAGGCGGGGCGGGGCATGCGGCTTGGTTGATATGTGTGGCGGCCTCTCCTAGGATGCAGGAACCCTTTCGATGCCGCTTGTCGTTCCGACGGAACTTTACGTCGGGGCGCGAGGTCGCACGATTTCAATGGGTTTCGGTGCCCCGCATTTGGGATGCAAAGCCGACACATTTAAACGAGGAGTGATTGCATGTCCGTTTGGAACCAGAAGTTGCGCAAGACCATGATGGCCGCCGGCGTGTCCGCGGTGCTCGCCGTCAGCGGCGCGGCGGTGGCCCAGCAGGGTGGCGCGCCATCGGGTCAGGGGCAGATGCCCGAGCTGACCCCGGAGCAGCGCCAGCTGATGGAAGAGATGCGCGCGGTTCGACAGGAACTCCAGCAGACCCAGGCCAAACTCAGCCAGATCGAGCAGCAGGCCTACGAGAACAATCCGGAGCTGGGCGAGCAGCGTGATGCGCTGCAGGACAAGATCGCCGAGAAGATGTCGGACGACGGCTACGACGCGAAGCAGGAATTCAAGCAGATGAAGGCCAAGATGGCCGAGTACCAGCAGGGTGACAAGCAGCCGAGCCAGGCTGAGGTCCAGGCGTTCCGCGAGAAACAGCGCGAATTCCAGCAGCGCCAGCAGAAGGCCTTCAAGGACAAGGAAGTGCAGAGCATGGCTCAGGACCTCCGCGCCGACGTGAAGAGCGAGATGGAGCAGAGCAACCCGGAAGCCAAGGAGCTGTTCGCCGAGATGGAGAAGAAGGCGAAGGAAATGCAGCAGCTGCGACAGAAGGCAATGCAGATGCAGCAGGGCGGTTGATCCCCCTGCCATTGGCATAAAAAAAGGCCGGCCCGATGGGGTCGGCCTTTTTTGTTTGGTCAGTCGGCCGGTGGCGCTAGTCGTCGCTGTAGCCGGGCTCGATGGCGCCGAAGAACCCCTCCTTGAGTTTCTGCAACTCGTCGCGCGCCTGGGCGGCGGCCTCGAACTCGAGGTCGCGGGCATGACGGTGCATGTCGGCCTCCAGCTGCTTGATCCGCTTGGCCGCCTGGTCGGGTGACAAGGCGGCGTAGTCGGCCGCCGGTTCGGCCGCCTTTTCGCTGCCGCGACGTTTGCGACCCGGGCGGGCGCCCGGGATCCGTGATTCGCCCGCCTCGAGGATGTCCTCGACACTCTTCTCGATGCCGCGCGGCGTGATGCCCATGGCCTCGTTGTGCGCCAGCTGCTTTTCGCGCCGACGTTCGGTCTCGTCGATCGCCTTGCGCATGGCATCCGTGATGGTGTCGCCGTAGAGGATCGCCTTGCCCTCGAGGTTGCGCGCCGCCCGGCCGATGGTCTGGATCAGCGAGCGTTCCGAGCGCAGGAAGCCCTGCTTGTCGGCATCGAGGATGCCGATCAGAGACACCTCGGGGATGTCGAGGCCCTCGCGCAGCAGGTTGATGCCCACCAGCACGTCGAACTCGCCCAGGCGCAGGTCCTGGATGATCTCCATGCGTTCGACCGTGTCGATGTCCGAGTGCAGGTAGCGCACGCGCACATCGTGCTCCATCAGGTAGTCGGTCAGGTCCTCGGCCATGCGCTTGGTCAGCACGGTCACCAGGACCCGCTGGTTCTTTTCCGTGCGCAGGCGGATTTCGGAAAGCAGGTCGTCGACCTGGCTCGCCACCGGGCGCACCTCGATCTGGGGGTCGACCAGGCCGGTGGGGCGGACCACCTGCTCGGCGACCTGGTCGGCGTGGCTCTCCTCGTAGGGCCCCGGCGTGGCCGAGACGTAGACCGTCTGAGGCATCAGTCGCTCGAATTCCTCGAATTTCAGCGGGCGGTTGTCGAGCGCCGAGGGCAGGCGGAAACCGAAGTTGACCAGGGTCTCCTTGCGCGAGCGGTCGCCCTTGTACATGCCGCCGAGCTGCGGGACGGTCACGTGCGACTCGTCGATGATCAGCAGGGCGTCGGCGGGCAGGTAGTCGTAGAGGCACGGCGGCGGCTCGCCGGGCTGACGTCCGGAGAGGTAGCGCGAGTAGTTCTCGATGCCGTTGCAGTAGCCGAGCTCCTGGATCATCTCGATGTCGAAGCGGGTGCGCTGGGCGAGGCGTTGTGCCTCGACCAGCTTGTCCTGCGACTCGAGCTCCTTGAGTCGCTCGTCGAGTTCGACCTTGATCTGTTCGATCGCGTGCAGCAGCCGTTCGCGCGGCGTGACGTAGTGCGAGGAGGGGTAAACCGTGTAGCGCGGCACCCGGCGGCGTACCTGGCCGGTGAGCGGATCGAACAGCGTGATCTGCTCGATCTCGTCGTCGAACAGTTCGATGCGCACACCCTCGTCGTCGGCCTCGGCCGGGTGGATGTCGATGACGTCGCCGCGGACGCGATAGGTGCCACGGCGAAACTCCATGTCGTTGCGGGTGTACTGCATCTCGGCCAGCCGACGGATGATCTGGCGCTGGCTGACCTCCTCGCCGCGCACCAGGTGCAGGATCATCTTGAGGTAGGCCTCGGGGTCGCCCAGGCCGTAGATCGACGAGACGGTGGCGACGATGATCACGTCGCGGCGCTCGAACAGTGCCTTGGTGGCCGACAGCCGCATCTGCTCGATGTGCTCGTTCACGGAGGCGTCCTTCTCGATGAAGGTGTCCGACGCCGGTACGTAGGCCTCCGGCTGGTAGTAGTCGTAGTAGGAGACGAAGTACTCGACCGCGTTGTGCGGGAAGAAGCCCTTGAGCTCGCCGTAGAGCTGCGCGGCCAGTGTCTTGTTAGGTGCGAGCACCATCGCCGGGCGCTGCACCTCGTTGATGACGTTGGCCATCGTGAAGGTCTTGCCCGAGCCGGTCACGCCCAGCAGGGTCTGGTGCATGAGCCCGTCGCCGAGCCCCTCGACAAGCGTCTCGATGGCAGCCGGCTGGTCGCCGGCCGGCTGATAGTCTGTTGCGATCTGGAAACGGTGTTCGGACATGGGGTGGGAGTATATAGGTTGGGGCGTCGGCTTACCGATGCTGGTCGCTTCGGGAGAGTCGGCCCGAATGGCTCGTGCGCCTTCGGAGCAACGCCTTGATGGCAAACGGGCCGGCAAGCCAGAGACATTGGCTATTCGGGCAATGTTTCCTTTATGATGGCCGGCTATATCTCTCGCCGACACGTCAGATTAAGTCCGTGTTTCGCGAGCGACTTTCCAGACGCACTTTTCAGGTATCCATGACCGATTCAAACCTCGAAGACCCGAACGCCCCGCGTGAAGCCGAGAAATACGACAACCCCGTCGCCAGCCGCGAGTTCCTGCTCGATCTGCTGGCCAAGCAGGACGGGCCGATCACGCTCAACAAGCTGATCAGCGAACTCGGCTACGACGGTGACGAGGAGCGCATCGAAGGGCTGCGCCGTCGCCTGCGGGCGATGGAGCGTGATGGCCAGGCCATCCGCAACCGCCGCGGCGGCTACGTGCCGGTCACCAAGGCGGAGCTGGTGCGCGGCCGGGTGATCGGTCATCGGGACGGTTTCGGCTTTCTGGTGCCGGACGAGGGCGGCAACGACGTCTTCCTCTCGCCGCGCATCATGCGGGCCCTGTTGCACGGCGACCGCGCCGTGGTGCAGGTGGTCGGCGAGGATCGTCGCGGCCGTCCCGAGGGCGCGCTGGTCGAGGTGATCGAGCGGGCCAACGCCGAGGTCGTCGGTCGACTGGTGATCGAGGCCGGCGTGGCCTTCGTCATCCCCGACAACACCCGCATGACCCAGGACGTGCTGATCCCGATGGAGGCCCTGGGCGGTGCGAAGGACGGCCAGATCGTCCGGGTCGCGCTGGTCGAGCAGCCCACCCAGCGACACAAGCCGGTCGGCAAGGTGATCGAAGTGCTGGGCGACCACATGTCGCCGGGCATGGAGATCGACGTCGCCATCCGCGCCCACGGCATCCCGCACGAGTGGCCGGAGCCGGTCAAGAAGCACGTCGAGGACATGAGCGACCAGGTCGCCGAGGAAGACAAGGTCGGCCGGGTCGACCTGCGCGACGTGCCGCTGGTGACCATCGACGGCGCGGACTCCAAGGACCTCGACGACGCGGTCTTCTGCGAACCCACGCCCAAGGGCTTCCGCCTGCTGGTGGCGATCGCCGACGTCTCGCACTACGTGCGCATCGGGTCGGCGCTCGACGAGGAAGGCTTCCGCCGCGCGACCTCGGTGTACTTCCCGGGTCGCGTGGTGCCGATGCTCCCCGAGATCCTTTCCAACGGCCTGTGTTCGGTGAACCCGGACGTTGATCGCCTCTGCCTCTGCGCCGAGATGCTGATCAATAGCCAGGGCCAGATCATCCGCTCGCGCTTCTTCGAGGGCGTGATGCGCAGTCACGCGCGCCTGACCTACGACAACGTCGCGGCCATGCTGCTCGACAACGACCAGGAAGAGCGCGACAAGCACAGCCACGTGATCAAGCCGCTCGAGGCGCTGCACTCGCTCTACAAGGTGCTGCGCGCCGAGCGCGAATCGCGCGGGGCGATCGACTTCGACACCATCGAGACCAAGATCGTCTTCGGCGAGAACCGCAAGATCGAGGCGATCGTGCCCTACGAGCGCAACGACGCGCACAAGATCATCGAGGAGTGCATGATCGCGGCGAACGTCGCCGCCGGCCGCTTCCTCGCGCGTCGCAAGATCCCGTCGCTCTACCGGGTCCACGATCGCCCGGGCGCGGAGAAGATCGACGACCTGCGCGCCTCGCTCAAGGAGAAGGGGTTGACCCTCGGCGGCGGCGACAAGCCGACCCCGGCGGACTTCAACGCCCTGATCGCCGAGGCGCAGGGTCGTCCGGACTTCGCCACCATCCAGACGCTGCTGCTGCGCTCGCTGCAGCAGGCGGTCTACGCGCCGGACAACCTGGGCCACTTCGGCCTGGCGCACGAGCACTACGCGCACTTCACCTCGCCGATCCGCCGCTACCCGGACCTGATGGTGCATCGCGCCATCCGCCACGTGCTGCGTACCGGCTCGGCCGAGCAGTTCCCGTACAGCCACGAGGAAATGCTGCTCATCGGCGAGCATTGCTCGAACAACGAGCGCCGCGCCGACGAGGCGACCCGGGCGGCCACTGACTGGCTCAAGTGCGAGTTCATGCTCGACAAGGTCGGCAACGTCTACGAAGGGCGAGTCGCCTCGGTGCTCGGCTTCGGCCTGTTCGTCGAGCTCAAGGACTTCTTCGTCGAGGGTCTGCTGCACATCACCGCCCTCAAGCGCGACTTCTACCACTTCGATCCGGTCAGCGTCTCGCTCAAGGGCGAGCGCAGCGGCAAGACCTACTCGCTCAACGACACCATCCGGGTGCGCGTCGCGCGTGTCGATCTCGACGAGCGCAAGATCGACTTCATGCTGCCGGACGAGGAGGAGCCGTCGGACGACGAGGGTGCCTCTGCCGACGAGTCCGGCGGTGACGAGTCTGGCAGTGACGAGTCACGCGGGGACGAGGAGAAGTCCGGTTCCGGCGAGGGCGGTGGCAAGAAGCGCCGTCCGCGCCGCCGTCGCCGCCGCAAGCCGCAGGGCGGCGGCAAAGAGGGTGGCGACAAGGGCGCGGATCAGGGCGGCGAGTCCTCCGGCGACTCGTCCGACTGATCGCCGCGGCGATGGCCCGTTCCCATGACCTGACCTGGATCGGTGGCTTTCATGCCATCGAGGCCGCCCTGCGCGACCACCCCGAGCGGGTCGAGCAGGTGGTGCTCTCGGGGCGGGACGACAAGCGCGCCCGCCGGCTGCAGTCGCTTGCCAACCGCGCTGGTGTGGCGGTCGAACACCGCGATCCGGCGTGGTTCGATAAGCTGCGCAGCGACGGCAAGCCCCTGCGCCACCAGGGCGTGGCGGCGCGTGTCGCGCTGGCTCAGGCCGGCGACGAGAACGATCTGGCCGCCTTGCTCGACGAGGCAGGCGAGCCGCCGCTGCTGCTGGTGCTCGACGGCGTCACCGACCCGCACAATCTCGGTGCCTGCCTGCGTGGGGCCGAGGCGGCCGGCGTGCTGGCGGTGGTCGCGCCCAAGGATCGTGCCTGCGGTCTCACCGCGGCGGCGCGCAAGACCTCGGCCGGCTCGGCCGAGCGATTGCCCTTCATCCAGGTCACCAACCTCGCCCGTACGCTGGCCGACCTTCAGGGCCGCGGTCTGTGGATCGTCGGCGCGGCCGGCGAGGGTCCGGTGTCGCTCTACGAGAGCGACTTTGCCCGCGAACCGGTCGCGCTGGTGATGGGTGCCGAAGGCGGCGGTCTGCGCCGCCTGACCCGCGAGCGCTGCGACCAGCTGATCCATATCCCGATGGCCCCCGGCGTGGAAAGCCTCAACGTCTCGGTGGCCACGGCCGTCTGCCTGTTCGAGTTCCGTCGCCAGCGACTGACCGGTGCCGACTGAGGCCCTTTTGCCCGCCCCGCGGCCCGCAACTCCCTTCGAAACCGCTCCGCGTTTCCGGTAAAATGCCGGCCAAACCAATTCAACGTGGTGCGGTGTCTTCGCCTCGCACGCGAACGCCTGCCAGGGAGTCAATTGCCGTCATGAACCTTTCCGACCGGGTACGCCGGGTCCGTCCCTCGCCGACACTTGCCGTCACCGCCAAGGCGGCCGAGCTGCGTGCCGCCGGGCGAGACATCATCAGCCTCGGCGCCGGCGAACCGGACTTCGACACGCCGAAACACATCGGCGAGGCAGGCATCCAGGCGATCCGCGACGGCTTTACCCGCTACACCGCAGTCGAGGGCATCGTCGAGCTGCGTCAGGCCATCGCCGACAAGCTCAAGGCCGACCAGGGCCTCGAGTACGGCCTCGACCAGATCATCGTCTCGACCGGCGGCAAGCAGAGCATCTTCAATCTCTGCCAGGCGCTGCTCAACCCGGGCGACGAGGCCATCGTCACTGCCCCCTACTGGGTCTCCTATCCGGACATGGTCCGCCTGGCCGGCGGCGAGCCGGTGATCGTCTCGGCCAGCCAGGACCAGGGCTTCAAGGTAACGCCGCGCCAGCTGGCCGCCGCGATCACCGACAAGACCCGGCTGGTGATGCTCAACAGCCCGTCGAACCCGACCGGCGTGGCCTACACCCGCGAGGATTGGGCGCAGCTCGCCGACGTCCTGCGCGATCACCCCGAGATCGTGATCGCGACCGACGACATGTACGAGAAGATCCTCTGGGCGGACGAGCCGTTCTCCAACATCGCCATGGTGGCGCCGGACCTCGCGCCGCGCACCGTGGTGCTGAACGGCGTGAGCAAGGCCTACGCCATGACCGGCTGGCGGATCGGCTATGCCGCCGGGCCGGCCGATCTGATCAAGGCGATGAAGGTGATCCAGTCGCAGAGCACCTCCGGGGCCTGCTCGATCGCGCAGAAGGCGGCCTGCGAGGCCATCGCCGGCGACCAGTCGGAGATCGACGCCATGGTCGCCGCCTTCCGCGAGCGCCACGACTACGTGGTCGAGGCGCTCAACGCGCTGCCGGGCGTCACCTGCCTGCCGGGGCAGGGCGCCTTCTACAGTTTCCCGGACGTCTCGGCGGCGATGGCCGCGCTGGGCATCGACGACGACGTCGCCTTCTCCGAGCATCTGCTCGAGAAGGCCGGCGTGGCGGTGGTGCCGGGCTCGGCCTTCGGTGCGCCGGGGCACGTCCGCCTGAGTTACGCGACCAGCCTGGACGCGCTGCGCGAGGCCATCGGCCGGATCGAGGCGGTCCTGCCGACGGCCTGATACCGTTACGTTTTTCGCATGACTGACAGGAGGTCGGTCGTGCCCTGTTGCCTGCATATCAAGCCCGAAGGGGTGGGAGTTGATTGATGGATGAGAACCGCAAGAAGGCCCTAGGCGCCGCCCTGTCCCAGATCGAACGCCAGTTCGGCAAGGGAGCGGTAATGCGCATGAACGACGAGGGGCGACGGAATGTCCCCGCGATCAGCACCGGCTCGATTTCCCTGGATGCCGCGCTCGGCATCGGTGGCCTGCCGCGCGGCCGCGTGGTCGAGATCTACGGTCCGGAATCCTCGGGCAAGACCACGCTCACCCTGCAGACCATCGCCCAGGCGCAGAAGGAAGGCGGGACCTGCGCCTTCATCGACGCCGAGCACGCGCTGGATCCGGGCTACGCCGAGAAGCTGGGCGTCAACGTCGACGACCTGCTGGTCTCCCAGCCGGATACCGGCGAGCAGGCACTCGAGATCGCCGACATGCTGGTGCGCTCCGGCGCGGTGGACGTGGTCGTGGTCGACTCGGTCGCCGCCCTGGTGCCCAAGGCCGAGATCGAGGGCGAGATGGGCGACTCCCACGTCGGCCTGCAGGCCCGTCTGATGAGCCAGGCGCTGCGCAAGCTCTCCGGCAACATCAAGCGCACCAACTGCATGGTGATGTTCATCAACCAGATCCGGATGAAGATCGGCGTCACCTACGGCAGCCCGGAAACCACCACCGGCGGCAACGCGCTCAAGTTCTACTCCTCCGTGCGCCTCGACATCCGTCGTGTCGGCGCGGTGAAGAAGGGCGAGGAAGTCATCGGCAACCAGACCCGCATCAAGGTGGTCAAGAACAAGATGGCGCCGCCGTTCAAGGTGGTCGACTGCGACATTCTCTACGGCGAGGGCATCTCTCACCTGCTCGAACTGGTCGATCTGGGTGCCAAGCACGGCATCATCCAGAAGGCCGGCGCCTGGTACTCCTACGGCGATACCCGCATCGGTCAGGGCAAGGACAACGCTCGCCAGTTTCTCGCCGAGAACCCGGAGATTGCCGCGGAGATCGAGACGCAGATCCGCGACATCATGATGCCCAAGCCGGCGCCGGCCGAGGCCAGCGAAGCCGACGAGGCACCGGTCGACCAGACCTCGTAAGGCCGTCCGCGTCTCGTGGACGAGGAGAAGCGTCGCCTGCTCGACTGCGAGAAGCGCGCCGTCGGCATGCTGGCTCGCCGCGAGCACAGTCGGCTGGAACTGGCGCGCAAGCTCGCCGACAAGGGCTTTGCCGACGAGGAGATCGAGCCGGTACTCGACCAGTTGGTCGAGGAGGGCTGGCAGTCGGATCGTCGTTATGCCGAGAGCCTGATCCGCGCCCGCTCGGCGCGGCGCTACGGCCCCGACCGGATCGCCAACGAACTCGCCCAGCAGGGCGTCGACGAGGGCGTGATGGCCGAGGCCTTCGCTGCCGAACCGCGTGACTGGGAGGTACTGGCACGCGAACAGCTGCTGGCCCGCTACCGCGAGCCACCCGCCGACTTTCCCGACCGGGCGAAACGCCATCAGCACCTCGTTCGACGCGGCTTTCCGCCCGATCTTTCCCACGAACTGGCCGGCTGGTGGCCCGAATCGGACGAGTCGGAGGCGACTCCTCTCTGATCGGCTGATCCGGCTCTGGCCCGGACGCATCGGAAATGGCATCGGACTGCGCTACAATCCGCGCTTTGTCCTCCCGTTTTCCGAGATGGTTCGTGCATGAAGACCAGCGCCGAGATTCGCCAAAGCTTCCTGGATTTCTTCGCCGAGCGGGGGCACGAAGTCGTGCCCTCCTCGTCGTTGATTCCGGCCAATGACCCGACGCTACTGTTCACCAACGCCGGGATGGTGCCCTTCAAGGAGGCCTTTCTCGGTCAGGAGAAGCGCGCCAACCCGCGCGCGGTCTCGGTGCAGCGTTGCGTGCGCGCCGGCGGCAAGCACAACGACCTCGAGAACGTCGGCTACACCGCCCGGCATCACACCTTCTTCGAGATGCTGGGCAACTTCAGCTTCGGCGACTACTTCAAGCGCGACGCGATCCGCTACGGCTGGGACTTCCTGACCGAGACCCTCGGTCTGCCGGCCGAGCGTCTGCTGGTCACGGTCTACGAGAGCGACGACGAGGCCTACGCCCACTGGCGCGACGACATCGGCCTGCCGGAGGACCGCATCCTGCGCATCGGCGACGATCCCGACGGCGGCTCCGACAACTTCTGGCAGATGGGCGACACCGGCCCCTGCGGGCCGTGCTCCGAGATCTTCTACGATCACGGCCCGGAGATCCCGGGCGGCCCGCCGGGCTCGCCGGACGAGGACGGTGACCGGTTCATCGAGATCTGGAACATCGTCTTCATGCAGCACGACCGGGCGGCCGACGGCACGCTCTCCGACCTGCCCAAGCCGTCGGTGGACACCGGCATGGGCCTCGAGCGCCTCGCCGCCGTGCTTCAGGGCGTGCACTCGAACTACCAGATCGACCTGTTCCGTCACCTGATCGACGCCGCCGCCGAGGCCACTGGGGCGAGCGACCGCGAGTCGAGCTCGCTCAAGGTGATCGCCGACCACATCCGTTCCTGCGCCTTTTTGATCGTCGACGGCGTGCGCCCGGGCAATGAAGGCCGCGACTACGTGCTGCGCCGGATCATCCGCCGTGCGGCCCGTCACGGCCACAAGCTCGGCCAGGATGCGCCGTTCTTCCACAAGCTGGTTCAGCCGCTGGTCCGTGAGATGGGCGACGCCTACCCGGAACTGGCCGAGGCGGCCGACGAGGTCTCGCGCGTGCTGCTGGCCGAGGAAGAGCGTTTCCTGCAGACGCTGGCCTCCGGCATGCAGGTGCTCGAGCAGGCGGTCGCCAAGTTGCCGGAAGGCGGCACCATCGATGGCGAGACCGCCTTCAAGCTCTACGACACCCACGGCTTCCCGCTCGACCTGACCGCCGACATCGCCCGCGAGCGGGGTCTCGCGGTGGACGAGGCCGGCTTCGAGCGGGAGATGGCCGAGCGCCGCGCCCAGTCGCGTGCCGCGAGCCACTTCACCGCCGAGACGGTGAAGATCGGCATCGACGAGCCGACCGTGTTCGAGGGCTACGAGCAGGAGGCCCTGCAAACGCAGGTGGCCGCGGTCGCCCGCGAGGGCAGCCAGGCGGATGCGCTCGAGGGCGGACAGGACGGCGTGATCGCGCTTGAGCGCACGCCGTTCTACGCCGAATCCGGCGGCCAAGTGGGCGATACCGGCGTGATCGAGTCGGCCAACGGCCGCTTTGTCGTGCACGACACCCAGAAGCAGGGCGGCGTCTTCCTGCATCACGGCACGCTTACCGACGGCCGCATGGGGGCGGGTGACGCGGTCACCGCCCGCATCGATGCCGATCGCCGTGCCGCGATCCGCTTGAACCACTCCGCGACGCACCTGCTGCACGCCGCCCTGCGCGAGGTGCTCGGCGAGCACGTCCAGCAGAAGGGCTCGCGTGTCGCCCCCGAGGCCCTGCGCTTCGACTTCTCCCACGACCAGCCGGTCACCCGCGAGCAGCTCACCGAGGTCGAGCGGCTGGTCAATGCCCAGATCCGCGAGAACCACGCCGTCGAGACCCGCGAGATGGCGATCGACGACGCCCGCGCTGCCGGCGCGATGGCCCTGTTCGGCGAGAAATACGGCGATACCGTGCGCGTGGTGACCATGGGGCCGTTCTCCATGGAGCTCTGCGGCGGCACGCACGCCCGCCGCGGCGGCGACATCGGCCTGTTCAAGATCGTGGCCGAGTCCGGCGTCGCCTCCGGTGTGCGCCGCATCGAGGCGGCCACCGGTGCCACGGCGCTGGCCGAGGCCGAGCGGGCCGACCAGACCATCGGCGAGATTGCCGAGCTGCTGCGTGGGCCCAAGACCGAGGCGGCCGAGCGCGTGGCACAGATGCTGGAGCGCTCGCGTCAGCTGGAGCGCGAACTGGCCCGGATCAAGGCCGAGCTGGCCTCCGCCAGTGGTGACGAGCTCGCCGACAGCGCCGAGACCATCGGCTCGGCCAAGGTGCTGGTCGCGGCGCTGCCGGGCGCGGATGCCGGCACCCTGCGCGAGAGCATGGACAAGCTGCGCGACAAGCTCGGCACCGCCGCGATCCTGCTCGGCACCGTCGATGACGGCAAGGTGCGCCTGGTGGCGGGGCTGTCCAAGGATCTGACCAAGACCTTCAAGGCCGGCGACTGGGTGAATGTCGCCGCGGCCGAGGTCGGCGGCAAGGGTGGCGGTCGCCCCGACATGGCGCAGGCCGGCGGCAGCCAGCCCGAGCGGCTTGACGACGCCCTTTCGGCGGCCCGTCAGTGGGTGGCCGAGAAGCTCGGCTGAACCCGGGCGCTCCCGGTGTGTCAAGGGGGAAGGCGGCCTGACGGGTGAAAAAATGCGGCGAGCCGTTTATACTGCCCGGCTGCTTTGACTTTAATCACGTCAGCGAAAAGGAGCTGGCACCGGCATTCGGGTGCTAAGGAAACCATATGGCGTTAATCGTTCAGAAATACGGCGGTACCTCGGTCGGCAGTGTCGAGCGTATCCAGGCGGTCGCCGAGCGAGTCCAGCGAGCGACCGAAAACGGCGACTCGGTGGTCGTGGTGGTCTCGGCCATGAGCGGCGAGACCAATCGCCTGATCGGCATGGCCAACGAGATCCAGGCCGAGCCGACCCCGCGCGAGCTCGACACCCTGGTCGCCACCGGCGAGCAGGTGACCATCGCGCTGCTCTCCATGGCCCTGCAGGCGCGCGGTCAGGACGCGCGCTCCTACACCGGCGCGCAGGTGCGCATCCTCACCGACAGCACGCACACCAAGGCGCGCATCCAGTCGATCGACACCGACACCATCCGTGGCGATCTCGATGCCGGCCGCGTCGTCGTGGTCGCCGGCTTCCAGGGCGTGGACGAGCATGGCCAGATCACCACGCTCGGCCGGGGCGGCTCGGACACCTCCGCGGTGGCCCTGGCCGCGGCGCTCAAGGCCGACGAGTGCCAGATCTACACCGACGTCGACGGCGTGTACACCACCGATCCCCGGGTGGTGCCCAAGGCGCGCCGCCTCGACCGGATCACCTTCGAGGAAATGCTGGAAATGGCCAGCCTGGGCTCGAAGGTCCTGCAGATCCGTTCGGTGGAGTTCGCCGGCAAGTACAACGTGCCCATGCGGGTGCTGTCCTCGTTCCAGGACGGCCCCGGCACCCTGATTACCCTGGAGGAAGACGGCGTGGAAGAACCAGTAATTTCCGGGATCGCGTTCCACAAGGACGAGGCCCAGCTCACCATCAAGGGCGTGCCGGACAGCCCGGGGATCGCCTACAAGATCCTCGGCCCGATCGGTGACGCCAACATCGAAGTCGACATGATCCTGCAGAACATCGGTGCCGACGACACCACCGATTTCACCTTCACGGTTCATCGCAACGACTTCGACAAGGCCCTCGAGCTGATGCGCAAGACCGCCGACGAGCTCGGCGCGCGCGAGGTCTCCGGCAACCACAACATCGTCAAGATCTCGCTGGTGGGCGTGGGCATGCGCTCGCACGCCGGCATTGCCTCGAAGATGTTCCGGGTGCTTTCCGAGGAGAAGATCAACATCCGCATGATCGCCACCTCCGAGATCAAGATCTCCGTGGTGATCGACGACAAGTACCTGGAGCTCGCGGTCCGTGCCCTGCACGATGCCTTCGAGCTGGATACCCCCGAGGTATCCCTGAGCTGATCGACGGCTTACAGGCTAATATCCGGCAAGGCCCCCAACGGAGACAGGTGGGGGCGTCAAACACAGAGGCTGACCCGATATGTTGATTTTGACCCGCCGAATTGGTGAGGTGCTGCGCATTGGCGACGACGTCGCCATCACCGTGCTCGGCATCAAGGGCAACCAGGTCCGAATCGGTATTGATGCGCCCAAGGATGTCGCCGTGCATCGCGAGGAGATCTATCAGCGCATCAAGAGCGAGACCGAGGAAGGCGACGAGGGTAGCTCCTCGAGCTGATCGGCCCGATCCCGAGCTGATGGTGACCGTCACCAGTTGACGGTCGTGACCCCCCGCGTTTTTCCGCTGGCCGAAAAGGCGGGTGGAAAGGCCCTGTTGGCGGCCTGTCCGGGCCGTTGATTCTTGCCGTCAAAGCCGCTACCATGCGGCGCTCTTGATTGGAGAGGTGGCCGAGTGGCTGAAGGCGCTCCCCTGCTAAGGGAGTAAGGGGTTTATAGCCCCTTCGAGGGTTCGAATCCCTCTCTCTCCGCCATAACGAAGAAAAGCCCCGTCGGCGTTGCCGGCGGGGCTTTTTGCTGTTCCGGGCAGGGGCCGGTGGCGGTCAGATCGTTGCTGGATCGATCACGTACCGGTAGCGGGCCTTCTTGTTGACCACGTTTTCCCAGGCCTCATTGATCTGATCGGCCGAGATCATCTGGATCTGCGGGTGGATCTTGTGGTCCGCGCAGTAATTGACCACCTCCTGGGTCTCCGGCATGCCACCGATCAGGGAGGCGTTGAAATTGACGCGGGTATTCGCCAAGGCAATGGCGCTGAGCGTGGTTTCGAACCCGATCGGCATGCCCACCTGGGTAAAGGTGCCGAACGGCTTGACCACCGACAGGTACGTTGCGACGTCGTACTCGTAGGGAATGGTGCAGATCATGTAGTCGAGCATCCCCCGGTAGGGCGCCATCCGGGCGGGATCGTCGACGACTACCGCCTCCTTGGCGCCGAAGCCGAGAATGTCGTCGACCTTGTCCGGCGAGGTGGTGAAGGCATAGACCTCCGCCCCCTTGGAGAGCGCGATCTTGATGGCCATGTGGCCCAGCCCGCCGATCCCGGCGACACCGACCTTGTCCCCCGGCTTCAGGTCGAACTTCATGATCGGGGAGTAGGTGGTGATGCCGGCACACAGCAATGGGGCGGCCTGCTCGAAGGTGATGTGCTCGGGGATGTGCACGACGAAGTGCGCGTCGACGACGATGTTGGTGGAGTAGCCGCCCTGCGAAATGCCGGTCGGTGAGCTCTCCTGCGGGTAGCCGTAGGTGAAGGTGGTGTCGGCGCAGTACTGTTCCTCGCCGCGCTGGTAGCTCTCGCATTCGGGGTTGCCGTCCACCATGCAGCCGACGCCGGCCCGGTCGCCGACCTTGAACTCGGTGACGTTCCTGCCCACGGCGGTGACGATGCCGACGATCTCGTGGCCGGGCACCTGGGGGTACTGCTGCGGCCCCCAATGCCCCTTCATCTGATGGATGTCGGAGTGGCAGATGCTCGCGGCCCTGGTCTCGATCAGGACGTCGTTGTCGCCGACCGGGCGGCGTTCGAATTCCCAGGGTTGTAGTTTCCCGGAGGTGTCGACCGCTGCGTAGCCCTTCGATTTGATGTTCGTCATTTCGGGTGTTCCTCCCCATGCGTTCAGGTAGGGGGCAAGGAGCAGACCGCTACCGCTCGCTGCCGTCAGTTGGATGAATCGCCTGCGTGAAAGCCGTGTGTCGTCTGTCATGGCTGTGGGTCCTTGGTGTCGGTCATGCCTTGTTCACGGGTTTGGTTGTTTTCCGTCCCGTTCGTCGTTCGCCAGCAGCGGGCGCTACTCCTCGGCCCGTTCGATGCGCACGGGGATTTCACCGTCCTGCCGCAGCGCATCGATCGATCCTTCGATTTCACCGAGGCGGACCAGTCCCCGGGCGGCCGGGAACGGCCGGTAGAAGATCGCAAGGTTGCCCCAGGGGGCGTAATAGGTGATGTCACCGACCTGTGCGGCGTAGCGGTCCGGCGCGTTCGTGGTATCGAGCCGGCGTGGCAGGTCCGCGACCTTCTCGGTGGCGTGGAAGTCGGTGAGCGTGAGCTCGATCGGCAGCAGGCGGGCGAAGTCGCGTCCTGCCGCCGTGTCGTCGAGCCTTGCCTCCAGCCTCTCGCCCGCGGCACTCAGGTGAATGTGGATCATGGTCGTTCCCCTGGGAGCGTCCGCTTCCGGCGGCCCGGCGAGAGCCTGAGAGGCAAGGAGCGTCACGGCAGCCATCACGCTCGTCGTGCCGAGGTGGTGGGCCGGTCTCATGGCGCCGATCTACGGCTCGTCCCGATCGGGCAGGGCCGCCTGAATGGCCTGCTCGACCCGGGTCTGCTGTTGGGAGCCAGCTGATCCTCCCAGCACGGCGGCCAGTGCGGTGAGTTCTTCCCGGCTCAGGCCGACATTGGTGGCGATCCCGATGTGCGCTTTCAGCTGCGATTCGACACCGTCCATGCTCGCCAGCGCGGACACGGTCACCAGTTCGCGATCCCGCTCGTCCAGCAGGCCCCGGGCGAACAGGTCGCCGAACAGGTGGGCCTGCAGCAGCTCGTTGATCCCTGGGGCGAACTCGAACAGTGGGCCGGTGACCGGCTGACCGGCCAGGCGTGTCTGTACCTCCCGGCCCCGCTCGAGGCTGTCCTTGCCCCCGGGCATGGAGTGGGGTGGCTCGCCGCGCTCGTCCTCGATGCCCTTGGCCCGTCGCTCCTCGACGACGGCCATCACGGTGCCCAGGGCGTTGAGCGCTCTCGGGAAGCCGGCGTAGGCGTAGAGGTGAATCGGGATTTCCTTGACTTCGTTGATGGTCAGGCCGTCATCGAGGCCGTTGTCCGTCGCGGTCTTCAACGACTCGAGGTCGCCGCTGGCGGTGAACGCAGCGATCGGCACGAGTGCCTGCTGTCTCGACGAGAGGGCGCCGACGTCGGCAGTCGTCTCCTCGCGCTGACGGTCGCCAAGGTAGGTTGCGTCGTCGACCTTCTCCTTCCAGACGACGTTCTCGCCATCCTTGCTGCCGGTGATGACCAGGTGGGTCATCGGCGCGTCGGGTGTCGCGCCATGCCAGTGGTCGATCTCGGGTGGGCACCAGACCGTCTCGCCTTCCTCGAATTCGAGTATCCGGCCGTCACGCGTTCCGGTCAGGGCGATGCCGTCGGTCACCACCATGTGCTGGCCGGCGGGGTGGGCGTGCCAGGCCGTTCGTGCGCCCGGATGAAAGGTGACGTAGGCCCCCGAGTAGTGGGCGGTGTCGGTTTCCGGGAAGAGCACGTCCACCCGCACCTTGCCGGTGAAGTACTCGGCCGGGCCGGTAAACGACTGTTGCGAGCCGGCCGGGTAGAGCACCTGGTGCCTGGGCGGGGTGTCGGCCGCCATCCCGGAGGCCGTGCAGCAACTGGTCATCGCGAGCAACAGCTTGCGGAAAAATGGCGTTCTGGTGCGCATGGCGAGTCCTCCTGAATGATCGTCGGCTCTTGTGCTGGCGGGTTTCCGTACGCGAGATCGACGTTGTCGGGTTCATTGCCAGTGTAGGAATCGGCGTCGTCGTTTTTTCAAAGTGTGGTTCGCCGCGCCGGCCGGGCGGTAGAACGATCGTGTTTCACTCTTGCCCATTCCTGTTTCGTTCGATGTCGCCCGGCGAAAGAACGGTGTCCGGGGTGCCTGTCGTTGAATCATGGTCGAAGCCCGAGCACGAGTCTGGCCTGATCCACCTGGATCTTTGCCTGATCCTGCTCGGTATGGCGATTCGGCTTTGTCGACCCGGAACTGGGCGAGTACTCTTTACTTCGGGCGAGTGGGAAAGTAACGCGTTGACGGGGCGTGCCTTTCTCGAGCTGGGGCTGCCGGTGTGCTGGGAGGGGGTGATGACTGACGAAATGGGGAAAGCGCAGGATCTGGCCCAGCGGATTGCCCGATGGACCGGCGGCAGCAATCGGCTCGATACGGCGATCGAGGGCCTCGGCCTGCATCGCTGGGAAACGCCGACCGAGCCGACCAGCTACATGCTGCCTCCCAGTGTTTGCCTGATCGGCCAGGGGCGCAAGCGGCTGGTGCTGGGCGAGGAGAGCTACGTCTACGACGCCCACCGCTTCCTGATCACCTCCGTCGATCTGCCGGTGGTGGCGCAGATCACGGAGGCAAGCGAAGCAGAGCCCTACCTGGGGTTGACACTCGAACTCGATCTTCGCCTGATTGCACAGCTGATGCTGGGGCAGGGCGCGCCGTCAGCCCGGTCGGCCGAACCCCATTCCGGCATCGCGGTCAGCGAGGTCTCCGAGCCCCTGCTGGATGCGACCAACCGGCTGATCGACCTGCTGGCGCAGCCGGAGGACATTCCTGTTCTCGCGCCGTTGATCAAGCAGGAGATCTTCTACCGCCTGCTGGTCGGGGAGCAGGGCGCGCGCCTGCGGCAGATCGCCATGGTCGGTCACCACGGCTACCGGATCTCGCGGGCGATCGACTGGCTCAAGGGGCATTACAGCGAGGCGGTGAAGGTGGAGGAGCTGGCGGGCAAGGCCGGCCTGAGCCTGTCGGCCTTCCACAGCCACTTCCGGGCGATGACGGCCATGAGCCCGTTGCAGTACCAGAAGCGGATGCGGCTCTACGAGGCGCGTCGACTGATGCTGACGGAGCACGTCGATGCGTCACGAGCGGCATTCGAGGTCGGTTACGAAAGCCCGTCGCAGTTCAGCCGCGAGTACCGGCGCCAGTTCGGCGCCCCGCCCATGCGCGACATCCGCACCCTGTTGCAGGACGCGCCGGGCTGACGGCTCCGGGGAAGGCGATTCAGCCGCCCGGTCGGTTGCGGGCGGCCATCAGCTCCTCGTATTCCTTAGGCGCGAGGATCTGGCGCACGTCGACGAAGCTGCCGCTTTCGAAATCCTTCTTCAGGGCCGGTAGTGCCTCGAGGAGGCGTTCGGCGGCAGCGGCCGGCGACAGGAGGGTCTCTGTGCCGCGGGCGGCATGGATGCGTGCCAGCGCCGGGAAGCGCTCCGTGTCCTTCAGCTCGCAGAGCGTGTCGATGATGCGCGTGTCGATCAGGCCCGGGGCGACGGCCGCGACGTGCGTGTCCGGGAACTCGTGGGCATACAGCCGGCAGAGCATGTTCAGGGTCGCCTTGGAGAGCGCGTAGCCGCCCCAGCCGCGGTTGCCCAGCACCGCCGCGCCCGAGGAGATCGCGACGATCTGGTCGATGGCGATCCCCGAGCCGAGCAGCCAGTCGAGGACCACCTTGTTGGACCAGACGTTGATGTCCATGATCTCGCGCAGCCGTTCCACCGACATCCGGCTCATGTCCTCGATCTCGCCGAGGATGCCGGCGTTCAGCACCACCAGGTCGAGCCGGTCGACACCGGCCAGCAGCTGGTCGAGCGCCGGCCCGATGGCATCGAAGTCCGACAGGTCGCAGTGGACGTCGACCACCCGGTCGGCGAGCGCGGCGCAGCCGCGCCGGCTGCAGCCATGAACCTGATAGCCGCGGTCGAGCAGGGCGTGGCTCAGGCCCAGCCCGAGGCCGCTGCTGTTGCCCGTGATCAGGGCGCGGGGCGATGCGTTCGTCATGGAATCCTCCTTCAGCGAATCTCGGCGAGCAGCTGGCGGATCATGCCGTCGGCGCGGCTGCCGTAGCCGCCGCCGAACAGGTTGAAGTGGTTGAGGACGTGGTAGAGGTTGTAGAGCGTCTTGCGCACCCGGTAGCCGGGGTCGAGCGGCAGGTGGGCCTCGTAGGCACGGTAGAAGCCGGGCGCGAAGCCGCCGAACAGCTCGGTCATGGCGATCTCGGCCTCGCGGTCGGCGCGGTAGGTGGCCGGGTCGAACAGCACCGGGGTGCCGTCGGTGAGCGCGCCGTGGTTCGCGCCCCACATGTCGCCGTGGATCAGCGCCGGGTAGGGCTGGTAGTCGCTGAAGAAGGCGGGCAGGGTGTCGATCAGCTCCCGGCCGGCATCGATGGTCCGCCCCGAAAGGCCGCGCTCGGCCGCCCAGTCGAGCTGTGGGGCAAGACGGCGCTGGCCGTAGAAGCGGGCCCAGTCGTCGTCCTCGCCACCCAGCTGCGGCATCGCGCCGATGAAGTTGTCCTCGTGCCAGCCGAAGGCCGGTTGCGGTTCGGCGTGCAGCTCGGCCATCGCCTCGCCCAGTGCCGCACCGTCCACCGAGGCCAGGTCCAGCCATTCCAGCAGCAGGTAGGCGGTGCCGTCGACGCTGCCCGAGGCGACCACGTCCGGCGTGCGGATGCGCTCCCCCAGCGCCTCGAGTCCACGGCCCTCGGCGGGGAACATGCCGTCGTCGCGGTCCGGGTGGGTCTTGAGAAACAGCGGCCCGATGCTGGTCTCCAGCCGGGTGGCATCGGCAATGCAGCCGCCGCCGACGCCACGCTGGTCGGTCAGCTCGAGCGAGCCCGCGTCGGCGAGACGCTCGGTGAGCGCGTTTTCGGGTGCCTCGCCGCGCTGGATGCGGGCGATGGTGTCGTCAAGAAGTGCCTGATACGTGGTTGGGGCAGCCATGGCGGGTATAGAGAGCCTCCTGTCTTGCCTCGATCCACTCCTGGGTGGCGTCGTTGATCTCGGTGGCCGTCCGGCCCTCGGTCTCGATCGGCGGGCCGAACGCCACGTGAATGGTGCCGGGGCGCATGCGAAAGCCCTTCTTCGGCCACAGGCAGCCCGAATCGACGGCCATGGGGACGACCCGGGCGCGACTGCGCTCGGCCAGCATGGCCCCGCCGATGCGGTAATTGGCCGGCATGCCCGGCAGACGGCGGGTGCCCTCGGGGAAGATCACCACGTCGCGGTGGTCGGCCAGTGCCGCCTTTCCCTGGGTCAGGATCTGGGCCAGTGCCTTGCGCCCGGCGGAGCGGTCGATCGCGACCGGCTCGATCGCCTTCAGGCCCTGGCCGAACACCGGGATGCGCAGCAGTTCGCGCTTGAGGACGAACGCCGGGAATCGCAGCGTGCTCGGCAGGAACATCGTCTCCCACATCGACTGGTGCTTGGCCAGCACCAGGTTGCCGCCATTCGGGTCGAGGTGCTCGAGCCCCTCGACCTCGTAGCGGATGCCGGTGATCACGCGGGCGAGCCACAGGATCGAGCGGCCGAAGGAGAACAGCAGCCGGTAGCGGCGCTCGAAGGGCAGGAACCGCCCGGCGAGCAGGATCGGCGTGTGCAGCAGCAGCGAGCACGTCGCCAGCAGCGCGAACAGGGCCGTCCGTAGCCAGGTGAGCATCGCGTCGGCCTTACGCCTGCAGCTGGGAGACGTCGGCGATGGCGAGGAACAGCGCGTTGATGCGGGCCAGCAGCGCGAGGCGGTTGTCGCGCAGGGCCGTATCGTCGGCCATCACCATCACCGAGTCGAAGAACGCATCCACCGGCTCGCGCAGGTCGGCCAGCGCGGTGAGCGCGGCGGTGTAGTCGCCCTCGGCCAGCAGGCCCTCCAGGCGCGGGCCGATCGCGTCGACCGCCTCCCACAGGCGCTGCTCGGCCGGCTCGACCAGCCGTTTCTCGTCGACCGTCTCCGGCACCGGCCCGTCATGCTTCTTGAGGATGTTGCCGATGCGCTTGTTGGCCGCGGCCAGTGCTTCTGCTTCCGGCAGCTCGATGAAGGCGTTGACCGCCCGCATGCGCTGCTCGAAGTCCAGCGGCCGGCGGGTGCCGGTCATCGAGACGGCCTGGAAGACGTCGCTGCGGATGCCGCGGTCGAGGCTGTAGCGATGCTGGCGCTCGGTGACGAACTCGAACACGCCCATGACGTGGTCCTGCGCTTCCGGCACCTTCTCCGCGATGCCCTCGGCGGCGTCGAGCAGCAGGTTGACCAGGTCGAGGTCCAGTTCCTCCTCGACCAGGATGCGCAGCACGCCCAGCGCGGCGCGGCGCAGGGCGAACGGGTCCTTGGCGCCGGTGGGCGCCTGGCCGATGGCGAAGATGCCCATCAGCGTGTCGAGCCGGTCGGCCAGCGCCACGGCCTGGGCCACCTTGTTGCGCGGCAGGTCGTCGCCGGCACGACGCGGACGGTAGTGGTCGTCTAGCGCGATCGCGACGTCCTCGTCCATGCCCTCGTGGCGGGCCAGGTGGTAGCCGATGGTGCCCTGCAGGCCGGCGAACTCGCCCACCATCTGGGTCTGCAGGTCGCACTTGGAAAGCCGTGCGGCGCGACGGGCCGCCTGCGGTTCGGCGTCGATCTCCTCGGCGATCTTCTCCGCGAGCCGCTCGATGCGGACCACCTTGTCGAACACGCTGCCGAGGCGTTTCTGGAACACCAGGTGCTTGAGTGATTCGAGGTGCGATTCCAGCGGGGTCTTGAGATCGCCTTCCCAGAAGAACATCGCGTCGGCGAAGCGCGGCCGGATGACCCGCTCGTTGCCGTGGCGCACCGCCTCCATGTCGCGGCTCTCGATGTTGGCGACGGTGATGAACCAGGGCATCAGCGCGCCGTTCGCATCCAGGACGGGGAAGTACTTCTGGTCGTCCTGCATGGTGTACATCAGCGCCTCGTGCGGCACCTCGAGGAAGCGGGCCTCGAACTCGCCGGCCACGGCCACCGGCCACTCGACCAGCGCGGTCACCTCGTCGAGCAGGTCGGCATCGATGTGCGCCCGGCCGCCGATCTCGTCGGCCTTCTTGTTGACCTGCGACTCGATGTGGGCACGGCGCTCGGCGAAGTCGGCCAGCACATGGCCCTGCTTCTGCAGGGTGGCGGCGTAGTCGGCCGGGGCGGCGACGGTCAGCGCGTCCGGGTGATGGAAGCGGTGGCCAAAGGTCTTATTGCTGGCGGCGTGGCCGAACAGGGTCATGTCGACGACGTCGCTGCCGTGCAGGGCAAGTGCCCAGTGCACCGGGCGGATGAACTCGGCCTTGGAGGTGCCCCAGCGCATGCGCTTCGGGGCGGGGAGCTTGTCGAGTGCGCGCTCGACGATGCCGGGCAGCAGGTCGCCCGCCGACTGGCCCGGCTCGGTGTAGCGGTGGACCAGCCACTCGCCCTTGTCGGTCTTCATGGTCTCGAGCTGGTCGGGTTCGACACCGCAACCGCTGGCAAAGCCGGTCAGGGCCTTGGTCGGGTTGCCGTCCGCGTCATAGGCGGCCTTGACCGCCGGGCCGCGGCGCTCGACCGGCTTGGGCTCGGTGGCACGGGCGAGATCGTCGACCAGCACGGCCAGGCGGCGCGGGGCGGCATAGGCCGTGAGCTTGCCGTGAGCCAGCCCGGCCTCGTCCAGTCCCTCGCGGATGCCATCTTCAAGGGCGTCGCGCAGGGTGGTCAGTGCCTTGGGCGGGAGTTCCTCGGTGCCCAGTTCGAAAAGAAAGTCCGCCGTGTCAGTCATGAAAGTCCGTACCTGTTATGCGTAGTCTTCGTGGCCCGTCCGGCCGCGTACCTGTCTCGTGGCCCGTGTGACGTTCAGTCGGTGTTGCCGGCCGCCATGGGGAAGCCCAGTGCCTCGCGTGCCGCGTAGTAGCGCTCGGCCACGGCGCGGGCCATGCCGCGCACCCGCAGGATGAAGCGCTGGCGCTCGGTCACCGAGATCGCGCGGCGGGCGTCGAGCAGGTTGAAGGCGTGCGAGGCCTTGAGTACCTGCTCGTAGGCCGGCAGCGGCAGGTCCGCCTCCACCAGGCGCTGGCACTCGCCCTCGGCGTGGTCGAAGTGCTGGAACAGGAATGCGGTGTCGGCCTGCTCGAAGTTGTAGGCCGACTGCTCGACCTCGTTCTGGTGGTAGACGTCGCCGTAGGTAATCACGCCGGCATCCGAGCGCGACCAGACCAGGTCGTAGACGTTTTCCACCCCCTGCAGGTACATCGCCAGGCGCTCGAGACCGTAGGTGATCTCGCCCGAGACCGGGTGGCAGTTGAGCCCGCCGACCTGCTGGAAGTAGGTGAACTGGGTCACCTCCATGCCGTTGAGCCAGACCTCCCAGCCCAGGCCCCAGGCGCCCAGCGTCGGCGACTCCCAGTTGTCCTCGACGAAGCGGATGTCGTGGGTCAGCGGGTCGAAGCCCAGCCGGGTCAGGGACTCGAGGTAGAGCTCCTGGATATTGTCCGGCGAGGGCTTCAACAGCACCTGGAACTGGTAGTAGTGCTGAAGCCGGTTGGGATTGTCGCCGTAGCGGCCGTCGGTCGGCCGTCGTGACGGCTGCACGTAGGCCGCGCGCCACGGCTCCGGGCCGATCGAGCGCAGGAAGGTGGCCGGGTGGAACGTGCCGGCGCCGACCTCGATGTCCAGCGGCTGGAGGACCGCGCAACCCTGCTCGGCCCAGAAGCTCTGCAAGGCCAGGATCAGGCCCTGGAAGGTCGACAGGTCGAAGCGCGTTTCGATGGAAGGCTGACTCATGAGAATTCTTGTGTAGATCGTGTCTGGACGCGCCCGGCGCCGAGCCGAACGCAAAGCGGCCATAGTATACCGATGGGCGGTGGCTCTGCACGGGCAAGGCGGTTGCCAGAGGAGATGGCCGTTGAAG
This sequence comes from Guyparkeria sp. WRN-7, assembly GCF_001641825.1. Classification (GTDB taxonomy): domain Bacteria; phylum Pseudomonadota; class Gammaproteobacteria; order Halothiobacillales; family Halothiobacillaceae; genus Guyparkeria. The sequence goes on along the minus strand of NZ_LRFH01000005.1, from coordinate 2,861 downwards.
GTCAGTTGGTCTCGTCGATGTCTGGCAGGCAATAAGCAAGAAAGGAGGCCGGTTCGCCGATTCTAGCCAAGCCGGATCGAAGGGGGTTCCCCTTGGCGTCCTGCCTCACGAGCGAAGGGCGGCCGGGGCGAAGCTACAGGGACGTCGCTTCGAGGTTCGCGGCGACAGGAGGTCGCGTCGAACCGACCCCGATCAGCCGGCTTTCGCTCGTGAGGCCGGTAGCCTCGATGAGAGGCTACCGGGTCCGCAGGACTAGGGCGCAGGGTGTCCTTCTTTTCGCCCCTTTTCTTGGACAAGCAAGAAAAGGGGCTCGCCCGCCGGGCAACCGGTCCGCTAAGGTTGGCCAATGATGATTGGCGGGCAAAACCGACAGCCACAGCTGTAGGATCTAAGGTCCGCGGCTTGAAGGAGAAAAAGGTCTATGACCCCTTTTTCGAAAGGTGACCAAGTTATGGTCGGGCCAAGGGCTATCCGGAGAGAGGATTGCTAACTAATGAATCAAGCCGACCGTTTTGCGCTGGCGCTCCAAACGGCGGCTTATTCTGGCGTTAGGTTTTGGAGTAGATGGTGAGCGTAGAAGAAGAATTATCTCAGTGGCTGGACACAAATATCCCCCAAAGGAGGGAAAACAAGTCTAGGGACGCCCAAGCTGTTTTGCTTCACTATGGATTTGGCGACATTGCTTGGCCCACTCTTGAGCAAATAGGCGATCAGCTTTCCATAGGAACCAGAGAGCGAGTTCGGCAGATTCTCAAGTCTGCTTTCAAGGCCAAAGCGTCGATCGAAGATTTCCCAGTGCTTCAAGTTGCGTTAGAAGAAATAAGTAAAGTTGATTTCGAATCTATACCTGTAATTCGTAAAAGGCTTACAAGATTGGGCGTTATTTCCCCGAGCACTCGAATTCTTGGACTGTTAAACCTAGGGAGTGACCTCGGGGCGATTGGCAACTACCAGTTTGTAGATCACAATCTGAAGAAGCTTTCTCGTTCTGAAGCAGAGTTTGACGAAAAAACTTTTCTGGGCACCAAGTCAGCGATAGTAGATCTCAAGAGGTTTTTTAAAAAAGCGAAGACCTTGCCAGGGCTTCTTGGGTTGGCTACCAAGGCGTACCTCGAAAATGAAATCGGGCCTGAGGCGGCTGATCGTATATGGCGTTTTATGGAACTTGGCGCCGAGGCGGAGGTTATCCAAGACGGTGATCAACAGTGGTATATATTCGAGGATCGAGATAACACAATTATAAACAGCTGCGAGAAAATAGCCTCAGTTTCCAATGCCAATAATGTCCATATTCTTGCTGAGACGCTCCGAAATTCTTTACGTCGTCGGACTCAAAAGTATGAGTACCCCAGCTCTGAAGTCATCCGAAAATGGCTATATCAGTCAAAGTGGTTTGAAATTACTGATGGGACTGCGGTTTTCCTTGGTTCACCTCAGCCCTTGACCGAAATTGAACAGGCTGTAGTCCAACATCTAGCTGGCAAAGGGGCGAGTAAGTATCCGCCTCTGAAACACCACCTACTTGGACTTGGATTTAGCAAGCCAAATGTTGATAAGGCTGTCACCGCGTCTCCTCTAGTACACGTTGACAAAACACATACTCGTAAGAAGTACACCTACACCCTCATTTCTGAGGTTGGGTGTCCCAGCAAATCATCAACTGATCTTGATGAAAGATATAGAATGTTCAGTAATCGCTTGAAGAGGTTGTTGTCTACTGGCGCGGCAGAAGTCTCCAGAGAGGTCTTTGTAAGACGGGAGCAAGCGATCCTTCGGGAATGGCTGTTTAATGGAAAAGTGACCGAAAGCTGTGCTATTTGTGGAAAAGAATATTCCGTTGCAGCGTTGGTTGCCGCTCATAAGAAGAAGCGTGCTTATTGCACTGATTCGGAGAAGACGGACCCAAGAATCGTATTCCCTCTATGTTTATTTGGGTGCGATTTTCTGTATGAATCCGGTATGGTAACGATAATTAACGGAGAGGTTGTCAGTTCCCGAAAAGATGCAGGGCAAACAACGGATATTTTGATGGCTAATGCAGTGGATGGGAATGCTGTCGAAAAGCGCTGGCGTGAAGGTAAAGCCTCCTATTTTGGTCCAACCTAACAAGTTGCTGCACGCTGATAAATTACTCGCTGCGCTCCCAATTTACCGGCAAGCAAGGCGTGAGCTGTCCCGTCCCGGACGATGACCTTGGCTTCCGTCCACCCCCGATTGCTGCGCACCATCCCCCACCCGTGCTACCGTTTCCCGCCAGATTCACGCCGGAACGCCGAACACCCCATGGATATCCGCGAAGCCATTGCCCGCACCATTGACCGTCATGATCTGAGCCGCGAGCAGATGTACGCGGTCATGCATCAGATCATGGCTGGCGAGGCCACGCCGGTGCAGGTCGCCGGCCTGATGGTCGCGCTGCGCATGAAGGGCGAGACCATCGACGAGATCACGGCCGCCGCCGAGGTGATGCGCGAGCTGGCGGTGGGCGTGCAGGTCGACGTGCCGCACCTGGTCGATATCGTCGGTACCGGCGGTGACGGTTCAGCGTTGTTCAATGTCTCCACCGCCTCGAGCTTCGTGGTCGCCGCGGCCGGCGGTCACGTCGCCAAGCACGGCAACCGCTCGGTCACCAGCCGCTCGGGCAGTGCCGACATGCTCGAGACCGCCGGGGTGAACCTCGAGGTCGACAGCGATTGCGTCGCCCGCTGCGTGCGCGAGCTGGGCATCGGCTTCATGTTCGCCCCGCGCCACCACGGCTCGATGCGCCACGCCGCCGTGCCGCGCAAGGAGCTGGGCGTGCGGACCCTGTTCAATGTCCTTGGTCCGCTGACCAACCCGGCCGGCGCGCCGGCGATGCTGCT
>NZ_LRFH01000004.1 GCF_001641825.1 Guyparkeria sp. WRN-7 | reverse complement strand
TCTATAGCAGCGAGTGGCTCGAGCCGCTGGCCGAGGTGATGCAGCGCCTCGGCGCGCGCCACGTGCTGGTGGTGCACAGCCACGACGGGCTCGACGAGATCTCGCTGGCCGAGGCGACCGAGGTGGCCGAGCTGAAGGACGATACGATTCGCCGTTACCGCATCGAGCCGGAGGACTTCGGCATGGCGCGCCAGCCGCTCGACCGCCTGATCGTCGACGGCCCCGAGCAAAGCGTGGCTTGCGTGCGCGCCGCGCTGGGCGGCGAGCCCGGCCCGGTGGCCGACATGATCGCGCTGAATGCGGGGGCTGCGATCTACGCCGCGGATCTCGCCGAGGACCTGGTGGCCGGCATTGCCACCGCCCAGCGCCTGCTGGCCGAGGGCCGGGCGCTCGACAAGCTCGAGCAGCTGGTCGCCATGACCGGTTCCTGCGACTGACCCGGCGAGCTGCCGCCGCTTTTCCGAAAACGAGGCCCGGCCGGGCCTCCCGCAAGCGCTACAAGCCTATGAGCGACACCCCCGATATCCTGAAGAAGATCATCGCGCGCAAGCGCGTCGAGGTGGCCGCGGCCAAGCAGGTCGTCCCGGCGAGCGTGATGGAAGATCACGCCCGTTCCGCGGAGGCCACGCGTGGCTTCGAGCGGGCGGTCGCCGCGCGCGTCGAGGACAAGCGCCCGGCGGTGATCGCCGAAATCAAAAAGGCCTCGCCCAGTCGTGGCGTGCTGCGTGATCCGTTCGACCCGGTGGCCATCGCCAAGAGTTACCAGAAGGGCGGGGCAGCGTGCCTGTCGGTGCTGACCGACCGCGACTTCTTCCAGGGCGACGCCGAGTACCTCAAGGCCGCCCGCGCCGCCTGTCGCCTGCCGGTGCTGCGCAAGGACTTCATGATCGACCCCTACCAGGTCGACGAGGCCCGCGCGATGGGTGCCGACTGCATCCTGCTGATCGCCGCGGCGATCGACGACGAGAAGATGCGCGCCCTGCACGACCGGGCCCGCCACTGGGGCATGGACGTGCTGGTCGAGGTGCATGACCACGACGAGCTGCTGCGTGCGCTCAAGCTGGATACCCGCCTGATCGGCATCAACAACCGCGACCTGCGCAGCTTCAAGGTGAGCCTCGATGTCACGCTCGAGCTGCTGCACGACATTCCGGACGACCGGATCGTGGTCACCGAGAGCGGCATTCTCGGCGTCGAGGACGTGCGCCGCATGCGCAGCCACGACGTGCACGCGTTCCTGGTGGGCGAGGCGTTCATGCGCGCCGAAGAGCCGGGCGCGGCGCTGGCGGAACTGTTCGAACTCAACCAAGCCTAGGGGGCTTTGATGGAAGCACGAGTCAAGTGGGTCGACGGCATGGCGTTCATGGCCGAGGCCGACAGCGGTCACGGCATCGTGATGGACGGTGCGCCGGAGATCGGCGGGCGCAACGCCGGTCCGCGGCCGATGGAAATGGTCCTGATGGGGCTGGGCGGCTGCACCGCGATCGACGTGATGATGATCCTCGGCAAGCAGCGCCAGCCGGTCGAGGATTGCTGGATCGAGCTGTCGGCCGAGCGCGCCAAGGACAAGACGCCCAAGGTGTTCACCCGCATCCACACCCGTTACGTGGTGGTGGGCGAGGGCCTTGATCCGAAGAAGGTCGAGCGCGCCGTTAACCTCTCGGCCGAGAAGTACTGCTCCGTATCCGCGATGCTGCGCGACTCGGTGGAACTGACCCACGATTTCGAGGTCCGTTCTCCCGAGTAACGCGGCCGTGGTCGTGTCACCACAGTTGCCATCGGCGCGCTCCCCGAGCGCGCCGCGGGGCGTGGCAAAAGCGCGGATGGCGGTTTACACTTCGCCGCAATCAACAAGCGTCGGCTCAAGAGCGGTCGACCACCTTCCCACGCCCGGCCTGCTGAGGTCGGGCGCTTTGGTTTCTGTCAGGGGGTAGTCATGGGTGAACCGTCGGTCACCTTGCACGGGTTCAACAACCTCAGCAAGACGCTGAGCATGTCGATCTTCGACATCTGCTATGCCAAGACCCGGACGCAGGTCAACGAGTACATCGCGTACATCGACGAGGTCTACGACGCCGACCGGCTGACCCAGATCCTGACCGACGTCACCGAGATGATCGGGGCGAACATCCTCAACGTCGCCCGCCAGGACTACGAGCCGCAGGGCGCGTCGGTCACCATCCTCATCTCCGAGGAGCCGGTGATCGCCGAGGGCATCGACTACCACGAGGAGCCGGGCCCGCTGCCGGGCGACGACGAGCCGGCGCGCGATTCGGTGGTGGCGCACCTCGACAAGAGCCACATCACGGTGCACACCTATCCGGAAAGCCACCCGGAAAACGGCATCTCCACCTTCCGGGTCGATATCGATGTCTCGACCTGCGGGCGGATCTCGCCGCTACGGGCCTTGAACTACCTGATCCACAGCTTCGATTCGGACATCGTCACGCTCGACTACCGGGTGCGCGGCTTCACCCGCGACGTGCACGGCAAGAAGCACTTCATCGATCACGAGATCAACTCGATCCAGAACTACCTCGCCGAGGACACCCGCGAGCGCTACCAGATGATCGACGTGAACGTCTATCAGGAGAACATCTTCCACACCAAGATGCTGCTGAAGGACTTCGATCTGGACAACTACCTGTTCGGCCACGGCATCGACGAGTACGGCCCCGAGACCTGCACGCGCATCGAGAAGGCGCTGAAGAAGGAGATGTACGAGATCTTCTACGGCCGGAACCTCGCCGACGCCGACGTCCCCAGTAGCTGAGCCGGCCGGCTAGGATTTCGCCGCGGCAATCGACTCGGCGATCAGTTCCACCGGTTGTCTTACCTCGAGATCGGCGCCGGCGGCGAAGTGCGTGGCGCAGCCGACGTTGGCACTGACCACGGCATCCGGGCGGATGCTTGCGATCGATTCGAGCTTTGGCGCGCGCAGCCGCTCGGCCTCCTCCGGGTAGAGCAGGGCCTGCAGGCCGGCCGCCCCGCAGCAGCGTGCGTTGCCGTCGATATCGGTCAGCGTGAGTCTGGGAATCCGTTCCAGCAATTGCCGGGTCGCATCGGGTGACTTCAGGTGGTTTCGCTGGCTGCAGGGCGTGTGGACGGCGACGTGCTGATCCAGCGCGCCGAGCGCGGGCCACTCGTCGCTGGGGCGTTCGAGCAGCCACTCGGTGATCTCCCGCACCTTGATGCCGTGTTCCGTCTCCAGAGCCCCGAGTTCCGAGCGGCAGGCCGTGCCGACGACCGCGATCGTGTCGACGTCCTTGCCTGCAAATACGCGCGCGTTGCGCGCGCGAAGGCTGCTCGCCGCCGCCGGCTCCCCGCCGTGGGCGTGCATGGCGCCACAGCACACCTGGTCGCCGGGCGTGACCACGCGATAGCCCATCGCCCGCATCACGGATTCGGCTGCGCGCGCTGCCGGGGCGTTCATGGCTCCACCGGTGCAGCCGACGAACAGGCCGACGCTGCCGCGAGTCGGTTCGATGCCGGAGATAGGCGTGCCCACCGGGTCGGCCGGGCGGCGGGGCAGTGCCCGGCCAATCGGGCCGGCCAGACGCCGGACCATGCCGCCCAGCCCCAGACGCGTGGCCGTGCGGTACAGGCCAAAGGCCATGCCCAGTCGCCGCCGGCGGGTGAGCAGCTGGTCGCGCAGCAGGCGCCAGGGTTTCCCTTGCGCCCGCGGTCGTGCCTCGGGCGTTTCCGTTTGCGCCAGTCGGGCGCGACCGTTGTCGACCAGTCGGCCATAGCGGACCCCGGAGGGGCAGACCGTCTCGCAGGCGCGGCAGGTCAGGCAGGTGTCGAGGTGATGGCGGACGCTGGCGTCCGGCTCGAGGCCGCCCTGGCTGATGCCGAGCATCAGGCTGATCCGGCCGCGCGGGCCGTCGGCCTCGTTGCCGGTGAGCGAGAAGGTGGGGCAGTGGGGAACGCAGATGCCGCACATCACGCAGTCGAGGGCGTCGCGCTGGATGGCGTCGTCCAGTGAGGGTGGGGCGGTTGATGCGCGTGCGGCGGGCGCGTTGGGTGGCTGCGGCGTCATGTCGAGCAGATTGCAGCGGCGTGCCGGGGTGGTCAAGCCCGAGCGGATGGCGTTGCGGCGCCCGAGAAACCGAGTGTCACGCTGGGGGTTGCGTGCCTAGCGGTATTAGCATATACTGATTTCGTGAATTGCTTATCCTCCTTTGGTGGTTCTTGTTGTTGCCGGCGTCTGCCGGCATTTTTTTTGCCCACCTGAAAGGTATTCCGGTCGATTGCCGGCCGAGGTCCAGATTGGGCTTCGCATTTGGCGGCGACCCGTTTTATACTCCGCGGTTCTCCACGTTCGGGCCGGTTGCGAAATCGGCCTTGCGGGGTGCGTTGCCTTCGGGTAGACTTCGCGCCCTCTTGAAATCAATGTATCGCTTCTGGTTTGGGAGCTGTCGATCCATGAAAACCTATTCCGCCAAGCCGGCCGAGGTCAAACGCGACTGGTACGTCATCGATGCATCCGGCAAGACGCTGGGTCGCCTGGCTACCGAGGTCGCCCGTCGCCTGCGTGGCAAGCACAAGGCCGAGTACACCCCGCACGTCGATACCGGTGACTACATCGTTATCGTCAACGCGAAGGACATCAAGGTCACCGGCAAGAAGGCCGGTAACAAGATGTACCACTTCCACACCGGGTTCATCGGCAACATGAAGCACTTCACCTTCGAGAAGCTGATGGAGCGTTCCCCGGAGCGCGTCATCGAGCTGGCCGTGAAGGGCATGCTGCCGAAGAACGCTCTCGGCCGCCAGATGTACACCAAGCTCAAGGTCTACGCAGACGCTGAGCACAATCATCAGGCGCAGCAGCCCCAGCCGCTCGAGATCTAAGAGAGATTACCCATGGCAATGACTCAGAATTACGGAACCGGTCGTCGCAAGACATCCTCCGCACGGGTATTCCTGCGTCCGGGCACCGGCAACATCACCGTCAACGGCAAGAAGCTCGAAGACTTCTTCGGTCGTGAGACCGCCCAGATGGTCGTTCGCCAGCCGCTCGAGCTGCTCGAGCTGGGCGATAAGTTCGACGTGGTCGCCACGGTCGCCGGCGGCGGCCCGTCCGGCCAGGCCGGCGCCGTTCGCCACGGTCTGACCCGCGCGCTGATGGACTACGACGAAGCTCATCGTCCGAAGCTGCGCGAAGCCGGCTTCGTCACGCGTGACGCGCGTCAGGTCGAGCGTAAGAAGATCGGTCTGCGCAAGGCACGTCGTTCGGTCCAGTTCTCCAAGCGCTGATCCGAACCTCGCCACCGGCTTCGGCCGGTCGCAACGAAAAGCCCCGCCATCGTGCGGGGCTTTTGTTTTGTCTGCCGTTTCCTGCAGAGGCTTGCCTGGGTCGCGCCGCCGTCACCATAGGGCGACGTTGGTCATCGCGGCAGCGCGCTACCCGGCAGGCGGGGTGTCGCCTGGTGCCGCGTGTGGCTCAAGGTGGGTCTTGACCGCAGGCCTGCTGACGGCGCTTACTCCTCGAGCCTGACCCGGCCCAGGGTGTAGTCGCCGCCGTGATTTGTCATCACGAAGCCCTGGAAGGGGTCGCGTAGCCCGGTGTCCCGCGCGCTCAGCAGGTGCCGGTTGTCCACGTGGACCTGCATGCGTCCGTTCTCGTCGCGGCTCCAGGCGATGCGATGGAACCGCCCGTCTTCCAGGTCGAGCCTGCCGTCGTGGCGGGCGACGACCTCGGCGTTTCCGGAGATCAGCCTGACCAGGGTGAGTGCCGGCTGCGAGTCGGCCGAGTACACCAGGCGATAGCCGGTGCCGTCCGGGCGGTTTCCCTGGAAGAGTCCCAGCGAGACGCTGCCAGAACGCTGGCGGGAGGCGAGCTCCAGTTCCATCTGGAACGCATTATCGACCGGCGCGTTGACGAAGATCTGTGCCGGCTCGACAGGTCTGGGTGCCGCTTCTTGCCGGGTATTCGTCTGCTGATCGAGGATCATGCCCAGCACGGCCAGACCGATGTCCCCCGGGTTGTCGGAGTTGAGGTCGCGGGACCGGCGGTCGGCCTCCACGATGCTGCGCAATCCGTTCTGATCGACCTCGAAGTCACCGCTGAGCACCGTCCAGGGTGGGTTGCGACGGAAATCGCCGTCGCTGAAATCGTCCCGAAGCGTGACTCGGGGCGAGGCTGAGGCAACTTCCTCCTCCTTGGTTTCGCGCAAGCGTTTGAGCAGGTCGGCGGAAGGGCGACCATTCTGGGCCATGCCCATGTCGGCCTGGTACTCATAGATGGCATCGCGGGTCTGATGTCCCATGATGCCGTCCGTCGGGCCGGCATCGTAGCCGAGCCGATTGAGTTCGCGCTGAGTCCCGGCCACGACTTCCTGATCGGACAGGGAATGGACGTCAGGCTGTGATGCCCCGGTGCCCTGGTTCGATTGCCAGTCCCGCGCCGCCTGCTGCGCCCTGGCGACCTGGGAGGATGTCATGCGCTCGGCCAGCGCATCGCGCGCCTCCGCGGCGTGGCGGTGACCGCGGGCCGCGGCCAGGTTGTACCACTGGTGGGCCTGGACAAAGTCCTGGGTGGTGCCGTTGCCGGCCTCATACAGGCGGCCCAGCATGTATTGGGCATACGAATCGTCGCTTCTGGCGGCCTCCCGGAATTCCTGCAGGGCCTGCTGGTACCTCTGCTGCTCGAAGTGCTGCATCGCCTCGTTGTAACCGGCGCTGGCAGGCCCGATGGAGCCGAAGAGGATCAGGCTGAGTGCGACTGTCTTGAAGATCACGGTCATGCCTCCTGTCGGCGTGTTCGTGTCCGCAACATCAGGGTGCTGGGAAGGAGGGAGCGTTCGCTGCCTGTCTGACGGTCAGGCGGCGACCGCTACGGTTCGAGCGTAGCAGCAGGGTTGGCGTGACGCTGCGAGGGGCTGTGCCTGAACAGCAGTGTTGCGATCCCCGGCCGGGGACCTTGGACGCCGTTGCTGTGGGGGCCTGGTGTGCACAAAAAGAAAGGGCCGACAGCAGTGCCGTCGACCCGTTCTTTTCTCGATCCCGCCTTGATTTGCCGAGTCAGGAGTCCGTGGCGTTGGCCTCGCGGGTGGCCTCGAGCACCTGCTCGGCATCCGCCTTCTCCTTTTCCAGCCCCAGCTTGCCGTAGGCCTCGATCAGCAGTTCGAGTGCCGGAATGGTCGAGGTCGAGCCGTTGTACTTGTCCAGGGCGGCCTGGGCACGGTTGGCGGCGGCGAGCCAGGCTTGGCGGCGCATGTAGTACTGGGCGACCTGTACCTCGTGGCGGGCCAGCGCATTGCGCACGTCGATCAGGCGACGGCTGGCGTCATCGACATACTGGCTTTCGGGGTACTGCTGGACCAGTCGGGAGAAGGCGCGGTATGCCTCCTTGAGTACGGACTGGTCGCGCTTGGATAGGTCCGGCGGGGCGATCTTGTTGATCAGCGAGTCGCCGCGGCTCATGTTGGCCAGGCCCTTGAGATACAGGGCGTAGGCCACATGGTCACCTCGAGGGTGGAGCTGGATGTAGCGCTCCGCCGCGGCGATCGCGGAGTCGGGTTCGTCGTACTTGTAGTAGGCGTAGGCGACTTCCAGCTGGGCCTGCTCGGTGTAGGCACCGAAGGGATAGCGACCTTCGAGGGTCTCGAACTTCTTGATCGCCGTCTCGTAGTCGGCCCGCTGCATCGCGTCGTTCGCTTCCTGGTAGAGCTGGGCGGCCGAGGCGGTCGGGTCGGACAGGTCGACCCGGTCGTCGTCCCCCTTGGAGAACCAGGAGCAGCCGCTAGCGAAGGTGACCATGCCGGCGATCAGTGCCGCTCGTGCGAGTTGCCGGGTAAGGGAACGGCGGGTTGCCGGGCGGGGACGGTCGCGATGCTCGATCATGATCTGGATGTGGGGCCGCTTGCCGTTGGTGAGTGACCGCCTGCCCCGGCAGGCCGCGCCGTGCGGCGCGTTGATGGGGCGGGCGTTAACGGCTAATCTTCGCAGATCACTTAACAAAAACCAACCAGTTGCCGGACGGGTCCTCACCCGTCTTTTTCATGTCTCGACGAACCGCATCACAATGCGCTTTCGTCGCCATTCGATGGCGGATATAACGATATTGATGGAAGTAGAGCGTACCTTGCCGATTCCCACCGAGTTCGCCGGCATGCGACTCGACCAGGTGGCGGCTCAGCTGTGGCCCGACTTTTCCCGCAATCGGCTGCAGGGCTGGATCAAGGCGGGTGAACTGACGCTGGACGGCAAGAAGGCGCGTCCGCGCGATACCGTGCTCGGTGGCGAGACTCTGTCGCTGTCGGCCGAACTCGAGCAGCAGAGCGAGGACCAGCCGCAGGACATCCCGCTCGACATCGTTTACGAGGACGAGCACCTGCTGGTGGTCAACAAGCCGGTCGACCTGGTGGTGCATCCCGGGGCGGGCAATCCCGATGGTACGCTGGTCAACGCGCTGCTCCACCACAATCCGGACCTCGCGTTGTTGCCGCGTGCCGGTGTGGTCCACCGGCTGGACAAGCAGACCAGCGGACTGCTGGTGGTCGGCAAGACGCAGGCGGCCTACCAGGCGCTGGTGGCCGATCTTGCCGAGCGGCGCATCGGGCGTGAATATGATGCGGTGGTGGTCGGCCACGTGATTGCCGGCGGCACCGTGGACGAGCCCATCGGGCGGCACCCCCGCGACCGGCAGCGCCAGGCGATCGTGCCGCAGGGGCGGCCGGCGGTGAGTCACTACCGGGTGGTGGAGCAGTTCGGCGAGCACACCTGGCTGCGCGTGCGCCTCGAGACCGGCCGCACCCACCAGATCCGCGTGCACATGGCGCATATCCGCCATCCGATCGTCGGCGACCCGGTCTACGGCGGCCGGCCGCGGCTGCCGCCGGGTGCCGAGGACATGCTGGTCGACGTGTTGCGGCATTTCGGCCGTCAGGCGCTGCACGCCCGGCGCCTGACGCTGCGTCACCCCGAGAGCGGCGAGACGCTCTCGCTCGAGGCGCCGATGCCCGACGATATGGACGAACTGATCGAGCTGTTGCGTGACTACCGCGACGGCCATGACGAAGGAGAGGCCGAGGTTATCTATGTCCCGGATCCCGACTGACACCCCCGAAGGCAGTCGTTTCATCGAGGCCACCTGGCCGGCGCCGGGCGGGGTGCGTGCCGGCGTGACCACGCGGCTGGGTGGACACAGCCGCCCGCCATACGATGGCTTCAACCTGGCCCGGCACGTCGGTGATGATCCGCAGGCCGTCGCAGCCAACCGCGACGAGCTGGCGGCCATGCTCGACCTGCCGGAAGCGCCCCGCTGGCTGAATCAGGTTCATGGCACCACCGTGGTGGGCCCCGACGTGCCGACTGATTCGCCGGAGGGCGACGCGGCCTATACCGACCAGCCGGGCGAAGTGCTGGCGGTACTGACGGCCGACTGCCTGTCGGTCACGCTGGCCAGTCACGACGGCCGCGAGGTGGCCGTCGCCCATGCCGGTTGGCGGGGGCTTGCGTCCGGCGTGATCGAACGGACGGTCGACCGCTTTTCGGTGGCCGGCGACGAGCTGATGGCCTGGCTGGGCCCGGCGATCGGCCCGGCCCACTTTGAGGTCGGCGAGGAGGTGCGCGAGGCGTTCATGCGCGAGCATCCGGCGGACGCCTCGGCCTTCCGCACCGCCGCCGACCCGGGCAAGTATCACGCGGATCTGTTCGCCCTGGCCCGGGCGCGCCTGCGCCGCCAGGGGATCACGCGGGTCTTTGGCGGGGAGCGCGACACCTTCGCCCAGGACGACCTGTTCTATTCCTATCGCCGAGACCAGGGCGAGACCGGCCGCATGGCCACCCTGGTCTGGCGCGAGAAAGACTGACGAGAGGATTTCCGAGATGACAAAACCCTGGCTTCTGCTGACCCTGGTCGGGGCGGATCGGCCCGGCATCGTCGCCCAGGTCACCCGCGTGCTGTTCGGTGTGGGCGCCGAACTGGGCGAGACGGCCATGATGCGCCTCGGCAACCAGTTCGCCATCATGATGATGGTGCGTGGTGCCGGCACGACCGACGAGGTCGCCGGCCTGCTCGAATCGACCCGGGCCGACTTCGGGCTGAAGCTGCACGTCGACGAGATCGACGCGGCCCTGCACCAGCACCGCGAGCCGGATGTCTCCGTGATCGTCCACAGTGCCGATCGCAGCGGCATCGTCGCCGACGTCACCGCCGCGCTGCTCGAGGCAGGCATGAACATCCTCGACCTGCGCTCCGACGTGGGCGGCTCGGCCGACAAGCCGATCTACATCATGCAGATCGACGGCGAGACCACCGATGGCATCGAGCCGATCGAGCAGTGCGTGGCGCAACTTGCCGATCAGGGGCTGACCGTGCGGGTTACCCCGCTGCAGACGATGCGGGGGTGAGTGTGGAGCCGCTGCCGATTCTCACCTACCCGGACGAGCGCCTGAAGACCGAGTGCGAACCGGTCGAGCAGTTCGACCCGGAGCTGCGCGAATTCGCCGAACACCTGCAGTACACCGCGGACCAGGGGCCGTCGGCGGTCGGTATCGCCGCGCCGCAGGTCGGGCGCATGCAGCGTCTCTGCCTGGTCGATGCGACGCGTGCCAAGCGCCCGGTGGACAACCACGGCCCGCTGGTGCTGATCAATCCCGCGATCACCAACTGGAAGGGCTTTGCCGTCGGTCGCGAAGGCTGCCTGTCGATTCCCGACTACACCGGCAAGGTGATTCGTGCCGAGACCATCGAGCTCACTGCCCAGGACGTCGAGGGCCGCACCGTGACCTTCAAGATGAAGGGCTTCGAGGCCCGCATTGCCCAGCACGAGATCGATCACCTCGACGGCATCCTGTTCCTCGACCGGCTGGTCAGCCGTCACGCGGACCTGCGCGAGCGATAACCTGCTGACCCGGAACGCGTTCCGGGCCTGCCCCTGCTATCTTCCCTGGAGTGCGAGCCTCTCCACTTGCGGTTCGTGCGTCTGCCAGTGGCGACGTCCATCGCGTCACGGGGAGGTGTGCCTATGGGCATCGTGCTGGTCATCCTCGCCGCCTTTCTCTGGGGCGTGTCCGGCGGCATTGCTGCCATGCTCATGGAGCGGGGCTGGGACCCGCTGGTGGTCTCCTTCTACCGCGGCGCGATCGGTTTTGCCTGCTTCGCCGTCTGGTGGCTGGCCCGCTCGAACCGCATCCGTCTCCCCGATCGCACCACCCTCGGCTGGTCTGCGCTGGCCGGCCTCGGCGTGGCGGGCAATTTCGTCTTCTACTTCCTCAGCATCTCCCACGCCAACGTCGCGGTGGCCGTGACGTTGATGTACATGGAGCCGATTTACGTCTACCTGGTGCTGCTTGCGATCGGTGCGGCGCGGCTGACGCCGGCCCTGGTGATCGCGATCGCCGCGGTGATCCTTGGCGTGGCCCTCCTGACCCAGCTTCTCGGCGGCAGGCCGATCGACGAGCTGTCCCTGTTCGGCGTGGTGGCCGGGCTGCTCTCCGGTGTCGCCTATGCGGTCTTCCTGTTCGGTTTCCAGAATGCGACCCGCCGTGCGCCGTCCGTGGTGGTGCTGGGCGTGGCCTTCGCGGTCTTTCTCCTGGTCCTGGCGCCGCTGGTCGATCACGACCAGGTCGCCGCCGCGCCGCTGTCCGACGACGTGCCGCTGTTCCTGCTGCTGGGGCTGTTCGGTGCCGGTCTGTCGTTCTTCCTTTACGTGATCGGTCTGCGAACCGCCGCCCCGGTATCCGTCTCGCTGGTCGCCGCGGTCGAGCCGGTCACTGCCTCTCTGTTCGCCCTGCTCGTGCTGGGGCAGGCTCTTGCGCTCGGGCAATGGCTGGGCATGTTCCTGATCCTGGCGACCGTGACCGCGCTGAGCGTCAGGCAGCGGTCGGCATGATCCGGGCAGACGGGTGCCTGTTATCAAATCGTGATCCCGCTGACATGCGTCGGTCACCGGGCTGGGGGATAAGAGAGTCCTCCTGTTCCCACCGTGCTCGGAGAGGTGCCCGGATGGATTACGTCAGCCCGTCTCGTCACTATCGAACGGTTATCGTCTCGGACGTCCATCTCGGGACGCCCGATGCCCGCCCCGAACGGTTGCTCGGTTTTCTCGGCGCGATCCGCTGCGAGACCCTGATTCTCAACGGCGATCTGCTCGACGTGTGGCAGATGCAGCGCCGTCGTTGGCGCTGGTCGCCGGCCAAGAGCGATTTGTTCCGGCAGCTCGGTCGGCTGGTCGAGGCCGGTACGCGGGTGGTCTACGTGCCCGGCAATCACGACGACTGCTTTCGCGCCATGGTGGGCCAGGCGTTTGCCGGGGTCTCGCTGCATCGCGAACTGCGTCTGTCCCTGGCGGATGGGCGCGAGGCGCTGGTGCTGCACGGCGACGAATTCGATGCCGATATCGCCCCCTCGCTGCCGGCACGCTGGCTGGGTGATATTGGCTACGAGTGCCTGTTGCGTCTCGATCGTCTCGGCCGTCGCCTGGGTCGTCGGCTCGGTGGCCGGGAGTGGCATGGCGCGCTGCTGCGTGCCGTCAAGACGCGCATTCCCGGCGCGATGGCCCACGTGACTCGTTTCGAGGAGGCGGCCCTGGCGCATGCGCGGCGGCGGGGTGTGGACGTGATCGTCTGCGGCCACATCCATCACGCCAACCTGCGTCAGGCCGACGGGATCACCTATGCCAACAGTGGCGACTGGGTGGAGGGCTGCAGTGCCCTGGTCGAGGATGCCCGTGGCCGGTTGGGGGTGATCGAGTGGGATGGTGTTCGGGTCAGCGAGGTCGACGCCTTTGTCCGCGAGTTCGACGAGCCGGAGAGTGAGGAGTCGATGGCCGTCGGCTAGGCCCGCAGCGGCTCCGCTCGTCTTTGGCGGCCGGCCGCCCCTTGAATCCACCGGTGCCGTGCCTACATTCCTAGGCAGTTAAACGAATTCCGACGGCATACGAGGTGCTTTCAATGCGGATGGACAAACTGACCGCCAAGTTCCAGACAGCTCTGGCCGATGCCCAGTCACTGGCCGTGGGCCAGGATCACCAGTTCATCGAGCCGGTTCACCTGATGGTGGCGCTGCTCGATCAGGAAGGCGGCACCGTGCGTCACCTGCTGACGCAGTCCGATATCAACGTCAACCTGCTGCGCTCGCAGCTGGGCGAGATGCTCGACCGGCTGCCCTCGGTCTCCGGCGGCGAGGCCGGCGAGGTTCACATTTCCAACGACCTGTCGCGTCTGCTCAACGTCACCGACAAGCTGGCGCAGCAGCGCTCCGACCAGTACATCTCCAGCGAGCTGTTCGTGCTGGCGGTGATCGAGGACAAGGGCGAGCTGGGCGAGACCCTGCGTCGTGCCGGTGCGGCCAAGGGGGCCATCGAGCAGGCGATCGAGAAGCTCCGTGGCGGGCAGTCGGTCGACGACCCCAACGCCGAGGACGCTCGCCAGGCGCTGGAGAAGTACACCCAGGATCTGACCGAGCGCGCCGAGCAGGGCAAGCTCGACCCGGTCATCGGTCGTGACGAGGAAATCCGTCGCGCCGTGCAGGTCCTGCAGCGGCGTACCAAGAACAACCCGGTCCTGATCGGCGAGCCCGGCGTGGGCAAGACCGCCATCGTCGAGGGGCTGGCCCAGCGCATCGTCAACGGCGAGGTGCCCGAGGGCCTCAAGGACAAGCGCGTGCTGGCACTCGACATGGGCGCGCTGCTCGCCGGTGCCAAGTTCCGCGGCGATTTCGAGGAACGTCTCAAGGGCGTGCTCAACGACATCGCCAAGGCGGAAGGGCGCGTGATCCTGTTCATCGACGAGATCCACACCATGGTCGGCGCTGGCAAGGCCGATGGGGCGATGGACGCCGGCAACATGCTCAAGCCGGCCCTGGCGCGTGGCGAGCTGCGCTGCATCGGCGCGACCACGCTCGACGAGTATCGCCAGTACATCGAGAAAGACGCCGCACTCGAGCGCCGCTTCCAGAAGGTGCTGGTCGACGAGCCGACCACCGAGGACACCATCGCGATCCTGCGTGGTCTCAAGGAACGCTACGAGGTCCACCACGGCATCGAGATCGGTGACCCGGCGATCGTCGCGGCCGCCCAGCTCTCGCAGCGTTACATCACCGACCGGCAGCTGCCCGACAAGGCGATCGACCTGATCGACGAGGCGGCCAGCCGCATCCGCATGGAGATCGACTCCAAGCCCGAATCGATGGACCGCCTCGAGCGTCGCCTGATTCAGCTCAAGATCGAGCGCGAGGCGCTGAAGAAGGAGTCCGACGAGGCCTCGAAGAAGCGTCTGGCCAACCTCGAGGAGGAGATCGGGGAGCTCGAGCGCGAGTATTCGGACCTCGAGGAGATCTGGAAGTCCGAGAAGGCGGCGGTCGCCGGCACGACGCACATCAAGGAGGCGCTCGACCGCGCTCGTACCGAGCTGGAGACCGCGCGCCGGGCGAGCGACCTCACCCGCATGTCCGAGCTGCAGTACGGTCGGATCCCGGAACTCGAGCGCGAGCTGGCCGAAGCGCAGACGCAGGAAGAGCAGACGGAGACCGAGAAGCCCAAGCTGTTCCGCAGCACGGTCGGCACCGAGGAGATTGCCGAGGTGGTCTCGCGCTGGACCGGTATCCCGGTCTCGAAGATGCTCGAGGGCGAGAAGGACAAGCTGCTGCGGATGGAAGAGGCGCTCGGCAAGCGGGTCATCGGTCAATCCGAGGCCGTCGAGGCGGTGTCCGATGCCATCCGTCGCTCGCGGGCCGGGCTGTCCGATCCCAACCGGCCCAACGGCTCGTTCATGTTCCTCGGCCCCACCGGCGTGGGCAAGACCGAGCTGACCAAGGCACTGGCGACCTTCCTCTTCGACACCGAGGAGGCAATGGTGCGCATCGACATGTCCGAGTTCATGGAGAAGCACTCCGTGGCACGACTGGTCGGGGCGCCCCCGGGTTACGTCGGCTACGAGGAGGGCGGCTATCTGACCGAGGCGGTGCGTCGCAAGCCCTACTCGGTGATCCTGCTCGACGAGGTGGAGAAGGCGCACCCGGACGTCTTCAACATCCTGCTGCAGGTGCTCGACGATGGCCGCCTGACCGACGGCCAGGGCCGGACGGTCGACTTCCGCAACACTGTGATCGTGATGACCTCCAACCTGGGTTCGCAGCGGATCCAGGAACTGGCCGGTCAGGATGCCGAGTACGAGCAGATCAAGACCGAGGTGCTCGAGATCGTCGGCCAGCACTTCCGGCCGGAGTTCATCAACCGCGTCGACGACGTGGTGGTCTTCCACCCGCTCGACCGCAGCGAGATCCGGCGGATCGTCGACATCCAGATCGAGTATCTCAGGAAGCGCCTGGCCGACCGCGAGATCGACCTGTCGCTCAGCGACGCGGCGCTCGATGCCCTGGGCGAGGCCGGCTTCGACCCGGTCTTCGGCGCCCGGCCGCTCAAGCGGGCCATCCAGCAGCGCCTGGAAAACCCGCTGGCCCAGGCGATCCTCAAGGGCGAGTACCTGCCCGGCGAGACGGTCGCCATCGACGTGCGCGACGGCGAGCTGACCCTCGGCAAGGGCTGATTGCCCACGGTCGTTCCCTGGTCGATGAGGCTTTCAGGGCCACCGGTGGCGACGCCGGTGGCCTTTTTCGGTTAAGGTTTGGCGGCTCAACGACGCAAGGAATCCCGTTTGGCCCTCAAGATCATCGAAATCGTCGCGCCGGCCAGCGAGAAGGCGGCCATCGGTCGCATCGCCGACTCGCATGACGTCGTCGACTGGTGGCGCACCTCCTCGTTCGAGGACGAGCGCTTCTCCACGGAGCTGGTGGTCCGTCCCGAGGGCCAGCAGGAGGTGCTCGACGACCTGCAGGGCATCCTCGATCGCTGCGAGCATGCGCGCATCATGATCCGCGGCGTTCAGGCAACGCTGCCGGCAGCGCAGGACGAAGAGGGCGAGGAGGAGGCGCGCCAGCGCACCGCGGCCCGGTCGCGCGAGGAACTCTATGCGGAAGTGGCCGGTGGCGGCAGCATCACCTCGACCTACCTGCTGCTCTGTGGCCTGTCCGCGGTGGTGGCGGCCATGGGGATGTTCGAGGACAGTGCCGCGGTGGTGATCGGCGCGATGGTGATCGCCCCGTTGCTGGGGCCCAACCTGGCACTGGCGCTGGGCACCACGCTGGGGGATACCGACCTGTCCCGTCGGGCGGTTGCCGCGAACGGTGCGGGACTCAGCCTGTCGATCGGGCTGGCGTTGCTGATGGGATTGTTGCTCGATCCGGTCAGCAACAGTCAGCTGCTCGACCGCACCAACGTCAGCTACCCCGCGATGATCCTGGCGCTGGCCTCGGGTGCGGCGGCCGTGCTGTCGCTGACGTCCGGGGCCGCCGCGGGGTTGGTCGGGGTGATGGTCGCCGTGGCGCTGATGCCACCGGCCACGGCGCTTGGGCTGTTCGTCGGCTGGGCGCAATGGGACAATGCCATTGCCGCCGGGCTGATGCTCGCCATCAATATCGCGGCGATCAACCTCTCGGCCAAGCTGGTGTTCGTGCTCAAGGGCATCACGCCGCGGCATTGGCCGGAGAAGACCCGCGCCCGCCGGTCGGTGCGCTGGTCGTTCGCCTTCTGGGGCGTGTCGCTGCTGGTGCTGGCCGGGTTGATCTGGCTGGCCAAGTACTAGGGGCGCTACACGCTTCCGGCGTCCGTTCGCAATCCATTATTTCGCATCACGAGGAAGATCGAGCCGTGCAGGATTTCCGTCAGGCTTTCGTCCAGTTCGCCGTCGAGCATGAGGCGCTCCGTTTCGGCGAGTTCACGCTCAAGTCCGGGCGTGTCAGCCCCTATTTCTTCAATGCCGGTTCGTTCGCCGACGGTCAGGCACTGGCCGCGCTGGGCAGCTTCTATGCCGATGCGATTCTGGATGCCGGGGTCGAGTTCGACGTGCTGTTCGGCCCGGCCTACAAGGGCATTCCGCTGGCGGCAGCCACCGCGATCGCCCTGGCCGAGCGCACGGGCGAGCCGGTGCCGTGGTGTTTCAACCGCAAGGAGGCCAAGGATCACGGCGAGGGCGGCAACCTGGTCGGTGCGCCGCTGTCCGGCCGCGTGCTGATCATCGACGACGTGATCACTGCCGGTACGGCTATCCGCGAGTCGCTGGATCTGATCCGGGCCAACGGCGCGACGGCCGTGGGCGTGGCCGTGATGATGGACCGCCAGGAGCGGGGGCAGGGGGAGCTCTCGGCGATCGGCGAGCTCAAGCGTGATCACGACCTGGACGTGGTGGCGATCGCCAACCTCGACGGCCTGATCGAGTTCTGCGCCAACGATGCCAGTCTGGCCGGCTCGGCCGAGGCGATGGCCGCTTACCGGAAGGAGTACGGTGTGGCCGACTGAGTCGGCCCTTTCCTGTCGAGGCAATGAAAAAAGGCCCCGCTCGAGAGCGGGGCCTTTTGCTTTCATCCGATTATCGGGCGCCGATGGCCGGCGCGCGCGATCAGATGGACTTGATGCGGTTGACCAGGGTCGACTTGCGACGCGCAGCGGTGTTGCGCTTGAGAATGCGCTTGGTGACCATCCGGTCCAGGATCGGCTGGGCTTCGCGGTAAGCTTGCTGCGCCTTGTCCGCATCACCGTCCTTCACGGCCTTGATGACGGCCTTGTAGGCAGTGCGTACCTGCGAGCGCATCGCCATGTTGTGCTGGCGGGCTTTCTCGGCCTGGCGAACGCGCTTTTTGGCTTGAGCGGTATTGGCCACGGGTTAACTCCTCGAATTCGGCTATAAATCTGGTGAGCTTGATGGAAACATCAGTTCAAGGCGCGGGATTATGCCATACCGGCAAACGTAGTCAAGAACAATCCCCTCGCTCATCGGGCCCTTCGGCCACCCCGGGCAGGTGCTGCGGTATCCTGCCGGACATGGATCACGATCATACCGCCAACCCTGATCACCCGGCGACTCCGGCCTGCTGGACGGTGGTCGTGCCGGGCCCCTTCTTCGGCGGTTTCACCTATCACCTCGATGCCGGACAAGCGTCGCCCAGTCCGGGGGCGCGAGTGCGGGTGCCGTTCGGCAAGTCCGAGCGGGTGGCGGTGGTGATCGAGCCCGCCGAGCCGGAAGGGCAGGAAACCCGCCCGATCACGGCGGTGCTCGACCGGGAGCCGCTGCTGGATGCCAAAACGCTGGCCTGCCTGCGCTGGGCAGCCGCCTACTACCATCACCCGCTGGGCGAGGTGGTGTTCGCCGCATTGCCCAAGGCGTTGCGGGGCGAGCGGGATCTGCAGGTCGAGGCCCTCGCGCTTACCCGGGCGGGGCGTCAGGCGTACGAGGAAGGTGCCGCGCGCGGCGAGCGCCAGCAGGAGGCCCTCGCGGCATTGGCCGATGTCGGGACACCGAGGCCGGCGACCTCGCTGGGACCGGCTGCCGTGCGGCGGCGGTTGGTCGAGCGCGGCTGGGCCGAGGTGACATCGATGACAGCGCCGGCTGACTGGCCCGCCGCAGCCGGTGCATCGGCGACGGCGGCACCCGTCCTGAACGCCGAGCAGCAGGCGGCGGTGGATGCGGTGACTGCCGGCATGGCCCGCTTCGGTGCCTGGCTGCTGCAGGGGGTCACCGGCAGCGGCAAGACCGAGGTGTACCTGGCCCTGATCGAGCGCGTACTGGCGCGCGGGGAGCAGGTGCTGGTGGTGGTGCCGGAGATCTCGTTGACCCCGCAGTTGATCGACCGCTTCGCCCGCCGCCTCGACGTCGGGCCCGCCGTACTCCACTCGGGGTTGGCGGATGGCGAGCGGCTCTCCGCCTGGCGGGCGGTGGCCGCCGGCAGCGCCCAGCTGGTTATCGGTACGCGCTCGGCGGCCTTCGTGCCGCTGCCGCGGGCCGGGCTGGTCGTGGTCGACGAGGAGCATGATGCGGCGCTCAAGCAGCAGGAAGGCTTTCTCTATCACGCCCGCGATGTGCTGGTGTGGCGGGCGCGGCAGCTGGATGTCCCCATCCTGCTCGGTTCGGCCACCCCGTCGCTGGAGACGCTGCGGCATGCCTGGGAAGGCCGCTACCACCACCTGCACCTGACCGAACGCGCCACCGGCGCACGCATGCCGGCAATCAACAGCCTCGATATTCGCGGCCAGCCGATGGAGGCGGGGCTATCGCCGGCACTCATGCGTGCGATCGAACGCCACTTGCTCGCCGGCGGTCAGGTCATGCTCTATCTCAATCGGCGCGGCTACGCCTCGAGCCTGGTCTGTCATGCCTGCGGCTGGGTGGCTGGTTGCCCCCACTGCGATGCCTTTCTCACCTGGCACCGCGAGGCGAGGCGCCTGCGCTGTCATCACTGCGGCTTCGAGCAGGGCGTGCCCGCCGACTGTCCCTCCTGTCAGGCGCCGTTGTCGGTGCGCGGCATGGGGACCGAGCAGCTCGAGGATGTGCTCGCCGCGCGGTTTCCCGGCTTCGGCATCGTGCGTCTGGACCGGGATGCGACGGCCGGCAAGGGCGTGATGGCCGAGAGCCTCGCGCGCATCGCCCGGGGCGATGCGCGACTGGTGGTGGGAACGCAGATGCTGGTCAAGGGGCATGACTTCCCCGACGTGACCCTGGTCGGGGTGGTCAATGCCGACCAGGCCCTGTTCGCCGCGGATTTTCGCGGGCCGGAGCGTTTCGCCCAGTCGCTGCTGCAGGTCGCCGGTCGTGCCGGTCGCGCCGAGCGGCCGGGCGAGGTGCTGGTGCAGACCCACGATCCCGAGCACCCCGTCCTGCGTCGCTTGCTGAGCGAGGACTACGAGGCGGTGATGGCCGCCGAGCTGGCCGAACGCGAACAGGCCGAGCTGCCGCCGACGCGCTTCGCCGCGCTGGTGCGCGCCGATGCGCGCGAGGCCGGTGTGGCGCGGGCGTTTCTCGCCCGGGTGGCCGAGGAGTTGCGGGCGGGGGCGGGCGAGGAGCTGGCGGTCTGGGGGCCGGTCTCCGCGCCGCTGGCCCGCCGTGCCGGCCGGTACCGCTTCCAGTTGCTGTTGCTCGCCCGGGTGCGCAGTACCTTGCACCAGGCGCTGTGGCAGGTGGACGAATCGGTCGGTAGTCGTCGTCCGGGTCAGGGTCTACGCTGGTCGATCGATGTCGATCCGATCGATCTGGCCTGACGGCAGCGGTCGGCTGGTGCATTACACTGTGAGCAGCCCGCCTGGTTTGGGCCCTGCATATTCACCATGGAGAGTAGAGACGTGAAGAAGATCGAAGCGATTATCAAGCCGTTTCGGCTGGACGATGTCCGCACCGCCCTGATGGACCTTGGCATCAACGGCCTGACCGCCACGGAGGTCAAGGGTTTCGGCCGTCAGAAGGGACATACCGAGCTGTACCGCGGTGCCGAGTACGTGGTCGACTTCCTGCCGAAGGTGAAGCTCGAGGTGGTGATCAGCGACGACCAGGAAGACGCGGTCATCGATGCCATCGTCAAGGCCGCCTATTCCGGCAAGATCGGTGACGGCAAGATCTTCGTTGCTCCGATCGAGCGCGCCGTGCGCATCCGCACCAGCGAGGAGAACGAGGACGCGCTCTAAAGACGAGGAGCGTCGGCTGAGGCGGCGTGCGCAGTAGCCGCGTGCCGATCAGCTGTCGAGCAGGCGCTCGACTCGGTAGGGCGTGGGGTCCAGCGTGCTCGGCTGACCCGTCATCAGGGCGGTCAGCAAGTCGGCAGTCGCCGGCGCCATCGCCAGGCCATTGCGGAAGCCGCCGGTGTTGACCCACAGCCCTTCGATACCCGGGTGTTCGCCCAGCACCGGCAGTTCGTCGACGGACCCCGGGCGCAGTCCTGCCCAGCGATGCGTGATGCGGGCGCCTGCCAGCGATGGCCAGAGCCGGCAGGCCTTGGCATGCAGCAGCGCCTGGGCGGTGTCGTCGACCGTCTTGTCGAAACCCGCGTGCTCGACGGTCGAACCGATCACCACGGAGCCGTCCGCGCGCGGAATCAGGTACACGCCCTCGTCCATCAGGATGTGATCGAGGCCGTTCTCCGCCCGCGGCTCCAGCCGCAGCATCTGTCCGCGTACCGGGAAGAGGCTTTCCTCACGCATGCCCGGAACCAGTGCCTCGCTCCAGGCGCCGGCGGCCACCACCACGCGGTCGGCCGACAATTCGCCCGTGGGTGTCCTGACTCCCGTGACCCGCCCCGCTCGCGTGAGCACTTCCTGCCCGGCCCGCTGTGCGAACAGCTCGATGCCGCGCGCCCGTACCGTGTCCAACA
Organism: Guyparkeria sp. WRN-7; assembly: GCF_001641825.1. Lineage (GTDB taxonomy): Bacteria > Pseudomonadota > Gammaproteobacteria > Halothiobacillales > Halothiobacillaceae > Guyparkeria. Next base: position 265,821 of record NZ_LRFH01000004.1, on the reverse strand, counting down.
GCGCGTCGAGTAGTCGCGGGTTGCGGACATTGGCCACCTCGGGCAGCCACAATGCATCCTGATTCTCAGCCGTTTGCCATTCGTGCCGGATGCCGGCCTGCGACAAGGTCGCGGCAATGGCGTCGCGTGTCTCGCCGGGGGCGATGGGGTCGAGGATGCGCATGCCGGTGACCAGCCGCTCCGGGTCGATACGCGAGTCGAGCGAGTCGAGCAGGGCGGGGTAGCCGCGCATGCCTTCGGCGGCGATGGCGAGCACCGCTGCCGGGTAGCGCCAGGCATAGAGTGGGCAGAGGATCCCGCCGCCGGCCCAGGAGGCCTCGGTGCCCGGCTGGCCGCGATCCAGGACCGCCACCGACGCACCTGCTTGTCGCAGGGCGAGTGCGCTGGTCAGCCCGGCGATGCCGGCGCCGATGACGATGATGTCGAAGCGGGTCGAGGTCACGGGAGGTGCAATGCCACCTGGCGGCTGATCCGGACGGCTGCGGGCTGCGGCCCCGCGGCCGGCGACGAATCAGTAGCGGGCGGGGGCGTGCTTGCCGTGCTCAGGCGTCAAGCGGCCCGAGGTGGCGTCCGGGGAAACTGGAGCGGGTGAAGGGAATCGAACCCTCGTCTTAAGCTTGGGAAGCTTCTGCTCTACCATTGAGCTACACCCGCAAGGTGCCGGTGATTATCGTGGCCTGCCCGTGCAAACGCAAGCCGCGATCCGGCGGCCGCGGTCACTCCAGCGGCGGCAGCTCGTCGCTGTCCGAGGCATCGCTCTTGATGCCGCTGGAATCGGCCGCCGCGGCCTTGAGTTCGTCCTGTCCGCCGCCGAAGCTGATCAGCCACTCCATGTTGCTGCGGCTGTCGGCGTTTGCCAGCGCTTCCTCGCGCGTGATCAGGCCCTTCTTGTGCAGTTCCAGGATCGACATGTCGAAGGTCATCGCGCCGCTCGAGGTGTTCTTCTCCATCGATTCCTTGATCGCGTCGATCTCGCCGCGCTTGATCAGGTCCGAGACCAGCGGGGTGTTGATCAGGATCTCGACGGCCGGCAAGCGCTTGCCGCCGCTGCCGATGATCAGTCGCTGCGAGATGATCGCCTTGAGGTTGAGCGACAGGTCCATCAGCAGCTGGTCGCGCGATTCGGACGGGAAGAAGCGGATGATCCGGTCGAGTGCCTGGTTGGCGTTGGTCGCGTGCAGCGTGCTGATGCACAGGTGACCGGTGTCGGCGTAGGCGAGCGCGTGCTCCATCGTCGCCCGGTCACGCACCTCGCCGATCATGATGACGTCCGGGGCCTCGCGCAGGGCCTCCTTGAGCGCCGCGGCGTAGGACCGGGTGTCGACGCCGACCTCGCGCTGGTTGACCACCGAGTTGCGGTGACGGAAGGCGTACTCCATCGGGTCCTCGACCGTCAGGATGTGCCCTGGCCGCGCCTCGGCGCGGTAGTCGATCATGGAGGCGAGCGTGGTCGACTTGCCCGAGCCGGTCGCGCCGACCACGAGGATCAGGCCGCGGCGTTCCGTGATCAGGTCCTCGACCACCATCGGCAGGTTGAGATCGGCTGCCCGCGGGATTTCCGCCTGGATGAAGCGAATCACCAGCGACCACTCGCCGCGCTGCATGAACACGTTCATGCGGAAGCGGCCGATGCCCGGCCGCGACAGGGCGACGTTGAGTTCGAGGGTCTCGAGGAAGTCGTCGATCTGGTGCTGGTTCAGCACCGAGCGCGCCAGTTCCTCGACCTGGCCGCTGCGCAGGCGGTCCTTGCCGATGAAGCGCATCTCGCCCTGGATCTTGACCGCGGGGGTCGTCCCGCTGGAGAAGTACAGGTCGGAACCCTCCTTGTCGGCGAGCAGCTTCAGGTAGGGTTCGAGGCTCAGTTGGCTCATGTTGCAGCGTCCTGGTCAGGTGGGCTCAGTCGGACTCGACCTTGAGTTCGTCTCCGGCGTCGTCATCGCGGCTCTTGGGCAGTCCGCGCTTGCTCTCGAGCTTGATGCGCAGGCGCAGGTCGTTGACCGAGTCGGCCTTGCTGATCGCCTCGTCGTAGTCGACCTGGTAGGAGTCGTACAGGTCGAACAGGGCCTGGTCGAAGGTCTGCATGCCCAGCTCGCGCGAGCGCTTCATGACCTCCTTGATCTCCGAGACCTCGCCCTTGAAGATCAGGTCGCCGATCAGCGGGGTGTTGAGCAGCACCTCGACCGCCGGGACGCGCCCTTCGCCGTCGGTCTTGCGCAGCAGTCGCTGCGAGACCACCGACTTGAGGTTGAGCGACAGGTCCATCAGCAACTGCTGGCGGCGATCTTCCGGGAAGAAGTTGATGATCCGGTCGAGTGCCTGGTTGGTGTTGTTCGCGTGCAGCGTCGACAGGCATAGGTGGCCGGTCTCGGCGAAGGCGATGGCGTGATCCATGGTCTCGCGGTCGCGAATCTCGCCGATCAGGATCACGTCCGGCGCCTGGCGCAGGGTGTTCTTCAGGGCCGCGCCGAAGGAGTCGGTGTCCATGCCCACCTCGCGCTGGGTCACCAGGCAGCCCTTGTGCTTGTGCACGAACTCGATCGGGTCTTCGATGGTGACGATGTGACCGCGCGAATTCTCGTTGCGGTAGTCGAGCATCGCGGCGAGCGAGGTCGACTTGCCCGAACTGGTCGCGCCCACGAAGATCACCAGGCCGCGGGCGGTCATGGCGATGTCGCCGAGCACGTCCGGCAGCTTGAGCTCGCCGAAGTCCGGGATGTCCGAGCGGATCATCCGCAGGACCATCCCCTCGCTGCCGCGCTGCATGAAGGCGTTGACGCGGAAGCGCGCCACCCCGGGCAGCGAGATGGCGAAGTTGGCTTCGTGGCTCTCCTCGAAGTGCGCCACCTGCTTGTCGGTCATGATCGAGCGCACGAGCATCTGGGTGTTCTCGACCGAGAGCTTCTGGTCGGTCAGGTGGACGACCTTGCCGTCGACCTTGGCCGACGGCGGTGCGCCGACGGTGACGAACAGGTCGGAGGCGTTGCGGTCGACGGCCCGCTTGAGGAGGGCCTGTACGTAGTTGGCTGCTTGCTGGCGATCCATCGAGCTGTCCCGGCTGGTGCCGCCCGCCCGGCCATCCGGGCCGGGGGACGTGGGTTACATGAAGTCGTTCTTGTTGGCGGCGCGGCCGCGGGCGAGCTCCTTGGAAATCACGCCGCGGGTGACCAGGGTCTTGAGGTTCTGGTCGAGCGTCTGCATGCCCTGGGCCTGGCCGGTCTGGATGGCCGAGTACATCTGCGCCACCTTGTTCTCCCGGATCAGGTTGCGGATGGCCGGCGTGCCGAGCATGATCTCGTGCGCCGCGACGCGCCCGCCGCTGATCTTCTTCAGCAGGGTCTGCGAGATGACCGCGCGCAGGGATTCGGAGAGCATCGCCCGGACCATGTCCTTCTCCGCGGAGGGGAAGACGTCGATGATCCGGTCGATGGTCTTGGCCGCGGAGCTGGTGTGCAGCGTGCCGAACACCAGGTGGCCGGTCTCGGCCGCAGTCAGCGCCAGGCGGATGGTCTCCAGGTCACGCAGCTCGCCGACGAGGACCACGTCGGGATCCTCGCGCAGGGCCGAACGCAGTGCCGCGTTGAAGCTGTGCGTGTCGCGATGCACCTCGCGCTGGTTGAGCAGGCACTTCTTCGACTCGTGGACGAATTCGATCGGATCCTCGACCGTCAGGATGTGGTCGTTGCGGTGGTCGTTGATGTAGTCGATCATCGCCGCGAGCGTGGTCGACTTACCCGAACCGGTTGGGCCGGTGACCAGCACGATGCCGTTGGGGTAGTCGCACAGATCCTGGAACACCTTGGGCGCGTCGAGCTGCTCCAGGGTCAGCACCTTGCTCGGGATGGTGCGGAAGACCGCACTGGCGCCGCGATTCTGGTTGAAGGCGTTGACACGGAAACGGGCATGGCCGCGCAGTTCGAACGAGAAGTCGACCTCGAGGTTGTCCTCGTACTCCTTGCGTTGCCGGTCGTTCATGATGTCGTACACCATGCTGTGCACGTCCTTGTGGTCCATGACCGGGACGTTCACCTTGCGGATGTCGCCGTCGATGCGCACGCGGGGCTGTTCGCCGGCAGACAGGTGCAGGTCCGATGCCCCGTTCTTGACGGTGAACATCAGCAGGGAGTCGATATCTCGGGTTTCGGCCATGCGATCGTCCTTTTTCGGGGAGAAGGCCCCGTCTCAAGTCCATTGGTGGTGCCTGTCAAAGGCCGGGGGGCCCGCAGTGACGCGGCTCGGCCTTCGTTGAGGACAAGGTAAAACGAACACGCACAAGGTGCAAGATGGGAAATCGAGAAAGCGCGTACCGAACCATCCGCGAACGGATCGACAATGCGGTCGCCGAACGGGGACAGCGTGGCGATCAATCGCGCCCGGTGAGGCTGGTGGCGGTCAGCAAGCGCCAGCCCGTCGAGGCGATCCGGGCGCTGGCCGAAATGGGCCAGCGCGATTTTGGCGAGAACTATCTCCAGGAGGCGCTGGAGAAGCAGGAGGCACTGGGTGATCTGCCGCTGACCTGGCATTTCATCGGCCCGATCCAGTCGAACAAGACCCGCGCGATCGCCGCGCATTTCGACTGGGTGCACAGCGTCGACCGGGTCAAGCTGGTGCGACGCCTGGGCGAGCAGCGCGACCCGGCGCTGGGGCCGCTCAACGTGCTGATCCAGGTCAACATCGACGACGAGGCGAGCAAGTCGGGTGCGGTGCCGGACGAGGTCGCGGCCATCGCGGCGGCCTGCGCCGAGCAGCCGACCCTGCGGCTGCAGGGGTTGATGTGCATTCCGCGTCCCGGCAACACCGAGGCGTTCGCCCAGCTGGCGGAACTCAACGCCAGCCTGCCGGAACCGCTGCCGGAACTGTCGATGGGCATGAGCGGCGATTTCGAGCCCGCCATCGCGGCGGGGGCGACCATCGTGCGGGTCGGAACGGCCCTGTTCGGCCCCCGTGACTGAGGGTCTCAGGCCGCATTCGGTCGCCATTCGTGTTATTTTCCTAGGTCTTCGTCAAACGCAAAGCTGGCAGGTGAGACAATGAATGCCTCGCGGATAGCCTTTATCGGTGGCGGCAACATGGCCGCCGCGCTGATCGGCGGCATGGTCAAGGATGCGCCCGAGGGCGCCCGACCGTCGATCGTGGTCGCCGACCCCAACGACGAGCGTCGCCAGTCGCTGGCCCAGCAGCTGGGGGTCGAGGTGACCGGCGACAATCACGCTGCCATCGACGGGGCGCAGCTGGTCGTGCTGGCGGTCAAGCCGCAGGTGATGCAGTCGGTGGCCGAGGACCTGGCCCCGTCTCTGGCGGCCGGTCAGCTGGTGGTCTCGATTGCCGCCGGCATTCCGGTAGCCGCCCTGCAGCGCTGGCTCGGCGGGCATGCTGCGGTGGTGCGAGCCATGCCGAATACGCCGTCGATGGTCGGCTGCGGGGCGACCGGTCTGTTCGCCGCCGAGGCGGTGAGCCGGGAGCAGCAGAGTGATGCCGAGTCGCTGATGCGCGCCGTGGGCGTGGTCCAGTGGCTCGAGGACGAGTCGCAGATCGACGAGGTCACCGCGCTGTCCGGCAGCGGCCCGGCCTACGCCTTCTACCTGATGGAATCCATGCAGGCGGCAGCCGAAGAGCTGGGCATGGCGCCGGACGTGGCCCGTCTGCTGACACTGGAGACGGTCTACGGGGCCGCCAAGCTGGCCCTGGCGGCCGACGAGCCGCCGGCCGAGCTGCGTCGTCGGGTGAGTTCTCCTGGCGGCACCACCGAGCGGGCGATCGCCCAGCTGGAGGAGTCCGGCGTGCGCGAGGCCTTTGCGCGTGCCATCCGCGCCTCGCGCGATCGCAGCCGCGAGCTGGCAGCCAAGATCGATGACGGCGCCAACGGCTGAGCCGTTGTCGAACCCAATCCACATGTCGAGATAAGTGCAAATGAGCGGTAGCTTCGGGGATCCGAGCGTCTTTCTGGTGCGGGTGCTGTTCGAGCTGGTGATCTTCGTCGCCTTCGCTCGCTATTTCCTGCAGCTGTTCCAGGCGAACTTCTACAACCCGGTCACCCAGGCGGTGGTCAAGATCACCGATCCCGTGCTCAACCCGATTCGCATGGTGATCCGGCCGGTCGGCCGTCACGATCTGGCGTCGCTGGTGTTCGCGCTGGTAATGGTCGCGCTGATGGTGCTGGCCATCACCGCGATGCAGGGTGTGGGCATGAGCGGCACCGGCCTGTTCCTCGGCACCCTCTATTTCGCCTTCCTCACGGTCACCAACCTGTTCTTCTGGACGGTGCTGCTGCGCGCGGTGGCCTCTTGGCTCGGCAATGACCGGTCGCCGGGCGTGGCCTTTCTCGACGACCTGACCGACCCGGTGGTCGCGCCCGTCCGCCGCGTGCTGCCGCCGATCGGCGGTATCGACCTCTCGCCGCTGGCCGTGCTGCTGATCATCCAGGTGGCGCAGATGATCGTCGGCAACCTGCTGATGGGCTGAGCCAACGAGGAGACTCATGAGCGATTCCGCCCCGACGAACAACCCGACGCATCAGCCCGGTTCGGTGGGCCTGGTCGAGCCCAAGTCCGCGCAGATCGACACGCCGTTGCTGCTCGATTGCGGTCGTCGCATCGAGCGCTACGAGCTGGTCTACGAAACCTACGGCGAGCTCAACGAGCGCGCCGACAATGCGGTGCTGATCTGCCATGCGCTTTCCGGGGATCACCACGCCGCCGGCCGGCACCGTCCCGAGGACCGCAAGCCGGGCTGGTGGGACACCGCCATCGGGCCCGGCAAGCCGATCGACACCGATCGCTTCTTCGTCGTCTGCGTCAACAACCTCGGTGGCTGCAAGGGGTCGACCGGCCCGCTGTCGGAGAATCCGGAGACGGGCCGCCCGTACGGCCCGGATTTTCCGATCCTTACCGTGCGTGACTGGGTCAACAGCCAGCACGCCCTGATGCGCAAGCTGGGCATCTCGCGGTGGGCGGCCGTCACCGGCGGCAGCCTCGGCGGCATGCAGGTGATGCAGTGGGCGATCAGCTACCCGGAGGCGGTCGCCCATGCGGTCGTGATCGCGGCGGCGCCCAAGCTTTCGGCGCAGAACATCGCCTTCAACGAGGTCGCCCGCCAGGCGATCATCACCGACCCGGACTTCCACGAAGGGCGGTATGCCGAACACGGCGTGATCCCGCGACGCGGCCTGATGCTCGCGCGCATGCTGGGTCACATCACCTACCTTTCGGATGACGCCATGCGGGCCAAGTTCGGCCGCGAACTGCGCTCGGGCAAGGTGCAGTACGGCTTCGACGTCGAGTTCCAGGTGGAGTCCTACCTGCGCTACCAGGGCACCAGTTTCGTCGATCGTTTCGATGCCAACACCTACTTGCTGATGACCAAGGCGCTGGACTACTTCGACCCGGCCGCCGAGGCCGATGACGATCTGGCCACGGCGCTCGCGCCGGCCACGGCCCGTTTCCTGGTGGTCTCGTTCACCTCCGACTGGCGCTTCTCCCCGGCCCGCTCGCGCGAGATCGTCCGCGCGCTGCTGGCCTCGGGCAAGTCGGTCTCCTATGCCGAGGTCGAGGCGCATCAGGGGCACGATGCCTTCCTGATGCCGATTCCCTATTACCACCAGGTGCTGCGCGGCTACTTCGACAATATTGCCCGCAGCCTGACCGAGGAGGCTGGTGCCGAGGAGAGTCGCGCATGAATCGTCCGGACTGGGAAATCGTCACCGGCTGGATCCGCGAGAACGCCCGGGTGCTCGACCTGGGCTGCGGCGACGGTGCGTTGTTGCGCCACCTGATCGCCAGGCGTGGCGTGCACGGCGTGGGAATGGAAGTGGACGACGAGCGGGTCGCTCGCGGTGTGGCCGCCGACCTGAATATCGTGCAGGCCGATCTCGATGACGGCATCCGCGACTGGTTCGGCCGGCACTCGTTCGACTTCGTGGTGGTCAGCCAGACCATCCAGGCGATCCGCCACCCGGAGCGGCTGCTCGGCGAGATGCTCGAGGTCGCCGAGGAGGGCATCGTCACCTTCCCCAACATGGGCTACTGGCGCAATCGCTGGCAGCTGGGCGTGCAGGGCATGATGCCGACCACCAAGGCGCTGCCGAATCCCTGGTACAACACGCCCAACATCCATCTGTGCACACTGCGCGACTTCGAGGCACTCTGCGAAGGTCTCGGCATCGAGATCCTCGACCGGGCGGTGGTCGACCAGAACCGTCAAAGCTCGCCGCTGCTGCGCGCGATGCCCAACTGGTTCGGCGAGCACGCCATCTATCGCATCCGCAAGCGCGTCGTCTGAAGCCCTCGCCACGAGGCGCCCGGGTCGTTTCTCGAGGCGCTCTTGAGTCGGCCGGTGTTTATTCCTTCACGGCGCGATGGACGGTGTAGGTCTTGCCCTGCTTGACCTTGTCGTAGTTGCCGAACTGTTCCTTCATGGTGCGCTTGAAGTACTCGCGCAGGCCGTTGATCGACACGAACCACACCTCGCCGCCGGGCTTTAGCCCCTGCCAGGTGTCGAACAGCATGATCTGCCACATCTCCTTGCCCACCTTGGCCGGCACGTTCGAGTAGAGCCGGTCGAATCCCTCGCCATCGACGGCCGACAGCCCGTTGGATAGCCGTGCCTCGGCGTTCTCCAGCCGGTTGCGTCCCAGATTGCCCTGGGCGTAGTCGACTGCGACGAAATCCTTGTCCAGCAAAATCACCCGACTTTCCGGGCATGCCTTGGCCATGGCGGCACCGATCGGGCCGTAGCCGCAGCCCAGGTCGACGATAGTGCTGCCGGCAGGCGGGATATCGGTGTGAGCGAGCAGCAGCCGGGTGCCGGCGTCGATCTCGCGTGGCGAGAACAGCCCCCAGGTCGAATGCAGGGTCAGGGGCTGGCCCAGCAGTTCGCACTGGATGACCTGGTCGTGCCGCAGGGCGGCGATGGCTTGCGGGTCCTTGGGATGCTTCATGGCGGAACGACGCTATTGGCTGGTTGTCGGAAGACGGTTACGGGCGAGTGGCCGTCAGTGGGTCTCGCGGCAGCGGCGACAGAGGCCGCGCAGTTCAATGACCGCCGACCGCGGCGTGAAGCCCGCAGCGCCCGTGAGCTTGCGCAGGGCTGCCTGGACCGCCGCGTTGTCATCCTCCTGAATGTCGCCGCAGCGGTCGCAGATCATCAGGATGGCCTGGTGTGCCTCCTGCGGGTGTTCGCAGCCGACGAAGGCATTTAGGCTCTCGATGCGGTGGATCAGGCCGTGCTCGAGCAGGAAGTCGAGTGCGCGATAGACCGTCGGCGGTTTGACCTGTTCGCCGTGGCGGGAGAGGCGCTCGATCAGGTCGTAGGCCTTGGTGGCCTCGTGGTTCGACCAGACCTCACGCAGCACATCCCGGCGGATCGGCGTCAGCCGGGCGCCGGCTCGCGCGCAGATCGCCTCGGCGCGGGCGAGGGCATCGTCGATGCACTGGTCGTGGTTGGCACAGGACATGGTGTGGCTGCAATCCGGCTGGTGTCAGGCATCATAGCGCAGTTGGTCGAGCTCGAGGGCAAAAGCAAACTTGACTCGGAATCAGTAAAGTCGATCGCCGTGACATTGAAATTTCGCGTTGCGGCGATCATTATTTAGAGATAACTAATACACGCGACCCGCCAGTCCGGCGAGTACGGACGCTGACTGGATGCCCGCCAAGAAAAAAAGCACAGATAACGGGGCAGAGCGGGGCGCATTGGAGGAGATCGCTATGGAATTCGAGAAGCAGTTCCTGGCAACGCGTCGTCGTTTCCTGCGTAACCTGGGCGCAACCGCGGGTATCGCCGTGGCGCCCCTGGCCTGGTCGTCCCGTGTCTTCGCCGAGGAGGCGATGGTGCTTGAAGGGCCGCCGATGCCCGACATCCCGGCCACCTGGATTGCCGACAACGTCTACGTGATCGTTTCCCCCTGGGGTTTTCCCTCCGAGGCGAACCAGGGGATGATGAGCAACATCACCTTCGTCATCACCGAGAAGGGCGTGGTGATCCTCGATAGCGGCGCCTCGCTGCAGATCGGCGAAATGGCGTTGCGTCAGATCCGCAAGTTCACCGACAAGCCGATCGCCGCGGTCTTCAATACCCACTACCACGGCGACCACTGGCTGGGTAATCACGCCTTCGTCCGTGAAAACCCCGATGTGCCGATCTACGCGCACCCGAAGACCACCTCCGCGATTCGCACCAACCAGGGCACGTTCTGGAAGAGCCTGATGGAGCGTTCCACAGGCAACGCGATTGCCGGCACCGTGGTCACCGCGCCGAATCACGATGTCGGCCACGGCGACGAGTTCGACTTTGGTGACCTGACCGTGCGCGTGCACTTCTACGGCACCGCGCACACCCCGTCCGACATCTGCCTCGAGCTGGTCGAGAAGAAGATCGTGCATGTCGGCGACGTGGCGATGAACAACCGCATTGCCTTCATGGATGACGGAAGCTTCCTCGGCACCTTCAAGTTGTACGACGCCCTCGAGGCGGCCGTGCCGGATGGTTACTGGATCCCGGCCCACGGCTTCCCCTCCGAGGACCTGATCGAGAACAACCGCATTCTGTTCCTCGGCATCTACGAGGCGGCCGAGAAGGCCGTCCAGGAGATGGCCAGTCCCTCGAAGGTGAAGGAGTACGTGCTTGCCGACGAGCGGGTGCAGCATTACGCCCCGGTGACCAATGGCTTCGAGGAGAACATCGGAAAATACGCCTCGCTCGCCTACCTCGAGGCCGAAGCCGCCGCGTTCTAGTGAGAGCTGCCGGGGCGGTCGCCGGCCCCGGCCAGGGAAGCTGTTGAAGGCAAGGCCCGCAGGATTGGCGGGCCATCAAAGGATTCTGTTCGTTTGTTCCAGGAGGTTTATCCGCGAATGTCTTGCCAAGTCCGGCCACTATGGCCCCCCTTCATTGCCGGCATCGTGCTCGGCCTGGTCCTGTTGCTCACCTTCATTCTGGTGGGCAACGGCATGGGTGCGTCGGGCGCATTTGCCCGTGTCGCCACCGAAATCGGTCTGCAGGTCGCCCCGGAGGCAACGCGTGAGAACGGCTATCTCGGCGGCATGGCCCAGGGCAATCCGCTCGCAGCGTGGATTGTGCTCGCGGCCGTGGGCACCCTGGTCGGCGCCATCCTCGCCTCGATCTCTTCCGGTCGGTTCCGGGTGAAGGTCGACCGCGGCTCGGGCCGTATCGGTGTCGGTGCGCGCCTGGCGCTCGCCCTGGGTGGCGGTCTGCTTGCCGGTTTCGGTTCGCGCCTGGCGGCCGGCTGCACCAGCGGGGTGGGGCTATCGAACACCGCCATGCTCGGCGTCGCCGGCTTCGTCTTCCTGATCGCGTTCTTTGCGGTCGGTCTTCTGGTCAGCCTGTTCATGCGGAGGGTCTGGTAATGGATTACGGCACCGCGGGTACCGCACTGGCGACCGGTCTGCTGTTCGGCTTCGTGCTCGAACAGGCAGGCTTCGGTTCGCCCTGCAAGCTCACCGCCCAGTTCCGGCTCACCGACTGGTCGGTATTCAAGGTCATGTTCACGGCGATCATCGTCGCCGCGATCGGCATCCTGCTGCTGCAGGTCGACAACACCTTCGGCTCGCAGGGTTTCTACGTGGCCGAGATGTATCTCTGGGGCACCGTCCTGGGCGGGGTCCTGATCGGCGCCGGTTTCGCGATCGGCGGCTACTGCCCCGGCACCTCGGTGGTCGGGTTCGGCAGCGGCCGCATCGATGGCCTGGTGTTCATGCTCGGCATGGTGATCGGCATCTGGGCCTTTGCCGGGGTTTACGACAGCAGCGTGATCCAGACGATCGTGACCAGTGCCCAGGCCTCCGCGCGCACGGTGCCCGAGTTGCTGGGTGTTTCGCCCTGGTGGATCGTTGCCGCGATGATCGTGATGGCGATTGCCGGTTTTGCCGCCGGGCGCGCCCTGGAGCGCCGCAGTCACGGTGTCTATTCGGCCGAGGACATCACCGAGGGGCACGACCCCGGCGAGTCCGATGAGCTCGGTCGTGACCTGGGACGTGAGGCCAGTGCCTCGCGGCAACATGACACGGCGTAAGCCGTTGCCAACCGTCTGATTGCGCGAGCGGGTGACCGCTCGCCATTTTCCCCACGAGGAGTCGATATCCGATGGAATCGAAGAAGATCACCCAAAAGGCCCGTGCGCGTCGCGCGCTGAAGAGCTCGCTGCCTGCGATGGCGTTTACTGTCAGCGCCTCGCTGGCTGCTTCCACCCTGATGCCGATGACCGCGGCAGCCCAGACGCGCGGCGGCAACCCCTGCGCCCCGTCGGCACGTGGCGGCAACCCCTGTGCCCCGTCGGCACGTGGCGGCAACCCCTGTGCCCCGTCGGCGCGCGGCGGCAACCCCTGTGCTCCGTCGGCACGCGGTGGCAACCCCTGTGCTCCGTCGGCACGCGGTGGCAATCCCTGCGCCCCGTCGGCACGCGGTGGCAATCCCTGCGCTCCGTCGGCACGTGGCGGCAATCCCTGTGCTCCGGCGGCACGCGGTGGCAATCCCTGTGCTCCAGCGGCGCGCGGTGGCAACCCCTGTGCCCCGTCGGCACGTGGCAGCAACCCCTGCGCGCCGGGCGGTCAGTAAGGCGCGCCATGCAGATGGATTTTGGTTAAGGGTCGCAACGGAGTGACCGACGTGCGCGACAGCGCCGCTGAGCAGGAATGGATTGAGGTCGGCCTGGCCGCTCTGGATGAGTGGCAATCGATCCAGTCGGCCTTGCAGGCGGATCGACAGACCGTCCTGACCGAGCTGTTCCGCGACCATGCCGACAATGGTTTTGAGTATTGGGCGCATTTCCCGGAGGACGATGCGCGTGACCCGGTCAGCGGCGCCCGGTTCTATTACCACGCCCACGATCCGTCGGAGTGGTCACTGGAGGAGCACGGGCACTTCCATCTGTTCGTCGGTGAGCCGGACGAGCCGGGGTTTTCCCATGTTGTTGGCATCTCCATGGATGCCCAGGGGCAGCCGCGACGGCTGTTCACGACCAATGGCTGGGTGACGGGCGAGTCCATGCGCCCCGCCGGCGAGTTGCTGGCCCGTCTGCCGCACGGCTTCGAGATCAACCGGGCGCGTCCCTCCTGGCTGGTCGGTCGTTGGCTCACCGCCTTGGTGGCGCTGGTCATGCCTCAGGTGCGCGACCTGCTGATCGCTCGAGACCGGGCGCTGGAGGCGGCGAACGGGTCATGGCCTGATCCGGCTGTTCTCGAGGACCGGGAGCGCCACGTGTTGAGTGAGTGCGCCCTGGACATGCAGACCGTGCTGGCGAGCTGGTCGCGGCGGATCGAGGCATTGCAGGACGAATTGGTTTCCCCGCCCGGCTAGGGTGGATTCTCCGGCGCCGGATGCGCGCCGCTTTCTGATGCACGAAGAAGGAGTTGAGTCATATGAATTTCAAGCGGTTTCTCGTAGTCCCCGCCGGGGCGGCGGCTCTGGCCGTCGCGCAAGGGGCCTGGGCACTGGATGCGCCCGGACCGGTCGTCGACCCGCAGTGGCTGAACGATAACCTCGACGAGGTCACCGTTCTCCAGATCACCGGATCGGAAAAGGCGTTCGCCATGGCGCCGAAGTACGAAACCGTCAAGGGCAAGCAGGTGGTTTCGGTGGTTGCCGGCCACGTCCCGGGCGCGAAGTTCGTCGACTGGGGCAGCGTGCGTGTCGAGCGCATGGAGAACGGCAAGAAGGTCGGCAAGCTGATTCCGGAGAAGGCGGACTTCGAGAAGTTCGTCCAGTCGCTGGGCGTCGATGCGGACGACACCGTCGTCATCGTTCCGCTGGGCCTGTCCGGCTCCGACTTCACCAAGGCCACCCGCCTGTACTGGCAGATGAAGTACTACGGCCATGACGACATGGCCATCCTCGACGGTGGCCTCGCCAGCTGGCTCGCGGCCGGCTTCGATGCCGAGACAGGCAAGCCGGGCAAGATCGAGGCGGGCGACTGGAAGGCAACCGACGAGCGTGACGAGATCCTCGCGACCTACGCCGAGGTCCGTTCCGCCGTTGATGATGGCGACGTGCAGCTGCTCGACGCCCGCCCGGTCAACCAGTACCTGGGCGTGTTCAGCAAGTCGAAGACCGTGCCTGGTCATCTCGAGGGCGCCTTCAACGTGCCCACCGAGGCACTGGTGCGCGCCGACGGTGCCGCGGCCAACTTCCTCCCCGAGGCCAGCTACCGTTCGATCATGCAGTTCAAGGGCATCGATGCCGACGGCGAGATGATCACCTACTGCAACTCGGGCAACCTCGCTTCCGGCCTGTGGTTCGTGGCCAGCGAGATCGTCGGTAACGACGACGTGCAGTTGTACGACGGCTCGATGAAGGAGTACGGCATGTACGCCGACGAGGGCGCCAGCTCGGTCAACCCGGCCAAGATCTACTGATCGCTTCCAGCGACAGGCAGGATCGTCAGAGCCCCGCCGTTCGGCGGGGCTTTTTTATGCCTGCGCATCGGTGCGGACAGCTCCGTTCCTGCGCCCGGCAGGCAGTGAATCGAGCGTATACACTCAGCGCAGGGCTAACGTGACATCGCAAGGAGGTCCGATTCATGAAGACTTGGGTAGTCGTAGCCGACGCGGCACGCGCACGTTTTCTTGCCGTTCGTGACAACAGCGGGGCCTATCGCGGCAGCGAGGCGTTTCCTTCCAGTCAGCCGGCCCCCAAGGGCGAGCTCGAGGAAGTCGCCTCGCTGTCCAACCCGGCGGCACGCCTTGCGGATGCCGACCTGGAGACGGACCGTCCCGGTGCGACGGCTGATCGCAAGGGTGATGCCATGCACGCCTACGAGCCACCGAACAGTGTTCGTGATGTCGAGGCCAAGCGGTTCGCGCGCGAGGTGGTCGGCGAGCTCGACCAGGCCCGCCAGGCAGGCAAGATGGATCGGTTCTACCTGTTGGCAGCGCCCGACTTTCTCGGCCTGATGCGCGAGTCCATGGGCAAGACGCTTCAGGAGGCCCTGGTGGCCGATCAGCCCAAGGATCTCTCCGGGCGGTCGGCCGCAGACATCCGTGCGGCCCTGCCGGAGCGGCTTTGATCGGGGCGACAGCGGGGTTGGCTTGCTAACGCCGGTTTTGTTGGCGGTACCGTGACAAGAAGGAGGTCTGCGCATGTTTCTCAAGCGCAAGGACAACGACGACATGATCGAGATCATCGACGTGGAGACTCTCGCCGACCCGGCTCTGCCGAGCGTGATGGGGCGACAGCATGCCGGTGAGGAAATGCAGGACGAGGAAAGCTTCGAGAAGGCCGAACTGGAGTTCCCGTCGGGCGAGCCTTTGCCGCGCTGCTGGCTGGACCTGCACTGGCGCGAGGGCTGACCGGTCGGTCTCCTGGCCGCCATTTCGCCGGCGGTTTTCTTGCTCTTCCCGGTTCAGGGCGTTTTCAGGGCAGCACCCAGAGGGTCAGCGAGAGCAGGAAGCTGGCGATCGCGCTGCCGATCACCGGCAGGATCATCAGGCCGGCCAGTGGCTGGCGTCGTGCCAGTTGCCAGGCCGTCCAGATCAGGACGACCAGCCAGCCGAGGGCCGCAAGCAGCGCGACAACCGACCATTCCGCCTGCAGCAACAGCACCACCGCCAGCGGCAGGAGCAGGGATGCCCACAGGCCAGCCTGCTCGTTGCGCCGGTGGGGTGTGCTGATCGAGACACCGTAGGCGAAGGCGGCGAAGGCGAGCAGGAAGGCAAACCCCATCGCGCCCGTCAACGGCGAGGCCGGCAGGGTGCGGGCAGTGGCCGCGCCCGGCGGGTGCAGGTCGGCGCCCAGCCAGAGCAGCAGGGCCGCGACCAGCAGGCTGGCTGGCATCCATACCGCCAGGGCAGAACGATTGACGCTCGGTTCGGTCATGCGGGAAGGCCTCCTCGCTTGGGCGGATATCTGAGCTGACCGTAGCAGGGCGTATCGGTTCCGGCTTGGCGTTTTCCGTTGTGGTGCATCAGCAACATACGGTTAACCACTTGCTCGTCTATACTGCAGTCGACGAGGGCGGCAAGGGGTGCCGCCCTGCCACCGCGGCCATTGCAGGCCGAAAGGAGGCCCGACATGCATGTCCTGATCACTGGCGGTGCCGGTTTCATTGGCTCCCATCTGGTCGATCTTCACCTCGCTCGGGGTGACAAGGTGCATGTCGTCGACAATCTCAGCACCGGTTCGCTGGACAACCTCGCTCCCCATCTCGACCGCCCGGACTTCCGCTTCTCCGAGGCCGACATCGTCACCTGGCCCGGGCTCAACGAGTCCGTCGGCTGGGCGGATCGCGTCTACCACCTGGCCGCCGTGGTGGGGGTCTTCCGGGTGCTCGAACGACCCATCAGCGTGATGGCGACCAATATCGCCGGCTGTGAGCGCCTGCTGCGCGCCGTCGATCATTGCGGCTGGCGCCCCCAGGTGCTGCTCGCCTCGAGCTCCGAGGTCTACGGTCCGCGTACCGATGCCTACCTGCGCGAGGACATGGATCTGATCATCCAGCCGGAAGCCCCGCCACGCTGGAATTACGCCATCAGCAAGCTGGCCGACGAGGCCTTCGCCCTGTCCTATGCGCGCACCAAGGACATCCCCGTGACGGTGGTGCGGTTGTTCAATACGGTTGGTCCGCGTCAGACCGGGCGCTACGGCATGGTGGTGCCGCGCTTCGTGCGTCAGGCGGTGGATGGCGAGCCGTTGACCGTGTTTGGCGACGGTACGCAGAGTCGCGCCTTTACCGATGTGCGCGACACGGTCGTGATGCTCGACCAGCTGGCCGACCGGGCCACCACGGCCGGGGTGATCGTCAATGTCGGTAGCGGCAACGAGCTATCCATGAATGACCTGGCCCTGCGGGTGATCGAGCGGGTCGGTTCTGCGTCGCGCGTCGAGCGCATTCCCTACGAGATCGCCTACGGTCAGGAGTATGTGGACATTCCGCACCGCTGTCCGGACCTGACGCGGCTGCATCAGCTGATCGAACATCGTCCACACTGGACACTGGATGCCACCCTGGACGACCTGATCGCCCGGGCCCGGCAAAGAGAAGGAGCCTCCTGAGGAGGGCGCATGGCAACCACCCCCTATTTCGTCCTGAGTCCGAGCGCCGTGCTCAGCATCATCGGGCTGATGCACGGACCGGACAAGACAGACCCCAACCCCGCCGAGGACTGGCATGACGCGGTCGTCGACGTCGTCATTCCGGCGCTCAACGAACAGGCCAACGTGGTGCTGGCGCTCGAGTCGGTGCGGCGGCAGACCAAGCAGCCACGCAACATCATCCTCGTCGACGACGGCAGCAGCGACCGGACCATCGAGTACGCGCGGGCCTTCGCCGAGCAGCATGACATGCCGTTGACGGTGATCCAGCGGGATCACCCCATCGGCAAGACACCAACGATCAAGCGCCAGTCGCGTGAGTACGACGCCGATGTCGAGTTCATCCTCGACGGCGACACCTATCTCGACTCGGACCATTACATTGCCCGCACGGTCGAGGAGCTCTACCAGGGTGCCGGCATTGCCAGCGCCTGCGGCGTGATCATGCCGACCCGCGAGAAGGATCGCCGTCGGCGAATCAGCGAGCCGGCAATCGATGCCTTTCTGAAGTCGCACGAGGAGGCCGATCTCCACCAACCGCAGGGCAACTGGTGGCATCGACTCAACCGCAACCTCACGGCCGTGTACCGGCAGCAGCTCTACACCTTCCTGCAGCGGTTCGTCTACGTCGGCCAGATGAAGTTCTTCGGCAGTATCACCAACCCGGTGGGCTGCGCGGTCGCCTATCGCCGTAAGTACATCAAGGACCTGTTCGACAAGTACGAGCCGGTGATGGGTGACGACCTGACCAATTCCGAGGACATCTTCATCGGTTTCGCCCTGATGAACGAGGGCTACCGCAACATCCAGCTGCAGGATGTCACCGCGCATTCGATGGAACCCGAAATGCGCAACCTGCCGCGGCAGATCTACATGTGGTCCTCGTCGTTCCTGCAGAGCTGCTACTACTTCGACGGTTTGCTCGGCAGCCCCTTCAAGGTGCTGCGACGGATGCGGCACCGCTACCGGGAAAAGCACGATCCGGCGATCAAGGAAGTGACCGCCCGGCGCAAGGTTCGGGAAGCCTACCGGCAGCCGTTCGGTGTTGGCCATACCCAGCGGGAGGGTCGCCCAGCCGGCTGGATCCCGTTCATGGCAGCCTTCGAGAAGATCGCCTTCCCGACGGCCCTGTTGGTCATGATCATCCTGCAGTTGTGGGAACCCTTGGTCGTTACCCTGATCGCGGAGATGCTGATCTCGGTGGGTATTCTCACCGCCGTGTCCGAGGGGCGGCGCTTCAAGGCCTTGGTGCAGGGCATCCTGATGACTCCGATCCGCTACGCGAGTCTGCTGTACGACCTGGTGACCATCGGACGCTTTGCCACGGATCTCTGGATTACGGGGAACAGAAAATGGCGCAAATGACACGTTTTCCCCTTCGCGGCATGTCGGCCAGTGCCCTGGCACTGATGGCCGCGACTGCCTTCGTCCCGCCGGCCTTTGCCCAGGCGGTTCCCGAAGCGGCCGTGGCCGCGGAAATGCAGCAGGACTGGAAGACCGCCGCAAGGGTCTATCGGGAGGCTCTCGAGGCCGACCCCGAACGCACGGATCTGTGGCGGCGCCTGGCTGACGTGCTGGCGAGTGACGGTCAGCCGGTTGCCGCTGCGGAGGCGCTTGACCGGGCGGTCGAGACCGAGCCGAACGATGCCGATCTGCACCTGGCGGCCAGCGCTGCCTGGGCCGAGGCCGGCAAGCCGAATCGTGCGCTAGTCCATTGTCAGGCTGCCGCAGAAATTCGACCGGATGATGTCTCGGTGCTGCGCACCTGTGCCCAGCAGGCCAACTGGGCGGGCGACAGTCTGCTCGTGGTGTCCATGCGCGAGCGCATTCACCAGATCACCGGCGAGTCGGGCGACCTCAAGGCCTATGCCCGGGCACTGGGTGGGGCTGGCGAACTCGACGAGTCCGTCGCCCTGTATCGGGACTATCTTGAGGCGCATCCCGATGATGCCGAGGCACTGCTGGACTACGCCACCATTCAGACATGGCGCGGCGACTATGCTGGTGGTGCCGACGCGCTGGCCCATTATCGCGAAGTCCATGGCGAGGATGAGGAGTGGGCAGCCCGCAGTGCGCGGCTGCTCGCCTGGGCGCATCGGCCCAGTCAGGCCCGGCCGCTCAACGACGAGTTGCTCGCGGCGGAGCGGGACAACTACGAACACCTTTACACCCGCATGCTGATCCTGCGTGGCGAGAAACGTCACAGCGAGGCGATCGCCTCGCTCGAGCCATTGAAGCGCCTGCGACCGGAATCGAAGGACACGCTGGATGCGATCCGAGCCACGCATGCCTTCCTGCGCTCGAACGTCGGTATCGAGGCCGGTTGGCGCGACGACGCCGACGACATCAGTCTGCGCCGCTTCGCGGTCAAGGGTCGCTGGTCGCTGACTCCCGAAACCTATCTCTACGGCCGGCTCGAACATCGCGACCTGCGTGCCAAGGCCGGCAGTCCCTATGTCGGCGTCGAGGGCGACACGTCGATCGACATCGAGCAGGGCTGGGTCGGTGCGCGCCACCGTTTCAACCCGCTGCTCGAGATCGGTGGTGAGGTCGGTGCGGCAAGCATTGACGGCGGTGGGGGCGATCACAGCCTCTACGGCCTGTATGCCGATCTGCGGCCGCTCGACAATCTCTGGGTGAACCTGTTGGCCACCCGTCGCGTCTGGGATATCTCGCCGCGGTCCGCCTCGCTTGGCATCACGATGCGCGATCATCGCGCCCGCATTCATTGGCAGCCGACGCTGCGACACTTCGTCAATGCCGAGCTGGCTCATGGCCGCTTGAGTGACGGAAACCGCCGCAACGAGCTCTACGTCAATCCCTACCGGGCGATGCTCCGAACCGAACGGTTCAATCTGGATCTCGGCGTTTCGGCCCACTGGCAGGACTACGACGAGGATCTGGCCAACGGTTACTACGACCCGGAGAACTATCGTCGCTTTGCCCTCACCGCGGTGGGCTACTGGAAGTTTTCCGATGACGACGGCCTGAGCCTCAGTGTCAGTCCCGGCTGGCACACGGACGAATCGCTCCCGGACTACAAGTTCGGCACCGATGTTTCCCTGGAACTGGTCAACGGCATCTACCGTGACTGGTACAGCCGCCTGAGCCTGTCGTACAGCGACCGCTCACAGACGACCGGCCGCTACGACGCCTATGCGATCAACTGGTCGTTGGTGCGCCGATTCTGATGAGCGCCCGTCGACCGGCGGGTGAAGGCAACATGCTGATCTGGTAGAGTCGCGGCCCGGTTTGCCGGGCCGCGTTCGCGTTCTGGTCACCTCGCGGGCCATTACCCGACGCGGTCGGCCGTATCCGTCACCCAAATGCGTTCGCTCACGGAGCGTCGTCGCGCGCCGTGCCCGGCGGCGGGGTTCGTGCGCGTGGCGCTGCGGCCAAGATCGAGGCGCGTGACGCCTGCATTCCGATCCCCGGCAACAAGCAATCTCCCGACAGAGACACACGATGAACTGGTATCGCATCAAGCAGGAATGGTTTTCCAACATGCGCGGGGACGTGCTCTCCGGGCTGGTGGTGGCCCTGGCCCTGATCCCGGAGGCAATTGCCTTCTCGATCATCGCCGGGGTCGACCCCAAAGTCGGTCTGTACGCCTCGTTCGCCATCGCGGTGGTGATCGCCTTCACCGGCGGTCGGCCGGGCATGATCTCGGCGGCGACCGCCTCGACGGCACTGCTGATGATCACCCTGGTCAAGGACCATGGTCTCGAGTACCTGCTTGCCGCCTCGATACTCGCCGGCGTATTGCAGATCGCCGCCGGTTACGTGCGCCTCGACCGGTTGATGCGATTCATCTCGAATTCGGTGATGACCGGCTTCGTCAACGCGCTGGCCATCCTGATCTTCATGGCGCAGTTGCCCGAGCTGACCAACGTCACCTGGCACGTCTACGCGCTGACCGCGGCGGGTCTCGCGATCATCTACGGTCTGCCGAAACTCACCAACGTGGTTCCGTCGCCGCTGGTGACCATCGTGGTGCTCACGCTGGTTGCCTGGTTCATGAACCTCGACGTACGCACCGTCGGCGACATGGGCGAAATGCCGGATACCCTGCCGGTGTTCTTCCTGCCGGACATTCCGCTCAACCTCGAGACGCTGATGATCATCCTGCCGTACTCGGTGGCGATCGCCGTGGTCGGCCTGCTCGAATCGCTGATGACGCAGAACGTCATCGAC
Organism: Guyparkeria sp. WRN-7; assembly: GCF_001641825.1. Classification (GTDB taxonomy): domain Bacteria; phylum Pseudomonadota; class Gammaproteobacteria; order Halothiobacillales; family Halothiobacillaceae; genus Guyparkeria. The sequence continues at coordinate 244,593 of NZ_LRFH01000004.1, read as the reverse complement.
GGCCTGACCGACACCCGCACCAACAAGGCGCGCGAGTGCAAGGGCCAAGGCATTGCCAACATCGTCTCCGGCTCGATGGGCGGCATGGCTGGCTGCGCGATGATTGGCCAGTCGGTGATCAACATCAAGTCGGGTGGTCGGACGCGTCTGTCCTCGCTGGTTGCCGGTGTGTTCCTGCTGATCCTGGTGGTATTCCTCGCCCCGGTGCTGACGCTCATTCCGATGGCCGCACTGGTGGCGGTGATGATCATGGTCTCGATCGGCACGTTCAGCTGGGGGTCGATCCGGGATCTCAAGCAGCTGCCGCTGAGCACCAACATCGTGATGGTGATGACGGTGATCGTGACCATCGCCACGCACAACCTGGCCTACGGCGTGTTGACCGGCGTGCTGCTGGCGGCGATGTTCTTCGCCAACAAGGTCGGCCAGTACATGCATGTCTCCTCGACGCTGTCCGAGGATCCGGACAACCCGCGCCACCGCATCTATGCCGTGGTCGGTCAGGTATTCTTCGCCTCCAGCGAGAAGTTCCTCGACACGTTTGATTTCAAGGACGACGTGGATAAGGTGACTATCGACCTGACCCGCGCGCACTTCTGGGACATCACTGCCGTGCGGGCGCTGGACAAGGTCGTGGTCGACTTCCGCCGCGAGGGTATCGAGGTCGAGGTGATCGGCATGAACCAGGCCACCGCCACGATCGTCGACAAGCACGGGGTCCACGACAAGCCGGACGCCGCCGAAAAGCTGATGGGCCAATGACATGGGAAACGAGAACATGACCGAGAAGAAGGAACCGGTACTGGCCTGCGTCGACGGCTCGCGCTCGTCCGAGGCGGTCACTGACTATGCCGTCTGGGCAGCCGGTGCGCTGTCCGCTCCGCTGACCTTTCTCCACGCGATCAGCAACCCGCACGCCCCGAGCAAGACCGACCTCTCCGGCAACATGACCCTCGGCGGCCGCGAGAAGCTGCTCCAGGAAATGGTCGAGCTCGAGGAAAAGCGCGGTCGCCTCGAGCGCGAGCGCGGCCGGGCACTGCTGGCCGATGTGCTCTCCCGGGCGCGTGATCGCGGCTTCGAATCGCCCGACGAACTGCTGCGCAACGGCGACATCACCCAGGTGATCCTCGACCTCGAGGAAAGCATGGAGATGCTGGTGCTCGGCAAGCAGGGCAAGGAAGGCGATGCCGTGGCCATGCATGTGGGTAGCCACCTGGCCGGCATTCTGTCGATGATCCACAAGCCGACACTGGTCACCCCGCTCGAGTTCAAGCGCCCCGAGAGCTTCCTGATCGCCTACGACGGCAGCCCAACGGCCTACAAGCTGGTCGAGATGGCAGCGCGTACGCCGCTGCTGCAGGGTCTGCCGGTGCACATCCTGATGGTCGGCGAGGAAAAGCAGGCCCATTGGGACAAGCTTCAGGTGGCCAACACGCGTCTGCAGAAGGCCGGCTTCGACACGCAGGTGGCGATTCGTCAGGGCAAGGTCGACCAGGCGGTTTCCGACTACATCGACGAGAAGGGCATCGACCTGCTTGCGATGGGCGCCTACGGCCACAGCCCGATCCGTTATCTCGTCCTGGGCAGTACCACCACCAAGATGATCATGAAGGCCAACGTGCCGCTGCTGGTGGTGCGCTGAGCCGGATAATGGTCTCGTCCGAAACGAAAAGGCCGCGTCTGCAGACGCGGCCTTTTCTTTGGATCGCTCAACCGTTCTGGTCGAGGAGCGGCGTGAGGTGCCGTGGATCGGTTTCGAAGCGGAGGACCGGTGGCGGTTCGTCGACCAGCCGCGGCAGCCACTCGGTAAGCGAGCGGTGGTTGTCCGGCGTATCGGCGTCGCTGGGGTCCTGCGGCCGGCGGTTGAGGATGATTGCGGCCACGCTGATACCACGGCGTTGCAGGGATTCGACCGCCGACAGCGTGCTCGACAGGGTGCCGAGCCGGTCGGGTGTGACCAACAGCGCCGGCAGGCCGGTGTGTTCCGCCAGGCGGGTGTTGAGCGCGTCCTCGGCCAGCGGCGAGAGCAGCCCGCCGGCACTCTCGATGATCACGCGTTCGTCCTCGGCCAGGCCGGCGAGCGACTGGTCGAGGATCGGGGCAAGGTCGCGCTCGAACTGCAGTTCCTCACCCTCGCGCCAGGCGGCCTCGGGGGCGGCGACCGGGGTGAGGTAGCGGATCGGGCAGACGGTCGCGAGCAGCTCGCGTCCACCGGCCGCCTCGTGCAGGGCGATGCCGTCGGCCGGCTGGCGTTCGCCGTCGCGCACCTCGCAGCCGGTTTCCACCGGCTTTCGTACCCGCGGCACGATGCCGTTTTCGCGGAGCAGTCTGGCGAGCGCGCAGGAAACCACCGTCTTGCCGACGCCGGTGTCGGTGGCCAGCACCACCCAGCCGCGTGAATCGAGGGCGGGTGCCGTCATGCGATGCCCGGCAGGTCCTCGCCGGTCAGCCGGCGGTAGGCGGTCAGGTAGCGTTCGCGGGTCTGGGCGACGATCTCGTCGGGGATTGCCGGTCCCGGGGCGGTCTTGTCCCAGTCGAGCGTTTCCAGCCAGTCGCGGATGAACTGCTTGTCGAACGAGGGCGGGCTCATGCCCGGGCGGTACTCGTCGGCCGGCCAGAAGCGCGAGGAGTCCGGTGTTAGCGCCTCGTCGATCAGGTGCAGCGTGCCCTGCTCGTCGAGGCCGAACTCGAACTTGGTATCGGCGATGATGATGCCGCGCTCGGCCGCATAGTCGGCGGCCATGCGATACAGGCGCATGGCGGTGTCGCGCACCTGGGCGGCCATCTCCGGGCCGATCAGCCGCTCGGTCTCGGCGAAGTCGATGTTCTCGTCGTGATCACCGACGTCGGCCTTGGTCGCCGGCGTGTAGATCGCCTCGGGCAGCTTGTCGGCCAGTTGCAGGCCGGCGGGCAGGGTGATGCCGCAGACCGCGCCGGTGGCCTGGTAGTCCTTGTAGCCCGAACCGATCAGGTAACCGCGCACCACCGCCTCGATCGGCAGGGCCTTGAGGTTGCGCACGATCACGCTGCGTCCCTCGAGCTGGGCGCGCTGCTCCGCGTCGGCCACAATGCGGGAGAGGTCCTGGTCCTCGCAGAGGTGGTTGGGCACCAGATCGCGGCTCTTCTCGAACCAGAAACGCGAGACCTCGGTCAGCACCCGGCCCTTGTCGGGGATGGGCGTGGGCAGGATCACGTCGAAGGCCGAGACCCGGTCGGTGGTGACGATCAGCATGCGCTCGTCGTCGATGCGGTACAGGTCGCGTACCTTGCCGCGATGGATCAGTTCCAGGTCGTCGATCTGCGTCTCGAAGACGGCGGGGGCCGAGTGTGTCATTGGGCGCTCAACTGCTAGCATGCTAAGGAATTTGACCGGCCGGCCGTGGCGGCCCGGGCGGGTGGCTATTGTACGAAAGCGCGAGGCGTGACGCGATGCATGCAGAGAACGAGGGCAAAGTCGGCAGGGAAGGGGGTAGTCGCCGCTGGTGGTGCGGCCTGCTGTCGGCCGTCGGTCTGTTGCTCGCGAGCGCGGGTGCCACGGCGGCCGACCTGAGCGTGCCGGTAGGCGAGGGCGGCGACCGGCTGGAGGTGACAGTGATCGAGCCCGAGGGCGGGACGGCTGCCGATGGGCCGCTGCTACTGTGGGTCGCCAACCAGTATGGCGACATGGCCGGCCCCAGGAGCGTTGCCCACGCCCTGGCCCGTCGCGGGGCCACCGTATGGATGGTCGACGTGCTCGACTCGCTGTTCCTTACCCGCTCCGATACCGTGGTCCGCGAGCGCGATGGGGCCGCGGTCGAGGCGTTGATCCGGCATGCCGTCGAGCAGGCCGGCGGGCAACGCGAGATCGCCATCATCGGCAGTGATCGCATGGCAGTGCCCATCCTGCGTGGCATGCGGCTCTGGCAGGGGGGTGTCGAGGACACCTCGACGCTGGCCGGCGCGGTGCTGCTGTTTCCCAACCTCTATCGCGGCACGCCGGTGGCGGGGACCGAGCCCGAGTTCTTCGGCATCGTCGATGCGACCAACCTGCCGGTCATGATCTTCCAGCCCGAGCGGGGTGTGTACATGAACCGCCTCGGCAATCTCTGGCAGCGCCTGCTCCAGGGGGGCAGCGCCACGTTCGTGCGCGTCGTTCCCAAGGTCAAGGACTACTACTTCATCGAGATGGCCGAGCCGCACACCGATTCGCTCGAACGCGTGGCCGAGGTGCTGGAGAGTCCGAAGGCGGCCCCGGCCGTTCAGGCGCTGCCCGGGCAGATTCTGGAGTCGATCCCGTTGCTGGCCGCAGCGCCGCATCCGGCTGATGCGCTCGCGCTGGACGACTCGCGCAGCGAGCCGCTGGAGAAGCAGACCGGCCTGACCCGGGTGACGCCGCAGCGCGCGCCCGACTTCGAGCTGACGGACCTGGCGGGTCGTGCACAGGGGCTGGACGAGGAGTTCGACGGGGTGCAGATCGTGAACTTCTGGGCCACCTGGTGCCCGGCCTGTGTCGAGGAGATTCCGTCGATGGAGCGTCTGGCCGGCCGTTACCCGGACCGGCTGAAGATCTACGCGATCGCCTTCAAGCAGTCGCCTGAGCATCTACGCGAGTTCGTCCGCGAGCACGGGTTCGAGTTGTCCTTCCCCATTCCCGTCGATCCTGACGGCGAGGTGGCCGAGCGCTACGGCGCCTTCGCCTTCCCGACCTCGTTCCTGGTCGCCCCGGACGGTCGGATCCACTATGCGGTCAATGCCGGGATCATCTGGGACACGCCCGAAGTCGACGCGATCGTGCGCGAACTGCTGGCCATCGAGCCGGACTGAGCGGGCCGTTAGTCGTCCGTCGGCTGGCAGGTCGGGCAGAACCAGGTCGAGCGCTGGCCGAGCACGGTGCGCTCGACGGGCGAGCCGCAGCGCCGACAGGGCTTGCCGGTACGCTCGTAGACGTTGAGGGTCTGTCGGAAGTAGCCGGGGTCGCCCGAGGGCGAGAGGAAGTCACGCAGGGTGGTGCCGCCCTGCTCGATGGCCGCGGTCAGCACCTGACGGATCGCGGCGGCCAGTGCGGTGCAATCGTCCCGGCCGAGGCTCCCGGCCGGCCGTTTCGGATGGATGCCGGCGAGGAACAGCGCTTCGGAGGCGTAGATGTTGCCGACGCCCACCACGATCGCCGCGTTCATGATCGCCTGCTTGATCGCCACGCGCCGTCCGGCCAGGCGGCCGGCGAGGTAGTCGCCGTCGAAGGCCGGGTCGAGCGGTTCGGGGCCGAGGGTGGCCAGCCGCACGTGCGGGGCATCGACGCGATCGGTCAGTACGGCGCCGAAGCGGCGCGGGTCGTGCAGGCGCAGCACACGGCCGCTGTCGATCAGCCACTCGACGTGGTCGTGCTTGCGCAACGGGCTGGCCGGGTCGTCGAGGCGCAGGCTGCCCGACATGCCCAGGTGGATCAGTACGCGGTCGCCGCGGTCGAGCACCAGCAGCAGGTACTTGGCGCGCCGCTCGACCGACTCGATCGGCCGGCCGACGAGAAACTCGGCCAGATCCTCGCGCACCGGCCAGCGCAGGCGCGGGTCGCGCACGGTCACCGCCTCGATGCGTCGCCCGGCAAGGTGAGGCTCGATGCCGCGGCGGGTGGTTTCGACTTCGGGGAGTTCGGGCATGGTCCGCTCGGTCTGAAGATCGCCACGAAGAAACCCCGCGGGAAGTATCCTCGCGGGGTCCGGGTGCCGATCAGGACAAGACGGCGGCCGCCTGAGCGGCCGGCACGTGTCTTACTTGATCTTGGCTTCCTTGTAGATGACGTGCTTGCGTACTACCGGATCGTACTTCTTGATCTGCATCTTCTCCGGCATGTTCCGCTTGTTCTTGTCGGTGGTATAGAAGTGGCCGGTGCCGGCGCTGGATACCAGTCGGATCTTGTCGCGCATATCGTATTACCTGTTAGACGTTATGGTGAGCGGTGTTTAGACCTTCTCGCCGCGCGCACGCATCTCGGCGATGACCGTGTCGATGCCGACCTTGTCGATCGTGCGCAGGCCGTGGCTGGAAACACGCAGGCTGACAAACCGCTGCTCGCTCTCTACCCAGAACCGCTTCTTGTGCAGGTTGGGCAGAAACCGACGCCGGGTCTTGTTGTTCGCGTGCGATACGTTGTTACCGACCGCCGGGCGCTTCCCGGTTACTTGGCAAACTCGGGCCATGATTGTCTCCTGAGCGACTCGTCTTGTTTGCGCGCGTACCGAGGTATCGGTGCCTGTCCAGGCGGCCGGCACGCGGGCGGGTCAATTCAAAGGCCGCGTAGGATAAAAGAACCTCGGCGGCTTGGCAAGCACCGTCCGTAAGGCCGACGCTCAAACGGAGCGGCCCATCGGGTGGCCCGTCCCGGTGGCAGTCATCGGGATGCCGGTGTCGATCGTTGCTCGACCGGCGAAGATGGTGGATCAGTCTCGGGGCATGAGTCCTCGCCCGGGAGCGCAGGTTGAGGGTCGCGTGCGGCCGGATGGGGCGGTAACTGACTGATATCCTCCGAGTATCACGGAGGCCGCGTCAAGCGGAACGATGGGAGGGCGAGCCGAGCCATGGGGAAAACCGGAGTCCGATGTGTGTTGTTCGATTTCGGCGGCGTGATCGCCGAGGAAGGGTTTCGTCGCGCCCTGGTGGCAGCGGCGCATCGCCATGGCCTGGACCCGGAGGCGCTCTCACAGCACGCCATGGACGCGGTCTACGAATCCGGGTTCGTGCTCGGAAAGGGTGGGGAGGCCGATTTCTGGCAGGCGTTGCAGGAGAAGATGCCTTTCCCGGAAACGTTTGACGCCTTTCGTGCCGAGGTGATGCGCGGCTTCGTCCTGCGTCCCGACATGCTGGCCCTTGTCGATGACCTGCGATTAGCCGGTTTGACCGTCGCCATCCTGTCCGACCAGACCCACTGGCTGGACGAGCTCGACCGGCGCGACGGCATTTACCGCCACTTCGATCGCGTGTTCAACAGCTACTACCTCGGCAAGGGCAAGCGTGATCCCAGCATCTTCCGTGACGTGCTGGACGAACTGGGGTATCCGGCCTCCGCCACGCTGTTCGTCGATGACAGCGAGAGTCACGTGGAGCGGGCGCGCGGCGAGGGTTTGCGGGCAGTTCAGTGCGAGCGTCCCGGGCCGTGTATCGAGGCCGTGCGTCGCGCGGTGGGCACGGCATGATTGGCGCTGCCCCATCCTGTTCGGCGTGCATGCCGGGCAGCCGGTGCTAGCTGGATTGGTCGTCAGCGTGTCGTTGCCACCATGTCGGCAATTGTGCAATCCCGTCGAGCACGCCGTCGGGCGTTATGCCCCGTTTGAGATCGTTGGGGTGAAACTTGCCGCTGCGCACCTGTAGCCCGACCAGCCCGGCCTGCTGGGCACCGCCGATGTCACCGACGATGTCGTCACCGATCATGACTGTCTCGGCCGCATCCACGCCGAGGGTTTCCAGCGCGGAGTGGAAAAAGTCCCTACTGGGCTTGCCCAACACCACCGCGTCGCGGTCGAGGGCGTATTCCAGCCCACGGACGAATGGCCCGACGTCCAGTCTCGGGCCGTCCTCGGCCTGCCAGAAGCGCGTCATGCCCAATGCCACCAGCGCTGCCTCGGGGTTGGCCTTGAGCCAACGGAAGGCGCGGTTGTAGGTGGCGAAGTCCCAGCCCTCGCCGAGATCGCCCATGACCAGGGCGCCGATGGAGTCGTCGACCGAGTCGGCCGCGGCCAGCTCGGCGAACTCGGCGGCCGTGGCATCGGGGACGAACAGGGCTGCCGGTTCGCCTTCGTGTGCCGAAAGCCACTGGCGGGCGGCCACCGGCGGGGTGAGGATCTCGTCGGCTGTCGCCTCGATGCCCATCCCGGCGAGTTTCTCCACCAGCGCATCGCGCGGCTTCGAGGTGGTGTTGGTGACGAACCGGAACGGGATGCCCTCGCGGCGCGCCCAGTCGAGGGTCTCGATGGCGCCCTCGATGAGTCGGTCGCCGACGTAGAGCACGCCGTCCATGTCGAAGAGGATGGCTTTCATGAGTGACGATCCAGCGGTTGCCTTTCGGTCGGGGTCCCTTTTTGTATAGCAGGGCCGGGCCATGACGACCGGCACGCGGCCTTTGCTATGATGACCCGCCTTGCCCGGCCGGGTGGCGGCAGCGCCCCGGCCGGCGTCGAATACGCCGAATCACCCCTTACAAGAAATCACCTTATGTCCAAGAACGACAAGCCGCCGGTGGTGCTCTCCGGCATCCAGCCTTCCGGGCAACTGCTGATCAGCCACTACGTCGGCGCGATCCGCAATTGGGTCAACATGCAGGACACGCATGACGCGCTGTTCATGCTGGTCGACCTGCACGCCATCACCGTGCGTCAGGATCCGGCCGAGTTCCGCTCGCGCTGCTACGACTTCCTGGCCCTGTATCTCGCCTGCGGGCTAGACCCGGACAAGAGCACGCTGTTCGTCCAGTCGCACGTCCCGGCGCACGCCGAGCTCGGCTGGGTGCTCAACTGCTACACCTACATGGGCGAGCTCGAGCGCATGACCCAGTTCAAGGACAAGTCGCAGCGCCATCAGGCCAACATCAACGCCGGCCTGTTCGACTACCCCGTGCTGATGGCCGCCGACATCCTGCTCTACCAGGCCACCCACGTGCCGGTCGGCGCCGACCAGAAGCAGCACCTCGAGCTGACCCGCGATCTCGCCATGCGCTTCAACAAGCTCTACGGCGACATCTTCACGGTGCCCGAGCCGTTCATCCCCAAGGCGGGCGCCCGCGTGATGTCGCTGCAGGACCCGACCGCGAAGATGTCGAAGTCCGATCCCAGCGAGGCCAGCTACGTGGCCCTGCTCGACGAGCCGAAGAAAATCCTCAAGAAGTTCAAGAAGGCGGTGACCGACTCGGACATGGATATCCGCTTCGACCCGGAGAACAAGCCGGGCGTCTCCAACCTGATGACGTTGCTGTCGATCTTCGGCGACGAGTCGATCGAGTCGATCGAGAGCCGCCTGTCGGGCGAGGGCTACGGCAAGCTCAAGGTCGAGACCGGCGAGGCGGTGATCGCGCATCTCGAGCCGATCACGGCGCGCTACCGCGAGATCCGCGCCGACGAGGCGGGCCTGGACGCGATCCTCGCCCAGGGCGCCGAGCGCGCCGCGGCCCGCGCCCGGCCGACGCTGCAGCGCGCCTTCGACGCGCTCGGTTTCCTGCCGCGTCCGGACATCCTGGGCTGAGTCGATGCCGGCCCGCGCGCCACAGCTGATCCGCACGCCGGTCGCGCCCGGCCTGACGCGGGCTTGGTCGGTCGAGGCGGTCCAGGCCCACGAAAGCGAGCTGTTCGCCGGCGGGGTGGATGCCTACGGCCTGATGGAGCGCGCCGGCGAGGCGGCCTTCGACGAGCTGCGTCGTCGCTGGCCCGAGGCCAGGCGCTTGGCGGTGCTGGTCGGGCCGGGACAGAACGGTGGTGATGGTCTGGTGATCGCCCGGCTGGCGCATCGCGCCGGGCTCGAGGTGACCCTGCTCGGTTGGCAGCAGCCCGAGTTCCACGGCAGTGCGGCGCATGCCTGGGCGGCGCTGCGCGACGTCATGCCATCGGTCGAGGTAGCCAGCGATGCCGGAGTCGTGACCGGTGCGCTGGCCTCGGCGGATGTCGTCGTCGATGCCCTGTTCGGTATCGGCCTGTCGCGACCGATCGGCGGCAATGCGGCCGAGTTTCTCGAGCGGGTGGGGCAGGCGCTTGACGGCATGGCCGAAGGCCCGGGCGTGCTGGCGGTGGATCTGCCTTCGGGCGTGAATGCCGATACCGGTGCCCGCGATCCGCTGACACTGTCCGCGGACGTGACCGTGACCTTCCTCGGCATCAAGCGGGGGCTTGTCACCGGCCCGGCGCTGGCGGCCTGCGGGGAGCGGGTGCTCGCCGAGCTGGGCCATCCCCTGGTGCATCAATCGGGCGGGGTGGCACTGCTGCCCGGTGGGCTGCATCTTGGCGCGCGCTCCCGGGACAGCCACAAGGGGAGTTTCGGTACGGTGCTGGTGGTCGCCGGCAATCGCGGCATGCCGGGGGCGGCCCGGCTGTCGGCAGAGGCCGCGCTGCGTGCCGGGGCCGGCAAGGTGATCGTGGCCACCCATCCGGCACACGCCGCGACTCTCAATGTCGGTCGCCCCGAACTGATCGTCCACGGCATCGAGAACGCCCGCGATCTGCTGCGGCTGGCGGGCGAGGCGACCAGCGTGGTGGTCGGCCCCGGCCTGGGGTGTGATGGCTGGGCCGTCGAGGCCTGGCGCGCGCTGCGCGACTGCCCGCTGCCGCTGGTGGTGGACGCTGATGCCCTGCGGCTGCTGGGGCCGCAGTCTCTCGAGGAGCGGGATGCGGTTGTCACCCCGCACCCGGGCGAGGCGGCGGCGATGCTCGAGTGCGCCACGGCCGAGATCAACACCGACCGCCTGGATTCGGCACGCACGCTTGCCGAGCGATTCGGCTGCGCGGTGGTGCTCAAGGGAGCCGGTAGCGTGCTGACCGACGGTGAGCGTCTGGCCGTATGCCAGCGTGGTACCGCCGCTCTGGCGACCGCCGGCAGTGGTGACGTGCTGGCCGGCGTGCTGGGCGCCTTTCTCGGCATGGGACTGTCACGCTTCACGGCGATGGAGGCGGCCGTCTGCGTGCATGCCGAAGCCGGCGAGATCGAGGCCGACCGTCATGGTGAATGGGGCATGGCCGCCGCCGAGCTGTGCGATTCCATCCGTGCCGTCGTCAACGGAGGCACCGTATCGGGCGGTTGGCGACTCGCCGAGCCTTCGTCGCGGGAGGGTGGCGATGACTGACCGGTGTCTCGAGGGCAGTGATCTCGACCAGGCGGCGGTCGAGTCGCTGGCCGCCCGTCTGGCGGCCGCGGCGCCGCCCGCCGGTATCCTGTCGCTGCGCGGCGAACTCGGTGCGGGCAAGTCGACCTTCGCCCGCGCCTTCCTGCGCTCGCTCGGTGTCACCGGCACCATCCGCAGTCCCACCTATACCCTGATCGAACCCTACGACGTCGAGGCCGCAGCCGATGGTCCGGGGCGACTACTGCATCTGGACCTCTACCGCCTGGCCGACCCGGAGGAGCTCGACTACCTCGGTCTGCGCGACGAGCTCGACGAGGCGCTGCTGCTGATCGAGTGGCTCGAGCAGGCCCGGGGTGAGTTTTCCGCCGATCTCGAGCTGTCACTGGCCGGCGGGATCGAGCGCCCCGAGCGCCGCGATGTCATCCTGCGGGCCGAATCGCCGCTTGGCGAGGCCTGGCTGGCGCGCCTGGGCGGTCTTTGAGGCGATTTCTGCGCGGGGTGTGGTGTTTTTTCAACACCGCGCAAACCACATCATCTAGTGCTTTCCTGCCTTTGGTGGCGCCATATTTGGTGAAATCAGTTCGTGTATCGGGTTTAGGAAAGCGCGCTATCCTCTTGCATTTGTTGAAAAAACTCCCTTTTGGCGCACACTGTAGTGGCCGTGTGATGAAACACGATCTTGGGGCTGTGTTGCCAGAGGTGGAACATGAACAAGCCAACCCAGTCTGCCCGTGAAGCGATTGCCTTGCTGGACGCCGAGCGCCGCCGCTTCCTGCGCTCGGCGATCGGCAGTGGTGTCGCCGCCTTCGGTCTGCCATTTGCCGGATCGGCGCTGGCCGCCCGTTCGGTAGCGGTTTCCCGTGTCGAGGCCGGGCGCCACGAGCGTTTCACTCGCTACGTGTTCGCCATCTCCTCGCCGGTCGACTTCGACACCCTGCTGCTCGACAACCCGGCTCGGGCCGTGATCGACGTGCGTTCCGCGCGCCTGACCAACGCCTCGCTGCCATCGGCCCCGGATTCGCCGGTGGTCAAGGGCTTGCGGGTCGGCGTGCGCAATGGTCATGACTTGCGACTGGTGTTCGACCTCAAGAAGCGGGCCCGTCCCCAGATCATCATCCTGCCGCCGACCGACGGCGGTGACTATCGGCTCGTGGTCGACCTGCCGCATGGCGCCGGCGAGGAAACCGTGATCGCCGAGCGGCCCGACGTGCCGCGCCAGGAGTCCGCGGCCCAGTCGGGTTCCGGGGCGTTCCGTGACCTGGTGGTGGCCATCGATCCCGGTCACGGCGGCAAGGACCCCGGCGCGATCGGTCGCCGCGGTACCCGCGAGAAGGACATCGTCCTCAACATCGGTCTGCAATTGCGTGACCTGATCGCCGCGACGCCCGGTCTCACGCCGGTGATGACGCGTGACGACGATCGCTTCATTCCCCTGCGTCAGCGCACGGAGATCGCCCGGCGGCACGAGGCGGACCTGTTCATCTCGGTGCATGCGGATGCCTTCCGCCTCGCCTCGGCCAAGGGCGCGTCGGTCTACTGCCTGAGCCAGAATGGCGCCAGTTCCGAGGCGGCACGCTGGCTGGCGGCCAAGGAAAACAGCGCGGACTTCGTCGGCGGCGCGTCGCTGGCGGATCACGACAAGGACGTCGCCTCGGTGCTGCTCGACCTGGCGCAGACCAAGACGCTCGAGTCCAGCCTCGACTTCGGTGACCGGGTGCTTCGCAACATCGACGGCGTCGCCGAGCTGCACAAGGAAACGGTGCAGCAGGCCGGCTTCGCCGTGCTCAAGTCGCCGGACATTCCCTCGATCCTCGTCGAGAGCGCCTTTATCAGCAATCCGCAGGAAGAAAAGCGCCTGCGCAGCGCCTGGTACCAGCGCAAGATCGCCGAATCGATCCTCGAGGGCGTGAACAGCTACTACACGGCGCACGCACCGCAAGGTACCCGCTACGCGATGCTCTGATCCGATCGGTCGCTGACCGATGTCCCGCTTGTCTCGGTAGTGGCGGGCGGGAGACAATGACGGTTTTCCCCGTCGGAGTCCCATGCCCGCAATCCGCCAACTGCCCCAATCCCTGGTCAACCAGATCGCCGCCGGCGAGGTGGTGGAGCGGCCGGCGAGCGTGATCAAGGAGCTGGTGGAGAACGCACTGGACGCCGGTGCCGATCACATCGAGGTGCAGGTGGTCGCCGGCGGGGTCAAGCAGCTCTCGGTGCGGGACAACGGTCACGGCATGACGCCCGAGGAGATGCCGCTGGCGATCGCCCCGCACGCAACCTCCAAGATCCGCGATCTCGACGATCTCGAGGCCGTTGCCAGTTTCGGCTTCCGCGGCGAGGCGCTGGCGAGCATCCAGTCCATCTCCCGGCTGCGTCTCGTTTCCCGCACTACCGACATCGACCACGGCTGGGAACTGGCGCCGGGCGTGTTCGACGAGCCGCGTCCCACGCCGGCGAAGCCGGGCACGTTGGTCGACGTGCGCGACCTGTTCTTCAATGTCCCCGCACGCCGCAAGTTCCTGCGGACCGAGCGCACCGAGTTCGGCCATGTCGACCAGCTGCTGCGCAAGCTTGCCCTGGCCAACCCGGGCGTCGCCTTCCGCCTGAGCCATAACGACAAGGCCGTGCTCGACCTGCCGGCGGCGGATGACGATGCCATCGAGGCGCGGATTGCCAAGGTGCTCGGGCGCGGCTTTCTCGATCAGGCCCGCGAGATCGACTCGGCCGCGTCGGGCTTCGCCCTGACCGGCTGGGTGGCCAGTCCGCAGTACGCCCGGGCTTCCACCGACCAGCAGCTGTTCTTCGTCAACGGCCGGGTGGTCCGCGACCGCCTGATTGCCCATGCCGTGCGACGTGCCTACAGCGACGTGCTGCATCACGGCCGGCATCCCGCCTACGTGCTCTCGCTCACGCTCGACCCGGCGGCGGTGGACGTCAACGTCCACCCGACCAAGGCCGAGGTGCGTTTCCGTGACGCGCGCAGCGTGCACGATTTCCTGTTCCAGACGGTGCACCGGGCGCTGGCCGCCCCGGGCGGCATCGCGCCGGAGGGTGTGGCGATGCCGGTCCAGAGTTCCGGCTTCGCTTCGTCCGCGGGCGCCGGTTCGTCGTCGGGGCCGACCCTCAGTGCCCCGAGCGCGCCGGCCGCTTCCTCGGGCCGGGCGTCGCAGGGCTACCTCTCATTGCTCGCCCACGGCCAGCAGGGTCAGGAAGGCGCGCCGAGCGTGGCCGAGCCCCTGCCGGCCGACGATGAGATCCCGCCGCTGGGTTACGCCGTCGAGCACCTGGGCGAGATATACATCCTGGCGCGCAATCGCGACGGGTTGGTGATCGTCGATGCGCATGCCGCCGCCGAGCGGGTCACCTACGAACGCCTCAAGAGCGCCTACCGTCAGCAGGGGCTGTCCGGTGCGCCGCTGCTGCTCCCGGTCGACTTCGCCGTGTCGCCGGCCGAGGCCGAGGCCTTCGAAACCTGGCAGGAGGCGTTCAGTGCGGCCGGCGTGATGGTCGACCGGGTCGGGCCGGAACGGGTGCGGGTGCGCGAGGTCCCGGCCATGCTGCGCGAGGCGGATATCGAGACGCTGGTGCGCGAGATGCTCGCCGAGCTGCGCCGGGTGCCGATGGCCGAGGACACCGTGCCGCGGGCCATCGTCGACGAGCGTATCGACGAGATCCTGTCGACCATGGCCTGTCATGGCTCGGTGCGCGCCAACCGCCGTCTGACGATCGCCGAGATGAACGCGCTGTTGCGGGACATGGAGCGCACCGAGCGTTCGGACCAGTGCAACCACGGCCGCCCCACCTGGCGGACGCTGTCGATCGACGAGCTCGACCGCTGGTTCATGCGGGGGCAGTGATGACGGACGCCGCCTCGCAGCGACTGCCGATCGTCGCCATCGCCGGCCCGACGGCATCCGGCAAGACGGCGCTCGCCATGCGGCTGGCCGACCGGCTGCCGGTGTCGATCATCTCGGTCGACTCGGTGATGATCTACCGCGGCATGGACATCGGTTCGGCCAAGCCGTCGCCCGAGCTCCTGGCCCGTTACCCGCATGCGCTGGTCGACATCTGCGACCCGGCCGAGGCCTACAGCGTCGAGCGATTTTCTCGCGACGTGCTCGAGGCGATCGGCGCGGCGCGCTCGGCCGGTCGGGTGCCGCTGCTCGTTGGTGGGACGATGATGTATTTCCAGGCGTTGCTGCGCGGTCTTTCGCGCCTGCCTCCGACCGAGCCGGCCGTGCGCGAGGCCGTCCGCGAAGAGGCCGGGCGAGTCGGCTGGCCGGCGATGCACGCCGAGCTCGCCAAGGTCGACCCCGAGGCCGCTGCCCGCATCCACGCCACCGACCCGCAACGGATCGGCCGGGCGCTGGAAGTCCACCGGGCCACCGGCCAGAGCCTGACCGAATGGCAGCGTCTGCATCCACCGGTCTCGCCGCTGGCCGGCGAGCGGGTGCTGGCGATCGCGCTATGGCCCCGCAGCACGGCGCATACCCGGCAGGCGGTCGCCCAACGCTTCGATGCGATGCTGGCCGCGGGCTTTCTCGACGAGGTCGAGGCGCTCTACCGGCGCGGCGACCTGCATGCCGGGATGCCGTCCGTCCGGGCGGTCGGCTATCGGCAGGCCTGGTCGTATCTGGCCGGTGAGACCGATCGGGCCACGATGCGCGAACGGGCGATCACCGCGACCCGACAGCTGGCCAAGCGCCAGCGCACCTGGCTGCGCGGCGCGAAGGAATGGCAGGCAATGGATGCCGAGGCGCCTGATCGGGTGGAGGAACGCATACTGAACTTTGTCGAGACGGGGCGATCTTGAAGGAGCCGGGACGTGCATGCCCGTGCCGGCGCGCTACACTACATTTTTGACGATACGGCATTGAAAACGCCGGGCTTGTCCCCATGTCGTCGGGTCAGGCCAGACGTCCTTGCCGCCGGGCAGGGGGTGCCGGTTGTCGACAGGCCGCCGAGAACGGCCGACCGGCCGACCGCATCGGTCGGATGAAACAAAAGAGGAAGAACCATGGCCAAAAGCCAGTCACTGCAAGAACCGTTTCTGAACACGTTGCGTCGCGAACACATCCCCGTGTCCATCTACCTGCGCAACGGCATCAAGCTCCAGGGCCAGATCGATTCATTCGACAACTTCGTCGTGCTGCTGAAGAACAACGTCAGCCAGCTGGTCTACAAGCACGCCATCAGCACCATCGTGCCGACCCGGCCGGTCAATATCGACCCCGAGCCGAAGGCGCGCGAAGGCGGGGGTGACGAATAACCCCGATGGAGTTCTTCGAACGCCACAAGGGCGGTGA
Source organism: Guyparkeria sp. WRN-7 (assembly GCF_001641825.1). GTDB lineage: Bacteria > Pseudomonadota > Gammaproteobacteria > Halothiobacillales > Halothiobacillaceae > Guyparkeria. Next base: position 228,492 of record NZ_LRFH01000004.1, on the reverse strand, counting down.
ACGGGCCGTATTGCTGCACGTCGAGCAACGGGCGCTGGATTCCAACGAGGATCTGTCCGAGTTTCGCGAACTGGTGCGTTCGGCCGGTGCCGAGATACTTGCCGAAAGCACCGTCAACCGTCAGACGCCCGACCCGCGGCTGTTCATCGGCAAGGGCAAGGCCGAGGAGCTTGCCGAGATGGTCGCCGCCCACGAGGCGGAACTGGTGATCGTCAACGCCCAGCTGTCGCCGTCCCAGGAGCGCAACCTCGAGGCCCTGGTCAAGTGCCGGGTGCTGGATCGCACCGGCCTGATCCTCGACATCTTCGCCCAGCGCGCCCGCTCCCACGAGGGCAAGCTCCAGGTGGAGCTCGCCCAGTTGAATCACCTCTCGACCCGCCTGGTGCGCGGCTGGACCCACCTTGAGCGCCAGCGCGGCGGCTCGATCGGTCTGCGCGGGCCGGGTGAGACCCAGCTCGAGATGGACCGCCGTCTTCTCGGCGGCCGTATCAAGCAGCTCAAGGAGCGCATCGCCCGGGTGCGTCGGCAGCGCGCCGAGGGCCGCAAGGGTCGCCAGCAGTCCGATGTGCCCACCGTGGCGCTGGTCGGTTACACCAACGCCGGCAAGTCGACCCTGTTCAACGCCCTGACCGTCGCCGAGTCCTTCGCGGCCAACCAGCTGTTCGCCACGCTGGATACCACCCTGCGGCGCGTCGAGATGAATCCGCAGCTGACGGTGGTGTTCGCCGACACGGTCGGCTTCATCCGCCACCTGCCGCACGAGCTGGTGTCGGCGTTCCGCTCGACCCTCGAGGAGACGCTCGAGGCCGATTTGCTGTTGCACGTGGTCGACGCCTCGTCGCCCGAACGTGACCGGCAGATCGAGGACGTCGAAGCGGTGCTCGAGGAAATCGGTGCGGGCAAGCTGCCGATGCTGACCGTGATGAACAAGATCGATCGGCTCGAGGACGGTGCCGTGCGGGTGGACCGCGATGCGACTGAAGCCCCGACCCGTGTCTGGGTCTCCGCCAAGGAAAGCCTCGGGCTGGATGAGTTGCGCGAGGCCCTCGGCGAGCGGCTCGAGCCGAGTACCGTCAGCCGCCGGCTGTTCATCCCGATGGCTGATGGCCGGCTGTACGCCATGCTGCAGGGTGAGGGTGGGGTCGTCAGCGAGGATGTCGACGAGAGCGGCTGGCATCTCGAGATCGTCCTGCCCGTCGCCCGCTGGGGGCAGCTGTTGAAGAAGGAGCCGACGCTGGCGGAGATGGTGCTCGATGCGCCGCCAACGCCCGAGCCCGAGCCGTTCGAGCAGGTGCTGGCCGAGCGCGCCGAGCGTCACTGACAGGCTGCGGCGACGCGGTTGCCTCGCCCGCCGGCGGGCACTACACTCTGGCGCTGCCTTGTGCGCCCGCTCGCCGGGACGGGCGAGGCAACCTGAATCGAATACCCATTCCCGCCGGGCTCCCCGGCGGCAATCACTGGAGATGCCCATGGCCTGGAATGAGCCGGGTGGCGGTAAGGATCCCTGGTCGAACCCTCGTGGCCGGGGCAAACCGCCCAACATCGACGATGCCCTCGGGCGCCTGAAGGACCGCTTTGGCGGCGGTGGAGGCGGCGGCATGGGCAATGCCGGTGGGTCCAAGGGGATCCTTGCCATCATCGGGATTGTCCTGATCGGCTGGCTGATCTCGGGCATCTACATTGTCGACGAAGGCCAGCGCGGCATCGTGCTGACCTTCGGCAAGTACACCAGCACCGCGGGCCCCGGCCCGCACTGGCACCCGCCTTACCCGATCTCGGACGTGGTCACGGTCAATGTCGACCAGTACCGCGACCGTGAACTGAGCATGTCCGTGCTGACCAACGACGAGAACATCGTCGAGGTCGACCTGGCGAGTCAGTTCACCGTTCGTGACCCGGTGTCCTTCCTGTTCAACGTCCGCGATCCCAATGGCACGCTGCAGGATGTCATGCAGAGCGCGACCCGTGAGGTAATCGGCTCGAGCCGCATGGACTACGTCCTCACCGACGGCCGGGTCGAGATCGTCGATGCGGTGCGTACCCGCATGCAGGAACTGCTGGAGTCCTACAAGACCGGCCTGATCGTCCGTTCGGTCAACCTGCAGGACGTCCAGCCGCCGGAGCCGGTCCAGCCCGCGTTCGAGGACGCCATCCGGGCTCGAGAGGACGAGCAGCGCTACATCAACGAGGCGCTGGCCTACGCCAACCAGGTGGTGCCGCGTGCCCGTGGTGATGCCGCCCAGATCCTCGAGCAGGCCAAGGGCTACAAGGCACGCGTGATCAACAAGGCCCAGGGTGAGGCAGCCCGCTTCGACGCGCTGCTGGAGTCCTACCGCATCGCGCCGGCGATCATTCGCGAGCGCATGTATCTCGAGACGCTCGGCGAGATCTACGCCAAGGGCAACAAGATCGTGGTCGACCCGGCCAATGCCAACAACATCCTCAATCTGCCGGCCGGCGTGAAGAAGGACTTCACCCAGGACGCGGACAGCCGCAACACGGCGCCGCTGGCCGTGCCGTCGCTGACCACCGGACAGACCTTCGGCAGTGACTCGTCGAACACGTCCTCCAACAACAACCGCTCCGGCCTGCGCACGAGGGGGTCCGAATGAACTGGGTGACACGTCTGCTGCTGCCGCTGATCGTCGTGGTCGTGTTCCTGTACGCGACCGCGACCTTCCAGGTGGCCGAATACCAGGAGGGCGTGAAGTTCCGCCTGGGTGAAATCGTCGAGACCGACTTCGAGCCGGGGCTGCACTTCAAGCTGCCGTTCGTCAACTCGGTGCGTCTGTTCGACACGCGCATCCTGTCGCTGTCGACGCCGCCGGAGCGCTTTCTGACCAGCGAGAAGAAGAACCTGATCGTCGACTACTACATCAAGTGGCGTATCACCGATCCGGCGAACTTCTACCGGGCGACCGGTGGCCAGGAGGGCGTGGCCGAGAGCCGGCTCAACCAGATCGTCAAGGACAGCATGAAGAGTCAGATCTCCAGCCGGACCATCGCCGAGGTGGTCTCCGGGGATCGCGACCTGTTCATGCGCAACGTGATCGAGACCACCAACCAGGACATCGAGGGCCTGGGTCTGGCGATTGTCGACGTGCGCATCATGCGCATCGAACTGCCGCAGGAAGTGCGCGAATCGGTCTACTCGCGGATGGAGAAGGAGCGCTCCACCGTTGCCAAGGCGATCCGTTCGCGTGGTGAAGAGCAGGCCAAGCGCATTACCTCGGACGCCGATCGCCAGCGCGTGGTCATCCTCTCGGAGGCCGAGCGCGAAGCCGACCAGATCCGAGGCGAGGGTGATGCCACGGCGGCCGCGACGTACGCCGAGAGCTACGGTCAGGACGAGGAGTTCTTCTCCTTCTACCGCAGCATTCAGGCCTACGATCAGGTCTTCGCCAACGGCAACGACACCTTCGTGCTCAACCCGGCCAGCCCGTTCTTCCGCTACTTCCAGTCGCCGAACGGCGAGGGCGAGTCGGAAGGCGGTGCCCTGCCGGCCCGATAAGGCTTCGCGCGGATGATGGACGACCTGCTGCGGGTGCTCGGCCTGGTGCTGATCATCGAGGCACTGCTGCCGTTCATCAGCCCGCGGGCCTACCGGCAGGCGGTCGCACAGATCGCCCTGACCCCCGACTCGCGCATGCGGGGCATCGCGCTGGCCGTGCTGTTGCTCGGCCTGGGATTGTGGGTCTGGGGCTAGTCCCGGTCCGCTTGCAGTCGAACAACCCCAGCCCGGGCTGGGGTTTTTTGTGCGCGGCGTTTACAATACGCGGGTTTTGCCCGTGCCGTGACGGCCGATTCCGGTCGGCCGCGGCGCGTCTGCCCACGAATCACTCGCAACCAGCAACAGCATGAGCAATCAGTCCCCCTGGATTCTGCCGGCCGGCATCGACGAGGTCCTGCCGGCGCAGGCACGCCGCATTGAGCGCGTTCGCACCCGCATGCTCGAGACCTTCGACCGCTGGGGCTACGAGCTCGTGGTGCCGCCGATGGTCGAGTTCATCGACACCCTGCTGGTCGGCACGGGCGAGGATCTCGACCTCGACACCCTCAAGGTCACCGACGGCCTGTCCGGTCGCCAGCTGGGCGTGCGCGCCGACATGACCCCGCAGGTCGCACGGATGGATGCGCACAGCCTGCCAGCGGTCGACGAGCGCCGCCTGTGCTACATCGGCACGGTCATTCGCGCCAAGACAGACGGTCTGGGCGGCTCGCGCGCACCGATGCAGGTGGGTGCCGAGCTGTTCGGCAGCGATGCCCCCGAGGCCGATGTCGAGGTGATCTCGCTGATGACCGAGGCACTGGCGGTGGGTGGCTGCGAGCGGCTGACCCTGGACCTCGGGCATGTCGGCGTCTTTCGCGCCCTGGTGCGCGCCGCCGGCCTGGACGAGGCCCGCGAGGACCAGCTGCGCGACGCGCTGAGCCGCAAGGCCGTGCCCGAGATTCGCGACACGCTCACCGGCTGGTCGCTGGAGGCGAAGACCGTCGAGGCGATCGAGGCGCTCTGCGACCTGCATGGTCCGTGGCAGGCGACCCTGGAGAAGGCGAAGGCGCGTCTGTCCAATGTGCTCGATGCCGACGGGCAGGCCGCGCTCGAACGGCTGGCCACGGTCGCCGAGGCGATCCAGGCGCGCGTGGACGGCGAGGTGCTGGTGGACCTGTCCGAACTGCACGGCTATCACTACCAGACCGGTCTGGTCTACGCCGCCTATTCGCCGCGCATGGGGCGCGAGATCGCACGAGGCGGCCGCTACGACGATATCGGTCAGGTATTCGGTCGCTCGCGTCCGGCGCTGGGCTTCTCGCTCGACCTGCGCGATCTGCTCGGCCAGGGTAGCGAAGAGGCACCCGAACGGCAGACGGTCTACGCACCGGCGCGACTCAACGAGGCGGCCCTCGACCGGGCAGTGGCCGAACTGCGCGAGCAGGGCTATCGCGTGATCACGACGAATTCGATTCCCGACGGCGCGCCGCAGCTGGCCGCCGTCGACGACGGACAGACACAAACTTGGCAGCTAACGGGTGAATTGGACCATGGGTAAGAGTGTGGTCGTCCTCGGGTCCCAGTGGGGCGACGAGGGCAAGGGCAAGGTCGTCGACCTGCTGACGGAGAACGTCGGCGCGGTCGTGCGCTTCCAGGGCGGGCACAACGCCGGACACACCCTGGTGATCGGTGGCGAGAAGACCGTGCTGCACCTGATTCCCTCGGGGATCCTGCGCGAAGGCGTCAAGTGCCTGATCGGCAACGGTGTGGTGCTCGCGCCCGACGCGCTGATCGAGGAGATCGAGCAGCTCGAGTCCCGCGGCGTGCCGGCCTCCGACCGCCTGATGCTCTCCGAGGCCTGCCCGCTGATCCTGCCGCATCACGTGGCCCTGGATAAGGCGCGCGAGCACGCCCGCGGCGAGCAGAAGATCGGCACCACGGGGCGTGGCATCGGCCCGGCCTACGAGGACAAGGTGGCTCGGCGCGGCATCCGGCTGGAGGACATCTTCCACCGCGAACGGCTGGCAGCGAAGCTCGGCGAGGTACTCGACTACCACAACTTCGTGCTGCGCCAGTACTTCGGTGCCGAGCCGATCGATTTCCAGCAGACGCTCGATCGTCTGCTCGCCCAGGCCGAGATCCTCGCGCCGATGGTCGGTGACGTGCCGGGCACGCTCGCGCAGATGCGCGCGCAAGGCCGCAACCTGATGTTCGAGGGTGCCCAGGGCACGCTGCTGGACATCGATCACGGCACCTACCCGTACGTCACTTCGTCGAACACCACCGCCGGCGGTGCCTCCACCGGCAGCGGGGTGGGCCCGCTGGAGCTCGATTACGTGCTCGGCATCACCAAGGCCTACACCACGCGCGTCGGTGGCGGACCGTTCCCGACCGAACTGGAGAACGAGGTCGGCGAGCGCCTGGCCAAGCGCGGTCACGAGTTCGGCTCGACCACCGGCCGGGCGCGCCGCTGTGGCTGGTTCGATGCCGTGGCGCTGCGCCGCGCGGTGCAGATCAACAGCCTCTCGGGTCTGTGCCTGACCAAGCTCGACGTGCTTGACGGCATGGAAGAGGTGCGGATCTGCGTCGGCTACGAGATCGAGGGTCAGCGCATCGAGAGCGCGCCGTTCTCGGCCGACACCTATTCGCGTTGCGATCCGGTCTACGAAACCATGCCGGGCTGGCAGGAGACCACGGTCGGCATCAAGGATGCCGACGCCCTGCCGCAGGCGGCGCGCGACTACATCCATCGCATCGAGGAGCTGACCGGCGTGCCGGTCGACCTGATTTCCACCGGCCCGGACCGCGAGGAAACCATCGTGTTGCGGGATCCGTACGACGCCTGATCGTCGTATTCCACCCCGTCCGGATCAGCCCACCGGAAAATCGGTGGGTCGCAGGTCTTTATTTCTGCGCAAAAATCCGTAAAATCGCGCCACTTGAATTTCCCTCGGTGAATTGCCGGGGCTGCGAGATCGGTCAACTGGCTGGCCGGCGTCGTCGTCGACGCAGTCTGGCAGTCACTACTCCAACAGGAATCGTTAAGCGTTATGGTCAAGATTCGTCTGGCTCGTACTGGTGCCAAAAAGAAGCCCTTCTACCACGTCGTTGTTACCGACAAGCGCAATGCGCGTGATGCCGGCTCGTACGTCGAGCGCATCGGGTTCTTCAACCCGGTCGCCCGTGGTAAGGAAGAGCGCCTGCGCCTGGACCTGGACCGCGTCGCCTACTGGCAGGAGCGCGGTGCGCAGACCAGCGAGCGTGTCGCTTCCCTGGTCCGCCAGAGCAAGAAGCAGGCGACGGCCGCCGCCGAGTAAGGCGTGACGGCGTCGACGGGACCGGTCGATCCGGTCGTCATCGCCCAGCTGGGCCGTCCCTACGGCATCAAGGGCTGGGTGTGGCTGCAGGTGTTTACCCGGCCGGTCGACAACATCAAGCGTTACCGGGAGGTCTACCTGCGGGATGACCGCGGTCAGGCCCGCCCGGCGCGCATCGAGAAGCTGACGGTGCACCCCAAGGGGGTCACCGCCAAGTTCGCGGGGGTCGAGGATCGCACCGCCGTCGAACAGCTCGGCCGGGCCGAGATCGTGGTGGGACGCGACGCGCTGCCGCCGACCGGTCCGGAAGAGTACTACTGGCGCGACCTGATCGGTTGCGAGGTGGTGCACGTGTCGGGGCAGACGCTCGGGCAGGTGCGCGACATGCTGGAAACCGGCGCGAATGACGTGCTGGTGGTCGACGGCGACCGGGAGCGGCTGATTCCGTTCCTGCCGGACGACGTGATCCGCGGCGTCGACCTCGACGCGCGGCGTATCGAGGTCGACTGGGACCCCGAGTTCTGATGCGGATCTCGGTGGTGACCCTGTTCCCCGAGCTGGTGGAGGCGGGGAACCAGTGCGGGATGGTCCGCGCGGCGATCGAGAAAGAACGACTGGACGTATCGGGCTACAACCCCCGCGACTGGTCTTCCGATCGCAACCGTCGGGTCGACGACCGCCCCTTCGGCGGTGGGCCGGGCATGCTGCTGCAGCCCGGGCCCATCACTGGGGCGATCGACGCGGCGGTGACGGATGCCGGAGCAGCGCGACCGCTGGTCGTGGCGCTCTCGCCGCAAGGCAAGCGGCTCGATCGGCACCTGATTGCCGACTGGGCCGAGCGGGAACAGCCGCTGGTGCTGGTCTGTGGCCGTTACGAGGGCTTCGACCAGCGAATACTCGACTCCCGGGTGGATGTCGAGTATTCGCTCGGCGACCTGGTGCTCTCCGGGGGCGAGCTGGCGGCGATGGTGGTGGTCGATGCGATCGCCCGGCGGCTGCCCGACGTGGTCGGGGATGCGCAGTCGGTGGTCGAGGACTCGTTCGAGGCCGATCGACTGGATCACCCGCACTACACGCGGCCACCGGAATGGGAGGGCCGCGGCGTGCCGGCGGTGCTCTCGAGTGGCGACCACCGACGGATTGCCGGGTGGCGTGCCGAGCAGGCGCTGCTGACCACGGCCCGGCGACGACCGGACCTATTTTTGCAACACGGGCCGTCTGCTAGCGAGCGGGCGGCACTGGAAAGACACTGGCTCGCGGGACGCGATGAAACCCCGGGCAGCCAACAGACACGCGATTGATAACAGGTGGCGGAAAATGAACGAGATCATCAAGCAAATCGAAGCCGATCAAATGACCCGCGAGGTGCCGGAGTTCGGCCCCGGCGACACGGTTTCCGTCGATGTCCGGGTAAAGGAAGGCGACCGTGAGCGCCTGCAGGCGTTCGAGGGCGTCGTGATTGCCATGCGCAACCGCGGCCTGAACTCCTCCTTCACCCTGCGCAAGTTCTCGTACGGCGAGGGCCTGGAGCGTGTATTCCAGACCTACAGCCCGCAGATCGCCGCCATCAAGGTCAAGCGTCGCGGTGACGTGCGTCGCGCCAAGCTGTACTACCTGCGTGGTCGTACCGGCAAGGCCGCCCGCATCCGCGAGCGCCTGGGCTGATCGAAGCCCGACTGACCGGACAAACCCCCGCACCGCTGGTGACGGGGGTTTTGTTTTTTGCGGGGAAGGATAAGGGCGACCTGATGATTTGTTCGCTGGCGGTGTCCGCGTGATTGCTCCCTGGGTCGTCGGCATCGACGGCTGCCCCGGCGGCTGGGTAGCGGTTGCACAGCCGAAGGCTCCCGGCGCGCCCGAGGAGGTGCGCGCGGAGGTCGCGCCGCGGCTGGTCGACCTGCTGGAGAGATTCGATGCCGTCGGGCTCGCGGGCATCGATATGCCGATCGGTCTGTCCGGGGGAGGGCCCCGCGAGTGCGATCTGGCGGCTCGCGCCCGGCTGGGAAGACGGGGGTCGTCGGTGTTTCCCGCCCCGTTGCGCCCGGCGCTGGCGGCAACTACGCATCACGAGGCATCCGAGGTCTCCCGAGAGGCATGCGGGAAGGGCGTCTCGGCGCAGGCGTGGAACCTCTTTCCCCGGGTGCGCGAGGTCGACAGGCTGCTCGGCGAGCAGGTCGCCTGGCGCGAGAAACTGGTCGAGGTGCACCCCGAGCTTTCCTTTCTCGCCATGAACGACGGCGAGCCGCTGCCGGCTTCCAAGCACCGCATCGACGGCATATACCGCCGCCGTGCGCTGGTGGCGGAGGCGTTCGGCACGGCGACGATCGAGTCGGTCGTTGCGCAGCTGGCCGGTACGCGGGCCAAGGAGGACGACATGCTCGATGCCTTCGCCGTGCTCTGGAGTGCGCGCCGGTGGGTCGAGGGGCGGGGTGTCTGCCTCCCCGCCGACCCGCCGCGCGACTCCCATGGTCTGCCGATGCGGATCACCTTCTGAATCCGTCCCGCGCCGGGGCTTGAAATCCCGCCCGATGCCCCTATCTCCACCGCGTCGACGGCGGCCGCACGGCCCGCCCGTCTGCCGTATCAGCAATCGAGCGACAACACGGAGACCCGCTTCCATGAGTCAAGCCCAGACGCATGCCTTCCAGACCGAGGTGAAGCAGCTGCTTCGCCTGATGATCCATTCGCTGTACTCCAACCCGGAGGTGTTCCTCCGCGAGCTGATCTCGAATGCATCGGATGCCTGCGACAAGCTGCGTTTCGAGGCGCTCGCCGATGACGGCCTCTACGAGGACGACCAGGACCTGCGCGTGCGGGTGTCCTTCGATGCCGAGGCGAAGACCGTCACCATCGACGACAACGGCATCGGCATGAACCACGAGGAGGTGGTCGAGCACATCGGCACGATCGCCCACTCGGGCACCAAGGCCTTCCTCGAGCAGCTCGAGGCGGACAAGCAGAAGGATGCCAACCAGATCGGCCAGTTCGGTGTCGGCTTCTACTCGGCCTTCATCGTCGCCGACCACGTCGAGCTGACCACGCGCCGTGCCGGCGTGGGTGCCGAGCACGGCGTGCGCTGGACATCCAACGGCGAGGGCGAGTACACCATCGAGACGGTCGAGAAGCCAGAGCGCGGCACCCGCATCGTCCTGCACCTGCGCGAGGACCAGCAGGAGTTCGCCGACGACTTCCGCCTGCGTTCGGTGATCCGCAAGTACTCCGACCACATCAACTTCCCGGTCCAGATGTGGGCGCCGCCGAAGACCGAGAAGGACGACGAGGGCAACGAGACCGAGACCCCGGGGCGCTGGGAGACGGTCAACGATGCCAACGCGCTCTGGACGCGGCCGAAGAGCGAGATCACGGACGAGGAGTACACCGAGTTCTACAAGCACGTCTCGCATGACTGGGAGCCGCCGCTGACCTGGGCGCACAACCAGGTCGAGGGCAAGGTCGAGTACACCTCGCTGCTTTACATCCCCAAGCGCGCGCCGTTCGACCTGTTCGAGCCGGAGCAGAGCCATGGCGTCAAGCTGTACGTCAAGCGCGTGTTCATCATGGACGACGCCGACAAGCTGATGCCGCGCTACCTGCGTTTCGTTCGCGGCGTGATCGACTCGGCCGACCTGCCGCTGAACGTCTCGCGCGAGATCCTGCAGTCCAACCGCGTGCTCGACACGATCCGGTCGGGCTCGGTCAAGCGCGTGCTCTCTCTGCTCGAGAAGATGGCCAAGAACGAGCCGGAGAAGTACGCCGAGTTCTGGCAGACCTTCGGTCGCGTGCTCAAGGAGGGCGTGGGCGAGGACGTCGCCAACAAGGAGAAGATCGCCGCGCTGCTGCGCTTTGCCTCAACCAAGGGCGAGGGTGATGCGGAGACGGTCTCGCTGGCCGACTACATCGAGCGCATGCCCGAGGATCAGGACGAGATCTACTACATCATCGCCGACTCCTACCAGGCGGCCATCGCCTCGCCGCACCTCGAGATCTTCCGCAAGAAGGGCATCGAGGTGCTGCTGCTCTCCGATCGCGTCGATGAGTGGGTGATGGCGCACCTGACCGAGTTCGACGGCAAGACCTTGAAGTCGGTCACCAAGGCCAAGGTCGACGTCGACGAGGAAGACGAGGACGAGTCCGAGGAAGAGAAGCAGGAGCACGAGGCGCTGATCAACCGGCTCAAGGAAACCCTGGGCGACGAGGTCAAGGACGTGCGCCGCTCGCGCCGTCTGGTCGAATCGCCTGCCTGTCTCGTGACCGACGAGGGCGACGTCAGCCTGCACCTGCAGCGCATCCTCGAGCAGGCGGGGCAGTCCATGCCGGAGACCAAGCCGATCCTCGAGATCAATCCGGACCATCGACTACTCAAGCAGGCCGAGGGCGAGTCCGACGAGGCGCGTTTCGCCGACATCGCGCACGTCCTCTACGGGCAGGCGATGCTGGCCGAGGGCGGCAAGCTGGGCGACTCGGCGGACTTCGTCAGCCGATTGAACCGCCTGCTCGCCTGACGGTCCAATAACGCAATGCCCCAGACGGACCCCCGGCAACGGGGGTCTTTCTTTTGGGCGGTCGGTCGCAATGGGTGCAAATCCGCGGCCATGCCGTGTTTTTTCGCATCCATTAGCGTGCGATAATTACCCGATTTACCGGCTTGGGTTCTTCGATCTTGGTTCAGCAACGCACACTCAGAAACACCATCCGCGCCACGGGGATCGGCCTGCACACCGGCGAGCAGGTCCGTCTGACCCTGCGCCCTGCGGACGTGGACACCGGCATCGTCTTCCACCGGGTCGATCTGGGCGAAAACGCGACCATTCCGGGTCATGCGTTCAATGTCGGCGAGACCCAGCTGTCCACCACCCTGGTGAAGGACGGTGTGAAGATCTCCACGGTCGAACACCTGATGTCCGCGCTCGCGGGCCTGGGCATCGACAACTGCCGTGTCGAGATCGATGGCCCGGAAATGCCGATCATGGACGGCAGCGCCAGCCCGTTCGTCTTCCTGATCCAGTCGGCGGGCATCGAGGAGCAGGACGCGCACAAGCGGTTCATCCGCATTCTCGAGCCGGTCGAGGTGGTCGACGGCGATCGCTGGGTACGCTTCGACCCGCACGAAGGCTTCCGCGTGGCGATGTCGATCGACTTCAACCACCCGGTGCTCGACAAGTCCGCGCGGCTGGCCGAAATCGACTTCTCCTCGACCACCTTCGTCAAGGAAGTCGCCCGGGCCCGCACCTTCGGCTTCATGAGCGACCTGGAGATGATGCGCTCGCGCAATCTCGCCCTGGGCGGTTCGGTCGACAACGCCATCGTCGTGGGCGAGGAGCACATCCTCAACGAGGACGGCCTGCGCTACGGCGACGAGTTCGTCAAGCACAAGATCCTCGATGCGATCGGCGATCTCTACCTGCTCGGCTGCAGCGTGATCGGCAGCTTCACCGGCCACAAGTCGGGTCATGCGCTCAACAACCAGCTGCTGCGTGCGTTGCTGGCGCGGGAATCCGCCTACGAGACGGTGACCTTCGAGAACGAGGAGCCGCCTCCGGTGTCGTTCTCCCGCCCGGCGGCACAGGTGGCCGAGTAAGCCTCTGCCCAGGAACGAGACCCGGCACCAGCCGGGTTTTTTCTTGCTCGATCGCCTGGATGGAAGGGCGGTGGACAACGTCGAAGGATTCGGCAAGACTGATGTCCGGTTCGGACAGGATCGTCCAGCCGGTTGTCGGCCAGGAAGGCCGGCACGAAACTCACAACACAAGGAGACGTGTCATGAGCTACATGCGCCGCATGGGCAGCCTGCTGGGGCTGCGTACATCTGTCGAGCGTCGTCGCGCCCGTCGCTGGGAGGCCTCGCGCGGGCTGCGCATCCTGGTGATCGACGACTCGCGGACGGTAGTCAAGATTCTCAGCCGGATGCTGAGCCAGAACGAGTTCGAGCCGATCGGCGCCGGGGATGCCGAAGAGGGCTTGCAACTGGCCCGCCAGTTCCCGCCCGATCTGATCTTCCTCGACATCATCCTGCCCGGCATGAACGGCTTTGCGGCCCTGCGCCGCTTGCGCCAGCACCCGGCGACCGCCGACATCCCCGTGATCATGATCAGTGGCGACGAACAGTCGATGGCCAAAATGGTGCTCGATCGGCTGGGCTCGGACGGTTTCATGAAAAAGCCGTTCGGCCGTGCCGAGGTGTTCACCGGAATCGAACGGCTGGTTCGCGACGGCCGCCTGCCGCAACGACTCCAGCCGTCGGCGTTCGACCCGCAGGCGATCTGATCCGTCCGGCCGGGCGGATCACCCCAGGCCACTGTTTCCCGCTTGCACGAATCGCAGTAGAGTCGACTGATAGCCGCAGGGCGCATTCAGGGGATGACGAGATGAAGCGAATCCATGGACTGTTCATCACCGCGGCTGCCTTGCTGCTGCTTTCCGGTTGTGCCTCGGTGCCGATGGCGCCGATGGACAAGGATGCGGAGGCCAAGTCGTTCGCGCCACCGGCAGGGCAGGGGGCGCTGTACATCTTCCGGGACGAGGTGTTCGGCGCGGCGATCCCGATGACGGTTTCGATCAACGGGCACGTGATCGGCCAGACCGCATCGAAGACCTACTTCTGGCTGGCGCTCGATCCGGGGAGCTATCGGGTCGAGTCGCACACCGAAAACGTCTCGACCCTGCCCGTCACGGTGACGGCCGGCAGCAACACCTACGTCTGGCAGGAGGTGAAGATGGGCATGTGGATGGCCCGCAGCCTGCTGCAGGAGGTCGACGCCGAGCGCGGCCGTCAGGGCGTGACCGACTCGAAGCTTGTCGAGGCGGACCTGCCCGAGGGCGGCATCCAGCCTCTCGACGGGGCGCCCGCCGACTCACCCGCCGACAGGCTGCGCGAACTCAAGCAGTTGCGCGACGAGGGCGTGATCACCGAGGAAGAATACGAGCGCAAGAAGGGCGAACTGCTCGAGGCGATCTAGTCGTCGGCGTCCTTGTCCGGGTCGAGGAGCTGGGCCAGCCGGCCGAGTGACCGGGACAGTGCCGGGTCGAGCTGCGCTTCGGCCAGGCAGCCGAGCGCCTGGCTACCGGCTCGTGACGGCGGACGATCCCGTTTCTGCGGCGGGTTGCCGGGAGTGGGGCGGTCGGCGACCACACGCACCCGGATGGCCGCCGGTTTCGGTGCGCCGGGATGATCCTTGAGTGCCTCATGCAGGCGCGCGAGCAGGTCGTTTGCCTCGAAGCGCATTCGGCTGGCCATAGCCGCGCTGCTGACGCCGACAGTCAGCATTCGCTCGTCGACGTTGATCACCTGCACCGACTGGCCGGACCGACCGGAGACCAGCCCGTCGACGATCGCCTGGTAGGCACGAATGAGCGCGACGCGGTCGAGAATCCCGGCCAGTGCGGGGTTGTTCCGGCGGTATTGTTCCAGCTTCATCGCGCGGCCTTCCTGCTGCGAGTGGCCGGGCGTGCGAGCCCGGTCCGATGCCTATCATTATCCACGCATCTGCCGTAAGATTCAGCGCATTTGCATCAATTGCCGCGCGGCTTCTGCGCGCGGTTTTCGCTTTCACGGGAATGTCATGATTGGATCGCTTGCAGCCAAGGTTTTCGGTACGCGCAATGACCGCCAGGTCAAGAAGCTCAGCAAACGCGTCACGGAGATCAACGCCCTCGAGGAGGCGACGCAGGCCCTGTCCGACGAGGAGCTGAAGGGACGCACCGAGGAATTCCACCAGCGCTGGAGTGACGGTGAGAGCCTCGACTCGCTCCTGCCGGAAGCGTTCGCCGTCTGTCGCGAGATGAGCCGGCGCGTCATGGGCATGCGCCACTTCGACGTGCAGCTGATCGGCGGCATGGTCCTGCACCAGGGCAAGGTCGCCGAGATGAAGACCGGCGAGGGCAAGACCCTGGTCGCGACCCTGGCCGTGTATCTCAACGCCATCACCAAGAAGGGCGTGCATGTGGTCACGGTCAACGACTACCTGGCCAAGCGCGATGCCGAGTGGATGGGCCGCATCTACACCGCGCTCGGCCTGACCGTGGGCACGGTGGTGCCGGGCATGGACGCACGCGCCAAGCGCGACGCCTACCACTGCGACGTCACCTACGCGACCAACAACGAGCTCGGCTTCGACTACCTGCGCGACAACATGGCGTTCTCGAGCGAGCAGATCATGCAGCGCGAGCCGATGTTCGCCATCGTCGACGAGGTCGACTCGATCCTGATCGACGAGGCGCGCACCCCGCTGATCATTTCCGGCCCGGCCGCGGATTCCTCCGACACCTACCTCAAGATCAACGGCCTGATCCCCGAGCTCAAGCGACAGGCGCGCGAGGAGCCCAAGGACGACGAGCCGCCGCTGACCGAAGAGGAGATCGGCGATTTCACCGTCGACGAGAAGAACAAGCAGGTCTTCCTCACCGAGCGCGGCTTCGACAAGGCCGAGGAATTGCTGATCCAGGCGGGGCTGCTCGAGGAAGGCGAGTCGCTGTACGACTCGCACAACATCATGCTGCTCTCGCACCTGACCTCGGCGTTGCGGGCGCATGCCATCTACAAGCGCAACGTCGACTACATCGTCAAGGGTGACGACGTGGTGATCGTCGACGAATTCACCGGCCGTACGCTGGCCGGTCGGCGCTGGTCCGAAGGCCTGCATCAGGCCGTCGAGGCGAAGGAAGGCGTGACGATCAAGCCCGAGAACCAGACGCTCGCCTCGATCACCTTCCAGAACTATTTCCGCCTCTATCCGAAGCTGGGCGGCATGACCGGTACGGCGATTACCGAGGCGCGCGAGCTGGGCGAGATCTACGGCCTGGACGTGATCCAGATCCCGACCAACCGTCCGATCCAGCGGATCGATCACGGCGACCTGGTGTTCCTGACCGCGCAGGAAAAGTTCGAGGCGATCACCAAGGACGTTCAGGCGGCGCGCGATCGTGGTCAGCCCACGCTGGTGGGTACCGCCTCGATCGAGGCCTCCGAGCTCGTCTCCGAGGCGCTTACGAAGGCCGGCATCCCGCACAACGTGCTCAACGCCAAGAACCACATGAGCGAGGCGGAGATCATCGCCGAGGCCGGCCGCCCCGGCGCGGTGACCATCGCCACCAACATGGCCGGCCGCGGTACCGACATCGTCCTGGGCGGCAATCTCGAACAGGAGATCCTGGCACTCGGTTCCGAGGCCTCCGAGGAGGAAAAGCGCCGGGTCGAGAAGGCCTGGGAGGAGCGCCACCAGCAGGTGCTCGAGGCCGGCGGCCTGCACGTGGTGGGTACCGAACGCCACGAGTCGCGGCGGATCGACAACCAGTTGCGCGGCCGTGCCGGTCGTCAGGGTGATCCGGGCTCGACCCGCTTCTTCCTGTCGCTCGAGGACAGCCTCATGCGGGTCTTCGCCTCCGATCGCGTTTCCGGCCTGATGAAGAAGCTCGGCATGAAGTCGGGCGAGGCGATCGAGCACCCCTGGGTCTCGCGCGCGATCGAGAACGCTCAGCGCAAGGTCGAGGGTCACAACTTCGACATGCGCAAGCACCTGCTCGACTACGACAACGTCGCCAACGAGCAGCGCAAGGTCATCTACGAGCAGCGCCACGCGGTCATGGCGACCACCGACACCCGGCCGATCATCGAGTCGATGCGCCGCGAGGTGCTCGCCGATCGCTTCCGCCGCTACGTGCCGTCCGGTGCGCTCGAGGAAATGTGGGACGTCGAGGGCCTGACCACCCACCTCAAGGAGGACTTCGGTCTCGACTTCCCGCTGCAGCGCTGGCTGGACGAGGATGACGAGCTGACCGACGACACCCTCCTGGAAAAGATCATCGAAACCGCTCAGCGCCACTACGAGGCCAAGGAAAAGCTGGTCGGCGAGGACAACCTGCGCCAGTTCGAGAAGGGCGTGCTGCTGCAGGTGCTCGACGCCCAGTGGAAGGAGCACCTCGCGGCGATGGACTACCTGCGCCAGAGCATCGGCCTGCGCGGCTATGCGCAGAAGAACCCGACGCAGGAGTACAAGCGCGAGGCGTTCGAGATGTTCGGCAAGATGCTGGACGACATGAACTACGAGATCATCCGTACGCTCACGCGTCTGCAGATCGCCGCGCCGGAGGGCATGGAGCAGGATCAGATCAATTCCATGCTTGACGAGCTGGTCGACAACCCGCGCGTCGATCCGAGCCAGCTGCGCACTCGCCACGAATCGGTCTCGACCTTCGACGAGTCCGAGGAGCCGGTCGCGCCCGCCCGTGCCTCGGGTCAGGGCGAGGCCGGTGGCGAGGCGCCCACCCGCCCGGTGCGTCGCGAAAACCCCAAGATCGGCCGCAACGATCCCTGCTACTGCGGCTCGGGCAAGAAGTACAAGCACTGCTGCGGCCGCCTGTCGTGATCGGCTCGCCGCTCCGGTGCGGGTGCCGGGCTCGCGCCTACTGAGCGGGACGTCTCGTGCCTCGCGTGTTCAAGAGACAAGCCGGACAGCTCACGTTTCTCTCGAGACACGTGATGCTCGATCACCTTGCCTGGGAAATCATCCGCGGTCTGCCGGAGCAGTTCAGCCCGCGACACGAGCGCGTGGTGGTGTTCTGCGGCACCCACAAGGGGTTCGGGCTGAATTGGCTGCGGCGGGGCTACAAGATCGCGCTGCAGACCGAGCAGATGTATGACCAGACGGGCAAGCCGCTCTGGGGGCAGTCGAAGAAGCGGGCGCGACGACTGGCGTTCGCCGCCCGGGCCGCCGATCTGGTCCTCGACCTGTCGGCATCCAATCGCCGCTTCTACGAGGAGCACTGTCCGCGGGCGCTGGCCGAGGGCAAGGTGCGCTTCGGGCCCTATCTCTTTCCCAGCCACCCGTTGCCGTTCGACCCCGATGGGGACCAGAGCGTGGCCTTCTTCGGCTCGGTCGGCGAGGGGCGTCGGTCGGGCGTGATCGAACGCATCGATGCGTTTCCTGTGCGCATGCTGGAGTCGGGCACCTTCTTCGACGATCTGTATCGACAGGTAAGGGCATGTGCGGCGGTGCTGAACGTGCACTTCGAGGACGGGGTGTACACCGAGGCCCCGCGGCTGCTGACCAGCCTTTATAGCGGCAAGCCGCTGGTCTCCGAGCCGTTGGCCGCCCCCTTCGTGGCGGGCGAGCACTACATCCCGATCGAGGCCTACGGCACGGTCGACAACCGGGCGATATTCGAACGGTTGTCTCGCTTCGTCAGTGACAACCTTTCGTTCGAGCGATTCCTGCGCGACAACCGCGTCTAGGACGGTGTGGCAGACTGTTGCTGAGCTGGATGAGTGACGGCCGCCGCGCTGGTCACGTGACAACAATCGTTAAAGAGAGACAGGGAATGAAACGTCTGATCCTTGCCGTGGTGGTCGTCCTGGCCGCCGCCGTTGCCGCCGCCCCGTTCGTGACCGGACATGTCATGGAAAGGACGCTGGCGGAAGTCGAGCACTTCCCGGGCACGCGTGAAGCGCTGAGCCTGGAGGTATCCGACTACCAGCGCGGTTACCTCGAGTCGTACGCGGAATCCGAGCTGCTGCTGCAGCTGCCGGAACAGGAGCCGCTGCCGATCACGCTCACTCACCGCATCGATCAGTTGCCGGGGCTTGACGGTCGCTACGCCACCGTTCACACCCGCTGGGAGCCGCAGGATCCGGTCCTGCGCGGCAAACTGGCCGAGGTGTTCGGCGAGGACGCCGACTTCACCCTCACCACGGCGCTGTATCCGACCGGTGGGACCCATTCCACCGGACGTGTGCCGATGATCGATCGTGACGGGGTCGACTTTTCCGGCGCCGACCTGCGCCTGGAGACGTCGGCCGACGGCGGTTTCGATTACCGCATCGAGAGTGACCGGCTGGCGGTGGACGACCAGGCGGAAGGTGTCGAGGCCGGTACCCGCATGAGCAGTGAAGGACTGCGCCTGGCCGCTTCGGGCCAGGTGGCTGACGACGGCTTCGTCTGGAACAGCGAGGGGCGCATCGACATCGGTCAGATGGAAATTGTCGAGCCCAACGGCACCGGTTCCATCGAGGACCTGACCATCGGCTTCGACTCGAGCCGCGAGGGGGAGCTGTTCCGCTTCGCGGTGGATTACCGGGTGGGCAGGGCTCACCTGGAGGGCGAGTCGTTCCGCGATGCGCGCATGCGGCTGGCGGTCGATCGCCTCGATGCCGAAGCGGTGCGTGCGATCGCCGAGCGCAGCGAGGAGCTTCAGAAATTGGCGGCCCGTGGCGCGGATGTCGAGCAGGCGGTCGGCCAGGTGATGCGCGAGGAACTGCCGGCACTGCTGAGCCAGGGCCCGCGCATCGCGATCGAGCCGCTGGCGGCGACCACCGCCGAAGGCGACACCGAGATGACGTTGTCGCTCGAGTTGCCCAGCGGCGTGGTCGACGGCGAGCCCAATCCGATGATGTGGATGGCGCTGCTCAGTGCCGTGGTGGTCGAAGGCAGCCTCGAGATGCCGCTTGCCCTGCTGGAGAAGCAGGCCGCTGCTCAAGGCCAGTCCGGGCAGGTCGAGGAGCAGCTCGCGCCGCTGGTCGCCCAGGGCTGGATCGCGATCGAGGACGAGGTGGTCAAGACGACCGTCGATTTCCGTCAGGGCAATCTCAAACTGAACGGCACATCCGCCAACCAGCTGCTGAACATGGCGTTCGGCGGCTGAGGGGTACAAATACCGAGGAGAGAATCAGGCATGAGCGTTGGATTGACCGCCCCGGCTGCCGGAGAACTGCGTCCCATTCCCGGCATTCGTATTGGCATTGCCCAGGCCGGGGTGCGCAAGGCCGATCGTGACGACCTCGCTGTGATGCTGTTGCCCGAGGGGGCGACCATGGCCGGCGTGTTCACCCAGAACCGCTATTGCGCCGCGCCGGTGGTGATGTGCCGCGAGCGCCGCGACAGCGATGTCGCGCCGCGTGCGCTGGTGATCAACACCGGCAACGCCAACGCCGGTACCGGCGCCGACGGCATGGCGCGGGCCGAGTCCGTCTGCCACACGCTCGCCCATCGGCTGGGCTGTGACGATCGGGCCGTCTGGCCGTTCTCCACCGGCGTGATCATGGAAACGCTGCCGTCGGAGAAGATCATCGCCGCGTTGCCGGCGGCGGTGGCCGAGGCGGTCGAGGACAACTGGCTGCGCGCCGCCTCGGCGATCATGACCACCGACACCATCCCGAAAGGGCGATCGCTGACGCGTGTGATCGGCGGGGCGTCGGTGACGGTCACCGGTATCGCCAAGGGTTCCGGGATGATCCACCCGAACATGGCGACCATGCTCGGCTACATGGGCATCGACGCGCAGGTGCCCAAGCCGGTGCTGCAGGCCATGCTCGACGAGATCACCGAAGAGAGCTTCAACCGGGTGACCGTCGACGGCGACACCTCGACCAACGATGCCTTCATGCTGATCGCCAATGGCCGCGAGGGCAGCCTCGAGGTCTCCGGTGTCGACGACCAGAACTATGCACCGCTGCGCGATGCCGTCGCCGAGGTGGCGGTCTTTCTCGCCCAGTCGCTGGCGCGCGACGGTGAGGGGGCGACCAAGTTCGTCACCATCGAGGTCAGCGGCGGCCGCGACCGCGACGAGTGCCGCCTGGTGGGCAAGGCAATCGCGCACAGCCCGCTGGTCAAGACCGCGCTGTTCGCCTCGGACCCCAACCTCGGTCGCATCCTGGCGGCGGTCGGCTACGCCGGCATCGACGACCTCGACGTGGGCAAGGTCAGTCTGTGGCTGGGAGACGTTCGCGTCGTGGTCGATGGTGGGCGCGATCCGGAGTACGTCGAGGCCGAGGCCGCCGCGGTGATGGCCGAGCCCGAGATCACCATGCATGTCGATCTCGGTCGCGGGCAGGCCGTCGACCAGGTCTGGACCTGCGACTTCTCCTACGACTACGTCAAGATCAACGCCGAGTACCGTTCCTGATCGTGATGGATCGGCCACGGACCGACATCGTCCTCGGCCTGTTGCGCGAGCCGGACGGCCGCGTCTGGACGGAAGTCCGGCCGGATGGCAAGCACCTGGCGGGCATGCGCGCCTTTCCCGGCGGCAAGCGTGGCCCCGGGGAGAGTCTGCGTGCTGCGCTGGACCGCGAACTGGCCGAGGAGGTCGGTATCCGCGTGCTTCGGGCGCGACGGTTGATCACCCTCGACTGGGATTACCCGGACCGGCACTTGCGGCTGATCGGTTTCGAGGTCACGGGCTGGGGAGGGCGGCCCCGCTCGGTCGAGGGGCAGACGCTGGCGGCCGAGCCACTCGACCGCGACGCGCGCGGTGACTGGCTGGCCGCGATGCCGCCGGCCAATCGCGGCCTGATCAATGCCCTGGTGTTGCCGCGCTGCCTGGCGATCACGCCGCCCGTGGACGCCGCCGGAATGCGCACCTGGCAGGCGGGGCTGGAGTCGCGCCTGCACGCCTTGTCCGTGCCGATGCTGGTCAATCTGCGCCCCGGTCCGTCTGTCGGGCAGGGGGATGTGGCCTGGCCGGCGCTGGCCCGGGTGGTGCTGGCGGCCGGCCACTGGCCGGTGGTCAATCCACCCGGCGAGGGCCCCTGGCCCGAGGGTCTCGATCCGCGCGTCGGCCTGCATCTCAATCATGCCCGGTTGATGGCGATGCCCGCCGAGAGGGTGCGTGAGGCCCAGGAGCGTGGCCACCTGGTGACTGCCGCCGTGCATGACCGGGCGACACTCGATCGGGCCGTCGAACTGGCCGTCGATCTCGTGACCGTCTCGCCGTTGCGGGCGACCGCGACGCATCCGGGCGTCTCCGGTATCGGCTGGTCGGCATTCGCCGAACTGGCCGAGGCCGCCTCGATGCCGGTCTACGCGCTGGGCGGGGTCGGTGTCGACGATCTGCCGCGCATCTGGCGCCGGGGCGGTTTTGGTGTGGCCGGCATTTCGGCATTCTGGTGAGCGCGGCGTGAGCCGCGGGGAGAGACCGATGAGCATGAAGCAGGCGAAATGGCTGGTCGCCACGCTGTTGATCCTGGGCGTGCTGACCTATCTGTGGGGGCGGGCGCCGAGCAAGATTTCGACCGACGTTCCGGTCAGCGGGGCGTTGACCCAGGTCAAGGCGCCGGACGACTGTTCCCTGAAAGGCGAGGGCTGTACGGTGTCGATCGACGAGCTCGGTGCCTTTCGGGTGACGATGCCCGAGACGGTTGTGCCGCTGGAGAAATTCGCCTTCACGGTCGCCCCGCAGGGCGAGGTCGCCCGCTCGGTCGGCGCTATCCGGGTCGACTTCGAGATGGTCGGCATGGACATGGGCATCAATGCCTACCGGCTCGAGCGGCTGGCCGACGGCCAGTACCGCGCGACCATCATCCTGCCGGTCTGCACGACCGATCGCAGCGACTGGCTCGCGAACCTGACCATCCACAGCACCGAAGGGGCGTATCTCGTGCGGTTGCCGTTTGCGGTGGACCGCTCGCGTCCGTCGGGCGGTTAGGGCGAGGGGCGGTGAGTGCGTTCAGTCGCCCGGGTTGAGGCGGCGCAGCAGGACGTAGAGCGCGCCGGTGCCGCCGTCATGCGGCGGGGCGGAGCAGAAGGCGACCACGTCGTCGCGCTGAGGCAGCCAGCGATTGAGCAGGGTCTTCAGGACCGGCTGGCCGGCGTTCGAGCGATAGCCCTTGCCGTGGACGATGCGCACGCAGCGTCGCAGCTCGCCACGCTCGCTGCGGATGAATCGGCCCACCTCGTTGCGGGCCTGGTCGGCCGTCAGGCCGTGCAGGTCGAGCGATGCCGAGACGCTGTAGCCGCCGCGCTTGAGTTTGCGCAGGATCGCCTTCTGCACGCCCGGCCGGACGTACTGGACCTGCTCGCCCTGCTCGGGCGCCTCGGCCAGATCGCTGAAGGCGAATTCGTCGACCATCTCGTCGAAGCCCGCTTCGCGTCGCGGCCGGGCGCTGACACGCGGGCGCTCGGGCTCGACGCGCTCGTCTTCGACCGGTTCGACCGGGCCGACGGCGTCGAGAAACAGGGCGCGATCCTCGGGGTCGATGCGTGACTCGTCACTCATGAGCGCATCATAGCGCCCCGGTCCGGGTTGGTGCCATCGCACGGGCTGAATTGCCGACCGGCAGGCGGTATCCTTGCCAGACCACCCCGCCGCGCTCCGAGTCGGGCGTGGCTTACGGAATCGACACGAGCAATCCATGCATATTCTCTTAAGTAACGACGACGGCTATCTCTCCCCGGGGCTGAACATACTCGCCGAGCGACTCGCCCGGTTCGCGACCGTTACCATCGTTGCCCCCGATCGTGATCGCAGCGGCGCCTCCAACAGCCTGACGCTCTCCCGTCCCCTGCGTCCTCGCCAGCTCGAGGAGCGGTTGTGGGTGATCGACGGCACGCCGTCGGATTGCGTCCACCTGGGCATCAAGGGCCTGTTGCCGGAAATGCCGGACCTGGTGGTCTCGGGCATCAACCACGGTGCCAACCTCGGTGACGACGTGCTCTATTCCGGCACCGTGGCCGCGGCCAGCGAGGGGCGCGCGCTGGGGCTGCCGGCAATCGCCGCCTCCTGCCAGTCGTTCGCGCCGGAGTACCTCGAGTCGGCAGCCCACTGGGTCGAGTGGCTGATCCGTCGACTCGATAACCACCCGTTGCCCGCCTACAGCCTGCTCAACATCAACGTTCCCGACGCGCCGCTCGAGAAGATCGGCGGAGTGCAGGCGACGCGCCTGGGGCGTCGTCACCCGTCCGGGCAGTTGGTGCGTGACACCGACCCGCGTGGTCGCGAGATCGTCTGGATCGGGGCGGCCGGTGAGGCGGAGGATGCCGGCGAGGGCACCGATTTCCACGCCCTGGCACACGGCTGGGTTTCGGTGACGCCGATTCATTTCGACATGACGCGCCACGAGACCATGCCGGCCCTCGAGCAATGGCTGGCCTGAGGGTTAGCCGATGATCCAGCGAAACTACCAGTGGGCGCGGCAGACCATGCTCGAGCGGCTCGAGTCGCAGGGCGTCCGGTCGAAGCCGGTGCTCGAGGCAATGGCCGCCGTGCCTCGCGAGGCCTTCGTCGACGAGGTGCAGAGCGTGCGCGCCTACGAGGACTGCTCCCTGCCGATCGGCCAGGGGCAGACCCTGTCTCAGCCCTATATCGTTGCCCGCATGACGGAACTCGTGATGGACGGCGAGCGTCACCTCAAGCGTGTGCTCGAGGTCGGTACCGGGTCGGGCTACCAGGCGGCCGTGCTCGCCCAGCTGTGCCAGTCGGTGTTCACCGTCGAGCGGATCGGGGCGTTCCTCGAGCAGGCCAAGGCCCGTCACCGTGCCCTGGGGCTGCTCAATATCCGCTACATGCACCGGGACGGTTTCAAGGGCTGGCCGTCTCAGGCGCCGTTCGAGGCGATCGTGGTGACGGCCGCTCCGGACGCCGTGCCGCCGGAGCTCAAGGAGCAGCTGGCGATTGGCGGGCGGCTGGTGATTCCGGTCGGCGCCCAGGGCGGTGGGCAGAAGCTGACCGTCATCACCCGGATTGCGGACACCGAGTACCAGACCCGCTGGTACGATCTGGTGTCGTTCGTTCCACTGCTGCCGGGGTCGCTCGCATGACCGGCAGCATGACCCTGTTGGCGTGAGGTGCGCATGAGGCTGTTCGGCCCGCTCTACGACCGTGTTCTGGCCTGGTCCGCCCATCGTCGCGGGCCCGCCGTGCTCGGGGCGTTGAGCTTTGCAGAGTCCTCGGTCTTCCCGGTCCCGCCGGACGTGATGCTCATGCCGATGACGCTGGCACGGCCCCGCTGTTGGTGGGGATTTGCGCTGATCGCCACGGCGGGTAGCGTCCTGGGTGGCTTGCTGGGTTATTTCATCGGTCTGTGGGCGATCGAGGCGATCCAGCCCTGGCTGGCCGAATCCCATTACGCCGCGAGCTTCGACCGGGCCCGGGACTGGTTTGCCGACTGGGGCTTCTGGGCGGTGCTGGTCGCGGGTTTCTCGCCGATCCCCTACAAGGTCTTCACCATTGCTGCCGGTGCGATGACCATGAATCCGTTCGGCTTCGTGCTCGCCTCGTTCGTCGGCCGCGGGGCACGGTTCTTTCTCGTCTCGGGGCTGGTGGCCTGGGCCGGGCCGCGCGTCGCCCCGAAGCTGCGCCAGTACATCGAATGGCTCGGTTGGCTGTTCGTGGCGTTGTTGCTTCTTGCCATCGGCATCTGGCAGACGATGTAAGCCATGCATAGGGCCCCGTCAGCTCACGACTGCTCGATCCCGTCGCCTCCGGCGGCGCGCTGGTCGGGTTTGGTGGCGGGCGTCCTGGCGGCACTCCTGCTGGTCGGGTGTGCCGCCTCGACCGACTACCGTAGCTGGGAACGGGGTCAGCCGGTCTACTACGTCAAGGGGGGCGACACCCTCTATTCGATTGCCGTGGCCAACGATCTCGACTGGCAACGGCTGGCTCGCTGGAACGGCATATCCAACCCCCGCAGCCTGAAGATCGGCCAGCGCCTGCGCCTCAGCCCGCCCAGCGGGGCAACGAGGACCGCGCGCGCGCCGTCGAGGACGGTGAGCAGCACGTCGAGCCGCAAGGCCAAGTCGTCCGCCCCGGCGAAGGTGTCGAGACCGACGCCGGCCGCCTCGCCCGTCAACTGGCGCTGGCCGCTGCAGGGCAAGGTGTTGCACCGCTTCCCCGAAGGCGCGCCGGCCCAGAAGGGACTGATCCTGGGTGCGAGCATCGACACGGCAGTGAAGGCGGCGGCCGCCGGCAAGGTGGTCTACTCCGGTGACGGCCTGCCGGGCTACGGCAACCTGGTCATCGTCAAGCACAACGCCGAGTGGCTGTCGGCCTACGCGTACAACAAGAGCCTCTCGGTATCGGAGGGTCAGAGGGTCAGCCGTGGTCAGACCATCGCCCGGGTCGGGCCGGTCGACCATCGTCAGCCCGGCAAGGGAGGCCACCTCCTGTTCCAGATCCGGCGGCAGGGCAAGCCTGTCGACCCGGAGCGCTACCTGCCCTGAGTGGCCTGATCTGCTGTTGCCGCTCGGCAATCACCCTTGAAAACCTTTTTCTCGTGTCCATGTCGGACCCACATGGGGCCGGGGCGTGGAGGCGCGGTCCGCTGTCATGTCACAGGTGTGTATATGTCTTGTACATGTTGGGGCGCCCCAGGAGTGTGTTTGGGGCCGCTTTGGCCCGTTTTCGATCGATATTTGCATAATATCGAACATGTCATGTTGTTTTATTCGATGCCAGGGGGATTGATCCCCTCATGTGACTATGCAAAGGTTGTACACAGATCGTTTCGGCAACAGCGCAATCGAGCGAGGGATACGACATGGCACAGGCAATCGTTCACGACACCATCAACCAGGTCGACCCCAGCAAGGTGGATGAACTGGCCGCCGGCCAGTCGGAGTCCCCGGTGGACGCTCGCGCGACCCGCCGCGAGGGGGAGCCGGATGCCGCGGAATTTGCCCGCAATTTCAACGTAGACGATTCCGAGTCGCCCGATCCGGTTCGCCTTTACCTGAAGGACGTCGAAACAGAACGCCTGCTCACGCCTCAGGAAGAGGTCGATTATGCCCGTCGCGCACAGGCCGGTGAGGAGTGGGCCCGCCAGAAGATGATCGTCTGCAACCTGCGGCTGGTGATCAAGCTGGCACGGCGTTACATCAACCGAGGCCTCGATCTCCTCGACCTGATCGAGGAAGGGAATCTCGGCCTGATGCGAGCCGTGGAGAAATTCGACCCGGAGCGGGGATTCCGCTTCTCCACCTATGCCACCTGGTGGATCCGCCAGACCATCGAGCGGGCCCTGATGAACCAAGCGCGAACCGTTCGGCTCCCGGTGCACGTGGTCAAGGAGGTGCATTCCTACAACCGCGCCGCCCGCCGTATTGCGCAGAGCCAGAATGGGGATGTCCGCCCCGAGCAGATTGCCGAACACCTGGACAAGCCGGTCAAGGACGTGCTCAAGGTGATGTCATACAACGAGCGCGAGTCGTCCTTCGACAGTCCCCTCAAGGGTGATGGCGAGTTCTCGCTGCTCGACATGGTGCCGGACGAGAACAGCCAGCTTCCCGAAGACGACCTGCAGGACAACGGCGTGCTGCAGTTGCTCGATCGTCTGATCGACAAGCTCGAGGGCAAGCAACGCGAGGTGCTCATGCGCCGCTACGGCCTGCGTGGCCACGAGCCGGCCACGCTGGAGCAAGTCGGTCGCCTGCTGGGCTGCACGCGCGAGCGTGTCCGGCAGATTCAGCTGGAGGCCGTTCGTCGTCTCAAGCAGTTCGCTGCCCATGAGGGTGTGACGGCTGACGTGATCTTCAGTGAATGATTCGTCGGTCGTCACGGCGACCGCTGACCGTCCCTGGTGAGATTTGACCGCCCCTGTCATCACTGACAGCGGGCGGTTTTTTCGTCTCCGTAAACATGCGGTTAGCGTGGCTAATAGTTGGAGGTGGCGTACCGCGGTGGCAGAATGACTCCGCCCGGTCGGTCAGGCTGGGCGGGATCGCTTCGCCACCACGCAGGGGGTCGCATGGCCGACTTGACGACCGAATTTGATATCTGCGCCGAGGATCGTGTCCCGGTGTTACTGCACCGCGTTGACCAGCTCTGGCGCCAGTTGCTCGATCACGAGCTTGCCCACCACGGCCTGAGTCAGGCCAAGTGGCGAACCATGGCGATCCTGTCGCTCTATCCCGAAGGCCTGATCCAGTCGGAACTGGCCGAGGAGCTGGGTATCGAGGGGCCGTCGCTGGTGGCCATGGTCGACCGACTGTCACGCGACGAGTGGGTCGAGCGGGTCCAGTGCGGCACCGATCGGCGTTGCAAGATCATTCGCCTGACCGAACGGGCGTTGCCGCTGATCGACGAGATCCGCGCCAGCGCGGAAAAGCTCTATGCCCGCACGTTCACGGAGGTGGACGTGCCCGGAGTGAGTATTCCGGACGTCGAGCGGTTCATGATCGCCCTGCGCGATCGGCTCTATGACAACCTGCCGGAACGCAAGCGCCAGCAGCGACGACGCAACCTCGAGCGGGCGGCAGAGCAGGGCTGATTCGAGTGCAGCCAAATCCGTCTCACAAATAAAAACGCCCCCGGCGATCGGGGGCGTTTTTGCGTCTGGGTGTCGCCGGTGGGGATCAGCCGTTGCCGTCCTGTTGCTGGCGGGCGCGGTTCATGAGGAACTCGGTGAGGAGTGCGACCGGCCGGCCGGTCGCACCCTTCGCCTCACCCGTCTTCCAGGCCGTGCCGGCGATGTCGAGGTGGGCCCAGTGGTGCTCCTTGACGAAGCGGGAGAGGAAGGCGGCCGCGGTGATCGTGCCGCCCTCGCGTCCGCCGATATTGGCCATGTCGGCGAAGTTGCTCTTCAGCTGGTCCTGGTACTCGTCCCACAACGGCAGCTGCCAGGCGCGGTCGTTCGCGGTCTCACCGGCCTTGAGCAGTTCGCGGGCCAGCGGGTCGTTGTTGGCGAGCAGGCCACTCGGATGGCGGCCGAGGGCGACGATGCAGGCCCCGGTCAGTGTGGCGATGTCGACGATCGCCGCCGGCTTGTAGCCCGTCGCGTAGGTCAGGGCATCGCAGAGGATCAGCCGGCCTTCGGCGTCCGTATTCAACACCTCGATGGTCTGGCCCGACATGCTGCGGATCACGTCGCCCGGCTTCAGTGCCGCGCCGTCCGGCATGTTCTCCACGGTGGGGACGATGCCGACCACGTTGATGGGCAGCTGCATCTCGGCCACCGCGGACATCACGCCGATGGTGGCCGCGGCACCACCCATGTCGAACTTCATCTGGTCCATGTCCGGGCCGGGTTTCAGCGAGATGCCGCCGGAGTCGAAGGTCACGCCCTTGCCCACCAGCACGACCGGCGGCGTATCGGCGTCAGCGCCCATGTGCTCCATGACGATCATCTTGGGCGGTTCGCTGGAGCCCTTGGCCACCGAGAGCAGGGCATTCATGCCCAGCGTTTCCATGCGCGACTGATCCAGCACCTCGACCGACAGGTGCATATGGGTTTCGGTCATCTTGCGCGCATGCTCGGCCATGGTGGTGGGCGTGAGCAGGTTGCCCGGCATGTTGGCGAGGTTCTTCGCCATGCGCATGCCGTTGCTGATGGCGGTGGCTTCGCGCACGTAGCGTTCGGCCTCCATCAGTTCGCGGCGGGTCGGCAGGATGAAGGTGACCTTGCGCAGCGGGCGACGCGGACCGAGATCACGCTCGCTCTTCAGTTCGTCGAACCGGTAGAGAGCATCGTCGATCGCGACGATGCTCTGCCGCAGCACCTGCTCCATGCTGCTGCCGCGCACGTCGATCTCGGAAAGATGGCTGACGCATTCGGCGGTGCCGCGATGGTGCAGGGCCTCGACCGCGGCGCGCGTGGCCTTGACCAGTCCGCGCGTGTCCAGTTCGCGCTCCTTGCCCAGGCCGACCAGCAGCACCCGGTCGGCCTGGATGTTCGGTACACCGTGCAGCAGCAGGGTGTCGCCCAGTTCGCCGTCCATGTCCCCGCGCCGGGTGATCGCCGAGATGAAGCCGTCGCTGACCCGGTCGATGGTCTCCGCCGCGTCCGACAGTCGGCGCGATTCGAACACGCCAACGATCAGGCAGGCAGTGCGCTGTTTCTCCGGGGCGCCGCTCTTTACCGAGAATTCGAGCACGGTGATATTCCTCGTCTCTGCTGTGCATGGGGTGGGGCGGGACTCGCTCCGGGCCCGCGCTGTCTGCCGGCAGTCTAGCAAAAAGGCGGGGTCGGGCCGGTCGCGCTTCGGTTCGGGCAGCCGCGCTGCTAGGATTTGCCTCTTTCCCAGATGCGTGAGGGTGCCACGATGAGCGACCATTCCGACAAGCGACCCGATTCCGATCCCGAAGAGGAGTTCGAGCCGGGCATCGGTGATCCGTACCGGTTCGAGGCGCCCTCCCGTCAGCCCGGATTCGCCCGGGCCTCCAAGGTCATGCTGGTGCTCGGCGCGATCCTGTCGGCGGTCGGCGTGATCGGTGGCCTGGGTCCGATCGTGTTCACCAGCGAAGAGGACAAGCGCCAGTTCATGGACCTGTTGATGCTCGCGCCGGCCGGCGTGATCCTGATGTTCACCGGTATTACCGGCTGGGTGATTGCCGGCGGGCGCTGACGGTCGCTTTCGGCGCCTGGCGGAGAGACCTCCGCAGAAGTCGACACAAAATCCAGGCACAAAAAAACCCCGGGTCAGGCCCGGGGTTTTTTGTTTCATGGCCGGCGTTTGCCGGCCCGGGTCGATCAGCTGGCGCGCGGGACGCGGACGTCCTCGACCAGCTCCTGGATCTCCGCCGGCGGCGGGGTGGTCATCTTCGCGACCAGGATCGCGACGATGAAGTTCACCGCTGCACCGATGGCACCGAACGAGGTCGGGTTGATGCCGAACAGCCAGTTGTCGGCGTTGTCCGGCAGCATGTTGGTGCCCGGGATGAAGAACCAGCCCTTGTACCAGAAGATGTACAGCAGGGTGATGGTCAGGCCGGCCAGCATGCCCGCGATGGCGCCCTGCTTGTTCATGCGCTTGGAGAAGATCCCCATCATCAGCGCCGGGAACAGGGAGCTCGCCGCCAGACCGAAGGCTAGTGCCACCACCTGGGCGGCAAAGCCCGGCGGGTTCAGGCCCAGGTAGCCGGCGATGATGATCGCGACGGTCATCGAGATCCGGCCGGCCATCAGCTCGCCCTTCTCGGAGATGTCCGGCTTGATCACGCCCTTGAGCAGGTCATGCGAGATGGCCGACGAGATCGCCAGCAGCAGGCCTGCGGCGGTCGACAGTGCGGCGGCGATACCACCGGCAGCGATCAGCGCGATTACCCAGTTGGGCAGCTTCGCGATCTCGGGGTTGGCCAGCACCATGATGTCGCGGTCGACGTACAGCTCGTTGCCTTCCCAGCCGTACTCGGCCTCGGCCATGGCCGCGAACTCTTCGTTGTTGTCGTTGTAGTACTGGATGCGGCCGTCGTCGTTCTTGTCCTCGAACTTGAGCAGACCGGTGGTCTCCCAGTTCTTGAACCATTGCGGGCGCTCTTCGTACAGCAGGTTGCCTTCCTCGGCCCCGATTGCGCCCGGCTGGACGGTCTTCAGGGTGTTCCAGATCGCCATGGCGCCGACGGCCGGGGCGGTGGTGTAGAGGATGGCGATGAACAGCAGGGTCCAGCCGGCCGATTTGCGGGCGTCACGGACGCGCGGCACGGTGAAGAAGCGCACCAGCACGTGCGGCAGACCGGCGGTACCGATCATCAGCGCCAGGGTGAGCAGGAAGGTGTTCATCAGGTCCGGGGTGCCGGTGTACTCGGCGAAGCCCAGGTCGACCAGGATCATGTCCAGCTTCTGCAGCAGGTACTGGTTCGAGCCGTCGGTCAGCTCGGCGCCGGTACCGATCTGCGGCAGGAAGTGACCGGTCAGCTGCAGCGAGATGAAGATCGCCGGGACGGTGTAGGCGAAGATCATGATCACGTACTGCGCGATCTGCGTGTAGGTGATGCCCTTCATGCCGCCGAGGACCGCGTAGACGAACACGATGCCCATGCCCGCGAACAGGCCGACTTCGACCGAGGTCTCGAGGAAGCGCGAGAAGGCGACGCCCACACCCTTCATCTGGCCGATGACGTAGGTCAGCGAGATCACCAGCAGGGCGATGACGGCGATGACCCGTGCGGTCTTGGAGTAGAAGCGGTCACCGATGAATTCCGGCACCGTGAACTTGCCGAACTTGCGCAGGTACGGCGCCAGCAGCATCGCCAGCAGCACGTAGCCGCCGGTCCAGCCCATCAGGTAGGCGGAGGCCGAGTAGCCGTTGAAGGCGATCAGGCCGGCCATCGAGATGAACGACGCGGCGGACATCCAGTCGGCGGCGGTCGCCATGCCGTTGAGGACCGGGTTGATGCCCTTGCCGGCAACGTAGAACTCGCTGGTCGTACCGGCACGGGCCACGATCGCGAGGATGAAATACAACACGAAGGTGGCGCCAACCACCAGGTAAATCAGTGTCTGAAGATCCATGTCTCTTTGGCTCCTGCTTTATTAGTCTTCGGCGACGCCGAATTTTTTGTCGATGGCATTCATGCGCCAGGCATAGAAGAAGATCAGCACCACGAAGGTGAAGATCGAGCCCTGTTGCGCGAACCAGAAGCCCAGCGGATAACCGCCCAGCGAGATCTGGTTGAGCGTATCGACCAGCAGGATGCCGAATACATAGGACACCAGGAACCAGACGACCAGGCAGCCGAACAGTACCTTCAGATTGGCGCGCCAATAATCAGCGCGATTGGATGAGTGCTCCATAATAGGCTCCTTGGGGTTTCGGTCGGATCCGAATGATTTTTGTTTTCCATCTCCATGTCGACATTCCATCGCGCGCCACGAGCTGGTCGCGGCACGCAATGCCGACGCATCGTAAGCCTACTGGAAGCACGGGGGAAAAGTGAACCTTTGCAGGCCGTCAGGGCGCTCAGAGCTGGTAGGCGAGCGCCAGGTGACGCTGCAGCTTGCGAGCGATGCGGAAGGATTCCTTGAGGAGGCGCTGGGTCAGGCCGTCGAGTTCGTCCGGATCGATCAGGTTGTCGGGCGTCTCGCCCCGAGCCACCTGCTGGTACTGATGGCGCAGTCGCAGGCGCTGGATGAAGTCGTAGGCCGCGGTGAGATCCTCGGCCGGCAGGGCGCGTTCGGGCACCAGCGCCAGACGCTGGTCGGTGCGCGTCGCGGCAGCCCCCTCGGCAAGGGCCTCGATGCGGGCGGCGTCGACGAAGGGTGTTGCGCCATCGGTCTTGATGTCGATGCCGCGCTGGCCGTGCCGCTCGCGGGTGCGAAACCCGCCGAACAGCGTCAGGGGCGGCTGGTTGCGCATGGCATTGGCGGCGAGCTGGCGGCGGAAGCGGCTGTTCTTGCGCGCCGGCTCCCGCCAGGCGGCTGCCCAGCGGTCGAACAGTGCCTCGCTGCCCGCCAGGCCGCGGGCATCGAAGAAGATGGTGGCGTTGAGCAGGTGTTCGGGGGTGCCCTGGTCGATCCAGTCGCGGAAGCGTCGGCCCCATTCATCGATAGACCGGCACAGGTCGGGGTTGCCGGCCATGATGTTGCCGGGGCACAGCGGATAGCCCAGCTGGTCAAGTGCCTCGTTCACACGCCGGGCCAGCGGCAGCAGCAGCTCGCGTGCCGCCTGCTCGTCGACCGGTCCGGCGAACACCAGGCCGTTGTCCTGGTCGGTCGCCAGTGTCTGCTCCATCCGCGCCTCGCTGCCGAAGGTCAGCCAACACCAGTCGAGTTCCGCCGGCAGGGGGGCGTCCTCGAAGGTCAGCGCGATCACCCGGCGGGCAATGGCGTCGTTGACCCCGCTGACGATCCGGCTGATCGGAGCGAAGCCGGAGCCGGATTCCAGCAGTGCTCCGACGATCCCGGGGACCTCTTGACGGATGATCGCCAGGGAGTCGATGTCGCGTGCCCGCCGGATGCGTTGGTGCATCAGGCCGGGCGTCATGGCATTGACCCGATAGAGTGCCGCCTCGTCGAGAACGCCCAGCGGCTCGTCGCGCTCGGGCTCGGTGACCAGCAGATGGTGAAAGCCGTGTTCGGCGAGACTGACGGCGGCCTCCAGCAGCGAGGTGTCGGCGTCGATGCTCACCGGCTCACGTGTCGCGATTTCGGCCAGTGTCAGCTGGTGGCGCTCGGGTCGGGCCAGGCCGCGGAAGGCGAGATCGCGCAGGGTCACGATGCCCCAGCCTGCGTCGAGGCGCACGATGATCGCCTCGCCGCCATGGTCCTCGAGGGCGCGTGCCGCCTCGTCGAGCCGGGTGTCGCCGTCCAGTCGCAGTGACTCGCCCTCCAGCCGGGCGCGGATGGGCGTGGAGGGGTCGAGCAGTGCGCCCGAGCCGCCAAGGCCGTCGGTTTCCTCCTCGCCTGCCGGGCCGCGCGCCAGCAGGTGGCCGATGCGACGGGTGCAGAAGTCGTCGAAGGCCTCGCTCTGTTCGCGCAGGCGCCGGAAGGCAGCGGCCGGCACCGTCACCGCCTCGCCCGGGTGGGCGACCTGCTGGCGGGTGCTGACCGGACGCTGTTCCATGAGCGCGCCCAGCGGGAAGGCATCCCCCCGCCCCAGTGACCAGACCGGCTGGCCGTCGGAACCGTCGGCCAGCCCGTCCACTCGACCGGAGAGCAGGACGTAGAAGGTATCCGGTGGCCCCATGCCGGGTTCGAGCAGCACCTCGCCACGTTCGAGGGGGCGGACCCGGGCCTCGGACAATACCCGTTCGAGCAGGTCGGGCTCGATGTGGTCGAAGGGCGCGATTTCTCTCAGCGCCGCGATCGGATCGCGGCGGGCGGCATCATCTTGCGGTGCGTCACCCATGCTTGACTCCATGCACTGATTCGGGCGGCTATGCTCGGCCTGTCCGTTTCGACAACCATAGCGGAGGTTTGGCCATGGGGGGAGGACCGAAGGGACGCTTGACGGTGTTTGTGGCGTGTCTGCTTGTCGCCTCCGGCCTGCAGGCCGGGGTCCACGCCGACGGTGCCGGTGACGTGGTCACCGGCGAGCGCATCGGCATGGGGCTGGCGGCGGACATCGCCGAGGAGGCGGTGGCGGTCTGCGCCGGGCAGGGGTACGCGGTCACCGCGGTGGTGGTCGACCCGTCGGGCGACCCGCAGGTGATGATGCGTGCGACCCACGCCCCGCGCTTCACGCGCCAGATCGCTGCCGACAAGGCGCGCGCGGTGATCCTGTCGGGCATCGACTCGGGCGCCTTCCGTGCCAACCGCGGCGACATTCGCCAGGAGATGAATCACGTCGACGGGGTGCTGGTGCTCGACGGGGCGGTGCCGATCGAGTCGGCCGGCTCGACCATCGGTGCGCTCGGCGTCAGTGGCGCGCCCGGCGGCGACAAGGATGCCGCCTGCGCCCGGCAGGCGCTGGATGCCTTCTTCGAGCGCCTGCAGTTGCGTTAAGGCATCGGCTGTCGCTCAGTCGTCGATCGGGCAGGGGCAGGTGCCGCGTTCGATTTGCACGGTGGCGTGCCGGATGTCGAAGCGCTGGCGGAGTGTTTCCTGGAGGTCATGCAGGAAGCGGTCGCCGTCGTCCGGCGGGTCGGGCATGACCAGATGGACGCTCAGTGCCGTTTCCCGGGTGGAGAGGGCCCAGACGTGCAGATGGTGATGATCGGTCACGCCGGGCAGGGCGGCGAGATGGCGTTCGACCTCGTCGAGATCGACCGCCTCCGGGACCCCGTGAAGAACCAGTTGCAGCGACTGGCGGGCCAGTCCCAGGGCGGGGATCAGGATCACCAGGCTGACGACGATGCTGAGCGCCGGGTCGACCCAGGTCAGGCCGGTCAGCAGGATCAGCAGTCCTGAAAGCGCGACGGCGACCGAGACGGCGGCATCGGCGGCCATGTGCAGGAAGGCGCCGCGCAGATTGAGGTCGTGCTTCTGCTGCGCCACCAGCAGCCAGGCGGTGGCGGTGTTGACCAGCACGCCAGCCAGCGCGACACCGATTACCAGCAGGCCGTCGACGGCCGGTGGATCGAGCAGTCGCATGCCGGCCTCCCACAGGATCCACAGCGAAAAGAGGATCAGGGTGATGGCATTGACCAGGGCGGCAAGCATGGTGCTGCTGCCCAGCCCGTAGCTGAACTGCCGGTCGGCCAGTCGCCGGCTCAGCCGGTTCGCCCCCCAGGCGAGCACCAGCCCGAGGACGTCGCCGAGGTTGTGGGCCGCGTCGGCCAGCAGGGCCATCGACTGGCCGAGGATGCCGGCGACCGCCTCGAGCACCACGAAGCCGAGGTTGAGTGCGATGCCGATGCCCAGCGCCCGACCGGCGTGGTCGATCAGCTCCTCGGGGGCATGGTGCTCGTGCATGGCTGGCCGCCGCGGTAACCCGTTGGCCGCGTCAGTGCAGCAGGCCGAACATCTTGCGCCGATAGCGGCGGGTGAGCGGATGCTCGGCGCCGAGCACCTCGAACAGGTCGATCATGCCGCGTTTGCCGGCGTCCTCGTTGTAGTCGCGGTCGCGCAGCATCATCTGGTAGTACTGCTCTAGCGCCTCCTCGAGATCGTTGCGCATGGCGAGCTTGGCGGCCAGCGCTTCGCGTGCCTCCATGTCCTTGGGGTCGGCCTCGATCCGCGCGCGCAGCTCGTCCTCCGGCGGGCCGGACTGGGCCGAGCGGGCCATGCCGGTGCGCGCCTTGAGTTCGCGCACGTCGTCCCGTGCCGCGGCATCCATCGGCAGGGCATCGAGGATCTGGGATGCCTGGTCGAAATCGCCCTCGGCCGCGATCAGGTCGGCCAGGTCCAGCAGGACCTCGATGTTGTCCGGCTCCTGCTGGTTGGCCTGCTTGAGCAGGTCCATCGCCTGCTCGATCGCGCCGGCGGCACGGACCTGCTGGGCCTCGCGGCGCAGCTTGTCGATCTCCGAGAGCACGTGGCGGGCGATGAATTCGCGGATCTGACCCTCGGGCAGGGCGCCCTGGAACTGGTCGACCGGCCGGCCGTCGACGAACATCATCACGGTCGGCAGGCTGCGCACGCCGATCTGCTGGGCGAGTTCCTGCTCGGCCTCGGTGTCGACCTTGGCGAGTTTCACCTGGCCGTCCATCTCCTCGACGATCTTCGAGAGCACGGGCATCAGCTGCTGGCACGGGCCGCACCATTCCGCCCAGAAGTCCACCAGCACCGGGGTCTCTCGGGATGCCTCGACCACCCGGTCGTGGAATTCCTGGGCGGTAACGGAAAAGACGTGGGCGCTCTCGCTCATGGTCGGGTGGTCCTCGTGTGTGGGTGGGCGACTGCCGCTGGACATGGCGGCATCTGTGCCGGTTTTCAACCCCGGTGTCAGCTGTCGGGCGGGAGTGTACACTTTGCCCTGGGAACCTCTACGCGAATGCCGTGCCACTCTGGCCGGTCGGGCTGTTCGTGATCAAGGCGCGTCGTCGCTGGCGTGCCGAGGGCACGTCAAGACGACGCAACGCCGAGCGCGCGCGGCTCGACAGGCCCCGCAGGGCGCGCCTTGGGTCGGGCATCTGCTGCGTTCTCGTCCTTGGAAAGGGAATGCCCCTTCCGCAGCGGACGAACGCCTTGCAGCTGCCCGACTCAAGACGCGCAGAGCGGTACGGCATTCGTGCAGAGGTTCCCCGAGGCCGCGACGGCCCGTCATCGATGGCCCGTCGGCCGCCTGTGAGCCCCGCCACGGGTCAAACTCTCAAGGGAATGCACGGTTTTATGGCTGAACGATCCGACTATACCGCTGGCTCGATCGAGGTGCTCACCGGCCTCGATCCGGTAAAGAAGCGCCCGGGCATGTATACCGACACCTCGCGACCCAACCACCTGGCGCAGGAGGTGATCGACAACAGCGTCGACGAGGCCATCAGCGGACACGCGAGCTCGATCGACGTGGTCGTGCACGAGGACGGCGCCCTGTCGGTCTCCGATGACGGTCGCGGCATGCCGGTGGACGTGCATCCCGAGCACGGCATCTCCGGGGTTGAACTGATCCTCACTCGCCTGCATGCCGGCGGCAAGTTCTCGGACAAGTCCTACCAGTTTTCCGGCGGTCTGCACGGGGTGGGTGTCTCGGTGGTCAACGCCCTGTCCACCCGCCTGGTGGTCGACATCAAGCGTGACGGCAAGCGGCACCAGATCGAGTTCGCTCACGGCGACGTCACCCGGCCGCTGGAGGTGATCGACACGGTCGGCAAGCGCAACACCGGCACCACGCTCACCTTCTGGCCGGACACCAGCTACTTCGACCAGCCGCGCTTCAACATGGCGCGTCTGCGCCATGTGCTGCGCGCCAAGGCGGTGCTCTGCCCGGGGCTCAAAGTCAGCCTGACCGACCAGGCCAGCGGCGAGCGCGAGGACTGGTGCTACGCCGACGGGCTGCGCGACTACCTGCTGGAAAGCGTGCGCGACCAGGAGGTGCTGCCGCCCGAGGGGTTCGTCGGTCACATGAAGGCGCCCGACGGCGGTCGTGCCCAGGAGGTCGCCTGGGCGGTGGTCTGGGCGACCGAGCCGGGCGAGGGCCTGACCGAGAGCTACGTCAACCTGATCCCGACCCTGCAGGGCGGCACGCACGTCAACGGTCTGCGCCAGGGCCTGACCGAGGCCATCCGCGAGTTCTGCGAGTTCCGCAATCTCTTGCCGCGCGGGGTGCGTCTGTCGCCGGAGGATGTCTTCGACCGGGTGCGCTTCGTGCTCTCGGCCAAGCTGCACGATCCGCAGTTTGCCGGCCAGACCAAGGAGCGGCTCTCCTCGCGAGAGTCGGCGAGCTTCATCAGCGGCGTGGTCAAGGACGCGCTGTCGCTCTACCTCAATCAGCACCCCGACATCGGCGAGCGGATCGCGCAGATCGCGATCGAGTCGGCCCAGAGCCGTATCAAGAGCGAGAAGAAGGTCGCCCGCAAGCGTGTCACCAGCGGCCCGGCGCTGCCGGGCAAGCTGGCCGACTGCGCCTCGACGGATCTCTCGCGTACCGAGCTGTTCCTGGTCGAGGGCGACTCGGCCGGCGGCTCGGCCAAGCA
This sequence comes from Guyparkeria sp. WRN-7, assembly GCF_001641825.1. Taxonomy (GTDB): domain Bacteria; phylum Pseudomonadota; class Gammaproteobacteria; order Halothiobacillales; family Halothiobacillaceae; genus Guyparkeria. The sequence continues at coordinate 190,254 of NZ_LRFH01000004.1, read as the reverse complement.
GGCACGCGACCGGGATTTCCAGGCGATCATGCCGCTGCGCGGCAAGATCCTGAACACCTGGGAGACCGACCCGGCCCAGGTGCTCGCAAGCCAGGAGGTGCACGACATCGCCGTGGCCCTGGGGCTCGAGCCGGGCTCGGACGATCTCTCCAAGCTGCGCTACGGCAAGGTCTGCATCCTCGCCGATGCCGACTCGGACGGCCTGCACATCGCGACATTGCTCTCCGCGCTGTTCCTGCGCCACTTCCCCTCACTGGTCGATGCCGGTCACGTCTTCGTCGCCATGCCGCCGCTGTATCGCATCGATCTCGGCAAGGAGACCTTCTACGCGCTCGACGAGCACGAGCGCGACGGCATCATCGACCGGCTCGAGGCCGAGAAACGCCGTGGCAAGATCCAGGTGACCCGCTTCAAGGGCCTGGGCGAGATGAACCCGGTGCAATTGCGCGAGTCGACGCTGGCCCCGGCCACGCGGCGCCTGGTACAGCTCAAGGTCGAGGGCGACGACACCATCGAGGTGTTCGACATGCTGCTCGCCAAGAAGCGCGCCGCGGATCGTCGTGCCTGGCTGGAGCGCAACGGCGATCTCGCCGAGGTGGTGTAGTTGTTCGCGCCGGGTCGGCGTTCTGCCGCGTCGTTGGCCGGCGTACTGCTGCTCGGGGCGAACGTGGCGCTGGCCGAGCCCACGCCGCAGCTACAACTGACCGGGCTGTCCGAGGCCCGCCTGGTCACCAATGTCGGCCTGTCCATGCCCCGGATCGGGTTCTCCTGCCAGGCAGGCAGCGCCCAGATCCGGCGCTATCTCGAATCGGCGGCCGAGGCCGCCGAGGAAGCGCTGCAGGCCTACGGTCACTTCAATGCGCGCATCCGCACCTCGATCGAGTCGCGTGAAGACTGTCGCGATCCCGCCCTCGACATCGACGCCGGCCCGGTCACCCGGATAGAGGCGGTCCGCGTCGATCTGCCGGCGGCGGTCGAGTCGCTGGAACCGGTCGGCACCTTCCTCGAGGAGAGCCGTCCCGAGGTGGGCGCGGCGCTCGATCAGGCAGCCTACGACGCCTTTCGCGACGGTCTGCTTTCGCGTGTGCAGAAGCAGGGGTATCTCGACGCGCGTTTCACCACCCGCGAGTTGCGTGTCGATCCCGAGACGCAGTCGGCCCGGATCACGCTGGCGCTCGAACCCGGCGAGCGTTATCGCTTCGGCGAGGTCAGCATCGAGCAGTCGGTGCTCGAGCCGGCACTCGCCCGACGCCTGACCGGCGTGCCACCGGGTGCGCCCTACACCAGCACCGACCTTCTGGCGATGAACCAGAATCTCACCGGCAGCGAATACTTCGAGTCGGTGTCCGTTCGCCCCCATCTGGACGAACGAAAGGATCGCGAGGTGCCGGTCACCATCACCACGCGCCGCAATGCGCGTACGTCATACGAGCTTCGCGCCGGCTATGCCACCGACGTCGGCCCGCGCGTCGGCGCCCAGGTGACGCGGCGCTACGTCAACAAGCGCGGCCATCGGTGGGCGGCGCGCACCCAGCTCTCGGCGATCGAGCAGCGCATCGACACCACCTACACCATTCCGCGCGCCGCCGACCCGCTGCGCGAGCGTTACGACATCTACGCCCGGGCCACGCGCGAGGACAACAACGACATCGTCACCACCGCGGCGGCGACCGGTCTGCAATGGGCCTACGAGGGTGATCGCTGGACCCGCTCGCTGTTCACCGAATACCTGCTCGATCGCACCCGCTATGGCGACGAGCCGGCCGAGTCGAACGGCTTCGCCATTCTGGGGGGGCGCCTGGGCTACGACGGACTGGACGATCCGCTGTTTCCCAGTGAAGGGGTAGTGGTCGACGTCTCCCTGCAGGGGGCGGCCGAGCCCGTGTTCTCGGCAACGAGTTTCCTGCGCGGTGACGTGTTCGTCGGCGGCTATCTGCCGGTCGGGCGCTGGATCCTCGCCGCCCGGGGCGAGGCCGGGATGATCGTGACCGACGAGTTCGACAAGATGCCGCGTTCGCTGCGGTTCTTCACCGGCGGCGATCGCTCGGTGCGGGGCTACGAGTACGAATCGCTCGCCCCGGAGAACGACGAGGGCACGCTGATCGGCGGCAAGTACCTGCTCGTCGGCAGCCTCGAGGCGATGGTGCCGGTGATTCGCGATGACTGGTACCTGGCCGCCTTCGTCGATACCGGCAACGCCTACATCGACCCCGAGGCCGAGCTCAAGACCGGTGCCGGGCTGGGCGTGCGCTGGCGCTCCCCGGTCGGCATGGTCCGCCTCGACGTGGCTCAGCCGCTGGACGGCAGCGACGGGCTGCCACGCCTGCACCTCGGGCTGGGGGCTGCGTTTTGAGGCCGGGGCGCGTCGCACATTGCGCCCTGGTCTGGCTGCGGCGCCTGACCCTGGTCACGGGCTGGGGGCTCGTGCTGCTCGTGCTGGCGGGGCTGGTCGCCCTCTGGTGGCTGACCGCCACCCCCGGCGGCGTCCAGTGGGGGGTTGCCCAGGCCGAGCGTCACCTCGATGCCCTGAGCGTCGACGAGGTCACGGGCACGCCGTGGCGCGGCCTGCGTGTGGCCGGGCTGGGCTGGGAGCCCGAGGAGGGCGCCAGCATGCACCTGGAGGCCGGAAGTCTGCAGATCGATCCCGGCGCCCTCTGGCGGGCACGGTTGCGGATTCCGGAGCTGACGCTCGACGGCATCGAACTCCAGCTGCCGCCGGTCACGGACGAAGGCGAGACCGAGACCCGCGGCGAGCTGCCGGCGATCCCCGCCATGGCCATCGATATCGAGCGGCTGCTGGCCGAGCGGGTGGTGATCCGTCAGGGCGAGACGCGCTATGAACTGGCCGAGGCGCGCCTGAGCGCGCAGCTCGAGGCGCGCGACCAGCCCCCGCGAGTGACCACCCGGCTTCAGGCCCTCGACTTGCGCCTGCCCGATGCGCTGCGTGTGAACGGTCGCGGCGAGTTGAGCGTCGGGCTGGAGGGGGCGATCCCGGTAACCGCCCGGCTGGAATTGCTGATCGACCATCCGCGGGGCTGGCTGGACGGGCCGGTCACGGTCGCGGGATCGCTGCGCAAGGGCATGTCGCTCAGGCCTCGTCTGGCCTGGGTGGGGGCGGACGGCGCGCGGGCAGCGGTCTGCGGGCAAATGACGGCCGATGCAGAGCGCCTTGCCGTCGAATCGTTGCGCGTCGATGCGCTGGGCGGTCAGCTGGATTTGCGCGGCGAGGCTCGCTGGGCACCGTCGTGGTCGGTCGACCTGACCGGCGAGGCTCGCTCGCTTGACCCGACCTGGATCGAGCCGTCTTTGCCGGGGTCGCTGGATTTCGTGCTCGAGGCGCAGGTCGAGGCCGCCGATGGCTGGCTGCCGGGTCGCGGGCGGGTGGTGTTGTCCGATCTGCAAGGTCGGCTGGCGGGCGAAGCGCTCGACAACGTGACCCTCGAGTTGCGGGGCGATGAGGCGCGTGCGTCGGCCCGATTGAGCGGCACGGCGGCGGGAGGTCAGCTGCATTTCGACGGGCGGTTGACCCCCGAGCGGACGTTCGATGCCGAGTGGCAGATCGATGCGTTGCCGGTTGCGATGGACGACGAGGCACGACGGACGGTCCGGCTGGCCAGTCGTGGTCGTCTCGACGGCCGTCTCCCCGATTGGCGGGCCGAGGTGACGCTCGACGACTGGGTCGAGGCGAGCCGGGCCCGTCTCGAGGATGCGCGCCTGCGCCTGACCGAACACGTCGACGGGAATGCGGAGCGGTCGACCGAGATCCGTCTGGCCGGGCAGCTGGACTCCGGTCGCCTGGCCGTGGAGCAACTGGCGCTCGCGGCACCGGGGGCGGAGCTGTCGGTGAACGGTGCAGTGCAGCTCTCGCCCGACTGGGCCCGCTGGCGGCTCGAGGCCGTCGAGGCGTCAGCGTCGGTGCCGAACCTGGCCGAGCTCCCCTGGGATCTGATCGCCCGCCTCCCGGGGGTCGATCCGGCCTCACTCCGCCCACAGACCGCGCGCGGCAAGCTGACGGCGATGCTGCAGGCCGACGGCCCGCTGCTCGCGCCCCATGGCCGTATCGATCTTCAGGCCGACCGGCTGCGGCTGGCCGGGCACGCCCTCGATCGGGCCAGGGCAGACATGCGTCTCGATCGGCCATCGACCGACGCGACGTCGCTGGACGCCCGTGCGGTTCGACTGTCGGTCGAGGCCAACGGACTGCGCTCCACCGCCGGCGGGTCGACACTGTTCGATCGCCTGGTCGTCGAGGCCGATGGGCGACGGGCGGACCATCGCTGGACGATCGAACTCAAGGACGCGGCCGATGCCGGACTCGGGGCCCATCTCGAGGCGCGCGGCGGCTGGCAGGAAGGCGCCTGGCAGGGCCAGATTTCCCGCCTCACGCTTGAGTCTCCCTGGGCGGGGGGCTGGCGTCTGCCGGGGCAGGCCGGGTTGCTGCTTTCGCCCGCAGCGCAACGCGTCGACGACCTGTGCCTCGCGCCGATGAGCGTCACGCCGGAGACGGGGCGTGCCGATGCCGTCTGCCTCGACGCCGAGCGGCGCGACGGTCACCTGCAGGCGAGCATGCAGGGTGATCTTGCCCTGCAGGATCTGTGGGGGCAGTGGCGTGCCGGCGAGGCGGACGGCGCGATGTTTGCCGGGCGCTTGCAGCTCGATGGCGAAGCCGATATCGGGGGTGACGAGCGCACGGCGGGACTGTCGTTGCGCCTGCCGGCGAGCGAGGTGCGGCTCAAGCCGATGGGCGATGATCAGGCCGAGCCCGAGGTGGTCACCTACCCGGAGACCCGTCTCGCCGCGACGCTTGCCGGTGAGCGTGTCGAGGCCGATCTGGTCGGTGGTGTCGAGGACTGGCTGACCATCGCGGGCCAGGGGCGGCTTGCGCTGGGCGATCGGTCGGTCGATGGGCGACTGTCCCTGGAGCGCGCGGACCTGCAGCGGTTGTTCGCCCTGGTCGATCGTCTCTTCGGCCCGCTCCGCTCGCCGGTCAGCGAGTTGACCGGTGAGGTCGGCGGTCAACTGGTCCTGGGCGGTCGGCTGGATGCGCCGCGGGTGTCCGGTCGCGTCTCCGCTCAGGGGCTCGGTTTCACGTCGCTGTCCACCGGCACGTCCTACGAGGACGGCCGGGTCGAGGTGCGTATCGATCAGGCGGGGCGGCTGGAGTTGGCGGGGTCGCTCCTGGGCGAGGCGGATACGCCGCCGAAACCGGTATTCGAGGATAAGCGCATCACCGAGACGGCCATGCCGCGCAGCCGCGGGCGCATCCGGCTCGACGGCGCCGGGCAGATCAACACCCTCGATGACTGGCGGGTGAACGCCACTTTGGGCGGGGACGCCGTCCCGGTACTGCGTCTGCCCAGCCTGGCGCTGGATGCCCGACCGGAACTCGAGGGCGAGTTCACGCCCTCCGGCGGGCGGCTTTCGGGCAGCATCCACGTGCCGCTGGCGATCGCGAATGTCGCGCGGCTGCCGGAAAATGCACGGCAGAATTCCGAGGATCTGGTCATCGTCGGCGAGGAGGCCGAGCCGCGGCAGGGTGGCTATCCGTTGAGCGGCGATATCAACGTGCTGCTGGGCGATGCGGTGAGCCTGCGCGGCCAGGGCTTGGCCACGCGCCTGACCGGCGGGATCGAGCTGCGGCTGCGCCCGCAGCAGCCGGTGGGCGCCTTCGGCGAGATCCGGCTGGTCGACGGGCGTTACGAGGCCTATGGTCAGCGGCTTTCGGTCGAGCGCGGGCGGCTGATCTTCGCCGGCCCGCTGACTGTCCCGGGACTGGACGTGGTCGCGACCCGAGAGATTCAGGACGAAGCGGGCACCGTCGTCGGGCTGCAGATCGTCGGCCCGCTCGAGTCCCCCGAAACCGAGGTGTTTTCGCGACCGCCCACCTCGCCGAGTGATGCGCTGTCGCTGTTGCTTACCGGCCGACGGTTGTCCGCGGGCAGTGATGCGGATGCCTCGCTGCTCCTCAACGCCATTGCCGGGCTGGGTATCCGCCAGGGCGATCAGATGGCCCAGCAGGTCAAATCGGTGTTCGGTATCGACGAGATCGGCTTCACCACGTCGGGTGGCGCCGAGGGGGCGCGCTTGAGCGTCGGCAAGCGCATCGGGGAGAATCTGCTGGTCCGCTATGCCGTGGGCGTATTCGATGGAGTCGGGGAAGTGATCACGCGATACCGCATCAACAAGTTCCTGCATCTGGAGTTGACCAGCAGCGCGCAGTCGCAATCGGGCGATCTGATCTACCAGATCGATCGCGGGCGGCCGGAGAACTGATGGGCATCGGGTTGCTGATCGGTCTGGGCCTGATGGCCGCGCTGTCCTACCTGCCGGGCTGGTGGGTGGGGCAGGTGATGCGCCGCCACAGCGAGCCGGCCGACCGCTTCGATTTTTCCGGCGCGGACCTCGCCCGCTACCTGCTCGATCGTCATCACCTCGAGTACGTCAAGGTCGAGCAGACCAAGAGCGGCGATCACTACGATCCCTCCGACCGGGCGGTGCGCCTGTCGCCGGCGCACTTCACCGGGCGCTCGCTGACCGCGATCACGGTGGCGGCGCACGAGGTCGGTCACGCCTTGCAGGATGCCGAGCAGTACCCGCCGTTCCAGCGCCGACAGGAGGTGGTCGAGCGCACCCAGTGGGCCCAGCGCATCGCCGGCTGGATCCTGGTGGCCATCCCGGTGGTGTCGGTGATCCAGAAGGGGCCGCTGGCCGGGCTGATCATGTTTGCCGCCGGGGTGATGACCATGGCCGTGCCGGTGTTCGCGCACCTGGCCACGCTGCCGACCGAGCTCGACGCGAGCTTCAACCGCGCCCTGCCGATGCTCAAGGAGACCGGGTTGCTCAAGCGTGCCGACCGTCGGCCGGCCCGCCGCATCCTGCGCGCCGCGGCCTTCACCTACGTCGCGCAGGCCCTGTCGTCGCTGATCAACGTGTTCAAGTGGCTGCGCGGCATGCGCCGCTGGCCGTAGGCTGCCGCGGCGCGTCCGGACTCGGCCGGCTCTCGGGTACAATGCCGCCCATCACGCCGGCATCCGGCCCGAAATCCAGACAACAACCAGGAAACGCGTCATGCAGAGCCAATACCTCGAAACCGCCCTTGCCGCCGCGCGCGCGGCCGAAGCCGTCGTTCGTCGCTACTGGCAGCAGAACGTCGAGATCGAGATCAAGGAAGACGCCACGCCGGTGACGGTCGCCGACGTGGAGACCGAGAAGGCGATCAAGGCCGTCATTCTCGATGCCTTCCCGGATCACGGCTTCTACGGCGAGGAGACCGGCAAGACCAAGCCGGAGGCGGAGTTCACCTGGCTGGTCGATCCGATCGACGGCACCAAGAGCTTCGTGCGCGAGTACCCGTTCTTCTCCACCCAGATCGCGCTGATGAAGGGCGACGAGCTGATCCTGGGTGTCTCCAGCGCCCCGGTGTTCGGCGAATACGCCTACGCCGAGAAGGGTGGTGGCGCCTTCTACATGGACCAGCAGGCGCGCGTCTCGCAGGTCGATTCGCTGGCCGACGCGACCCTGTCGCTGGGCAACCTGACCACGCTGGCACGCCAGCCGGTCGGCTGGGCCGGGCTTGCCACCATGGTCACCGAGGTCAACCGCACCCGCGGTTACGGCGATTTCTATCACTACCACTTGCTGGCGCGCGGGGCGATCGATCTGGTGGTCGAGTCGGACGTCAACGTGCTCGACGTCGCCGCGCTGTCGGTGATCGTTCAGGAGGCCGGCGGGGTGTTCACCGACCTCGAAGGCAATGGCGTCGGTCTGGAAACCACCACGGTCTGCGCGGCGGCCAATCCCGAGCTGCATCAGATCGCGCGCAAGCGTCTCGGCTACTGATCCCGGGCGCGGCCCGGCCGACGTCTGTCGCACGAAAAGCCCCCGGCCGCATCAGCGGTCGGGGGCTTTGTCTATGTGCGCGGGAGTGGTTCGGTAGCCGCTGGCCCTGAGCGTTCTCGGCGAGGGTCTTGGAGCGATCTGCGCTGCTAGGTCGGCAGGTCGATCCAGCCGAAGAGAACGGCTGCGGCCAGGATCCAGACGTAGAAGGAGAAGATCTTGAGCTGGGCGCGGTACAGGAAGTAGATCACCAGCTTCAGCGAGACGATGCCGACCAGGGCCGAAACCACGAAGCCGACCGTCAGGGCCATCAGGCCCACGCCATTGAGGCCGACGTCGCCCCACACTTCCAGGCTTTGCACCAGGGTAGCGGCGAGGATGGTCGGAATGGCGAGGAAGAAGCTGTACTCGGCGGCCCAGCGGCGCTTGAGGCCGGTGAACAACGAGAACACGATGGTCATGGCGCTGCGTGACAGGCCCGGGACCAGCGCGAATCCCTGCGCCACGCCGATCACGGTCGCCACCTTGGCGTTGATGCCCTTGAGACCCCGGCGGCGTGGCCCCAGCTTGTCGGTCCACCACAGCAGGATGCCGGTCAGGGTCAGCGTGACGGCGATCAGTGCCGGCGTGGCGAACACCTGTTCGAAGGTGGCCTTGAGCCCGAAGCCGATGGCCGCGGTGGCCAGAACGGACAGCATCCCCAGCAGGAACAGACGCACGTAGAGCGGCATGCCCTCGTGTCGGCCTGCGGCGGAGGCCCAGTGGAGGGCGCCGGTCGACGTGTACCGGGTGAAGCGCCAAAGGCTGGGCCAGAACACCACCACGATCGACACCAGCGTGCCGACATGCACCACCAGGTCGAACAGGATCATCTCGGGGCTGTCCGGCGGCGGGAGCTGGTGACCCTTCTCGATCAGCCAGTGCTGCGTCAGCACCAGGTGGGCGGTGGAGCTCACGGGCAGGAACATAAAGATGCCCTGAATGACACCCAGCAGGGCGGCGATTAGCAGTGTCACGTGGACGTCCTTCCGGTGGCTTCCGATGGCGAGGTAGTGGTTTTTACTGCAAGGGGATGGGGGCGTCAAATGCGCTTGGCATGCCTGCCGGGTCGGTTGTGCCGAAAGCCGGTTCCCGGCGGGATACGGGGCGAGCGGCAGCGTTTCGGCGACCGAGTCGGGCCGCGGGAATACCCGGTCGCGGCGGGTGTCGGCCGGGCCGTTCCTCAGACCGCGGCGAGCGGGTCGAGGCCGACTTTGCGCAGCAGGCGGGCGGTGGCGATCAGCGGCAGGCCGAGGATCGCGGTTGGATCGCCGCTGTCCATCCGCTCGACCAGGCAGACCCCGAGGCCTTCCGAGCGCATGCTGCCGGCGCAGTCGAACGGCTGTTCGATCTCGACGTAGCGGGCGATTTCCTCGTCGGAGAGATCGCGCATCTGTGCCGTGACGGTCTCCTGCCAATCGTGCGGCCGACCGTCCGCTCCGATTACCCGCAGGGCGACGTGGAAGTGGATCGTGCGGCCGGCGATCTCGCCCAGCTGGCGGCGGGCGGTGGCGGCATCGCCGGGCTTGCCGAGAATGCCGCCGTCCCAGGCAAGCAACTGATCCGATCCCAGCACCACGGCGTCCGGATGGCGGGCAGCGACGGTGTCGGCCTTGAGTTGCGCCAGGCGCAGGCACGCCTCGGCCGGCGTTTCGTCGGCGGCGAGGGTCTCGTCGACGTCCGCGGGGTCGATGCGGTAGGGCAGTCTCAACCGGTCGAGCAGCGCGCGTCGTGTCGCCGATCCCGAAGCGAGCACCAGGCTGGGGCGGGGAAGTGGCATTTCGTTTGGCGAAAGTTTGAGAAGCCGGTAAACTTAGCGGATTAAGATTCCCGCTTGCAAGACTGGCGGTGCGTGATCGAGGTCGCGTGTCGCCGGAGCAGGATATTGCCGATGTCGACCGATGACCGCCAGAATACCGATCGGCAGCTGACCGTGCCACTGGATGTGCGCGCGGCCTGCCGCTCGGGCGCGGTCGAGGCGGGCGAGGTGCCGCTGGCGGCGCTACCGCGTTGCCGGGACATGGCTCCCGACGGCGGGATGCTGGCCTACCGGGTCGATTTCTTCGAGTCGCAAGGGGTGCAGCCGCTGGCGGCCGAGGTGCACATCGAAGCGGCCCTGGCGCTCGAGTGCGCGCGCTGCCGACAGCCGGTGGTCACGCCGGTCACGTCGAGCTCGCAGGTCCGGTTCGTGTTCAGCGAGGATCAGGCCGAGCACGTCGAGGCGGATGCCGAACCGGTCATTCTCGGCCGCGAGGGGCGGGTGCGGTTGCTGGACCTGATCGAGGACGAGGTCCTGATGTCGGTCCCGCTGATGCCGGTCCACGAAAAGCCCTGTGCCGAGATTGCAGCGGGGCGGGCCTACGAGTCCGGCGAGCTGCCCGAGCCGGCCGACGAGGAGCGGGACAATCCGTTCGCAGCGCTGGCGGCGCTGAAGAAGGGATCCGGCGGGGATCAATAGAAAACGGCCGCGGTGCGATGTTGCCGCGGCGGCAAGGAAAACGTGAAAGCTAGCAGGCGCGCCCCGGCGCGTCTTGATCATTTCGGAGGTAGAAAACCATGGCCGTTCAGCAAAACAAGGTTAGCCGCGCCAAGCGCGACTCGCGCCGCGCCCACGACAGCCTGAAGAACACCCAGCTGTCCATCGACCCGACCAGCGGCGAGACCCATCGTCGTCACCACGTCACTCCGGACGGTTTCTACCGTGGCCGTCGTGTCGTGACCAAGGCCGGCGACAACGCCTGATTTCCATTGCCGACCACCTGCCCGTGGCCCGGATGGCGGGCGACGGGGGCCGTTCGCGTCGTGATGACGGCAAGGCGGATGGGGCCCTGACGGGCGGGTTTCGGCCAGCCAAGGGGCGTTGATGAGCAGCCAGATCGCAATCGATGTGATGGGCGGCGACCACGGACCGGAAGTCACGGTCCGTGCTGCCGCCCGTTTTTTGTCACGCCACCCCTCGGCGAGCCTGCTGCTGGTTGGTGATCAGGCGACCATCGAGCAGCAGCTTGCCGCGCAGCAGGGTGTCGACCGAGAACGGGTCGAGATCGTCCACGCCGACCAGGTGGTCGCCATGGACGAGTCGCCGGCCATCGCGTTACGCACCAAGAAGCGTTCCTCGATGCGCCTGGCGATCGACCTGGTCAAGGAAGGGCGTGCGCAGGCCGCCGTGAGTGCCGGCAACACCGGCGCACTGATGGCGACCGCCAAGTTCGTCCTCAAGACCCTGCCGGGCATCGAGCGCCCGGCGATCTGCACCGCGCTGCCCAACGAGTCGGGACACACCCACGTGCTCGACCTGGGCGCGAACGTCGACTGCGATGCCGAGCACCTGTTCCAGTTCGCGGTCATGGGCTCGGTGCTGGTCGAGGCGTTCGACGACAACCCGGCGCCGCGCGTCGGCCTCCTCAACGTCGGCGCCGAGGCGATCAAGGGCAACGACACCGTCAAGAGTGCCGCCGAGCAGCTCGAGGCCGGGCCGGTCAACTACGTCGGCTTCGTCGAGGGCGACGACATCTACAAGGGCGGTGTGGACGTGGTCGTCTGTGACGGCTTCGTCGGCAATGTCGCGCTCAAGAGCAGCGAAGGCGTGGCCAAGATGATCAGCCACTTCCTCCGCCAGGAGTTCAAGCGCGGCCTGCTCTCCCGTATCGCGGCACTGATGGCGATGCCGGTGCTGGCCCGCCTGAAGAAGCGCGTCGACCCGGGCCGCTACAACGGTGCCAGTCTGCTGGGGCTGCAGGGCATCGTGATCAAGAGCCATGGCGGGGCGAACGTCGACGCATTCGGCAACGCCCTCGATGTCGCCTTCCGTGAGATCGAGAAGGACGTGCCGCGTCGTATCGACCAGCGTCTGGAAAAACTGCTGCAGGAGCGCTCCGAGGCATGATCCACGCGCGCATCACCGGTACCGGCAGCTACCTCCCGGAACGGGTCATGACCAACCACGATCTCGAGCAGATCGTGGACACCTCCGACAGCTGGATCCGCGAGCGCACCGGCATCGAGCAGCGCCACATCGCCGCCGAGGGTCAGCTGACCTCCGATCTAGCCGAACCGGCAGCCCGGCGCGCGCTGGCGGCGGCCGGCCGGGTGCCGGAGGAGGTCGACCTGATCATCGTGGCGACCACCACGCCGGACCGGACCTTCCCCTCGACCGCCTGCCTGTTGCAGCAGAAACTGGGCATTCACGGGTCGCCGGCGTTCGACGTGCAGGCGGTCTGTACCGGCTTCGTCTATGCCCTGTCGGTGGCCGACAAGTTCATCAAGACCGGGGCGGCCCGCTGCGCCCTGGTCGTGGGGGCGGAAACGCTCTCGCGCATCGTCAACTGGTCGGACCGCAATACCTGCGTGCTGTTCGCCGACGGCGCCGGCGCGGTGGTGGTCGAGGCCTCCGACGAGCCGGGCATCATCCGCACCGACATTCACGCCGACGGCAGCTACGAGTCGCTGCTGACCACGGTCAAGCCCGACCCGGAAACCACCGATCCGGAACGACTCGCCGACGGCACGGCCTTCATCGAGATGCGCGGCAACGAGGTGTTCCGCATGGCGGTCAACACCCTCGGCCGCATCGTCGATCAGACGATGGAGGCCGCCGGCATGAGCCCCGACGAGATCGACTGGCTGGTGCCGCACCAGGCGAATATTCGCATCATCCAGGCGACGGCACGCAAGCTGGGCATGTCGATGGATCGGGTCGTGGTGACCGTCGATCGCCACGGCAACACCTCGGCGGCATCCGTGCCGCTGGCGCTGGACGCGGCGGTACGCGACGGCCGCATCAAGCGCGGCGACGTCATCCTGACCGAGGCCTTCGGTGGCGGCTTCACCTGGGGCTCGGCGCTGCTGCGCTACTGACGCAGGCGAACCCGTTCGGGAGCATCCGTATGGCGAAGGAGATCGAGCGCAAGTTTCTGCTGGTCAGCGAGGCCTGGCGCGACGAGATCGAGACCTCGGAGCGCATGGTGCAGGGCTACCTCAACGACGACGGCCCGGTGTCCGTGCGGGCGCGCATCACCGGCCCGCGGGCCTGGCTGAACATCAAGAGCCGCACGCTCGGCATCTCGCGCGACGAATTCGAGTACGAGATCCCGCTGGCGGACGCCGAACGGATGCTCGACCATCTGACCACCGGGCCGGTGATCGACAAGACCCGGCATTTCGTCCGACGTGGCGGACTGCTGTGGGAAATCGACGAATTTCACGGCGAGAACGACGGCCTGATCGTCGCCGAGGTTGAGCTCGAGCATGTCGATCAGCCGTTCGACAAGCCGGCGTGGCTGGGCGAGGAGGTCTCGCACGAGGCGCGCTATTACAATGTCTCGCTGGTTAAAAAACCGTACAGTCAATGGTAAATTGCCGCATGGGTCGTGGACGTTGCCCGCGGGGCGGCGTGAACGAGATCGAGGGGCCGGGCGGAGGAACGATGCCGGGCCGGTCGTCTGCCGGACAGACGCGGTGAGGAAACGACACGGGCTTGTCCGCATCGAGACGAAGGGTTGCCGATGATTCGGGTCATGATTGTTGATGATCACACGATGGTACGCGCCGCGATCAGTCATCTGATCGGCGGGGTGGCCGATATCGAGGTGGTCGCCGAGGCCGACAGCGGTGAACGGGCGCTCGACATGCTCCGTTCCGACAACATCGATGCCATTCTCTGCGATATCCACATGCCCGGCATGGGCGGCTACGAGTGTCTCAAGCGGGCGCACCAGTCGTACCCCCGGCTCGGCCTGGTGGCCCTGACGGCAGAGGCCGACGTCATGCTCGCCCGCCAGGTGCTCGAATGTGGCGTGCACGCCTATGTCACCAAGGATGCCGACCCCGAGGAGCTGATCAACGCGATTCGCAAGGCCGCTCTCGGGCAGCGCTTCGTCTCCAGCCGCATCGCGCAGGAGATCGCGCTGCAGAACGGTCGCATCGAGGAGGACCCCTTCGACGTGCTCTCGAGCCGCGAGCAGCAGGTGCTGCGCATGATCCTCGACGGCAAGAACAACACCTCGATCTCCGATGCGCTCTGCGTCAGTCCCAAGACCATCAGTACCTACCGTGCCCGCATCCACGAGAAGCTCGGCGTCAGCACCGATATCGACCTGCTGCGCATGGCGGTCAAGGCCGGCCGCACCGTTCTTTCCGCCTGATTACCCAACGTTGCCCGGCTGCCGATGACCGACCGGTTTGATGCCAAGGCCTTCCTGGCCTCCGTGACCGAACGCCCGGGCGTCTACCGCATGCTGAATGCCGACGGCGAGATCCTCTACGTCGGCAAGGCGCGCAATCTCAAGAACCGCCTCTCGAGCTACTTTCGCGGCACGCCCGCCGCGATCAAGACCCGCCGCCTGGTCGAGCAGGTCGCCGACGTCGAGATCACCACCACCCAGACCGAGGCCGAGGCGCTGCTCCTGGAGAGCAACCTGATCAAGGCCCACCGGCCGCGCTACAACGTTCTGCTGCGCGACGACAAGAGCTACCCCTGGATCTACGTCTCCACCAACGACCGCTTCCCGCGACTGGCCTACCACCGCGGCTCGCGCAAGCGCCCGGGACGCTATTTCGGTCCCTATCCATCCGCCGGTGCGGTGCGCGAGACGCTCAATCTGCTGGAGAAGGTCTTCAAGGTGCGCCAGTGCGAGGACAGCGTGTTCAAGAACCGCTCGCGCCCCTGCCTGCAGTATCAGATCGAGCGCTGCAAGGCGCCCTGCGTCGATTATGTCGACGAGGCCGAGTATCGCCAGGACGTCGAGGACACCATGGCCTTCCTCGCCGGTCGCAGCCAGAAGCTGATCGACGACCTGGTCGCCCGAATGGAAAAGGCCGCCGTGGATCTCGACTTCGAGAAGGCCGCCACGCTGCGCGACCAGATCGGCATGCTGCGGGCAGTGAGCCAGCAGCAGGGCATCACCGGCATGTCCGGCGATGCCGACGTCATCGCCCAGATCAGCGAGCAGGGCATGACAGCGGTCGGCGTGGCCACCATCCGCGACGGCCGCCATCTCGGTACCCGCCACTTCTTCCCCGACGTGCCGGCCGATGCCGACCCCGCTGAGGTGATCAGCGGTTTTCTCGGCCTCTACTACAGCGACCACGAACTGCCGCTGCGCATCCTCTGCGACCGGCTGCCCGAGGATGCCGAGTGGCTCGCCGGCATGTTCACCGAGCAGGCCGGGCATCGCATCGAGCTGATCGAGCCCAAGCGCGGCAAGGCGCGGGCCTGGCTGGACGACACCCGCGAGAATGCCCGCATCGCCCTGGCCGAGCGGCTGGTGAGCCGCCGCGGACTGACGCGTCGGTTCGAAGCGCTGGGCGAGTGGCTCTCGATGGACCGGATCGAGCGGATCGAGTGCTTCGACATCTCGCACACCCAGGGCGAGCTCACGGTCGCCTCCTGCGTGGTCTTCGGACCCGAGGGACCGCGCAAGGACCAGTACCGTCGCTACCACATCGAGGGTATTGCCGGGGGGGATGACTACGCCGCCATGCACCAGGCGCTTTCGCGTCGGTTCGATCGGGCGGTGCGGGAGTCGGGCGTACTGCCGGACGTGCTGCTGATCGATGGCGGCAAGGGCCAGCTGGCCCAGGCGATCGAGGTGCTCGCCGAGCGCGAGCTGGCCACGCGCGTGCGGGTGATCGGGGTGGCCAAGGGGCCGGAGCGGCGCCCCGGCGAAGAGACGTTGATCCAGCCGCTGCCCGGCTCGCCGGGGCTTTATGCCGAAGATCACCTGAGTCCGCACGACCCGGCCCTGCACCTGATTCAGCAGGTGCGCGACGAGGCGCATCGCTTCGCGATCACCGGCCACCGTGCCCGCCGGCAGAAGGCGCGCACGCAATCCGACCTCGAGCGCATTCCCGGTGTCGGAGGCAAGCGTCGCCAGGCGCTGCTGAAACACTTCGGCGGCATTCGCGGCCTCAAGGGCGCCAGCGTGAGCGAACTGGCGAAGGTGCCGGGGATATCGCCGACGCTCGCGAGCCGTATTCACGAGTGGTTTCACGAGGGCGGGGCGGCCTAGTCCCGTCGCTGCCCGCCTCGAGCCGGCCGCCCGGCGCACTCGTTTGCTAGGCTTGGGCCCCATATTTATCGCCGCCACCAATCGGAGATCGCCCGCATGCCGCGATTGCCTGCCCTCCCGTTCGTTCCCGTCCATCGTCTGCTGTGGTGGTCGTTGTCGATCGCCCTGCTGCTCGCCGTCGCGGCATCACCGACCATGGCGCAGTCGAGCGGCGGCTCCGGGGCCCAGTCGGGCGGTGACGCCGCCGCGTCCGCCGGCCAGGCCGACTACGGTGGGCTGGTGGATCTGTTGAAGGATCCGGCCAAGCGAGACCAGCTGATCACCGAGCTGGAGCGGCTCTCGTCCGACCAGGGTGGCCAGGGCGGCAAAGGTGCCAATGCCGAGAGTGGCGAGGGCCCCGGGGGCGATGCCCCGGATGGGGTTGGCGGGATCGCCTCCGACGTGGTCGCTGCCGTGTCCGGCAGTATCGGCGAGATGGCCGGTGCGGCAGGGCGCCTGATCGATGGCGGCGTCTCGGTGGACTGGCTTGCCGTCGGTCAACTGGCCTGGCGGGTTGTTGCTGCGCTGGCGCTGGCGTATCTGGTCCTGTTCGTCGGCCGTCTGCTGCTGCGCGGGTTCTGGCGCCGCCTGGAGCATTACGCTCAGGCGACGACCGCACGTCACCGCCTGTTCCACGTCGGGCTGGCCGTGCTGGTCAGCCTGTTGTCGGGCGTGCTCCTGGTGGCGCTGGGCTACCTGGCCGCCCAGGCAAGCGTCTGGTGGCTGGCCGACGGCGATCAGCGGGTGCGAGCCGTGCTGGGACTGGCGCTGGAGGCATTCATCGTGGTCGAGCTGGCTCGACTGGTGATCAAGGTCGCTTTTGCGCCGGCGCTGCCGGGCCTGCGTCTGTTCCCGATTTCCGAAGAGGACACGCACTTCTGGTCACGCTGGCTGTCCCGCGTGATCTGGCTGACCGGCTATGCCGGCATCCTGCTGGTGCCCGCCATCCAGGGCGGCGGGCACGACGATGTGGCGCGCGCCGTGGGCTGGGCCGCTGCCCTGCTGGCGCTGGCCTACACCTGGGGGCGGCTGTGGCATGCCCGGCACATGGTCCGCAAGGCACTGGTGGCGCGTGCCGAACGGGCCGAACGGGCGGTGTCCTCCTGGGCGCTGCGACTGCTGGCGGGCGGCTGGCACTGGCTGGCAATGCTCTATGCCCTGGGCGTTTTCGTCGTCGCCATCGTTCGCCCGGGCGAATCGCTGCCGTTCGTGGCGCTTGCCACCTTCAACACCGTGGTGATCGTCGGCTCAGCCATCTTCATCGCGGCCATGCTCACCCAGTGGATCGGTCGTGGCGTGCCGGTCCCCGAGCGGTTGCTTGCGCGCATGCCGACGTTGCAGATGCGGCTGAACACCTACGTACCGCTGATCCTGCGGGTCGTCCGTATCGTGATCGGGCTGGTGGCGTTCTTCGCCGTGCTCTGGGTCTGGAATCTCGCCAACGTGTTCGCCTGGTTCGCGAGTGAGGGCGGTCGCTGGCTGCTGGCGGCGAGCATCGACATCTCGATCGTGCTGCTCATTGCGCTGGCCGCCTGGCTGGTGGCCACGGGCGTGATCGAGGCCAAGCTCAACAGCGATACCGGCATGCCCTCGGCGCGCATGCAGACGCTGTTGTCGCTCTTCCGCAACGCGATTGCCATTGCCCTGATCACCATCACGGCGATGATCATCCTTTCCGAGGTGGGGGTGAACATCGGCCCGCTGCTGGCCGGCGCCGGGGTGCTGGGGCTGGCGATCGGTTTCGGTGCGCAGAAGATGGTGCAGGACGTGATCACCGGCGTGTTCATCCAGATCGAGAATGCGATCAATACCGGCGATGTGATCACCGCCGCTGGCGTGACCGGGACGGCCGAGCGTCTCTCGATCCGGTCGGTGTCGATCCGCGATCTCTCGGGTACGGTCCACGTCGTGCCGTTCTCGTCCGTGGATATCGTCTCCAACTACACGCGCGAGTACGCCTATCACAAGGCCGAGTACGGCATTGCCTACCGCGAGAACATCGACGACGCGGTCGCCGAGCTCAAGGCCGCCTTCGAGGAACTGGCGAACGATCCCGACTACAAGGACCACCTGCTCGACGATATCGAGATCCCCGGTGTCACGGCGTTGGCCGACAGCTCGGTGAATATCCGCGTAATGATCAAGACCACTCCGGGCGACCAGTGGTCGGTCGGGCGTGCCTACAACCGCCTGGTGAAGATGTATTTCGACAAGGCGGGCATCGAGATCCCGTTCCCGCACACCACGCTCTACTTCGGCGTGGAGAAGGACGGCACCGCACCGCCGGCGAACCTGCGCATGCTGGAGGCGAGCGAGGCCAAGGCGAAGAACGACAGCGAGGATTCGTCTTCCGGCAAGAAGCGCAAACCGGACGGGCCCGGCGGCCATGTGCCCGACGAGGACGACGTCGATCAGCCGGAGACCTGATCGACGCGCTGTCCGTGGCGCAACGAAAAACGCCGACGATGCCGTCGGCGTTTTTTTATGCCTGGGGAGTGAGGGGCTCAGCCTCCGAGAGGCGCGGTGATCGAGAAGGCGCCGCGGATGTCGCCTTTCTCGAACCCGGTCGCCTGGTCCTCGGGATAGAGCTTCTTGATCTTCGCCTCGAGCGCCGGGTCGATATTGCTGCCGTGGCAGGTCAGGCAGACCTCCTGGGTGCCAATGGCCTTCATGTAGCGCAGTCGTTCCTCGCCGTCGACGGTCGCGACTTCGTGCCATTCGATCGACTTGGGCGGTTCGCCGTCGGCGCGGCGGGCTTCGAAGTCTTCGAGCACCGCGCGTTCCCAGTCGCTCGGTGGTGTCGCGCGCGGCTTGAGGCTGGTGCGGCGCAGGGTAAAGCCGGTCTCCTCGCTCAGCCGGGCGGCGATCTCGGGCGCCCGCTGGTTGCAGACGCTCACGGCCGCCATCGGGCCGCCCTGTTTCATGGCCGCCTGCAGTTCGCCCTTGAGGGTCTTGCCGAACGTCTGGGCGGCCTGACGGTATTCCTGCAGCTTCTGATCGACCGGGTCGGCCGCCTGGGCAGGCACCGCACCAGCCAGGCCGAGGGTGAGTGCCGTGGCGAGCAGTCGACGGGTCGGCTGGTCGGGGATGGTCATGCGCATTCTCCTCTGATCGGGATAACCGGAATGGATAGGCAGAATCGCAATACTTATAAGAGACCCCCGCCGTGAATGCAATGGTGGCCGGGCCGGAACCAAAAAAGCCGGTCGTACGGACCGGCCTGCTGGGCACGTGAGCCGATGTCGCCCGGCTCAGAACGGGTTGTAGGACTTCTCCTGAGTGAACTGGATGTAGCCCACGCCTGCGCCCAGACGCAGGCCCACGCCGACGCGGATCGGGGCGACCACGATCGACTGGCTGCGCAGGTAGTGCATGCCCACGCCGCCGACCAGGAAGGCCGAGCCGGAAACGCCGGCGAAGCGCTGGTAGATCAGGTCGGGTCGGGGCAGGTTGTAGACCAGCATGAATACGCGCCCGGCATCGCCACCGAAGTCCCAGCCGATCGACGGCCCCTGCCAGAAGACCTTCTGCTTGATGCCGGTCTTGGACATGAACTCGCCCTGACCGTAGCGCACGCCGACGACGACGGCGCCGCCGCCTTCCTCGCCCTTGATGATGGCGTTGGGGCGGCCGTACTGGGCGAAGGCGCGATCGACGACCTGGGCGATAGCCTCGGCAGACCCGCCGAGGAAGTCCACGGCCTCCTGGGTCGTCTGATACTTGTTGTAGCCATCGCCCTGGCTGGAGTCGGCGGCCGAGTTGTTGCTTTTGCCGGTCGTCTGATTCGACGGGCTGGTGGCACAGGCGCCCAGAAACAGGGCCGCGGCCAATGGCAGGACAAGGCGTGTCAGGCGGGAAAGGGCCACGTGGCCCGTGCGGTTCGGCGTGCTGCGAAAAATGCCTGTCATGTCGAACAAGGTCCCTTGGTCGGAGTGAAACGGCAAGCGGGTCGTTACCCGGACTGACCGACGAGCGCGCCGAAAGTTGCGAAACGGGCTCCGGCGCACGCGACGCGAGCGTTGGTTGACAACCTGCTGATTTGTGGCAAGCATACGCGCTTTGCCGTCAGGACGCCCGACGGTACCGCCTTTTCAACGGGATGACCGAATGAGTATCAAGTCCGATCGCTGGATTCGCCGGATGGCCGAGGAACAGGGGATGATCGAGCCGTTCGAGCCCGGCCAGGTGCGCAGCATGCCCGGGCCGGACGGGAAGGTCGAGCCGATGGTGTCCTACGGCACCTCGAGCTATGGCTACGACGTGCGTTGCTCGAACCACTTCAAGGTGTTCACCAACATCAACACCACGATCGTCGACCCCAAGGCCTTCGACGAGCGCAGCTTCGTCGACGTGCATTCGGACGTCTGCATTATCCCGCCGAATTCGTTTGCCCTGGCGCACACGGTCGAGTACTTTCGCATTCCGCGTAACGTGCTGACCATCTGTCTGGGCAAGTCCACCTACGCGCGCTGCGGCATCATCGTCAACGTCACGCCGCTCGAGCCTGAGTGGGAGGGCCACGTGACGCTCGAGTTCTCCAATACCACGCCCATCCCGGCGAAGATCTATGCCAACGAGGGCGTGGCGCAGATGCTGTTCCTCGAGTCGGACGAGGTCTGCGAGACCTCCTACCGCGACCGGGGCGGCAAGTACCAGGGGCAGCGCGGCGTCACCCTGCCGACTGCCTGACCTCCCTGCCGGCGCTCGGGTCTTACTCGGCCGTCTCCTCGACGGCGTTGAGCGCCAGCACCTCCCAGCCGCGCGCCTCGGCCTCGCGCCGCAGCACCGGGTCGGGATCGACCGCCACCGGGTGGTCGACCTGTTCCAGCAGCGGCAGGTCGTTGCGCGAGTCCGAGTAGAACCAGGTCTCCTCGGGGCGTACCTGCTGGGTTTCCAGCCACTCCTCCAGCGCCAGGATCTTGCCGTGCTGAAACGTCGGCGTGCCGGTGTAGCGACCGGTGTAGCGGCCGTTGCGGCGCTCCGGCTCGGTCGCCAGCAGGTGGGGGATGTCGAACAGCTTCGCGATCGGGCCGGTGACGAACGCATTGGTCGCCGTGATCAGCATCAGCGTGTGGCCGCGGCGGCGGTGCGACTCGACCAGTTCGCGGGCAGCCTCGCCGATCATCGGCCGGATCCGGTCCTCGATGAAAGACTCCCGCCAGGCCTCGAGATCCTCGGCCGGGTGTTCGGCCAGCGGGGCGAGCGCGAAGCGGAGATAGGCGTCGATGTCGAGGGTGCCCTGCTGGTAGTGGCGCAGGAACTCGTCGTTGTGACGGGCGTAATCCTCCGCATCGACAATGCCGTGTTCGGTCATGAATGCGCCCCAGGCGTGGTCGGAATCGCCGGCGAGCAAGGTGTTGTCGAGATCGAAGATAGCCAGTTTCACGAAATGCCTCCTGCCCGGCAGGGCGCTGCCCCTGCCGCCATGGTCGCGTTGGTTCCCGGTCCGGTCCGGGTCGACGGGCGCGCATGATACCCCAACATGGGCTTGGTTTATCGCCTCGGGGTTTTGTGAAAGAATCAACCACACTTGGGTGACCGTTGCCGGCTGCGTGCCGCGCCCGCGGATCACCCCTGCGGGGCGCGTTGCCTCGCCATTTCGGGCGTGTGACTTTTGCAAGAGTGAAATCGTGATAGACCGTAGCGGCTTTCGACCCAATGTCGGGATCATCGTTTGCAACCAGCAGGGCGAGGTCTTCTGGGGCAAGCGGGTCGGCCATCGTTCCTGGCAGTTCCCGCAAGGGGGCATCAACGCCGACGAGCGGCCACTCGAGGCGATGTACCGTGAATTGCGCGAAGAGGTCGGACTGTTGCCCGAGCATGTCTCGGTGATGGCCTGGACCCGCGGCTGGCTGCGCTACCGCCTGCCGCGCAACATGGTCCGGCGACACGTCCAGCCGGTCTGCATTGGCCAGAAGCAGAAGTGGTTCCTGCTGCGCTTGCGCACCGACGACAGCGCCTTCGATCTCAACGCCTCGCACAAGCCCGAATTCGATGGCTGGGAGTGGCGGCCGTTCTGGTCGATCCTGCCTGAAGTGATCTACTTCAAGCGCACGGTCTACTTCCAGGCGCTGCATTCGTTGGCCCCGTTCCTTGACGGAGTGCCGGCCGAATGCCCGGACGACTGCCTGCCAGAGCAGTTCGAGCGCCGTGCCGAGCAGGCCCGGTCGGCCGACCCGGCCGTGGCGGAGTCCCGCGATGCTCGATGAACTGCGCCAGATCGTCACCGAGGTGTCCAAGTCCGCGGACTTGCGGGCCGCGCTCGACCTGATCGCGCGCCGCGTCCAGTCGGTGCTCGACGTCTCGGTCTGCTCCGTCTATGTGCTCGCCGGCGACGAAGCCCCGGAAACCGAGCCCTCACTGGTGCTGCAGGCCACCGAGGGCCTAAACAAGGCCAAGGTGGGACAGGTGTCGCTGGGGCTGGAAGAGGGCCTGGTCGGGCTGGTCGCCCGGCGCGCGGAAGTGATCAACCTCGAGGACGCCTCGACCCATCCGGCGTTCAAGTTCGTCAGCGACATCGGCGAGGAGCCGTATCACGGCTTCATGGGTGTCCCGATCATCCACCGCGGCGAGGTGCTCGGCGTGCTGGTGGTCCAGGCGCGCGAGCGACGCCGTTTCTCCGACGATCAGGAATCCTTCGTCGTGACGCTCGCGACGCAGCTGGCCTCCGCCATTCGCCATGCCCGCGCCAGCGGCGAGCTCATGCGCACCGGCAACGAGCCCGGCTACTTCGACTCGGCCTTCTCCGCCCGCGGCCTGCCGGGTTCGCCGGGCGTGGTCTTCGGTACCGCGGTGGTGGTCGCCGACGGTCAGTCGCTGGAGCTGGTCGAGGATCGCGAGGTCGATGACGTCGACCACGAGCTGGCCGTGCTCGACAGCGCCATCGAGGCGGTGCGCCAGGAATTCGAGCAGCTGAAGATCGATTTCGCCCGCGCCTCGGGCAGCGAGGAGGAGAACCTGCTGTTCGACGCCTTCATCCGCATGCTCTCCGGCGGGTCACTGGTCGAGGCGATCGAGCAGCACATCAACAGCGGCAAGTGGGCCGGCGCGGCCTTGCGCGATGCGATCGCCGAGCACGCCGCCGTCTTCGAGCAGATGAGCGACGCCTACCTGCGCGAACGCGCCCAGGACATACGCGACCTGGGCAACCGGGTGCTGCACAAGCTGCATGCCGAGAGCGCCGCGCCGACCGACTGGCCCGAGCAGATCGTGCTGGTGGGCAATGATCTCTCCGCCTCTCACCTGGCCGAGGTGCCGACCGAGCGCCTGGTCGGGATCGTCTCCTCGACCGGGTCGGGCTCGTCGCACCTGGCGATCCTGGCCCGTGCACTGGGCGTCCCGGCAGCGATGGGGGTCTCGGACCTGCCGGTCTCGCGGCTGCGCAACAAGGAGGTGGTGGTCGACGGCTACCGCGGCCTGGTGGTGGTCCGGCCACGCGGCTCGTTGCGCGAGGAGATGCTGCGACTGGCGCAGGAGGAGGCCGAGCTGACCGAGGAGCTTGCCGCCCTGCGCGACGAGCCGGCGCTGACCTCCGATGGCGTGCGCGTCGCCATGCACGTCAATATCGGTCTGCTTTCCGACATGGCGCCGTCCCTGACGGTCGGTGCCGAGGGCATCGGTCTGTATCGCACCGAGGTGCCGTTCCAGATCCGCAAGCAGTTCCCCGGCGAGGAGGAGCAGGCGCACATCTACCGCGAGGCGCTCGAGACGTTCGCCGGCAAGCCGGTGGTGTTGCGTACGCTGGACGTGGGCGGCGACAAGCCGCTGTCGTATTTCCCGATTCGCGAGGACAACCCGTTCCTCGGCTGGCGCGGCATCCGGCTGGTGCTGGACCACCCGGAGATATTCCTCACCCAGATTCGCGCCATGCTCAAGGCCTCGGCCGGGCTGAACAACCTGCATATCCTGTTGCCGATGATCTCGGCGGTCGACGAGCTCGATCAGTCGCTGGCCTACATCGCCCAGGCGGTCGACGAGGTGTCCGAGGAGATCGGCGAGATCGAGCAGCCCAAGGTGGGCGCGATGATCGAGGTGCCCTCGGCGGTCTACCAGGCCGAGGCGCTCGCCAGTCGCTGCGACTTCCTCTCCATCGGCACCAACGACCTGACCCAGTACCTGCTCGCCATCGACCGCAACAACGAACGGGTGGCCTCGCGCTACGACGCGTTGCACCCGGCGGTGCTGACAGCGGTGCGCGACGTCTGCGAGGCGGGTGCGCGCCAGGATTGCGACGTGGCGGTCTGCGGGGAGTTGTCCGGCGATCCGCTGGGCGCGGTGCTGCTGCTGGGCCTGGGGATCCATTCCCTGTCGATGAGTGCCGGCTCGCTGCCGCGGATTAAGTGGGTGATCCGCAGCTTCTCGCATGCCGAAGCGCGCGCGCTGCTCGAGCAGGCGATGCGTTGCGAGCGGCCCGCCGAGGTGCGTGCCCTGCTCAACCAGGCGCTCGTCGACCGGGGTCTGGGCGGCCTGATTCGCGCCGGTCGTCACTGACCGAAGGAGGGCATGTCGAGCGATTGACAGCGCCCGCGCCGATGCCTATCATGGCGCACCTTCGTCGCCGGACGGGTTCAGAACCGCTCAGGCGGACGGGGCGCGTTTGCGCGATGACGGCGAACGGAGTGTAGCGCAGTCTGGTAGCGCACCTGGTTTGGGACCAGGTGGTCGGGGGTTCGAATCCCTCCACTCCGACCAGAGATTTAGCCGAAACTTGCGCCTGTAGCTCAACCGGATAGAGCATCGGCCTTCTAAGCCGAGGGTTGCGGGTTCGAGTCCTGCCGGGCGCGCCAAAGCGCACCTGCACGAACGGCAAACGCCTTTCGATGGTGACTGTAGCTCAGTTGGTAGAGCCCCGGATTGTGATTCCGGTGGTCGTGGGTTCGAATCCCATCAGTCACCCCACCTTTTGTGCGAAAAGCCCGCCACTTTGGCGGGCTTTTTCGTGTCTGCTCCTCAGTCTTCCGGTCCCGACTCGTCGCCCGCCGCCCGCTGCCGGGCGCGGCGCAGGACCTCCTCGTGGCGATCGTTGACGTAGAGCGCGTAGCTTAGTACCTCGGCCACGGCCCGGAACAGGGGCTCGGGGATCCGGTCGCCCAGATCGATCTGGGCCAGCGCTCGTGCCAGCATCGGGTCTTCCACGTCGGGAACGCCGGCCTCGCGGGCTGTCTCGATGATCCGGCGCGCCAGTTCGTCCTGGCCGGTCGCCACCACCTGTGGCACGTCGCTGCCGTCGTAGGACAGGGCGATCGCCCGCCGCGGGCTGTCCGGGCCGGGCGAACGCCGGTCGCGCTCGTCTCTCGCCTGTTGTTTGTCGTCTCGTCCCGTCATGCCTGCTCGCTCAGGAAGCCCTGTGCCGCCGGGTGGTCGTCGGCGCTTGCGTCGGGTTCGAGGCGCGCCTGTACCGAGGCGGGCGGCGGGCCGTCGTAGGCATTGAGGCGTCCGGGGGATAGCCCGGCATCGGTCAGGCCGCGAGCGAGGGTGGCCCGCGACGCTTCGAGCACGGACACCGTCTCGGCGCGATCGGCGAACAGGTCGACATCGATTTGCGAGCCTCTGAGAACGAGGGCCGCGTGCAGCGGACCCAGCTGCGGCCAGTCCATCGCCAGATCCACCTGCCAGCGTCCCTCGGTATCGCTGGCCTCGGGGCCGTCCTCTTCCCGAATCGCCATTCGCAGGCTGTGAGCCTCGTTCGCCAGTTGCAGCGGAATTTCCAGCAGCCAGACCGGCTGGTTGGGGCCGGTCTGCGTGCCGGCGGCATGACCCGCCGCCCCCTGCGACAGAGCGGTGCCGATCTGGCTGCGTTCGACCTGGTCGCCAAGCCGTTGCATGAAGTCGAGCGTGGCCTGTCGGCTCGCCGGGTCGCTGGGTGCGAGGTCGGGCCGGGCGCGGAGCTGGCGCGCAGCCTGTTGCAGAACGGCGCCCAGCGGCGTTTCCGTCAACCCGCCGGTGGGGGCCGGGATCGCGCCTCCGGCGCCGGCGAGCGGATTGGGCTGCGTCGAGGGATTTTGCTGCGTGGCGAGCCATCCGGCGACCAGGCCGCGGACGAGACGAGGTTCACGCAGTGCCGAGAGCAGTGGCAGCAGGCCGTTGAGTCCCGCGGGGACCGTCTGGGCCGCCCCGGTGGTCGACACCGCGGCCGCCGGGGCGTTTGCCTGGGCGGTGGCCTGCGAGGTCGTGCCGCGGGCCACCGACTCGCCGGCAGTTGCCGAGGCCGCCTGGTTGGATAGAAAGGCCTGAATGGAGCGCGACGGCGGTGTGGGGGCGGTTGCGGCCTGGCCGGCCGCGGCGCCTGTTTGCTGCGTGCCCTGTGCTGACGACTGAGAAGAGGCGGCCTGTTGAGCTGCCTGCAGCGTCACGTGCGGGGCCGTTGTCATGCCGGACGTCAGGTTGCCGGGCGATGCGGCCGGCGCGGCCTGGCCGGGCGGGGAGAGCCGGGCAAGGGCTTGGAGCAGGTTGCGCGTGAGCTGGGCCTGATCGAGTTGCCTCGGGTCGGGGGGTGGTCCCAGCGGGCGCAGATGCACCTGCTGGCCGAGCCGCGTGACTTCCAGATCGATTGCCTGTCCGGCCTTCAGGGGGTGCTGCGTGGTGACCTGTAGTTGACCGCCGGCCACCGAGAGCATGGCTCGATCGCCGGGCTTGGCGTCTGTCAGGGCGATGGCGGCCAGGCGCTGACCCGTTTGCAGGCGGAGAACCGGACCGGTCTGGGTCGACTGGCCGGGCTGTTCGACCTTGAGAATCTTCATCGGGTCTCCGATCGGCGCGGGCGGGCCAGGTGGTTCGGGCGGCGGCATGCCGCCGGGACTGATGGTAGGACGCGGGTCTGTCGCTCACAAGCCACAACGGGCAGCACAGGAAATTCCCCTTAACCGACAAAGTTTTGACATGCCCGGTGGGGCGCGCTAGCTTTCCGAGGAACTTTTGCGCCTCGCAATTGTCGTTGCGCCCACTTTTGGGCACGGTGACGGGCGCACGAGCCGGCGAGCAGATCGGCACACAAGAACCATAAACGACAAGGACTGGCGGTATCGTACCGCGCACCCAGGAGAAGAACATGCCGCGGCCCCAACCCCTTTGCTGGATCGACAGCAAGGCACCCGAGGCGACGTTGCTGGCGGAGCAATTGGCACTGCTGGGATTCGAGACGGTCACCGGGTCGGAGCCCTCGGCCGACTCGCCCATGTGCCGCCTGACCTTCGCCGCCGATGGTCCGGTGGATCGGGCGGATCCGCCCTGGATCGTGCTGGGGACGCTGGAGGGTACGCCGGCGACCCCGCCGCAGGCCCAGCTGCCCTGGCCCGTACCGCTCGAGACACTCCAGGGTGTGCTCTCGCCGATGAAGAGTCGCTGGCACGGTGAGCGCCTGCGTCGCGAGAATCGCGGCCTGATCGGCAGCAGCCCGTCCCTGGAGACCCTGCGCCACGAGGTGGCCCAGGTGGCCCCCACCGATGCCACCGTGCTGATTCTCGGCGAGACCGGCACGGGCAAGGAGGTGGTCGCCCGCATGATCCACATGCTTTCGGAGCGGGCCGAAAAGCCTTTCGTTCCGGTCAACTGCGGCGCGATTCCCGGCGACCTTCTCGAGTCGGAGCTGTTCGGTCACGAGAAAGGGGCGTTCACCGGGGCCATCACGCAGCGCAAGGGCCGTTTCGAGCTGGCCCAGGGCGGTACCATCTTCCTCGACGAGATCGGGGACATGCCGTTCTCGATGCAGGTCAAGATCCTGCGGGTGCTGCAGGAGCGCAAGTTCGAGCGTGTCGGTGGCAGTGTCTCCTTCGATGCGGACGTGCGCATCGTTGCCGCCACCCACCGCAACCTGCAGTCGATGGTCGACGAGGGCAAGTTCCGCCAGGATCTGTACTACCGTCTCAACGTCTTCCCGGTCCAGACACAGCCGCTACGCGCCCTGCGCGACGATCTGCCCGAGATCGCCGGGGCCCTGGTCGACCGCCTGCGTCGCGAGGGTCGGCCGGCCCCCGAGCTGACCGATCCGGTGCTCGGCGTGCTGCGGCAGCATGACTGGCCGGGCAACGTGCGCGAGCTGGCCAACGTGCTCGAACGAATCGGCATCCTGGCCCCCGACCGGCCGGCCCGTGTCCACGATCTTCCGGCACACCTGCATCACCTGACGCCGGCCGAGCCCGTGGCCTCCGCGCCGGCCGAGACCACGGTCGAGTCGGCTGCCGAGGCCATGGATCCCGATCCGCGCAGCATCTGGTCGCTGACGGAGAACATCGGGCCGCGCCTGCCGCTGACGCCCGAGGAGGTCGAGGACTGCGATCTGACCCTTCCCGACGACGGCATCTCGCTGAAGTCCCAGCTCGAGGCCATCGAGCAGGCCTGGATCCAGGCGGCGCTTACGCAGGCGGATGCCGTGGTTGCCCGCGCCGCCCGCCTGCTGGGTATCCGGCGGACCACCCTGGTGGAGAAGATGCGCAAGTATCAGATCGGCTAGGGACACCCTGCCACCCGCCGCTTCGCCTGAACTGGCACACCTCCTGCTAGAGACTGCGCAAGTCAATTCGCGACAGTCAACGAGGTGGATCCATGAGCGGCAACGACATGTCCGTCGACCAGGTCCTTTCCCAGATGCAGCAGCTGCGCAGTGCAGCCACTCAACGGCCGACCGGCCCCGAGGCCGTCAATCCCGCCGCCCAGGGTGTCGCCGAGACCGAACGGACCTCCTTTGCCGACGCGCTGACGCAGGCGGTCGGTCAGGTCAACGAGGCACAGCAGACCTCCGGCGATCTCAAGAACCGCCTGCAGGCCGGTGACGACGACGTGACGCTGACCGAGGTCATGGTCGCCTCGCAGCGATCTTCCGTGGCCTTCGAGGCGACCCTGCAGGTGCGAAACCGGCTGGTACAGGCCTACGAGAAGGTCATGAACATGCCGCTCTGACGCGTCGCTCTCTGATCTCGTCTCCCGAATTCGCTTGATACGGACGTAACCCCATGGCCCAAGGCTCCGCAATCACCACCACACCCACCGGCGACAGCACGGAAAGCCCGCGCTGGATCCGGCAGATGGATGCGTTCACGCAGTCGTCAAGTTTCCGGCAGTTGCTGCTGCTGATCGCGCTGGCGGCGGTGATCTCCTTCATGGTCGGGTTCTTTCTCTGGGGCAGCGGCAAGTCCATGGTGCCGCTGTACCAGTCGCTGGATGCCAAGGCGTCCGCCGAGGTGGTCGATGCGCTCAAGGCGGCGGGCGAGCCCTACGAGCTCGCGGCCGACGGTTCGGTGATGGTCGGCGCCGATCGTCTGCCGGAGGTCCGCATGCTGATGGCCCAGCAGGGGCTGCCGGGCGGTGACGGCACGGGCCTCGAGATGCTGAACACGGACCAGTCGCTCGGCACCAGCCAGTTCATCGAGAAGGCTCGCTATCGGCGCGCGATCGAGACCGAACTGGCCCGTTCGATCCAGACCATCGGTTCGGTGCGGGCTGCACGGGTACACATCGCCCAGCCGGAAAAGTCGGTATTCGTACGTGATCGCAAGACGCCGACCGCTTCGGTCGTCGTCGACATCAAGGGCGGCAGCAGCCTGAGCCGCGGCCAGGTGAACGGTATCGTCCACCTGGTCGCCTCGAGCATCAACGACCTGTCGCCGGACAACGTCAGCGTGGTCGACCAGAGCGGCAATCTGCTCACCAGCGAAGGCGACGACGCCGCCGGCATGGGGCTGACCAGTCGCCAGTTCCGCTACCGTCAGAATCTTGAACAGGCCTACGCGCGGCGGATCGAGTCGCTGCTCGCCCCGATCGTGGGTTCCGATCGGGTGCGTGCCCAGGTATCCGCCGACATCGACTTCTCGCGTCGCGAGGGCACCAGCCAGACCTACGGCCCGGGCGAGGGCGTGCTTCTGAGCGAGCAGGTCAACGAGAATGTTCGCTCGCTTGGCAGTGGGTCGAGCATCGGTGGCATGCCGGGCGCGATCGCCAACCAGCCGCCGGGTGGCGGTCAGGTCAATCCCGACGGCGGCGAGGCCGGTCTGGTGCCGCCGCAGGACCTGACGGTCGAGGAATTCCAGAATCTGGTCCAGACGCCGGTGGACAGCGACCGCAGCGAGACCCGCAACTACAACGTCGACCGTCAGATCCAGCACACCCAGTTCGCCAGCGGCCAGATCGAGAAGCTGAGCGTCGCCGTCCTGCTGGACGAGAACGCTGCCGGCGGTGCGGCCGCGGGGCAGGGCGACGCGCAGGATCCCCAGGCAGCGCAGGCGGCCGCCCAGGCCCGTACCGAGCGCCTCGAGGAGATGCGGGCGCTGGTGGCCCAGGCCGTGGGTATCGACGAGGCCCGTGGCGACCAGGTCACCCTGCGCAGTTTCCCGTTCGTCGATCAGGACATCGAGCCGGTCAGCACGCCGGTATGGGAACAGGGCTGGTTCTGGGCGACACTGAAGAATGCCGGCATCGGACTGGCCATGCTGCTGGTGTTCCTGCTGGTGGCCCGCCCGCTGCTGAAGATGCTTTCCGAAAGCCGTCGCGAGCGGGCGCTGCCGTCGGCCGAGGCCACCGAGCAGGGTGGCGCGGCCGGTCAGTACCCGATGCCCCAGCAGTACCCCGATGAACGTCGCGGTCAGGGTGGCGAGGGCGAAGAGCAGGACGAAGACGATCTGTCCAATGTTCCCGAACTGATCGGCAATGCGAGCTACACCGACAAGTTGCGCCAGCTTCGAAAGAGCGTCAGCCATGACCCCAAGGCGGTGGCCGCCGTGATCAAGCAGTGGACGCACGAGGAGAACTGATTTCCCATGGCTCAGGCACCCGATAACAACCTGCCGCAGGAAAGCCCGCTGCTCGGTCTGAAGGGGCCGGAGAAGGCCGCCATCCTGATGATGGCGTTGGGCGAGGAATCCGCGGCGCACGTCTTCGGTCACCTCGACCCGCGCGAGGTGCAGAAGATCGGTCAGGCGATGGCGGTACTGAAGAACGTCACCCGCCCGCAGATCCAGGCCGCGCTGGACGAGTTTTCCGACGACCTGGAGAACCAGACCGGCCTGGCGCTGGGGTCGAACGACTACATCCGCAATGTGCTGACCCGCGCGCTGGGCGAAGAGCGGGCCTCCGGCCTGCTCGAGCGGATCTCCTCCCAGGGCAACCGTCGCAATCTCGAGTTTCTCAAGTGGATGGATGCGCGTTCGATCGCCGAGATCATCCGCTACGAACACCCGCAGATCATCGCCATCGTGCTCTCGCATCTGGAGAGCGACCAGGCCGCCGAGATCCTGCAGATGCTGCCGGAGAACACGCGCACCGACATCGTGCTGCGGATCGCGCATCTCGAGGGGGTCTCGCCGCAGGCGCTCGAGGAGCTCGACGACATCATGGAGCGTCAAGCATCCGGCACCCAGGGCGGCAAGTCGTCCAAGGTGGGTGGCGTCAAGATCGCCGCCGGCATCATGAACTTCCTCGAATCCAACGTCGAAGAAGAGTTGATGGGGCGGGTCAAGGACACCGACGAGGATCTCGGCACCCAGATCGAGGACCTCATGTTCGTCTTCGCCAACCTGGTCGAGGTCGAGGATCGCAGCCTGCAGGTGCTGCTGCGCGAGGTGCCGGCCGACAAGCTGCTGCTGGCGATGAAGGGTGCCGACTCCGAACTCAAGGAGAAGATCTTCGGCAACATGTCGCGTCGCGCCGCCGAGATGATGCGCGACGATCTCGATACCCTTGGCCCGACGCGTCTGGCCGACGTCGAGGCCGCGCAGAAGGAAATCCTGCAGGTCGCCCGACAGCTGGCCGACGACGGCAAGATCTCCCTGGGTGGTGGTGGCGATGAGTTCATCTAACGACGAAAGCCTTCTCACTCGGCCTCTCGAGGCGGAAGACTGGCAGGCGCTGGTCGATGCCTGGGAGTTGCCGGATTTTGCCGATGCCCGCGAGGCGGACGAGACCGAAGCCGACCCGGCCACGGCCGAGGAGGTCGCCGCGGCCCGGGAAGAGGCCGAACGGCAAGGGTATGAGGCAGGTCTGCAGAAAGGGCGCGACGCCGGCTACCAGGAAGGACTGGCGGCGGCCCGCGAGGAGATCGAACAGATCGAGAGTCGCCTGCGTGGCTGGTTGACGCATCTGGAACGTCCGTTGGCGTTGCTGGACGATGAGGTCACCGAGCAGCTGACCGCGCTCGCCACGCAGATCGCCCGGGTCATGGTGGCGCGCGAGGTGCAAATCGATAACAGCGGCCTGCCGTCCATCGCCCGCGATGCGCTGGGGGCCCTGCCGGTCTCGGTGCGCACGGTGATCGTGCGCTGTGCGCCTGCCGACGAATCGGCCCTGAAGGAATTGCTCGACGACGCGCGCTTCGAGTCGCTGGACCTGCGGCCGGACCCGGCCGTCAGTGCCGGGGGCCTGGTGGTCGAATCCGGCGATGCGCGGGTCGATGCCAGTCTTGCCAATCGCTGGGCGGCGACGCTCGATCATCTCATCGGCCGGGTGTATCCCGGCCCCGACCAGGCCGTGCCGACCGCCGAGGAGCGTCCGCCGGATGGCGATAATGAGGCCCCCGAGATGCAGGACGAGGCCGCAGGGCCGGGCGATGTCGAGGACGCGGTGGATGGTGATCGGGACGAACACGCGGCCGGGCCCGACGGACAGGACGCCGAGGCGGAGGACGAGCGATGAGCGATCCGGGTCTGCGCGATCCGAGCAAGGACGTCTCGCTCAACTGGGCGCGGCGCCTGATGGGCACGGCCGCGCGTGTCGATGCGCCGCCGGCGGCCTCCGAGGGGCGCATCGTGCGCGTGGTCGGCCTGGCACTGGAGGCGCGCGGGCTGTCCGCCCTGATCGGCGACCAGTGCGAGGTGATCGATCCGCAGGGGCGTCGCTTCGAGGCCGAGGTGGTCGGTTTCGCCGAGGAGTCCACCTACCTGATGCCGCTGGAGACCACCCAGGGTGTCGGTCCTGGCTGTCGGGTGAAGAACCTCGGCGCCGCCAGCCGGGTGCCGATGGGCGAGCAGCTGCTCGGTCGGGTGCTCGACGCGCGCGGTCGGCCGATCGATGACGGTGACCGCCTGACCGGGGATGCCTCGGTCAACCTGCATGGCCGGCCGATCAATCCATTGAAGCGCCGCGAGATCACCGAACCGCTCGACGTGGGCGTGCGGGCGATCAACGCCCTGATGACCGTCGGGCGCGGCCAGCGCATGGGCATCTTCGCCGGCTCGGGCGTGGGCAAGAGTGTGCTCCTGGGCATGATGACCCGCTACACGCGGGCGCAGATCATCGTGGTGGGGCTGGTCGGGGAACGGGGTCGCGAGGTGGCCGAATTCGTCAGCGAGATCCTCGACGAGGAGGCGCGCGAGCGTGCCGTCGTGGTGGCCGCGCCGGCCGACAGCTCGGCGCTGATGCGGCTGCACGGTGCGAACCTTGCCAGCTCGATCGCCGAGCATTTCCGCGATCAGGGTTATGACGTGCTGCTGCTGATGGACTCGCTGACGCGTTTTGCCCAGGCGCAGCGCGAGATCGGTCTGGCGATCGGCGAGCCGCCGGCGACCAAGGGCTATCCGCCGTCGGTGTTCGCCCAGCTGCCGCGCCTGGTCGAGCGGGCGGGTAACAGCGAGAGTCGCCATGGCAGCCTGACAGCCTTCTACACCGTGCTGGTCGAGGGCGACGATCTCAGCGATCCGGTGGCCGACTCGGCCCGGGCGATCCTCGACGGGCACATCGTGCTGTCGCGCGAGATCGCCGAGCGCGGCCGCTTCCCGGCCATCGACGTCGAGGCGTCGATCTCGCGACTGATGCCCAAGCTGGTCGACCCGGATCATCTATCCTTGATGAGGCGGTTCAAGGAACTGGCGGCCACCTACCGCGAGAATCGCGACCTGATTGCGGTAGGCGCCTATCGCCGCGGCCAGGATGCCCGACTGGACCGGGTCATCGACATCCAGCCCGATCTGGAGGCCTTCCTGTCGCAGTCGATGGACGAACCGGCCGACATGGCATCCAGCATTGATGCGCTGGTCGATCTGTTGCACTCGTCGTGAATGGGGTAAGCGGTCATGAGTGATACACAGCGACTGAAGTCCCTCGGCAATGCCGGGCGCGTGATGGGCCATCAGGCGGACCTGGCCAGCCGTCAGCGCCGCGAAGCCCAGCGTGAACTCGATGCCCAGCGGCAGCGTCTGGCCGACCTGGAAGGGTATTTCGACGAGTACACCAACAACATCAGCTTTGCTGCCGAAGGTCGGAACCGTGCCTTCGCGCTGCAGAACTATCGCCAGTTCATGGCGCGGATCGAGGAGACCATCGAGCACCAGCGCCGCGTGGTCGAGGAACTCGAGAAGAAACTGGCCCAGCGTGCGAACGAGGCGCGGGAAGCTCGCACGCGCACCGAATCCGTCGATCGTCTGAGCCAGCGCTACCGCGATTCGATCAATCGCCGCCATGAGCGCGGCGAACAGCAGGTGATGGACCAGCACGGTGCGGCGAACGCTGCACGGGGCGCGGGATCCGGGGGATGGCAATGAGTCAGATTGGCAACGAGAAGGGCGGGCTGGAGATGATCGGTCGGCTTCTGGGTGGTGTGGACGGCAAGGCCGGGCGAGTCGCGACCAAGCTCGGTGGCGGGGCGTCGCAGGATTTCGCCCGCCTGATGGCCTCCGCGCAGGGGCGCCTGAATGGCGGCCAGGTCCCGTCGAGCACGGCGGGCGAGGGTGCCAAGGGAGGGGCGGTCTTGCCCGACCAGCTTCGTTCGGCTCTGAATGCGCTGGGCGAGGAAATGGCGCGCCTGCGCCAGCGGCTGGCCTCGGACGCCTCGGCGTCCGCCGCCCTCGGCGAGAGGGGGCAGGATCTGCAGGCCACGTTGGAACAGATGGCCGAGGCGTTGTCGCCGGCCGGCCAGCAAGGCGCCGGGCAGAAGCATCCGGGGGACGGCATGTCGGCCTCGCACCGGGATGCGGATCGCAACGGGCGGGTGCCGGTTCAGGCGCAATCGGACCCGACCCAAACGCCCGGCGCGGGGGACTCCCGTTCGGCGGTGGCCGCCACGCTCGAGTCTGACGACCTGGCCGACAAGGCGGGCGGCGTGTCTTCCAGTCAGGGGGCGCCTCGGCCCAACGCTTTGGGTCGATTGTCGAGCGACGAGACGTTCGCGCGCGAGGTGGCCGATCTGGCCGAAGCACTGGCCGACTGGCGCCAGGCCCTCGATGAGGGGGCAGTGGCCCGGACCGAGGCGGCGACCGATGCCCTGCGTGACCGTCTGGCGGGCCTGCGCGAATCGATGCAGGACGGGGCATTGGTCGCCGGCGAGCAGTCACCGGGGCTGATCGGTCAGTTGCAGGCGTTGCAGCAACTGATGGCACGCGCCGAGACGGCTCGCTCTGGCGAGGCCCCCGCCGCTCGTGCCGGGGCCGAGCCACGGGGCTGGTCGGAATGGTCATGGCGCTTGGCAGGTGGTGGCCAGCAGGCCTCGACGCGTTCGGGCATCGCATCAACGGCCTTTGCGGCGGCTGCGCCGGTGGGTGATGATGCGGACTGGAGTGGTGGGCCGGTGACGGCTGCACTCGGATTGGCCGGTCGTGAGATGCCGGCCCAGGCGCGCAGCGAACGCCTGACGCCGACGCACTGGTCCGCTCTGGGCGGGCCCTCCGCCCAGTCTGCCGATGCGGCTACCGAGGCGATGACCTCAGCCTCCGCTCTGGGTCAGGCGGCCAGCGCGTCCTCGTCGCTGAGCTCGGGGTCGGCCAGCGGCGGCATCTTTACCGGGCAGGCCGCCACGCCGCCACCCAATCCGCAAATGCCCGCCCAGCTGGGTCAGCAGATCCAGTGGATGGTCGGCAAGGGCGTGTCGCGCGCCAATATCGAACTGCGGCCGGCCGATCTGGGTCCGCTGAAGATCTCGATCGAGACCCAGGGCGACGAGACCCGCATTGCCCTCACCGCCACCAATGCGACAACCCAGGGGTTGCTCGAACAGCAACTGCCGCGGCTAAAGGAGTGGCTGCAGGAATCCGGGCTCGCGCAGAGCGAGGTGGATGTCTCGCTGGCTGACGAAGGCGATTTCGGTCAACAGCTCGCCGATACCGATGGTGAGGAATCGGGCGACCAGTCCGGTCTGACGGGTGATGGCGAGGCGCTGGCGTCAGCGGGCGGGGCGGCCGAGGACGCGGAAACGGCCGAGTGGGTTGATGCTCAGGGTGTGCTCGACCTGTTTGCCTGACCGCGCTCATTTTTCGCTTCACTCGAAAACGGACTCGCCCGGCGAGTCCGTTTTCTTTTTTGTACCCGGAGAATCGATTAAATATCCGCTTTCTTTTTATCTGCGTTAGGTAATTAATTCGACCATTTTCACCAATCGACATGGATCGAATACATAATGTTGACGCTCGATATTTTATCGGCTAGATTTCTTCGGCATTGGGCCGGGCGATGGAGTGCGCGGCTTATCCGCCAGGAACGCCGTGTTTTGAATCACACCATTGCGTATTCAACCCAGACAAAATAGGTAGCCAGATGAGTCAATTTGACGTCAAAAACCTTTCCGCCGACGAACTGAAGAAACTGGTCAACGATGCCGAGCAGGCACTGCGCGAGCGCAGCAAGCAACGCGTGATGGAGTTGCGTCGCGAGGCCGAGGCACTGGCCAACGAACTCAATACCTCCGTGGCCGATATCTTCGGTTTGGAAAAGGGCAGCAAGCAGGCAGGCAAGAAGCTGCCGGCAAAATACATGAATCCGGCCAACCCGTCGCAAACCTGGTCGGGTCGTGGCAAGCGCCCCAACTGGCTGGTCGACGAGCTGAACAAGGGCAAGAAGCTTGAGGATTTCCGTATCTGATTTCGGTTCGGCCGTTATGCGGCCGACTCGCTCGCTGGCTTGTCTCGCGGCGAGCGAGCGAAATGAAAAAAGCCCCGCCGAAATGGCGGGGCTTTTTTATGGCTGGCCGGTGTGGCTCATTCGGTAGTGGTCAGCTTTTGCCGCAGCCACTCAGGCGGTTGCTCGATCTTTTCCAGGCAGTGGCGCGCCGCGCGTTCGATCACGCCGTGCTCGTGGTAAAGACCCTCGGTCTCGGCCCAGTCGCGCACCTCCTCTTCCAGGATGCCGTGATGCTTGGCGACGCTGATCAGCTGGACCACGCCGTCACGATGCCATTTTGCCTGCGCCGCATTCTTGTCTTCCTGGATTTCGGCAACGGCGACCGAGGCGGCGGCGATCAGCGGCGCGCTCTCGCCGCGACGGGCCTCGTCGCTGGCCAGCAGTCGAGCGGCCAGTGGGCAGGTCGCCTCGACCGGGGCCCGCAGGGCCAGGGCGGCGGTGAATGCCAGCAGCAGTGCCTGCTCGTCACGTGTGGCCGCATCGATGAGGAGATTCAGCACGGTGCGGTAGTCGCCCGCGGCGATCATCAGGTCCATGCCGCGCTCGCGCATGGCCGGCTCGAGGTGGCTACCAAGCCGTGTCAGTACCCGTTGCCAGAGCCCGGTGCGTCGATCGTCGAGCCAGGGCGACAGGATCTCGACGGCCTCGTCTGCGCCCCCCTGTTCGACCAGCTGCTCGATCAGCGCGTCCGCGGCCTGTTCGAGGAAGACCGGATCGTCGGCCCGTGCGGCGGTCTCGACCGCCTTCGTCAGTGCCGGGATGGCCTTGAAGAGGCTGCCCTGGCCCCGATGGAGGGTCGCGAGGTCGAGATGTACCTGGGTGGCGACCTCGGCCGGCAGTTGCTCGAACTCGGGTCGGGCGACCAGGTCGGTCAACAGGCCGATGGCTTCACGGTTCTCGCCACTGGCGGCGCGGGCCAGTGCGAGCGTGTGGGTCAGTCCCGGATCGGGGTGTTCCTCGAGCAGGTCGCCGGCCAGCGAGGCGGCCCGCTCGAGGTGTCCCTCTCCGATCAGGGCGACGCACAGCCCGTCGGCGATTTCGAAACGGCGCGGATCGTGGCAGTGGCGCATCCATCCAAGCAGCCATTCGAGCCGGTCGCGCTCGATGGTGTCTGCCTGCCATTCCTCCCGGTAGACCCAGTCGATCACGTCCGCGGCTCGGTGGCAGTCGACCGCACTTTGAGCGGGGTCGGCCATTTCGGCGTACAGGGATTGCAGTGACTGGGGAAGTGCTTTTGCCATGACAGTACTCGCGGTGGGACGTGTCGTAACTGAATGGACGGGTGAATGGGACGCCCGACCGGGGGAGAGTCTACCGGATGCAGGCTGTTTGCACGGGCAGGTTGGGGGTGTGCGGTGACGGAGCGCTCGACACGCCGCTGTGCTCCGTTATACTCCGCCGCCGGAGTTGGCCAGGTTGTCGCGGCGTCTTTCGAGGCGTCGAGGAAAGTCCGGGCTCCACAGGGCACGGTGCCAGGTAACGCCTGGGCGGCGCGAGTCGACGGAAAGTGCAGCAGAGAGTAGACCGCCGATGGCCGCAGCAATGCGGCACAGGTAAGGGTGAAAGGGTGCGGTAAGAGCGCACCGCACGCGTGGCAACACGGCGTGGCACGGCAAACCCCACCGGGAGCAAGGCCAAATAGGGGAACAATGGCGTGGCCCGCGCTGTTCCCGGGTAGGCTGCTCGAGCGCAACGGTGACGTTGCGCCCAGATGAATGGCAACCCACGACAGAACCCGGCTTATCGGCCGACTCCACCCCAATCCCTCGCGGCGGCCACGTGCGTCCGCCGCGTTCCGGGCGATCCGTCCGGCTGTCGTCCCGGCTGTCGTCCTTGGCAGCCACGGTGGCGACAAATCTCTCCCACTTTCCCCCACCGGCACGCAAGTGCCGCGCTGATGCGCTCCCGCGCATCCTCGTGCGCTTTGTTACCTATCCGAGGTAACTCACTGTTTTTATCTAAAAACAGCCCGCATTTTTTTTGCTCTTTGTCGGCTAACTCCTTGTGGCAAAAAGAAAAATCCCGGCTTTTTCTTGAACGGGTCTCGGGGTGGGGCTATAGTGCGCGCAGGTGTAGAAAAGTGGGAAAAAGTGGGAAAAAGTGTTCCGGGGCATCACCAACCTGAATCTCGACGCCAAAGGACGCCTGGCCATGCCCACGCGTCATCGGGAGGCGTTTGCCCAGGATGATAACCAGCTGATTCTCACCATCGACACGCAGGAGCACTGCCTCCTTATCTATCCGCTGAGCACCTGGCTCGACATCGAGAAGCAGATCGACGCCCTGCCGTCATTCAACAAGACGGCCAACCGCATCAAGCGGATGCTGATCGGTCATGCCACCCAGGTGGAGTTCGACTCCGCGGCTCGCATCGTCATTCCGCCCGCCCTGCGCGCCCACGCCAAGCTGGAAAAGCCGGCGGTACTCGTCGGGCAGGGCAAGAAGCTCGAGCTCTGGTCACAGGACCTGTGGACCGAGATGACCGAGGACTTCCTCGACCAGTCGGACGAGGACGACCAGCTGCCGACCGCCCTGGAGACCCTGTCGCTATGACCTTCGACCCCAGCCACGACACGGTGATGCGCGACGAGGCGGTCGATGCGCTCGTCATCGACGCGTCGGGCACCTATGTCGACGGCACCTTCGGTCGGGGCGGTCACAGTCGCGCCATTCTCGCGCGCCTGTCCGACAAGGGTCGGCTGGTCGGCTTCGATCGTGATGCCGAGGCGGCCGAGAGTGCCGCGCGGCTGGCTGACGAGGACAGCCGCTTCTCCTTTATAAAGGCCCCGTTCTCCGGCTGGGGCGATGCCCTGGTCGAGAACGACGTGACAGCACCCGTCCATGGCGTGATGTTCGATCTGGGTGTCTCCTCGCCGCAGCTCGACCAGGCCGAACGCGGCTTCTCCTTCCGCTATGACGGCCCGCTGGACATGCGCATGGATCAGAGCCATGGCCCGTCGGCGGCCGACTGGCTGGCGGTGGCAGAGGAAGAGGAGATTCGCGACGTGCTCTTCCGTCTGGGCGAGGAGCGTTTCGCACGGCGCATCGCCGCGGCGATCGTCGAGCGACGCCGCGAGCAGCCGTTCACCCGCACCCAGCAGCTGGTCGACTGCATCGTCGCCGCCATTCCGCGGCGCGATCCCAACAAGCACCCGGCTACCCGCACCTTTCAGGCGATCCGTCTCTACATCAATCAGGAACTCGACGAGATCACGCAGGCGCTCGAGCAATCGCTCGAACACCTGCGTCCCGGCGGCCGGCTGGTGGTGATCAGTTTCCACTCGCTGGAAGATCGCATCGTCAAGCGCTTCATCCGCGATCACAGCACCGCCGGCAAGGACTTCTTCGGCAACCCGACCGGTCCGGTGGCCCTCAAGCGGATCGGCAAGGCGGTCCGTGCCGGCAAGGACGAGATCCGGAACAACCCGCGGGCGCGCAGCGCCATCATGCGGGTGGCGGAGCGAGCGGCATGAGGGCCCTGAACCTCATCCTGCTGGTGCTGGTCGTCGCGAGCGCCTTCGCGGTGGTCCTGCTGGTCGCTGACGATCGTCGACTTACCCAGGAGATCGCGGCCACGCGCGATGGTATCGAGCGGCTCGAGGGTACCTATGCCGAGCTGCAGCTCGAGGAGGGCACGCTTACCGCGCAGGGGCGGATCGAGCGCATCGCGACCGAGGAGCTCGGCATGCATCAGCCGACCGAGGACAACGTCACGGTGGTGTTCCGATGAAGGCGCTCTGGGACGGCATCCTGCACTGGGCCAGCTGGCTGGGCGTGCGCTGGCGTGCCGGCATCGTGCTGCTGGTGTTCGCCGCCGCGGCACTCGTGCTCGTGGGACGTGCGGTACAGCTCCAGGTGACCGAACACGATTTCTACGCCGAACAGGGCGGCGACCGCCACCAGCGCCTGCAGACCATCGCCGCTCACCGCGGCATGATTACCGACCGCCATGGCGAGCCGCTGGCGATCAGCGTCGCCATGCACGCCGTCTGGATCGATCCAAAGGTGATCGCCGGCCACCCGGAAGCCGTCGGCCGACTGGCCGCCATTCTTGACCGCCCGGTGGCCGAGCTGAACAAGCGCGTGCGTGACTACGCCAAGCGCCGCTTCCTCTACGTCGCGCGCCAGGTGCGCCCGAGCGTCGCGAGCGCGGTGCGTGATGCGGCACTGCCGGGCGTGGGTCTCAAGCGCGAGTACAAGCGTTTCTACCCCACCGCGGACGTCACCGCGCCGCTGCTCGGCTTTGCCAACATCGACGACGAGGGCCAGGCCGGCGTCGAGCTGAGCTTCGACCAGTTGCTCTCAGGCACACCGGGCAAGCGACGCATCCTCAAGGACGGCGACGGTCGCGAGATCGCGGATCTGGGTGTGGTCCAGCAGGCGCGGCCGGGTCAGGATCTCGCCCTGTCGATCGATCGTCGGCTGCAGTACCTGGCCTATCGCGAGCTGACGCACGCGATCGAGGAGCAGCAGGCGCTGGCGGGCTCCGCGGTACTGATGAACGTCGCCACCGGCGAGGTGCTGGCGATGGCCAGCGCGCCGTCGTTCAACCCCAACAACCGCGCCACCATCGACCCGTCGGTGACGCGCAACCACGCGATCGTCGACCAGTTCGAACCGGGCTCGGCGGTCAAGCCGTTCACCGTCGCTACCGCGCTTGCCACCGGGCGCTGGCAGGCGAGCGATACGGTCGATACCGAGCCCGGCTACCGCCGTGTGGGTGGCTTTACCATCCACGATCACCGCAATTACGGCACGCTCGACATGACCGGCCTGCTCGAGAAGTCGAGCAACGTCGGGGCGAGCATGCTGGCCGAGGACATCGGCGCCGAGCGGCTCTGGCAGACGTACCGCGGGCTGGGCTTCGGTCGCATCACCGGCGTGGGCTTCCCGGGCGAGGCCGCGGGGTCGTTGAGCTTGTGGCGCGACTGGCGGGCAGCCGACACCGCTGCCCACAGCTACGGTTACGGTCTGGCTGTCACGCCATTGCAGTTGGCCAGCGCTTATGTCGCACTGGCAAACGGCGGTCAGTACCTCACCCCCAGCCTGTTGCGCCGCGACACCCTGCCCGAGCCGAGCCCCGTTTTCGACGCTCCGGTTGCCGACCAGGTGGTCGGCATGCTGCGCTCGGTGGTCTCGCCGACCGGCACGGCCCCCAAGGCGGCGATCACCGGCTTCCAGGTCGCCGGCAAGACCGGCACGGTTCGCCGTCTGGGCAAGGGGGGCTACTCGAAGACCGACTACAACACCGTCTTCGCCGGTGTCGCGCCGGCCACCGACCCGCGCCTGGCACTGGTGGTCGTGCTGCACCGCCCGACCGCCGGCAAGGTCTACGCCGGTGACGTGGCCGCCCCGGTATTCCAGCGGGTGATGAACGGTGCGCTGCGCATGCTCAACATCCGGCCTGACGACCTGCCCGAGCTGCCCGCCGGGCAGGTGGCCGGCGACGTGCCCGCCGTGGTGGCGGAAAGCAGTCAAGAGCGGGGGGCTGGCTGACATGGCACGAGTCGAGATCCCCGAAATCGATCTGCGCGAGATCCACGAACTGCGCCATGCCGGCGCCGCGGAGCGCCGGGTTGTCGCGATCAGCGATGACAGCCGGCAGATCGATGCCGGCACGCTCTTCTACGCCCGGCCGACGCAATCGCATGTCGCCGATCGCTTCGTGAGCGACGCCTTGGCAAAGGGCGCGGTCGCGGTGCTCGGGACGGGGCTGACCCCGGCCGAAGGCGTCATCAACGTCGAGCGGCCCGAAGAGGTCATTGCCGATCTGATCTGGCAGGCCAACGGCTGGACGCCCGAGTCGGTCAGCATCACCGCCGTGACCGGTACCAACGGCAAGACTACCGTGAGTCATCTCATCGCCGGTCTGATCGGTCTCGACGGCGAGCCGGTGGGCGTCATCGGCACCCTCGGTTGGGGCTTGTGGTCGCCGCGGGCGGAGTACGAGCCGAGCGGAAACACCACGCCGGGTCTGATCGAGAACTGGTCGTTGATCACGACGATGGTCCGCGAGGGCGCCCGCGAGATCGTGATGGAGGTCTCCTCCCATGCCCTCTCGCAAGGTCGTGTCGAGGGCCTGCCGATCCGCACCGGCGTGTTCACCAACCTGGGCCGCGACCACTTCGACTATCACGGCGACATCGACGCCTATCTCGCCGCCAAGGCCCGCCTGTTCGCGCTGCCGAGCCTGCGCCAGGCCGTGCTCAATGCCGGGCAGTCGGCTAGCGAAACCATGCTTGCCACCCTGACCGCGCGTCCGGATGCGCCGCGGACATTGTGCTTCGCCCTGGCGCCTGCCACGCCCATCAACGGCTGTGGCCCGATCGTCTCCGGTCACCTGGAGACAGCCGAGGCCGGTCGCATGCAGCTGGCGGTCAGCGGCCACGGCGAGCGGGCATCGCTGAGCGTGCCGCTCGCCGGGCGATTCAATGCCGACAACCTGCTTGCCGCCCTGGCGGCGCGCCTGGTGGTTGGCGAGACGCTGGCGTCCCTGGCCGAGCGGGTCGGACGGCTCAAGGCTCCGCCGGGGCGCATGGAGAGTTTCAACATCGGCCGCGGCATGACCGCCGTGGTCGACTACGCCCATACGGCTGATGCGCTTGAGAACGTGTTGTCGAGTCTGCGCGAGAGCATGCCCGAGGGGCGGCGCCTTGGCGTGGTGTTTGGTGCCGGCGGCGATCGGGATCCGGGCAAGCGTCCCCTGATGGGCGCTGTCGCCGAGCGACTGGCCGACTGGACGATCGTCACCAGCGACAATCCGCGCAGCGAATCGCCCGAGGCCATCATCGAGGCGATCGTGGCAGGCATGCAGACCCGCACGACGATCGAACGGATCATCGACCGCCGCGAGGCAATCGCCACCGGCATCCGTCGACTGGCCGGCGGCGAGCCGGGTGACTGCCTGCTGATTGCCGGCAAGGGTCACGAGACCGGTCAGGAGATCGGCGGCGAGATCCTGCCGTTCGACGATCGGCTGGTGGTGCGCGAGCAGGCACGGGAGGTGGCCGCATGATCCGCGCGACCCTCGAACAGATCGCCAGCTGGAGCGGCGGGCGCCTGTCGCCAGGTGCCGACCCGGCCACGCCGGTTGCCGGTGTCGGTACCGATACCCGCGCCGACCTCTCGGGGCGCCTGTTCGTCGCCCTCAAGGGGCCCAATTTCGATGCGCATGCCTTCCTCGGCCAGGCGGTCGAGCAGGGGGCGGTGGCCGCACTGGTAGAACGGGAACAGGAGGACGCCTCCCTGCCTCAGGTCATCGTCGATGACACCCTGGCGGCTCTCGGTCGCCTGGCCCGAGGCTGGCGCGAGGCCGTCGATCCCACCGTGATCGCGATTACCGGCAGTAGCGGCAAGAC
This sequence comes from Guyparkeria sp. WRN-7, assembly GCF_001641825.1. Classification (GTDB taxonomy): domain Bacteria; phylum Pseudomonadota; class Gammaproteobacteria; order Halothiobacillales; family Halothiobacillaceae; genus Guyparkeria. The sequence goes on along the minus strand of NZ_LRFH01000004.1, from coordinate 146,165 downwards.
CACGGTCAAGGAACTGCTCGCCGCCATGCTTGGCGAGCTGGGCCCGACGGCCGCCACCCACGGCAATCTCAACAACGAGATCGGCGTGCCGCTGACCCTGCTCGACTGGCCTGCCGAGACCCGGTTCGCCGTGGTCGAGATGGGCGCGAACCACGTCGGCGAAATCGCCGCGCTGACCGAACTGGTGGCGCCCGATATCGTCATGGTCACCATGGCCGGCCGGGCCCACGTCGGCGAATTCGGTTCGGTCGAGCGCATCATCGAGGCGAAGGGCGAGATCTACCGCCATCGCCCGGACGCCGCGCGCCCCCTGATCAATCTCGATTCCGCCGGCTCGGAACAGTGGCTCAAAGCCGCGCCGAAGGCGGACACGTTCACGCTTGATCCGCGACATCGCGAGTGGGCCACCTGGACCGGCGAATACGACGCCGACCATCACGAGCTGTCGGTCGACGAACGGGGCCGCGCGGTGATCGATCGCCTGCGCGTGCCGCTGCCGGGGGCGCACAACGCCATGAACCTGCTGGCGTCGATCGCCCTGGCCCGGCTGGCCGGCGCATCCTTCGAGGCGGTCACGGCCGGGCTTGTCGCTTTCCGGCCGCCGGCGGGCCGCATGGACCTTCTCCGGCTCCGTAACGGCTGGCGGTTGATCGACGACAGCTACAACGCCAACCCCGAATCCATGCGTGCGGCCATCGGCTATCTGGCCGGCCAGCCGGGCGAGCGGTATGCCGTGCTCGGCAGCATGGGCGAACTGGGTGCCGAGGCTGAAGCCCTGCACCGTCAACTGGGCGAATTCGTCGCCAGCGAGGAACTCGACGGAGTGATCTCAGTCGGTCCGTGGGCCGCGGCGATCGCCGCGGGCTACCACGCCGGCGGCGGCTCCGCCGATGCCATCGAGACCACCGAGGACAGCGACGCGGCAATCGAGGCGTTGCGCGCCCGGCTGGCCGATCGCGCCGGAACAGCCGTGACCGTGCTGCTCAAGGGGTCGCGATTCATGCGCATCGAGCGTGTACGCGAGGCACTCGCACAGGAGTACGGCATCGAGCCGGATACCGGGAACGAATCCACAGGGAGAGGGCAAGATGCTGCTCTGGCTGACTGAATGGCTAACCCAATACGCCAGCTTCTTCGGCGTATTCGAATACTTGACCTTCCGGGCGATGCTCGGCGTGGGCACGGCCCTGCTGATTTCGCTTGCGATCGGGCCGTTCGTCATTCGCTGGCTGCAGAGCGTCAAGGCGGGCCAGCCGATCCGTGAGCTGGGTCCGCAGACCCACCTGGCCAAGGCCGGCACGCCGACCATGGGCGGGGCGCTGATCCTGATCTCGATTGCCGTCTCGATGCTCCTGTGGGGCAACCTCGGCAACGTCTACGTCTGGGTGGCGCTGCTGACCACCATGGGCTTCGGTGTGATCGGCGGCTGGGACGACTACCTCAAGCTCTCGCGTCGCAACAGCGACGGGCTGGCCGCGCGCTGGAAGTATCTCGGCCAGTCGGTCGTCGCGCTGCTCGCCGCGGTGTTCCTGTTCACCATTGCCGAGACGCCGGCCGAGACCAGCCTGCTGATCCCGCTGCTCAAGGACGCGCTGATCCCGCTCGGCTTCGGTTTCGTGATCCTGACCTACTTCGTGGTGGTGGGCAGTTCGAATGCGGTCAACCTGACCGACGGTCTCGACGGGCTGGCGATCATGCCCACCGTGCTCGTCGCCGCCGGTCTGGGCGTGTTCGCCTATGTCACCGGTCACTACGAGTTCGCCAACTACCTCGGTCTGCCGTTCATCGGCGGGGTGGGCGAGCTGGCCGTCTTCTGCGCCACCATCGTCGGCGCCGGTCTCGGCTTTCTCTGGTTCAACAGCTACCCCGCGCAGGTGTTCATGGGCGACGTGGGCGCCCTGGCCCTGGGGGCGGCGCTCGGCATCGTCGCGGTGATGGTCCGCCAGGAGATCGTGCTGTTCATCATGGGCGGCATCTTCGTTCTCGAGACCGTCTCGGTGATGCTCCAGGTCGCCTCGTTCAAGCTGACCGGCAAACGCATCTTCCGCATGGCGCCGATCCACCACCACTTCGAGCTCAAGGGCTGGCCGGAGCCGAAGGTGATCGTGCGCTTCTGGATCATCACGGTGATCCTCGTTCTCATCGGCCTGGCAACCATGAAGGTGCGCTGATGCAGCTGATTATCGGCATGGGACAGACGGGCTTTTCCGCCGGGCGCTTCTTCCAGCGCCGGGGCGAGGCCTTCGTCGTTGCCGATACGCGCGGGGACGAGGCACCGCGCGAAGCCTGGCTGCGCGCCTTCGGTCAGGGCACGGTCTTCGACGGCGAACTGGCGGCCGACATGTTCGACGCCCCGGCACTCCAGGGCGTGACCGGCATCGTGCTCAGTCCGGGGCTCGACCCGGCCGCCGCGCCGCTGCGCCAAGTCCTCGCCGAGGCAGCACGGCGTGGCCTGCGCGTCGAAAGCGACATCGCGCTCGCCCTGCGCCATGCCCGGATCCCCTACCTGCTGGTGACCGGGTCGAACGGCAAGAGCACGGTGACCGCGCTCACCGCAGAACTGCTGACCGCTCTGGGTTACCGCGTCGGTATCGGCGGCAACTACGGCACGCCGGCGCTCGATCTGCTCGCCGAGCCGGCCGACGTGCTGGTGCTGGAGATCTCCAGCTTCCAGCTCGAGGCCTGCCGGGTCGACGACATCCACGCCCGGGCGGCCACGGTGCTCAACATCAGTGCCGACCACCTCGATCGCCACGGGACCATCGACGTCTATGCCGCGCTCAAGCAGAAGCTGCTGGTGAATGCCGAGACGGCGCTCATCAACATGGACGACCCGATCGTCCGGGAGATGGCCTCGGTCTGTCAGGGTCGGCTGGTCGGCTTCTCGGCCGACCCCGAGGCCGATGGCATGCCCGTCAGGCACCACTTCTTCCTGGACGCCGACGGCGAGGCACTCTGCCGCGACGACCAGGTCATCCTCGACGGCGCCAGCCTGGTGCTGCCGGGATCGCACAACCGTCTCAACGTCCTGGCCACCCTCGCACTGGTCGAAGCGTTTGCCGGGCGCGAGGCCCTCGGCAATGCCGCACTGCAGCGGACGCTGACCGCCTTCGCCGGCCTGCCGCATCGTATGCAGGTGGTCTGCAGCCGCTCGGCAAAGGGCGCGGATATCCGCTTCATCAACGACTCCAAGGCCACCAACGTCGGCGCGGCCATCGCCGCGGTCGAGGGGCTTGCCGCTGCCGGAGTGGACCACCAGGTGGTGATCGTGGGCGGGCAGGCCAAGGGGCAGTCGTTCGACGAGCTCGCCCGCACCCTGTCGTTGCATGCCGATGCCGTCGCCCTGATCGGCGAGGATGCCGCCGCGATCGAGGAATCGCTGCGGCAGGCAGAGAGTGAACAGGCCCCGCTGGCGCACCGCGCCGACTCGATGGCCGACGCGGTCACCTGGGCGGCCGGTCGGGCCGAGGAACTCGCGAGAAAGGGTGGCTCGATCGCGGTGCTGCTCTCGCCGGCCTGTGCGAGTTTCGACATGTTCCGTGGCTACGCCGATCGTGGCGAGTGCTTCGCGCGCGCCAGCGAAGCGGTCTGTGTCGGAGTCAACGAGCCGGCGGCGGAGGTGATGTCATGAGTCTGATGACCGCCAACATCCGCGGCATGCGCTGGCTGGGGCGCGTCGGCGCCGACGGCCTGCGTCGTCTGGGTGACCGCGGTCAGGCCGAGGTGCAGCGCCATGCCGGCGGCATCTCGCTCGACCGTGGTTTCCTCGGCGCGCTGATGGCGTTGCTGTCGATCGGCCTGGTGATGGTCGCCTCGGCGACGCTCGGTTCGGGTGACGAAGCCGGCAGGGGACTGCTGGTCCGTCAGGCGGCGGCGGTGGTGATCGGCCTGGTCGCCATGACCGTGCTCCTGATGGTGCCGCTGCGACATTTCGTCGCGCTGCGCAGCATGATCCTGCTGCTGTCGTTCGGCCTGCTGGCCATCCTTTTCATTCCCGGCGTGGCGCATACCGTCAACGGCGCGACTCGCTGGATCGATCTCGGCTTCGTCCGGCTGCAGGCAAGCGAGTTCGCCCGGCTGGGCATGATCGTCTGGATGGCCGCCTACCTCGGCGTGCACCTGGAGAAGGTGCAGACCCGGGTGCGCGGCATGGCCGGCCCGGTGCTGGTGATCATGGTGGCCTCGACGCTGCTCCTGCTGCAGCCGGACTACGGCAACACCCTGGTGCTGGGTGCGACGCTGTTCGCCATGGCCTGGCTGATGCGCGCCCAGCTGCAGACCATGCTGATGCTGATCGTCGCCGGCGGCGCGCTGGCGGTCGTGGGCGTGTTCTCCGCCCAGTACCGCGTCGACCGGCTGCTGTCGTTCTCCAACCCCTTCGCCGACCCCTTCGGCGACGGCTACCAGCTGGTCAACGCCCTGATCGCCATCGGCACCGGTGGCCTGTTCGGCCGGGGCCTGGGCGAGAGCGTGCAGAAGCTTGCCTACCTGCCGGAGGCGCATACCGATTTCATCTTCGCCGTGTTCGCCGAAGAGTTCGGCCTGTTCGGCGTGATCGCTCTGCTGGGCCTGTACGGCGTGCTGGTCTGGCGCGGTTTCGTCATCGCCCGTCTCGCCTGGACGGCCAAGCACTACACCGGCGCCGCGCTTGCCTGGGGCATCAGCGTCTGGGTGGGCATGCAGTCGTTGATCAACATGGGCGTCAACATGGGCCTGCTGCCGACCAAGGGCCTGACCCTGCCGCTGATCAGCTACGGCGGTTCGGCCATGGTCGCGACCTTGCTCGCCATGGGCCTGGTGCTGCGCGTGCACCACGAGGCCAGCCGGGCGCTGGCCGAGAAGGGTCGCCCGGAGGTGGAGCAATGAGCCGCGGGGTCATCTACGTCATGGCCGGCGGTACCGGCGGCCACGTCATTCCGGCGCTCGCCGTTGCCGAGGCGCTGGCCGATCGGGGCTACTCGATCCGCTGGATGGGCACCGAGCGTGGCATCGAGTCGCGCCTGGTGCCCGAGGCCGGCTACCCGATCGACTACCTGTCCATCGGCGGGCTGCGCGGCAAGGGGCTGGCGACCCGCCTGGCGGCGCCCGTTCGTCTGCTGGGCGCGGTCTGGCAGGCCGTCGGGCTGCTGCGTCGCCATCGGCCCCAGCTTGTGATCGGCATGGGCGGATTCGCCGCCGGCCCGGGCGGGCTGGCGGCATGGCTGATGCGCCGGCCGCTGATCATCCACGAACAGAATGCCATCGCCGGCCTGACCAACCGGGTGCTCTCGCGGCTGGCGCGGATAACGCTTGCCGCCTACCCCAAGGCCTTTGGAGATGCCCTGCCGGCGACCCAGGTGGTCGGCAATCCGGTGCGCGGCGACATCGAGGCACTGCCGACCCCGGACGAGCGTTTCGATGGCCGCGAAGGGCCTGTTCGCGTGCTGGTGCTCGGCGGCAGCCTTGGCGCCCAGGCGCTCAACGAGGCCGTACCCGAGGCACTGGCCCGCATCAGCCGGAACGTCGATCTCGACGTGCGTCACCAGGCCGGTCCGCGTCACGTCGAGACCGCCGAGTCGCATTACCAAAAGGCCGACTGGGGAGCGGGCAGCCGCCACCAGGTCAGCGGTTTCGTCAGCGACATGGCCGAGGCCTTCGGTTGGGCGGACTTCGTCATCGCCCGGGCCGGCGCGATGACCGTCGCCGAGATCGCCGCGGCGGGCGTGGGCGCGCTGTTCGTCCCGTTCCCGCATGCCGTCGACGACCACCAGCGCTTCAACGCCGCCTGGCTTGTCGACCAGGGCGCGGCACGGCTGCTCACCCAGCCCGAGGCCGGCGTCGACCGGCTGGTATCCCTGCTGGGACCGCTGCTGGGCGATCGCGCGGTACTGCGGGACATGGCAGGCCGGGCCCGTGCAGCGGCAGTGCCGGACAGCACCGGTCGCATCGTGGCCATGTGTGAACAAACGATCGACGGGCAACGCCCGGGGGAGGACGCATGAGCGAGCCGATGAGCGCCGAATTCGCCCCGGTCGCCCAGGTGCGCATGCGCAAGGTGCGCAAGCTGCACTTCGTCGGCATCGGCGGTGCCGGCATGAGCGGCATTGCCGAGGTGCTGCATACATTGGGTTTCGTCGTGACCGGTTCGGACATGAACGAGTCCCCGGCGGTACGCCACCTGCGCGAGCTGGGCATCGAGGTGTTCATCGGCCACGACGCGGCCAACCTCGCCGATGCCGACGTGCTGGTGATCTCGACCGCGATCGCGCCCGACAACCCGGAATTGCAGGCCGCGCAGGCGAACCGCCTGCCGATCGTTCGCCGCGCGGAGATGCTGGCCGAGATCATGCGCTTTCGCATCGGTCTCGCGGTCGCCGGCACGCACGGCAAGACCACGACCACCTCGCTGCTGGCCGCCATCATGGCCGAGGCCGGGCTCGACCCGACCTACGTCATCGGCGGCAAGCTGCTCTCGAGCGCCTCGAACGCGCGCCTGGGTCGCGGCGAATACCTCATCGCGGAGGCCGACGAGTCGGATGCCTCCTTCCTGCACCTGCAGCCGCACGTGGCCGTGGTCACCAATATCGACGCCGACCACCTCGAGACCTACGACAACGACTTCTCGCGGCTGCTGGATCACTTCGTCGAGTTCCTGCACAACCTGCCGTTCTACGGCCTGGCAGTGATGTGCGCCGATGACGATCACACCATGAGCATCGTCGAGCGGGTGGGCCGCCAGGTGCTGACCTTCGGCATCGACGCCCCGGCGGACGTTCGCGCGACCGACATCCGCAGCGACGGTTTCGAGTCCGCCTTCGACGTCACGCTGCCGGGCGGCGAGACACTGAACTGCCGCCTGGCCATGCCGGGACGACACAACATCCTCAACGCCCTCGCGGCGATCACCGTGGCGCACGATCTCGGCGTCGACGGCGAGTCGATCGTCCAGGCGTTGGCCGGATTCAAGGGCGTCGGGCGCCGGCTGGAGCGCCGCGGCACGCTCGCCTTCACCGAAGGCCGTCGCATGCTCCTCGACGACTACGGCCACCATCCGCGCGAGGTCGCGGCCACGCTGGCGGCCGTGCGCGATGCCTGGCCGGACGAACCGTTGCTGCTGATCTTCCAGCCGCACCGCTACACCCGCACCCGCGACCTGTTCGAGGACTTCGTCGAGGTGCTCTCGCAGGTCGACCAGCTGATCCTGCTCGAGGTGTATGCCGCCGGCCAGCAGCCGATCGCCGGCGCCGACGGGCGTAGCCTAGCCCGCGCGATCCGTGCCCGCGGTCAGGTCGACCCGGTGTTCGTCGCCGATCCGGACCAGGTATCCGAGGTGGTCGACGACATGGTGCACGAGGACGGCATCGTGCTGACGCTCGGCGCCGGCAACGTCGGCAGTCTGCCCGGCATGCTGCTGCAACGCTGGGAGGAGACGTCATGAGCCACGAGCAGACTCTCGGCCGGGTGATGGTCCTGATGGGCGGCTGGTCCGCCGAGCGTGAGGTCTCGCTCGCCAGCGGCGCGGCAGTTCACGAGGCGCTGGTCGCGCAGGGGATCGATGCCATCGCCGTGGATCTCGATCGCGTCGGCGCGGCCGGTCTTGGGCAACGGATCGCCGACGAGGGTGTCGATCGGGTGTTCATCGCGCTGCATGGTCGCGGCGGCGAGGACGGCCAGGTCCAGGCCCTGCTCGAACTGGCCGGCGTGCCCTATACCGGCAGCGGCATGGCCGCCTCGGCGATCGGCATGGACAAGGTGATGTGCAAGCGCATCTGGCGCGGCGCAGGACTCGACACGCCCGATTTCGAGGTGGTCGATGGCCTCGCCGCGGCGAACAAGGCCGCCGAGCGGCTCGGCTGGCCGTTGATCGTCAAGCCCACGGCCGATGGATCGAGTGTCGGGGTGAGCAAGGTCGACGGTCCCGAGGGGCTCGAGGCCGCGTTCATCGAGGCGGCTGCCCACGGCGAGGTGATGGCCGAGCAGTTCGTCGCCGGGGGCGAGTACACCGTCACCATCCTCGGTGAGGAAAGCCTGCCGGCCATCCGCATCGAGGCCAGTGCCGAGCATGCCTTCTATGACTACCAGGCCAAGTACGAGGCCGAAGACACCGGCTACCGCATTCCCTGCGGCCTGTCGGCCGACGAGGAAGCGCGCATGGCGGAAACGGCACGGGCTGCCTTCCGCCTGATCGGCGCGTGCGGCTGGGGACGGGTGGACTTCATGCGGGATGCCGATGGCCGGCATTGGCTGATCGAGGTCAACACGGTGCCGGGCATGACCAGTCACTCGCTGGTGCCCATGGCCGCGCGGGCCGTGGGAATCGACTTTCCCGGCCTGTGCCGGGCGATTCTCGAACAGACCCTGGCCGCACCGGTCGGGGCGCGCGCGGGAGGTGAGACGGCTGATGGAGCGGTTTGATGGCAACACGACGAGCCTCCCAGGCACGACCCCGCGGGCCCACGTGGCGCGAGCGCTGGACGGCGTTCGTCGCCGGGCTGCGGATTGCAGCCCGCTGGGCCTGGCGGATCGGCTTGTGGCTCGGATTCATCGCCGCCGTGGTGCTGGTCTCGCAGCGGGTGTGGCTGAAGCTGCAGGCGCCGGTGGCCGCGATCGAGATCGAGGGGGCGAACCGGTTCGTCACCGCCGAGGCGGTGCGGTCGACGCTCGAACCGGTCAAGGGGCAGAGCATCTGGTCGGTCGACATCGCGGCGTGGCGCGAGCGCCTGCTGGCCGATCGCTGGCTGACCGAGGTGCGGATCGAGCGGCAGTGGCCGCAGCGGCTGGTGGTGCGGCTGGCCACGCACCGGCCGATCGCGGCCTGGAACGAAGCGCAGCTGTTGAGCGAGGCCGGTGTGGTCTTCCGGCCGGAGCAGCGTCCGGCGGATCTGGAGCTGCCGTCGCTGGCCGGACCGGCGGGCAGTCAGTGGTCGGTCTGGGAGCGCTACATCAGCCTGCGGCCGGTACTGGCGGACGTCGGGCTCACGCTTGCCGGCGTCTCGATGAGCGCGCGGGGGGCGCTGAGCCTGTCGTTGGCCTCCGGGGCGGTGATCCACGCCGGGCGCGAGTCGCTGGAAACCCGTCTGCAGCGGCTGCTGGACGTGTACCCGGACACGCTGGCCGGGCGGATGAACGAGGTCGAGCGCATCGACCTGCGCTACAGCAACGGATTCGCGGTGGCCTGGCGGGAGTCGGCCACCGACACGACAACAAACGAAAAAGACTGACAGCAGGGATGTTCCGGAGCCAGGACAGTTCGGAAACCATGGCAATCAAAGGCAGAAACACAGCATGAGCGCGTTGAGAAAAGGAGAACGGGAATTCGTCGTCGGTCTCGACATCGGCACCAGCAAGGTTGCGGCGCTGGTGGGCGAGTGTGACGGCGACGGGCGACTGAGCCTGATCGGCTACGGCTCGCACCCGACCAACAAGGGGCTGCGGCGCGGCTCGGTGGTGGATATCGAGTCGACCTCGATGGCCATCCGTCGGGCGATCGATGGCGCGGCCGCTTTGTCGGACTGCGAGATCGGCTCCGCCTGGGTCGGCGTGGCCGGCGATCACGTGCGCAGTCTGGACTCGCAGGGCATGACCGGCACCGGCGGGCGCGAGATCACCGATGCCGACGTCGCCCAGGTGATCCAGTCCGCCCGCGCGGTCAAGATCCCCGACGGTCAGCAGATCCTGCACTGCGAGCCGCAGGAGTTCCGCATCGACGGGCAGGACGGCATTCGCAACCCGCAGGGTATGAGCGGTCACCGGCTCGAGGCGAACGTCCATATCGTCACCTCGGCGGCCAACAACGTGCAGAACATCATCAAGTGCGTCGAGCGTTGTGACGTGCACGTCGAGGGCACCATCCTCGAGCCGATCGCGGCCGCCCGCGCGGTGCTCAACGACGACGAGCGCGAACTCGGCGTGGTGCTGATCGACATCGGCGGTGGCACCACCGACGTGGCCATCTACACCGGCGGCGCACTGCGTTACGCGGCGGTACTGCCGATCGCCGGCGAGCAGATCACCAACGACCTCTCCTACGGCCTGACCACGCCGCCGGCAGAGGCCGAGAAGATCAAGATCAATCACGCCAACTTAGGTCAGCTCGACGAGCGCGAAGCCTCGCGCGCCATCGAGGTCCCCGGGGTGTCCGGCCGCCCGCCGCGGCGCATCCCGCAGGAGACCATGATGCGCATCGTCCGCCCGCGGGTGGAGGAGCTCCTCTCCTACGTGCAGGAGGAGATCCGCCAGTCGGGCTACATGAATCTGGTCAATGCCGGGGTGGTGCTCACCGGCGGCACCGCGCAGATGCCCGGCTTCGTCGAACTAGCGGAGGATTTTCTGCAGATGCCGGCCCGGCTGGGCACGCCGCAGGGCGTGGTCGGCAACCTGGATGCACTCGAGGACCCGGCCAATGCCGCCGGGATCGGTTTGATGCTGCACGGGCTCGAGCAGGCCCGCGAACAGACGGCCCATGGACCGGCGACGGCCCATGGAAATCTTCTGGAACGCCTCAAGGGCTGGTTCCGCGATCACTTCTGATTCACACGATTTTCAAGAACGCCACGCGAGAGAAGGAGACGACACCATGAGCAACTGGACAATGGCAGAAATGCAGACCGAGAGCGCCAAGATCAAGGTCATCGGCGTTGGTGGAGGCGGCGGCAACGCGGTCGCCCACATGGTTCAACAGCACATCGAGGGCATCGAGTACATCAGTGCGAACACCGATGCCCAGGCGCTGGTGAAGAGCAACGCGCCGTCGCAGCTGCAGATCGGTGCGAACATCACCAAGGGCCTCGGCGCCGGCGCCGACCCGGAACTGGGTCGTCAGGCCGCGCTCGAGGATCGCGAGCAGATCCAGGAAGCGATCTCCGACGCCAACATGCTGTTCATCACCACCGGCATGGGTGGCGGCACGGGTACCGGGGCCGCGCCGGTGATCGCGCAGATCGCGCACGACATGAACATCCTCACCGTGGCGGTGGTGACCCGGCCGTTCTCCTTCGAGGGCAAGAAGCGCACCTCGGTGGCCATGGAGGGTATTCAGGAGCTCGAGGACAACGTCGACTCCCTGATCGTCATCCCGAATGACCAGCTCACCGCGGTGATGGGCAAGCAGGCGGCGCTGCGTGACGCCTTTGCCGCTGCCAACGAGGTACTGTTCACCGCCGTGGCGGGCATCTCCGAGCTCATCACCCGTCCGGGCGAGATCAATCTCGACTTCGCCGACGTGCGCGCGATCATGACCGAGAAGGGCACCGCGATGATGGGCACCGGCGTGGGCACCGGCGACAACCGCGCCGCCGAGGCCGCCGAGGCCGCCATCCACAGCCCGCTGCTGGACGACATCAACCTCACCGGTGCCGAGGGCATTCTGGTCAACGTCACCTCGAACGGCGATCTGTCGATCGGCGAGTTCATGGAGATCGGCGAGATGGTCCAGGACCTGGCCGGCGACGAGGCGGTGGTCAAGGTGGGCACCGCGGTCGACGACGAGCTCGACGGCCAGCTGCGTGTCACCCTGGTGGCCACCGGCCTGTCTCGGGTGAAGAACGTCACCGCCGAGTCGAGCAAGCCGCGCGTCGTGATCGACAACGCCCGCCGCGAGGAGCCGGCCGAGTCGACCGAGCAACCGCAAGCCGAGGCGCAGGCCGCCCACGCGGGTACCGCCCATCGCGGCAACACCGCGATCAACCTCGACACGATCGACATCCCGTCGTTCCTCCGTCACCAGGCGGACTAAGACGGCACCCGGCCGGCGGGCCGGGCTTTCACTCGCGAGGCAGAAGTGAAAAGGCCCCGGGGGCGTTCCCGGGGCCTTTTTGCGTCTGGAAAGCCGCTGCGCTCAGGCAGCAGGCAGCAACTGCACCACGCGCATCGACCGGTGTCGGTCGAACCAGCTGCGTCGCTTGGGGTCTGCCTGTGCGGCCAGGAACAGGGCCCCCAGCGTGGCGAGGCACAGCAGGCCGAAACCGAAGCGTGCAGCCATCGGCCAGAGACAGGCGTCGTCATCGCGCTCGCGGATCAGCAGCAGTCGCCAGACCTTCATCCCCGGTGTCTGGCCGAAACGGCACCAGAAGAAGACGAAGTAGCCGGCGATCCAGGCGAGCAGGTAGAGGCGGTACAGCCATTGTCCCGGGCCGTCCGGCGGCACCGGTTCGCCTCCGGTGACCAGCAGGGCGAGGAAGGTCGCGAGGATCACCACGGCGACGACGAACAGCAGGTCGTAGGCCAGGGCCGCGGCACGCCGCCACAATGGCGCGGTGCGCGCCGGTCTCTTCGGGGCGGTTTCCTCGGTGGCGGTCATGTGCTGGCCTCGGTGGACTCGGGCAGGGCGATGTCCTGCAGGATGGCCCGGATGGTTGCAAGGCGATCATCCAGTTCGGGCATGTCGCGGTAGAAGCGCAGCGTGTCGGCCGACAGCCGGTACGTCTCCGGGGCGGCTTGGACCGCGGCGACCAGCTTGGCCGGGTCGATGCGGGCGTCCTCGCCGAAGATCAGCCGGCCGCCGCGTGCGGTCAGCTCGATCTTGGTGATGCCGAGCCGTCGGGCACGGATGCGCAGTCGGTGGGTCTCGACCAGGGCGATGACCGGCTCGGGCAGCAGGCCGAAGCGGTCGATCAGCTCGACCTTGAGCTCGTCGAGTGCCTCTTCGTTCTCGGCGGTGGACAGGCGCTTGTAGAGCGTCAGGCGGGTGTGGACATCGGCGACGAAGTCCTCGGGGATCAGGGCCGGCTCGCCCAGATCGACCTCGGTCGTGCGGCTGTCGATCGGCGCCTCGAGGGCCGGCTCGCGACCCTCGCGGATGGCGGCGACGGCGCGATCCAGCAACTGCATGTAGTAGCGGTAGCCGACCTCGTGCATCTGGCCGGACTGCCCGGAGCCCAGCAGCTCGCCGGCACCGCGGATCTCCAGATCGTGGGTGGAGAGCGTGAAGCCCACGCCGAGGTCCTCGAGCGCGGCGATCGCCTCGAGGCGCTTCTCGGCATCCGGCGTCAGCTGGCCCGGCTCCGGGGTGATCAGGTAGGCATAGGCGCGGTGGTGCGAGCGGCCCACCCGGCCGCGCAACTGGTGGAGCTGGGCGAGGCCGAACTTGTCGGCGCGGTGGATCAGGATGGTGTTGGCCGTGGGGATGTCGATGCCCGACTCGATGATGGTGGTCGAGACCAGCACGTTGAAGCGCTGGTGGTAGAAGTCCGACATCACCTGCTCGAGCCCGCGCTCGCCCATCTGGCCGTGGGCCACGCCGATGCGCGCTTCCGGCACGATCTCCTCGACCAGGCGGGCCATGCGGTCGATGCTCTTGACCTCGTTGTGCAGGAAGTACACCTGGCCGCCTCGCTTGAGTTCCCGCTGGATCGCCTCGCGGATCTGCACCTCGTCCCAGCGCAGGATCACCGTCTTGACCGCCAGTCGCTCGCGCGGCGGGGTGGCGATGATGGAGAGATCGCGGATGCCCGAGAGCGCCATGTTGAGCGTGCGCGGGATCGGCGTGGCGGTGAGCGTCAGCATGTCGACCTCGGCGCGCAGGGCCTTGAGCCGCTCCTTGTCGCGCACGCCGAAGCGCTGCTCCTCGTCGATGATCACCAGTCCCAGGTTGGCGAACTCCGGCGAGTCGCGCAGCAACTTGTGCGTGCCGATGACGATGTCGACCTGGCCGGCCTTGATCCGCTCGCGCAGCTCGCCGGTCTTCTTGCTACCTGACAGGCGCGAGAGGCTCTCGATGGTGACCGGCCAGTTGGCGAAGCGGTCGCGGAAATTGCGCAGGTGCTGCTCGGCCAGCAGGGTGGTCGGCACCAGCACGGCCACCTGGGTCTGGTTCTCGACCGCGACGAAGGCGGCGCGCATGGCGACCTCGGTCTTGCCGAAGCCCACGTCGCCGCAGACGACCCGGTCCATCGGCTGGTTGGCCGCCATGTCGGTCAGTACCTGCTCGATGGCCAGACGCTGGTCGTCGGTCGGTTCGAAGGCGAACTCTTCGGCGAACTGGCGGTAGTCGGTCTCGTCGGCCTGGAACGAGGTGCCCTTGCGCGCCGCCCGGCGGGCGTGCACGTCGAGGAGCTCGGCGGCGACGTCGTGCACTTGCTTGGCGGCGCGCTTCTTCGCCTTTTCCCACTGCCCGGAGCCGAGCCGGTGCAGCGGGGCGGTGTCCTCGGCGCCGCCGGTGTAACGGGAGATGCGCTCGAGGCTGGAGACCGGCACGTAGAGCTTGTCGTCGTCGGCGTAGGTCAGCAGCAGGTATTCCTGCGGCTGGTTGTTCATCTCCAGGGTGACTAGGCCCTGGAAGCGGCCGACGCCGTGATCCTCGTGGACCACCGGGGCGCCGATGGCGAGATCGTCGAGGTTCTGGATGATCGCGTCGGCATCGCGTCCGCGCCGCGAGCGTGCCCGGCGCTGCGCAACCCGCTCGGCGAACAGGTTCGTCTCGCTGATGACCGCCACCGGTTGGCGAGCGGCGGGGAGGATCGCGCCATGCTCCAGATCCGCCACGGCCACGCCCAGCGATGCCTTGCCGGCCTCATCCCAGCCGGCGACGCTCTTCGGTTCGAGACCGGCGGCGGTGGTCTGCTCGATCAAGGCCTGGCGCCGGCCGCTGCTCTCGGCGACCAGCAGGGTACGTCCCTCGAAGCCACGGACGAATTCGGCCAGTCGCTCGATCACCGCCGCCTGGGCCGCACTGCCCTTGGACAGTTCCGGCAGGGGGCGGTCGCCGATGTCGGCGGCCTGCGGGAAGCGTTCGTCGTTGCCGGCGACCAGCTGCCAGCGGGGCAGGGATTTCACCTGCTCGGTGAACTCCTCGGGTGCCTGGTAGAGCGCATCCGGGGCGAGGATGGGGTGGTCGATGTCGCCGGCGCGCTGCGCGAAGCGCTCGCCGGTCTCGACAACGAAGCGTTCAATCGATTCGTCGACGCCATCGAACAGAAGCAGCCGGGCGGTCTCCGGCAGGTAGTCGAACAGGGTGGCGGTCGAGTCGAAGAACAGCGGCAGGTAGCTCTCGATGCCGGCCGGCACCAGCCCCTCGGAGACCTGGCGGTAGATGGGCGCGCTGGTGGGGTCGCCGGAGAAGGTGTTGCGCCAGTTCTGGCGGAAGGTGGCGATGCCCTTGTCGGTCAGCGGGTACTCGCGCGCCGGCAGCAGCGTGATTGCCTCGACCGTCTCGGTGGAGCGCTGCGACTCGGGGTCGAAATGGCGTAGGGTCTCGATCTCGTCATCGAACAGGTCGATGCGCACCGGCTCCTCGGCCCCCATGGGAAAGACATCGATGAGCCCGCCGCGCAGGGCGTACTCGCCGTGCTGCTCGACCGTGGAGACGCGGCTGTAACCGGCCTCCTCGAGCTGGTTCCGGTAGGCCTCGCGGTCCAGGCGCTGGCCGACTTCCAGCACCATCCCCTGGCCGGCGACGAAGGCGGGAGGCGGCAGGCGCTGAAGCAGGGTGGGGGCGGCGATCAGCGTCAGGCCGCTGGTCTCGCGTGGCAGGCGCCACAGTCGCGACAGGCGGTCGGAGATCAGATCCTGGTGCGGCGAGAAGCGGTCATAGGGCAACACCTCCCAGTCGGGGAACACGCTTGCCGCCACGCCCAGAAACGCCAGCGCGGCCTGCGCATCATTGACCGCGCGGCTGTCCGGCAGGACGGCCAGCAGCGGACGCTCGTCGGACTCGGCGGCCAGGCGCGTGGCGAGCGTACGGCCGAGTTCGGTATGCGTGCGCAGGTAGATCGGGTCGTGGCGGTCGGTCGGCTGGGCGATGGACTGCTTGGCGTCGCTCATCTTGGGATCGGTCGGTTGGCTGGGGGGCGGGATTGTCGCCTATTTGGCGGTCTGCTGCACGGCACGCCCACCGGGCTCGAGGGGGCGTGCGGCGATTGGATCGGCAAGAAAAATGCGGACGCCGAGGCAAGCTCGGGTCCGCATCCGGGCCGCGTCAGCGGCGAGGCGGCAGTCCGGTCGTCAGACGCGCACGTCGATGCTCGCTCCGGGCCCGCCGGCTTCCTGGCCTTCCCCGGCGCGATTCTGACTGGCCGCGACGGCCTCGCTGCCATTGACACGGTTTTCCGGCGGGTTTTCCACCGGCGTGTTGCGTGTCTGGGCGCTGGGGTTGGCAGTCTGCTGGTTGCTGGGCTGGGAAAGCAGTCCGTCCGCTGCCGCGATATTGCTGTAGCCGCTGTCCACGTTGGCGATCATGTCGTCTGCCTCCCCCGGGGGCCGCGCCGGGTCGTTAATGTTCTGTCCTCGTATCCTAGTGAATGCACGTGGGAAATGCCAGATGCCGGCCTCAGCCGGGTCGTCCGGTCAGCAGCAGTTGCTCGGCGGTATCGAGGGCCTCCGGGGAGCCGTAGAGCGTGAGCACGTCACCCTCCTGGAGCTCGACGTCGTCGCTTGGACTCTCGCCGCGAATGCCGTGACGGTTGATCGCGTCGACGACGACCGAATCGTCGTCGCCCAGCATCGCCCCGAGCTGCTGGCCGATTGCCGCCGAGCCGGGCACCAGCGAGACATTCTTGAGCGTGCGCGGGGCGAGGAGGGTGAAATCGTTCTCGTCGCGCGCCCGGTCGCCGTGGAAGGTGTGCCGCAACGGGGCGTAGTCCTGCTGCCGGATCTCCTGGATCTGGCGCAGGATCTTGGCCAGCGGCACGTTCAGCGTGCGCAGGACGTGCCCGCCGAGGGCGAGGCTCATCTCGTAGACCGAGGCCACCACCTCGGTGGCGCCCGCCTGGTGGATGCGGTCGAGATGCTCGTCGGTCCGTGTGCGCACGATCACCGGGATGTCGCGATTGACCCCCCGAAGCACCTCGATGGTCTTGATGGTGGAGGCATCGTCCAGGTGGCTGATCACCACGGCCCGGGCGCGATTCAGCCCGGCCGACTGCAGGATGTCGAGATGGGTCGAGTTGCCGAAGTAGACCCGCAGCCCGGACTCGTTGGCCTGCTGGACGATATCCGGGTCGACCTCGATCGCGGTGTAGTCGATGCCCTCGCTCTTCAACAGGCGGGCGACGTTTTGGCCGACACGGCCGAAGCCGCAGATCAGGACGTGGCCGGCGACATCGCTGGCGTCCTCGCGCACCTCGACCGTGTGCTGGCGGCGGCTCTTGGCGTAGCCGGGGACCAGCCGCTTGGCAATCTCGCCGTTGTACTTGACCAGGATCGGCGTCAGCACCATCGAGAAGATCACGGTGCCCAGCACGATCTGATGCTGGGTGTCGGTCATCAGGTCGCCGCTGGTGATCGAGAGCATGGCGAAGCCGAACTCGCCGCCCTGGGCCAGGACCAGCCCCGAACGCAGGGCCACGCCCGGCGCCTCGCCCATCACCCGACCGATCAGAAAGATGATCAGGGCCTTGCCCGCGATCAGCAGGGCGAGGAACAGCAGCACCCAGTGGCCGATATCGGCCAGCCCGTCGATATTGAGCATCATGCCGATGGTGATGAAGAACAGGCCGAGGAGCACGTCGCGGAACGGGCGGATGTCGGCCTCGATCTGGTGCTTGTACTGGGTTTCCGACAGGGCGATGCCGGCGAGGAAAGCGCCCAGCTCCCAGGACAGGCCCGCCGTGTTGGTCAGCCAACCGGCGCCCAGCACGGTGAGCAGGACGGCCAGCGTGAACAGCTCGGCCGAGCGCGACTTGGCGATCTCGCGGAACAGTGGCCGCAGCACCCAGCGGCCGCCGAAGAACAGCAGCACGGCGGCCAGCACGCCCGCCGCCAGGGTCATGGCGATCTCGAGGCTGACGTTGGCCGCATCGGTGACCGCTTCGGATCCCAGTACCGGAATGATGATCAGGAACGGAATGACCGCCAGGTCCTGGAACAGCAGGATGCCCACGGCGTTGTTGCCGTGTCGGGAATTGACCTCCAGCTGTTCGCCGAGCTGGCGGATGACGATGGCGGTCGAGGAGACGCTCATCACCCCGGCGATGACGAAGGCGGCGGCCGGCGAGAAGCCCATCATCAGCGCCAGCCCCCCGGTGAGCAGTGCGGTGATGAGCACCTGGGCACCGCCCATGCCGACCACCGAGCGGCGCATCGCGATCAGTCGCGAGAGCGAGAACTCCAGCCCGAGCATGAACAGCAGGAACACCACGCCGAATTCGGCGATCAGGTGGATGTCGTGGATGTCCTTGACCAGTCCCAGGGCGTGGGGGCCGGCCAGCATGCCGACGAAGAGATAGCCGAGAATGGCCGGCAGGTTCAGCCGGCGCAGTGCCACCACGGCGACAACCGAGATCAGCAGCAGGGATAGCAGGGTGGCCGTGGTGTCGACGGGCATGTAATCGGGTCTCGTTCCTTGCAGGGCGAATCCGGGCGTGCCCGGGCTCGCCCCGGGGCACCCTACGTTTTATCACAGGGAGGCTGTGTCGGTCGTCACCTCGGCCAGCCAGCGGACGAACACCGAACGCGGGTACTCGTCCGCGCCCAGGCTCAGGAGATGCTCGGTGCTGAACTGCGCGTCGAGAAACGCGATGTCGCCCCAGGCTGAATCGACCAGGATGGCGGCGAGCGCGAACTTCGAGGCATTGGGCGCCCGGCTGAACATCGACTCGCCGAACGCCGCCCGCCCGATGCGGCTGCCGAACAGGCCGCCGACCAGCTCGTCGCCCGACCAGACCTCGACCGAGTGGGCAATGCCGGCGGCATGCAGTTCGAGAAACGCCTGGCGCATCGCCGGGACGATCCAGGTGCCCGGTTCGCCGTTGCGCGGGCCGGCACAGCCGTCGACCACGTCGGCGAAGGCGGTGTCGACCGTGACCTGGTAACGGCCCTGACGGCGCCACTTGGCGAGGCTGCGCGAGACGTGGAAGCGCTCCGGGGTGAACAGGGTGCGCGGGTCGGGGCTCCACCACAGGATCGGATCGCCCTCGGAATACCAAGGGAAGATGCCGCGACGATAGGCCGCCTCGAGGCGCGCTACCGACAGGTCGCCGCCGGCGGCGAGCAGGCCGTTGGGCTCGGTCAGGGCGGCGCTGACCGGCGGGAAGGCTGCAGGGTCGGGCCCGAGCAGGGGGATCATTGCTGGGGCGCTTTCCCCGGCTTGGGCAGGTTGAAGTCGGAGTAGCTGGCGCGCGGACGGAACAGCACCGCGACGTGGCCGACCGTCTGCACCAGGGTCGAATGCGTCTGCGAGGTGATCGCGTCGATGATCTCGCGTTTCTCGTCGCGTTCGACGCCGGGGACACGGACTTTGATCAGCTCGTGGGTTTCGAGGGCCTGCTCGATCTCGGCGAGCACCGCCTCGGTCAGGCCGTGCTGGCCCAGAAGCACCACGGGCTTGAGGTGATGAGCCTCGGAGCGAAGGTACTGTCGCTGGCGAGCGGTAAGGTTCATGTGGTGTCGATCTCCGGAAAGTGGCTCGGCCTGTGTGAAATCACACATTGCGCCATCATGGATGACCCGGCAGTTTAACGGCTCGAATCCCGTCGACCAATTCACGCCGGAGCCGATATCCATGCGACCGAGTCGAGTCCTGCTGCCACTGATGCTGGTCGCCCTCTGGTTGACAGGTTGTCAGCCGGACGGTGGCGACAATCCGCTGGCCGGCTATCAGACCCCCGACCCACTGGTGCTGCGCACGCCCGAGGCGCCGGTGCCGGTGCCCGATGTCAGCCTGGCGGGCGTCGACGGCGAGCGCCGCTCGGCCGAGCTGTTCGACGGGCGCTGGACGCTGCTTTACGTCGGTTACAGCTTCTGCCCGGACATCTGCCCGACCGAGCTTGGTCAGCTGTCCCGCATCCTGCCGATGTTGCAGGGGCGGCGGCCGACGATCCCCTGGCAGGTGGTGTTCCTTTCGGTTGACCCGGAGCGTGACACGCCGGCTCATCTCGAGAAATACACCGCCTTCTTCTCGGAGGAATTCGTGCCGGTCACCGGCTCGCGCGACTCCATCGATGCCATCACGGGGGCGGTCTGGGCCGGCTACCGGATCGAGCCGCACGAGGCCGGCGAGACCACGTACAGCGTCGATCACGACACCAGTTTTCGGCTGATCGGTCCGGACGGTCGGATGTTGGCCTTTCTCCCGGGGCCGCACGACCCGTCGGCGATCGTGGAGGCCCTTGACGATTTCATCTCGGAGGTGAAGCCATGACGATGAAGACGACAATCGCCGACGGGCCGCTCAAGGCCCTGATGTTTGCCGCTGCCTTGCTGGCCGGCGCCGCCGTGCAGGCGGCCGAGCTGCAGGTGAGTGAGCCCTGGGTGGCGCTGGCCCCGCCGGGTGCGCATGCCACCGCGGGGTTCATGGAACTGCACAACCCGGGTGACGAGCCGGTCGACCTTGTCGCGGCGGATGCCGACGGCTTCGATGCAGTCGAGCTGCATCGTTCGGTCAACGAGAACGGCATGCACCGCATGATCGAGCAGGAGCGCATCACCGTACCGGCCGGCGGCTCCGTCCGGCTGGCCCCCGGCGGTTACCACGTGATGCTGATCGGCATACAGCGCGAGCTGGCCGAGGGCGAGAACGTCACGCTCGAACTGACGTTGGCTGACGGTAGCCGACAGACGGTCGATGCGCCGGTCACGCCGCGCGGGCAGGCAATGGGCAGTCACGACAGCGGTCACGGCCACGAGCATTGATCTGCCGGGCACCCGCCCACCCACCATCGATTTGGGCAACCGGGGGCAATCGGGGATAATTCCCGGCCCCCGGTTTTCTATTGTCTGGAGTCCTAGATGGCGCGTTCGGTCAGCAGCAAGCGATGGCTCGCCGAGCATTTCAGCGACGAGTTCGTGCAGAAGGCGCAGCGTGAAGGCTGGCGCTCGCGTGCCGTCTACAAGCTGATCGAGCTCAACGAGCGCGACCGTTTTCTCAAGCCGGGAATGACGGTGGTCGATCTGGGTGCCGCGCCCGGCGGCTGGACGCAGTACGCCGCCCAGGTGGTCGGTTCCAAGGGGCACGTCTACGCCCTCGACCTGCTGCCGATGGACCATTTCGCCGATACCACGGTCCTGCAGGGCGACTTCACCGAGGACGAGGTGCTCGAGCAGCTCGAGGCCGCGCTCGGCGATCAGGAGGTCGACCTTGTGCTTTCCGACATGGCCCCCAATATGAGTGGTCTGGACTCGGTGGACATCCCGCGCTCGATGTATCTGGCGGAACTTGCGCTGGATTTCTGCGATCGCATGCTCAAGACCAAGGGCGCCTTCGTCACCAAGCTGTTCCAGGGCGAGGGGTTCGACGAGTACGTCAAGGACGTGCGTCAGCGGTTCGACCGCGTGGCGGTGCGCAAGCCCAAGGCGTCCCGACCGCGTTCGCGCGAGGTCTATCTGGTGGCAACCGGCAAGCGCGTGAGATAAGGTTGACCGAACAATATTCGACTCATTGATTCGCCAGGGCAGGCGGGCATCGGCGATGTCCGCCTGCTTGCGGCTGCACGCAGAGGTGTTGCGTTGAACGACTTGACCAAGAATATCCTGATCTGGGTGGTGATCGCCGTCGTGCTGATGACGGTGTTCAACAGCTTCGATCAGCGCGCGACCACGACGAGCGCGAAGCCCTATTCGCAGTTCATCGAGGACGTGAAGAGCGGCCGGATCGATTCGGTCACGATGGAAGGCAAGAACATCAGCGGCACCACCGGGTCGGGCACGCGTTTCGAGACCTACAGCCCGGAGACCGACAACCGTGCCCTGGTGGGTGATCTGCTCGACAACAACGTCAAGATCAACGCCAAGCCGCCGGAGAAGCCGTCGCTGCTGATGACGATCTTCATCCAGTGGTTCCCGTTCATCCTGCTGATCGCCATCTGGATCTTCTTCATGCGCCAGATGCAGGGCGGTGGCGGCCGCGGCGCGATGAGCTTCGGCAAGTCCAAGGCCAAGCTGATGAGCGAGGACCAGGTCAAGGTGACGTTCGGCGATGTCGCCGGCGCCGACGAGGCCAAGGAAGAGGTGGTCGAGCTGGTCGACTTCCTCAAGGACCCGGGCAAGTTCCAGCGTCTGGGCGGCAACATCCCGCGCGGCGTGCTGATGGTCGGCCCGCCGGGCACCGGCAAGACGCTGCTGGCCAAGGCGGTCGCCGGCGAGGCCAAGGTGCCGTTCTTCTCCATTTCCGGCTCGGACTTCGTCGAGATGTTCGTCGGCGTGGGCGCCTCCCGGGTGCGTGACATGTTCGAGCAGGCCAAGAAGCACGCGCCCTGCATCATCTTCATCGACGAGATCGACGCGGTCGGCCGTCATCGCGGTTCCGGCATGGGCGGCGGTCACGACGAGCGCGAGCAGACCCTCAACCAGCTGCTGGTCGAGATGGACGGTTTCGAGGGCAACGAGGGCGTGATCGTGGTCGCGGCCACCAACCGTGCCGACGTGCTCGACAAGGCGCTGCTGCGCCCCGGCCGTTTCGATCGCCAGGTGGTGGTCGGTCTGCCGGACGTGCGCGGCCGCGAGCAGATCCTCAATGTCCACCTGCGCAAGGTGCCGGCAGCCAAGGATGTCGAGCCGTCGCTGATCGCGCGCGGCACGCCGGGCTTCTCCGGTGCGGATCTGGCCAACCTGGTCAACGAGGCCGCGTTGTTCGCCGCGCGGGCCAACAAGCCCGAGGTCACCATGGCCGACCTCGAGCGCGCCAAGGACAAGATCATCATGGGCGCCGAGCGCAAGTCCATGGTGATGAGCGAGGACGAGAAGAAACTCACCGCCTATCACGAGGCGGGCCACGCCATCGTCGGCCGACTGGTGCCGGAGCACGACCCGGTCTACAAGGTTTCGATCATCCCGCGTGGCCGGGCGCTCGGCATCACCATGTTCCTGCCGGACCAGGATCGTTACAGCTACTCGCGGCGCAAGCTCGAGTCGAACATCTCGAGCCTGTTCGGCGGCCGGCTGGCCGAGGAACTGATCTTCGGCGACGAGGCGGTCACGACCGGGGCCTCGAACGACATCGAGCGCGCCACCGAGCTCGCGCGCAACATGGTCACCAAGTGGGGCATGTCCGAGAAGCTCGGCACGCTCTACTACTCCGAGGACGACGGCGACCCGTTCATGGGCCGCCAGGCCTCCGGCGGCCAGTTCTCCGACGAGACCAAGGAAATCATCGACGTCGAGATCAAGGACGTCATCGACCGCAACTATCAGCGCTGCCGCCAGATCCTGGTGGAGAACATGGACATCCTGCATGCGATGGCCGACGCGCTGATGAAGTACGAGACCATCGATTCCGGCCAGATCGACGACCTGATGGAGCGGCGCCCGGTGCGCGAGCCGGAGGACTGGAACGACCAGGAGGCCGGTTCGGATAATCAGCCGCCCAGTGCCGGTACCCACGTCGATACCACGGACGAGGAGGCCGAGGACGGCGAGGGCCGCGAGCCGGACCAGCGCGGTGACGGCGAGTCGCCGGACGAAGACGGCCGCCGCCCGGACAGCGATCCGCTGGGTGGCCCGAGGGGCGGATGACGGCAGGCCGCTGCCCTGACTGGCGGTTGACGGGGCGCCCATGGATCATGGGCATCCTGAACGCGACGCCGGATTCCTTTTCCGACGGCGGGCAGTTCAACAGCGTCGAGCGGGCGGTGGATGCGGCCGGCGAGATGCTCGACGCCGGCGCCGACCTGATCGACGTGGGTGGCGAGTCCACCCGCCCCGGGGCCACACCGGTCTCCCAGCAGGAAGAGCTCGACCGGGTGATCCCGGTGATCGAGGCGCTCGCCGAGCGCTTCGACTGCCCGCTGTCGGTCGACACCAGTACGCCGGCGGTCATGGGTCAGGCGGTCGCCGCCGGCGCCTGCCTGATCAACGACGTGCGGGCGCTGACCCGGCCGGGCGCGGTCGAGGCGGCGGTGGCCAGCGGGGCGTCGGTCTGCGTGATGCACATGCGCGGCGAGCCCGGCGACATGGCCGAGCGCACGGGCTACCAGGATGTCGTCACGGAAGTGATCGACTTCCTCGCCGAGCGCCTGCGGCGCCTGAAGGCCGCCGGGCTGCCGCCGGAGCGGGTGCTGGTGGACCCCGGGTTCGGTTTTGCCAAGACCGCCGAGCAGAACTTCGCCCTGTTGCGGCGCCTGGACGAGCTGGCGCGCCTCGACGCGCCTGTGCTGGTGGGCATGTCCCGCAAGCGCATGATCGGGGAGGCGACCGGACAGCCGGTCGACCGCCGCGCGGTGGGCAGTGCCGCGGCGGCCCTGCTGGCCGTCGAGCGCGGGGCGGCCGTGCTGCGTGTCCACGACGTCGAGGCGACGCGGGATGCGCTGGCAATCTGGTCGGCGATGCGTTCGGCCTGACGTCCCGGGTGCACAAAGAGCGCTTTCCCGGCATAAATGCGTTTACCTTGGATCGAATTAGGGTTTTCTGATATTTTGCCGCCGGGGTTAATTTGGTTGACTTGAAAATCGCCGCCCACCCGCACGTCCACCGATTCGAGCGCCGTCGCGCGCTCGGGTGAATTCGTCAACCAGCGGGTGTGGCGGGAGCAACAGTTGAGAGAAAAATCATGAAACAGATGCGTCGTTCACTCATCGCCCTTGCTGCCAGCGGCATGCTTGCCGCTCCGCTGATGGCCCAGGCCGCCGGCGATCCGGCTGCCGGCAAGGAAAAGTACGCCACCTGTGCCGCCTGCCACGGCGCCGACGGCATGGGTCAGGGCGGGGCCTTCCCGAAGCTGACCGGTCTGACCGAAGAAGAGACGGCCAAGAAGCTGACCGCCTACCGCGATGGTGATCAGGACTACCTGAAGAGCGTCGGTCTGGGCAGCCGTTACGGCACCATGGCGCCGAACGCATCCGGCCTCTCGGACGACGACATTGCCAACCTGGCCGCCTACATCGCCGAGGAATTCGGCGGTGCCGCCGGTGGTGACGATGCCGCTGCCGCCGATCAGGGTGGCGAGCAGGCTGCCCCGGCAGCCATCGCCCAGGCCGACATCGTCCGCGGCGACGCACTGTACTCCTCCTGCGCCATCTGCCACGGCGAGCAGGGCGAGGGTGGTCACCTGTTCAACGCGCCGGCGCTGAAGGGTCTGCCGGCATCGCAGGTCGCGTCCCTGCTGAAGGTGTACCGCAAGGGCACCGAGATGGGTCCGAACTCCTACGCGATGATCCCGCAGGCGACCCACCTGTCCGACGCGGACATCAACAACCTCGCTGCCTACATCGCCACCATCGGCGAAGAGCAGGAGTAATCCCGGCGTGCCCGGCCGTCTGATTCGGCCGGGTCACTCGAACGGGAACGGACGCCGGCGTCACGCCGGCGTTTTTGCGTTTGGGACGCGGGTTGGCGATGCTGCCCGCCAGATGATGACGAGGGAAAGACTGTGACCAGGGTGTTCGGAACCGACGGCGTGCGCGGGGCGGTGGGGCGGTACCCCATGACCCCGGAGTTCGTGCTCAAGCTGGGCTGGGCGGCCGGCAAGGTGCTGGGGAATCATGGCCGTCGGCGCGTGCTGATCGGCAAGGACACGCGCGTGTCCGGGTACATGTTCGAGTCGGCACTCGAGGCCGGGTTTGCCGCAGCCGGTGTGGACGTCCGCCTGCTCGGGCCGATGCCGACGCCGGCGATCGCCTATCTGACGCGTACGCTGCGCGCCTCGGTCGGGGTGGTGATCAGCGCCTCGCACAACCCCTTCGACGACAACGGCGTGAAGTTCTTCTCCTCGCATGGCGAGAAGCTTCCCGATGCCGTCGAGGACGAGATCCAGGAGCTGCTCGACCACGATCTCGAGGTGATCGACAACCGGCAGCTGGGCAAGGCCGATCGGATCGACGACGCCCCCGGGCGATACATCGAGTTCTGCAAGAGCTCGGTGCCCAACGGCATGAGCCTCGCCGGTCTGCGGATCGTGGTCGATTGCGCCCACGGCGCCACCTACCAGGTCGCCCCGCGCGTGTTCGCCGAGCTGGGCGCCGAGGTGGAGGTGATCGGCGCGGCCCCCGACGGCTTCAATATCAACGAAGGTGTCGGCTCGACCCACCCCGAGACGCTGCAGGCGGCCGTGCGGGCCTCGCAGGCGGATCTCGGGGTCGCGTTCGATGGCGATGGCGACCGCGTCATCATGGTCGATGCCGATGGCGAGATCCGCGATGGCGACGAGTTGCTCTACGTGATCGCCGCGGGTCGCATCGAGCAGGGCTATCAGGGCGGCGTGGTCGGCACCCTGATGAGCAACCTCGGGCTGGAGCAGGCGATCGAGGCCCTCGGTCGGCCGTTCCAGCGCGCCAAGGTGGGCGACCGCTACGTGCATGAGGCGCTCAAGCGCGAGCAATGGCTGCTGGGCGGCGAGTCCTCCGGCCACCTGCTCTGCCTCGATCGCCACACGACGGGTGACGGCATCATTGCCGCGCTGCAGGTGCTTGCCGAGATGGCGCGCCGAGGGCGGTCGCTGACCGAGCTGCTCGAGCCCATGAGCATCCTGCCGCAGGTGCTGATCAACGTGCGCATCGAGCAGCCGGTTTCGCTGGAGGATGCGGTGATCGTCGATGCCGTGGCCGCGGCCGAACGGGAGCTGGCCGGACGTGGTCGGGTGTTGTTGCGCCCCTCGGGTACCGAGCCGTTGATCCGCGTGATGGTCGAGGGGCAGTCGGAGACGCAGGTGCAGGCGGTGGCCGAGACGCTTGCCGATGTCGTGCGTCGGCATGCGGCCGGCTGATCCCGGACGGGGTCCGCATTTTGCGGTTCCGTCCGCGGACGATCTCCCGTATAATTCGCGCGCCGGGTCGCCCCTGAGAAATGGGTGATCCGAAATCCCACACGCCCATCGAGTTGGCAGCGCGGGGTGCCCAGCGGTACGGCCGGGGTTGCGTTGTCAGATGTGGCGGAGGCCTAACCCAACTAAATCAGGTATTTATCAATGGCTAAAATCACGATGCGTCAGATGATCGAGGCCGGTGTCCACTTCGGTCACCAGACTCGATACTGGAACCCGGGCATGGCGCCCTACATCTTCGGTCAGCGCAACCGGATCCACATCGTCAACCTGGAAAAGACACTGCCGATGTTCGAGGACGCCTTGAACTACGTCGGCAAGCTGGTCGGTAACGGCGGCAAGATCATGTTCGTCGGCACCAAGCGCTCCGCGCGTGAGCTGGTCGAGCAGGAAGCCAAGCGCTGCGGTATGCCCTACGTCAACAACCGTTGGCTCGGCGGCATGATGACCAACTTCCGCACCGTGCGTTCCTCCATCCGTCGCCTGAAGTCGCTTCAGCAGATGGAAGCCGACGGCAGCCTGGCGAAGCTGGTCAAGAAGGAAGCGCTGGAGACCACTCGCGAGCGCGCCAAGCTCGAGCGTTCCATCGGCGGTATCCAGGACATGGAGCGCCTGCCGGACGCGCTGTTCGTTATCGACGTGGGTCACGAGGACATCGCCATCAAGGAAGCCAAGAAGCTCGGCATCCCGGTGGTCGCCGTCGTCGATACCAACAGCAGCACCGAGGGCGTCGACTACGTCATCCCGGGCAACGATGACGCCATCCGCGCCATCCAGCTCTACACCAAGGCCGTCGCCGACGCGGTTCTGGACGCCAAGGGCGCTTCCAGCGTGAGCGAGTCGGACTTCGTCGAGGTTTCCGACGAGGAAGAAGCGGCCAAGTAAGGCCGGCGGCCGGGCGGCTGCAGGGTCGTCCGGCAAGAATTTTCCGAACAACGGGTCGGTTGGCCCGTTGTTTTCGTACAAGACAGATTCGGGAGACAACAGCTCATGGCAATTACCGCCTCTCTGGTCAAAGAGCTCCGCGAGCGCACTGGCTCGGGCATGATGGAGTGCAAGAAGGCGCTGGTCGAGACCGACGGCGACATCGAGGCCGCAATCGAGCAGATGCGCAAGAGCGGTCTGGCGAAGGCCGACAAGAAGGCCGACCGCGTCGCCGCCGAAGGTCAGGTCACCATCGCCTTGGCGGACGATCGCAAGAGCGCCGCCATGGTCGAGATCAACTCCGAGACCGACTTCGTTGCCAAGGGTGACGATTTCGCCGGCTTCGCCCAGGGCGTCGCCGAGCAGGTGCTGGCTGACGATCCGGCCGACCTCGACGCCGTCAACGGCCTCCAGGTAGACGGCGAGGCCGCCGACGACCGCCGCAAGGCGCTGGTCGCCAAGCTGGGCGAGAACATCCAGATCCGTCGTTTCGTCCGTATCGCGACCTCCGGTGTTGTCGGTGCCTACCGCCACGGCGAGCGGATCGGCGTGCTGGTCGAGCTCGAGGGCGGCAACGAGGAGCTGGCACGTGATCTGGCAATGCACGTCGCCGCCTCTCAGCCGACCTGTGTCGACGAGTCCCAGGTCGACGAGGCGACTCTCGAGAAGGAGCGCGAGATCTTCCGTGCCCAGGCTGCCGAGTCGGGCAAGCCGCCAGAGATCGTCGAGAAGATGATCGAAGGTCGTCTGCGCAAGTTCCTCGCCGAGATCACGCTGGTGGGTCAGCCGTTCGTCAAGGACCCGGACCAGACCGTCGGTCAGCTCCTCAAGAAGGAGGGCGCCAAGGTCGTGCGTTTCGAGCGCATGGAGGTCGGCGAAGGCATCGAGAAAGAAGAAGCCGATTTCGCCGCCGAGGTAATGGCGCAGGTCAAGGGGGGCTGATCCCCCTTGCCAGAAAAGCCGGGCTTGCCCCGGCTTTTTTTTGAACCGCGGTTTCTCCGCCTAAGCCCCGGCGCCCGACCCGGCGGGGCTTAGCCAGAGATACCGACGCCGCCGCGACCACCCGCGGCGCCCCGTCCGTCGCATGACCACAGCCCACAGGTGAACGATATGCAAACTGCCGGCTCCCCCCGCTACCGACGTGTCCTGCTAAAGCTCAGCGGCGAGGCGCTGATGGGCGAGCAGCCTTTCGGGATCGATCCGGCAGTCATCAATCGCCTTGGCGACGATATCCAGAAGCTGCGCGACCAGGATGTCGAGGTGGCCGTGGTCGTCGGTGGCGGCAACATCTTTCGCGGCGAAGGCCTTGCCGGAGCCGGGATGGACCGGGTTACCGGCGACCAGATGGGCATGCTGGCCACCGTCATGAACGGTCTGGCGATGCAGGACGTGCTCGAGCGCCGCGACCTCAAGGTGCGGGTAATGTCGGCGGTGTCCATTCATGCCGTCTGCGAGGACTACATCCGCCGCCGCGCCGTGCGTCACCTGGAGAAGGGGCGCGTGGTGGTGCTGGTCGGTGGGACGGGCAACCCGTTCTTCACCACCGACTCCGGGGCGAGCCTCCGTGCGGCCGAGCTCAAGGCCGACCTGATGATCAAGGCGACCAAGGTCGACGGGGTCTACAGTGCCGATCCGACCACCCATGACGATGCGGAACGCTACGACCATTTGACGTACAATGCCGTGCTCGACCAGCGGCTGGGCGTCATGGACGCCACCGCGATCGTGATGTGTCGCGATCAGCATATGCCGCTGATGGTGGTTGACATCAATGAGCCGGGGAACCTGGTTCGCGCCGTATCCGGCGAGTCCGTGGGGACCCTAGTGACAGCGGAGAACGTGAAGAAATGATTGACGACGTGGTCAAAGACGCCCGTTCGCGGATGAGCAAGAGCATCGACGCGCTCAAGGGCGAGCTCGCCAAGATCCGCACCGGCCGGGCGCATGTGAGCGTGCTCGACCATATCCACGTGGAGTACTACGGCAGCGAGGTGCCGCTGTCCCAGGTCGCCAAGCTGTCGACCGAGGATGCGCGCACCCTGACCGTCACCCCGTGGGAAAAGGACATGGTGGGCAAGATCGAGAAGGCGATCATGACCTCGGATCTGGGTCTCAACCCGGCCACCGCCGGCACCGTCATCCGCGTGCCGATGCCGCCGCTGACCGAGGAGCGCCGGCGCGAGCTCGGCAAGGTGGTTCGTCACGAGGGCGAGAACACCAAGATCGCCATCCGCAACATCCGTCGTGATGCCAACAACGACCTCAAGGCCTTCCTCAAGGAGAAGGAAATCTCCGAGGACGAGGAGCGCCGTGGCCAGGACACCATTCAGAAGCTGACCGACGAGCGGGTCGCCGAGGTGGACCAGATCGTGGCCGACAAAGAAAAAGAGCTGATGGAAGTCTGATCCGACGTGCGGGCGCGTAGCAACGAGCACGAGCCGGCGCCCGGATCCGAGCGGGCGCGCCTGCCGCGCCACGTGGCGATCGTCATGGACGGTAACGGCCGCTGGGCGCGCGCCCGCCATCTGCCTCGCACGGTCGGGCACCAGCGTGGTCGCCGTGCGGTGCGGGCCACCATCCGCGCCGCGATGCGCCGTGGCGTCCCTCTCCTGACTCTGTTCGCCTTCTCCTCCGAGAACTGGAAGCGCCCGATCGACGAAGTCGACGCGCTGATGAAGCTGTTCATCAACGCGCTGGAGAAGGAGCTCGACGAGCTGGATGAAAATGGCGTCCGCCTGAGTTTCATCGGCGAGCGTTCGCGCCTCGAGCCCCGGGTCCGCGGGCTGATGGAGGCGGCCGAGGCCCGTACGGAGGGCAACGACCGCCTCCACCTGCAGATCGCCGTCAGCTACGGCGGTCAGTGGGATATCCTGCAGGCCGCTCGCCAACTGGCGGAACAGCATGCCGAGGCACCGATCGCGCTCGAGGATCCCGACACCCTCCGCTCGACCTTCGAGGCAGGCCTCTCCACGCCGGACCAGCCTCCGGTCGACCTGTTCATCCGCACCGGTGGAGAGCATCGGCTGAGCAACTTCCTGCTCTGGCAGATGGCCTACGCCGAACTCTACTTCACCGACGTGCTCTGGCCGTTGTTCGACGAGACCGAATTCGATCGCGCACTGGCGTGGTTCGGTGATCGCGAACGGCGCTTTGGTCGCGTGGCCGACGGGGGCAAGTCATGACCGGGACACCGTTGCGGCTGCTCACCGGCCTCATCGCCGGCCTGGTCTCGCTTGCCGTGGTGCTGCTCGCTCCGGAGCGGATCTTTGCGGGGGTCACGCTTGCGCTTCTCGGCTGGGCGGCGGTCGAATGGTTTCGTCTCTGCGGTCTCGAGCCGTGCCGCGTCTGGCCCTGGGCGGTGGCGACCGTGGCCATCGCGGTCGGCTGGCAGGCGGCCTGGCCGGAAGGCCTGCGCGTCTGGCTGCTGGCCACGGTGGCGGTCGTCTGGCTGGGCCTGTTTGTCGCCCAGCTGCGGCATCGGCGCGAGCGGCCGGCGAACCGGCCATTCTGGCTGCGCCGGCTGATCGGTCTGATCATCCTGCCGCTGTTCTGGCTGGCGCTGGTGTCGATCCACGCTGCCCCCCAGGGCGAGTGGCTGCTGGTGTTCGGCATCCTGGTGGTCGTCGTGGCCGATTCACTGGCCTATTTCGCCGGCCGGGCCTTCGGCCGGCGCAAGCTTGCCCCCATGATCAGTCCGGGCAAGTCGATCGAGGGCGTGATCGGCGGCCTGCTTGGCGTGGCCGTGCTGGCCGCCATTGGTGCGGTGCTGCCGCTGTTCGCGACCACGCCCAGCTGGCTGCTGGCCATGTGGTGCGTTGCCGTCGCACTGGCATCCGTGGGCGGTGACCTGGAGGAGTCGCGCCTCAAGCGCGAAGCGGGCGTCAAGGACAGCGGTCGGGTGCTGCCGGGCCATGGAGGCGTGCTGGACCGGCTCGACGGGCAATTCGCCGCCATGCCCCTGTGGTGGCTGGGGCTCTGGCAGATGCAGTTGCTGGGGGCGTGACGATGGACAGGCAGTGCGTCGGTCTTTTCGGCTCGACCGGCAGTATCGGGGCAAGCACGCTGGATGTCCTGGCGCGTCACCCGGAGCGCTTTTCCGTCGAGGTGCTGGCCGCCTACTCCCGGGTCGATCCCCTGTTCGAACAGATCAAGCGCTTCCGTCCCGCGGTGGTCGGGCTGGTCGATGACCGTCAGCGTGCGGCGCTCGATGAGCGCCTGGCGAGCCTTCCCGTCGCGCAGCGCCCGGCGGTGGTGACCGGGCAGGCGGCCGTCGACGAACTGGCCGGCAAGACGGAGCTCGATATCGTGGTGGCGGCGGTCGTCGGCACGGCCGGGCTGGGCTCGACCTGGAACGCGCTTGCCGCCGGCAAGCGGGTGTTGCTGGCCAACAAGGAATCCCTAGTCGCGGCGGGCGAGCTGATGCTGGACGTCGCGCGTCGTGGTGGCGCGACCCTGCTGCCGATCGACAGCGAGCACAACGCGATCTTCCAGTGCCTGCCGGCCGAGCAGGCGGCGGTGGTCGGTCGTGCTGGCGTGGCCGAGGAAAGCCGCGACATCGAGCGGCTGGTGCTCACCGCCTCCGGCGGTCCCTTCCGAGACCGGCCGCTGGCCGACTTTGCCGCGATCACCCCGGAAGAGGCCTGCGCCCACCCCAACTGGTCGATGGGTCGCAAGATCTCGGTCGATTCGGCCACCATGATGAACAAGGGTCTCGAGGTGATCGAGGCGGCGCGCCTGTTCGGGGTTGCCGCCGAGCGGATCGAGGTGCTGGTACACCCCGAGTCCGTGATCCATTCGATGGTGCGCTTCGTCGACGGGTCGGTGATCGCCGAACTGGGCGAGCCGGACATGCGCACGCCCATTGCCCACGCGCTCGCCTGGCCGGACCGGATCGACTCGGGCGTCGCGCCGCTCGATTTCGGCGCCCTGGCCGGGCTGCACTTCGAGCCGCCGGACCCCGAGCGTTTTCCCGCCCTGCGCCTGGCCTTCGAGGCGCTCGACGCTGGTGGCAGCATGCCGCTGGTGCTCAACGCCGCCAACGAGGTGGCCGTGGCCGGTTTTCTCGAGGGACGGATCGGTTTCATGGCGATCCCGGCGGCGATCGAGGCGGCCATGGCCGCGTTTGCCGGTGAGAATCCATCGGTCGCGAGCATCGAGGCGGTGCTCGAGGCCGACCACGCCGTGCGCGAGTGGACCACCGAGTGGTGCCGCTCGGTCGCCGCACGGAACACGGGGTAGGGCATGGAAATACTCGTCAGTCTGGTCGGCTTCCTGCTGACCATCGGCATCCTCGTCGCCTTCCACGAATACGGCCATTTCTGGGTCGCCCGCCGCCTCGGCGTGCGCGTGTTGACCTATTCGCTGGGTTTCGGTCGCGCGATCTTCTCCACCCGACGCGGGCCGGAATCGATCGAGTATCGGGTCGGCATGCTGCCACTCGGCGGCTACGTGCGCATGCTCGACGAACGCGAGGGCGAGGTGGATCCCGCCGAGCGCCACCGGGCCTTCAATCGTCAGCCGATCCGCATTCGTGCCGCGGTGGTTGCCGCCGGACCCGCCGCCAACGTGGTGCTGGCGCTGTTCTTCTGGTGGCTGATGTTCATGATCGGCACGCAGGGCCTGCTGCCGAAGGTAGGCGACCTCGAGGCGGAATCGCGGCTTGCGCACGCTGGCGTCGAGGCCGGCGACGTCATCCGCGCAGTCGACGGACAGTCGGTGGCCACGCTTTCCGACCTGCGCCTGCAACTGCTCAACGGTGCGATCGAGCAGCAACGGCTGCCGATGAAGCTGGACCGCGCCGGTCAAGTCCGCGAGGTCGTGCTCGATCTGCGCGATCTCGACCCCCTCGGCGGCGAGATCGGTCGGCAGCCCACCGATATCCTCGAACGGGTCGGTTTCGTGCCTTGGCGCGCGCCGGCGCACGCCGAGATCGCCGAGGTTCAGCCCGGCTCCCCGGCCGACGTCGCCGGCTTGGCAACCGGTGAGCGGATCGTCGGTCTGGAGGACGCGCGCTTCGAGGATCCCTGGTCACTGATCGATGCCATCAGCGAGCGTGCCGGCCAGTCCACCGAGCTGATCGTCGCCGGCGAGAAGGGCGAGCGCCGGGTGCCGATCACGCCCCGTCCGACCGAGGTGGATGGCGAGACGGTTGGCCGCATCGGCGTGGCGCTGGCCTCGCGGCCGCTGGACCCGGAAGCGGCCGGATCGATGTTCCTGATCGAACGGGCCGGGCCGATCGAGGCGATGGGGCTGGCCGCCGAGCGCAGCTGGGAGATGACCACCCTGACGTTCGAGGTGTTCTATCGGCTGCTGATCGGCGAGGCCAGTATCGCCAACCTGTCCGGGCCGGTGGCGATCGCCGAGTATGCCGGGAAGAGCCTCGTGCTCGGTGTTTCGACCTTCCTCGGTTTTCTGGCACTGGTGAGCCTGTCGCTCGCGATCCTCAACCTGCTGCCGATCCCGATGCTCGACGGGGGGCATCTGCTCCTGTACGCCATCGAGGCCCTCAAGGGCAGCCCGGTCGGGCCGACCGTCGAGGAAATCTTCGCGCGGCTGGGAATTGCCGTTCTCGGCGTGCTCATGGTGGTGGTCTTCTACAACGATATCGCCCGGTTGATGCACTAGCCCTGCTTGGGCCACAATAGCCCGGATTCACGCTTGTGCCGGGTGCGTGCCCGCCGTGCCGCGGCCGGTTTCCCCGTACCTGTTTCATCCGCCTGACCAGGAAAGCCTTTTGGCATGACCATCATCCAACGCTGCACCTCCCTGGCGCTCGCCGCGCTGCTCTTCCTGCCCACGCTGGCACAGGCATTCGAAATCACCGACATCCGGGTCGAGGGGCTCCGCACCATCTCCCCGGGCACCGTCTTCACCTACATCCCCTACGAGGTCGGAGACGACTTCCAGCCCGGCGACAGTACCCGGGTGGTCGAAGCGCTCTACGACACTGGCTTCTTCGAGAACGTCGAAGTGGGCCGCGGTCCGGACGACGCCTTGCTGATCCGCCTGCAGGAGCGCCCGACCATCACTGCGATCGAGGTCAACGGTAACGACAAGGTCGAGACCGAAAAGCTCCAGGAAGCGCTGAAGTCGATCGGCCTGGTCCAGGGGCGAGTCCTCGACCAGCGGGCGCTGGACAAGATGCAGACCGAGCTGCAGCGGGTCTACTACAGCCTCGGCCAGTACGGCGTGCAGATCGAGACGGAGGTCGAGGAGCTCGAAGGCAACCGCGTCTTCGTCGACATCGAGATCTACGAGGGCAAGCCGGCCTCGATCCGTCGGGTGCGCATCATCGGCAACGAGGACTTCGACGAGGACGAGCTGCTCGACGAGCTCGAGCTCGGCCCCGTCTCCTGGTGGGCGTTCTGGTCGAACGCCGACCAGTACTCCAAGCAGAAGTTGCAGGGCGATCTCGAAAGCCTGCGCTCGTTCTACCTCGATCGCGGCTACCTCAAGTTCGCGATCGACTCGACCCAGGTGACGATTACGCCGGACAAGAAGGACATCGAGGTCGTGATCAATGTCTCCGAGGGCGATCGCTACACCGTCGAGGACGTCACCTACAGCGGCAACATGCTGCTCAACGAGCAGACGCTGGATGAGTTGAACCAGGTCGAGGTGGGCGAGTACTTCAATCGCCGCCAGGTCGTCGATACCAGCGAGGCCATCGGCAGCCGCATGGGTGACTACGGCTATGCCTTCGCCCGCGTCGAGCCGCGCCCGCAGATCGACGAGGAAGCCAAGTCGGTCGTGGTCGACTTCAACCTGCAGCCGGGCCGCCGGGTGAGCGTCCGCCGGATCGAATTCCAGGGCAACTACAACACCAACGAGGTCGTCTATCGCCGCGAGATGCGGCAGATGGAAGGCAGCTGGTATGCGGGCGACAAGCTCGACCGCTCCAAGGAGCGTCTGCAACGCCTGCCGTCGGTCAAGACAGTCGAGCAGCAGGTCAAGCCGGTGCCCGACGCGCCGGACCAGGTCGATATCGAGTATGACGTCACCGAGCAGCTGTCCGGCTCGCTGTCTGCCGGTGTGGGCTATTCGCAGGCCGAGGGCGTGCTGTTCAACGTTGGTCTGAACCAGCCGAACTTCCTCGGTACCGGCAAGGAAGTCGGCATCAACGTCGAGCGCAGTTCCTACCGGGAGTACTACCAGTTCAACTACCGCGACCCGTATTTCACGGTCAACGGTGTCAGCCAGGGCTTCGGTCTCTACTACCAGAAGCAGGACGGTACCGAGCTGTCGCTGTCGCGCTACCTGGTCGACTCGTTCGGCGGTAACGTCAACTTCGGCGTGCCGCTCTCGGAGCTGACCTACGCCCAGATCGCCTTCGGCGTGGAAAGCCAGGAAATCAAGGCGACCACCGCCTCGCCCAGCTGGGTGACCGGCGACGACGGCGGCCCGGGCTTCGACGGCGAGCAGTTCTACACCTACACGATCCGTCCGTCGTGGCGTTACGACTCGCGCAATCGCCACCTCTTCCCGACCTCCGGTCAGTATCACAAGCTGTCGGGCACGGTGGCCGTGCCGGGCAGCGACCTGACCTACGTCAAGGGTGAATACGACGGCGAGTTCTACTTCCCAATCACCGAGATGTTCACGCTGCAGGCCCACGGCAACGTCGGCCAGATCAAGTCCTACGGCGATACCCAGTCGGACTACAGCGGCGTGAGCCCGTTCTACGACGGTGTGCCGCCGTTCCTGAACTACTTCACCGGCGGTATCCGGTCGGTGCGTGGCTACGAGGATTACTCGCTCGGCCCGCGCGACAACAACGACGACCCGATGGGCGGCACCTTCAAGGTCAACGGCGGCCTGGCGGTCTACTCGCCGCTGCCGTTCCTGACCGAGCAGCGTGATTCGGTCCGCATGTCGGTGTTCTGGGACATCGGCAACGCCTACCGTGACATCGAGAACTTCGAGGCCGGCACCCTGCGCCAGTCGGTCGGTGTGGGCCTGAGCTGGATCTCGCCGGTCGGCCCGCTGATGTTCAGTTACGCCGAGGCGCTCAACGACGAGCCGGGCGACCGGACACAGAGCTTCCAGTTCTCCATCGGCGCATCGTTCTGATGCCCGCGGGGCATGCCCCCGCTGTGGCATAATGGGGCGCCATCGAGAAGTCGGGCGCTGCCGTTGCCGGTGCCCAATCGGCCCATCCGGGTCCAGATGTTTCAGGAGATGATCGCGTGATTCGCTTGGTTCAACGATTGGTTTTTCTGACCGTCGCGCTGTGCGCGCCGCTGCTGGCCCAGGGCGCCGAGGACGTCAAGATCGGCTTCGTCAACTCGTCCGTGCTGCTGGAACAGGCGCCACAGGCCGAGCGGGCGAAGCAGAAGCTCGAGCAGGAATTCTCCGCCCGGGAGGAGGAGCTGCGTCAGCTTCGCCAGGAAATCCAGGGGCTCGAGGGGCGGCTGAATCGTGAAGGCGTCACGATGACCGACTCCGATCGCAGCGAGCTCGAACGGGAGCTCAACCGCAAGCTGCGTGACCTGCAGCGCCAGCAAAGCAATTTCCGCGACGACCTCAATCTGCGCAAGAACGAGGAACTGGGCAAGTTGCAGCGGCTGGTACTGGAAGCCATCCGCGAGGTTGCCCGCGACAAGGGCTATGACCTGGTGCTCTCCGAGGGCGTGGTCTATTCCGCCGACCGGGTCGAGCTGACCGAGGACGTGCTCGACCGGCTCGAGCAGAAAGGCCGCTGATCGGCCGGGGCTGGAGTCACGGTGAGCATTCCCGCCAGCACGAGCGCGACCCCGGGCGAAATCGCCGCCTGGCTCGACGCCGCAGTGACCGACGAGGCCGCTACCCGTATCACGGGGGCGGCCTCGTTGGCCTCGGCTGACGGCAGCGAAGTGGCCTACTACGACGGCGATCGCAAGACGGCCAGTGTGGCGGCGCAGACACGCGCCGGGTTGGTGATTACCAACGAGGCCGGTCGCGCGAGTCTGCCAGCCGGCGTGCCGGCCATCGTCGTCGGCGACCCGCGGCTTGCCTTCGCCCATACGCTTGACCGACTGTACGCGCGCCCGACGCCGACGCCGGGCATCCACCCGACAGCGGTGGTGGCCGATGATGCCGACATCGATCCAAGCGTAAGCATCGGGCCGCAGAGCGTTGTCGGTGCGGGCTGCCGGATCGAGGCAGGGGCGGAGATCGGCCCCGGCTGCATGGTCGGAGGCAATGTCATCATCGGCGCCGAGACACGCCTGCTCGCCCGCGTGACCGTGCTGGACGACAGCGTCATCGGGGCGCGTTGCGTGCTCCAGCCGGGTGTGGTGATCGGCTCCGACGGTTTCGGGCTCGCCCAGGACCAGGGTGCCTGGCGGCGGGTGCCGCAGGTGGGGCGCGTGGTGATCGGCAACGATGTGGATATCGGAGCGAACACCACCATCGATCGTGGGGCGCTCGACGACACCGTGATCGACGACGGGGTCAAACTGGATAACCTGATCCAGATCGCGCACAACGTGCGCATTGGCGAGCACTCGGCGGTTGCCGGCTGCGCTGGCCTGGCCGGCTCCAGCGAGGTCGGTCGCCACTGCACCCTCGGGGGCGGTGTCGGCCTGGCCGGGCATCTCTCGCTGGCGGACAACGTCCACATCACCGGGATGTCGATGGTTACCCGTTCGATTCACCGGCCGGGCGTGTACTCCGCCGGTACCCCGCTGGACAGCAACGAGCGCTGGCACCGCAATGCCGCGCGCTTCAAACAACTCGACCGGCTGGCGCGCCGGGTAAAACAACTGGAAAAACAGCTCGGCGACGCGCCGACGCGTGAGGAAGACTCGTGAGCGAAGACAACATCATGAACGTGCAGGAGATCATGGAGCTCCTGCCGCACCGCTACCCGTTCCTGCTGATCGACCGTGTGGTGGATTGGGCACCCGACGAGTATCTGGTGGCGATCAAGAACGTCACATTCAACGAACCGTTCTTCCAGGGTCACTTCCCGGTCCGCCCGATCATGCCCGGCGTGCTGGTGGCCGAGGCGATGGCGCAGGCCACCGGCGTGCTCGCCTTCCGCAGCAACGGCGGCGGGCCCAAGGATGACGCGCTCTACATGCTGGTGGGCCTGGACGACGTCACCTTCCGTCGCATGGTCGAGCCGGGTGATCAGTTGACCATCCGCGTCGAGATCAAGCGCATGGCGCGCGGCATGGGTATCTTCAACTGCGAGGCGCGCGTGGGCGACGAGCTCGCCGCCCGGGCAACGGTCAAGTGCGTGGCCAAGGAAGTGACCGAGTGATTCATTCGACCGCGATCATCAGCGACGAGGCACGGCTGCACGAGAGCGTGTCGGTCGGCCCCTTTGCCATCATCGAGGGCGAGGTCGAGATCGGCGCCAACACGGTCGTCGAGTCGCACGCCGTGATCAAGGGACCTTGCCGCATCGGCGAAGACAACCACATCTTCAGTCATGCCGTCGTCGGCGAGGTGCCGCAGGACCTCAAGTACGCCGGTGAGCGGACCTTTCTCGAGATCGGCGACCGCAACCGCATCCGCGAATTCTCCACCATCCACCGTGGCACGGGTGGTGGCGGCGGACTGACCCGACTGGGCTCCGACATCCTGGTGATGGCCTATGCGCACGTCGCCCACGACTGCCTGGTCGGCGACCACGTCATCCTTGCCAATGCCGCCTCGCTGGCCGGCCATGTCGAGGTGGGCGAGTACGCCATCTTCGGCGGATTCGCCGTGGCGCATCAGTTCTGCCACATCGGCCCGCATGCCTTCATTGGCGGGTTCTCCAAGGTTTCCAAGGACGTGGTGCCCTTCGTCATGGCGGACGGAGCCCGGGCGCGTGCCATCGGCCTGAACAAGGAGGGCCTCAAGCGGCGCGGTTTCTCGCAGGAGACCATCACGCTGCTCAACCGCTGCTTCCGCCAGCTGGTCAAGCGCCAGGGCGACGATCTCGCCTGGACCGAGTTCGAGCAGGCCGCCGAGACCGAACCGGCACTCGCCGAGATGCTCGACTTCATCCGCGAAAGCGACCGCGGCATCACGCGCTGATGTCGACGGGGCGCGTCGCGACCCCGCCATTCCGTTTCCACCTCTGACCGTTCCGACACCATGACTGCCACCAATCCCGCCGAACGCATCGAGCACGACAGCCTGGGCGAGGTGCGGTTGCCCGCCGATGCGCTCTACGGCCCGCAGACCCAGCGCGCCGTTGACAACTTCCCGGTCAGCGGCCGACCCATGCCGGTCGCCTTCATCGACGCGCTCTGCCGCATCAAGGCGGCCTGCGCGCGCGGCAATCAGCAGATCGGTGCACTCGACGCCACTCGTGCCGACGCGATCGCGAGCGTGGCCGGGCGCCTGGTGAGCGGGCTGGCGGAAGGGCGGTTCCGCGAGGCCTTCCCGGTCGACGTCTATCAGACCGGCTCGGGCACCTCGAGCAACATGAACGTCAACGAGGTGATCGCCCACCTGTCCGGCGATGCGGACGTGCATCCCAATGATCACGTCAACATGAGCCAGAGCTCCAACGACATGGTGCCGAGCGCCATCCGCGTGATGTCGGTGCAGCGCGTCGAGAACGACATGCTGCCGGCGCTGGCACACCTGGAGACGGTGCTGCTGGGCCGGGCCGGCGAGCTCCGCGACGTGGTCAAGACCGGGCGGACGCACCTGATGGACGCGACCCCCATCCGCTTCGACCAGGTGATCGAGGGCTACGTCGAGCAGCTGCGCGGCTGGCGCCTTTCCCTGGAACAGGCGCGTGACCGCAATCTCGCCCTGCCGCTGGGCGGCACGGCCGTGGGCACCGGCCTCAACGCCCCGCAGGGGTTTGCCGCGGCCGCCGTCGAGGCGCTGAACCGCTCGCTCGAGCGGGAGCGCCCGTTCACCCTGCTGTCGCAACCGGCCGCCGGCATGAGCGTCCAGGACGACTCGCTTGCACTGAGTTCGGCCCTGCGCGGCGTGGCGGCCTTCCTGCACAAGCTCGCCAACGACCTGCGCTGGATGAACAGCGGCCCGCTGGCCGGGCTGGGCGAGATCAGCCTGCCGGCGTTGCAGCCAGGAAGCTCGATCATGCCGGGCAAGGTCAACCCGGTGGTGCCGGAATCGGCGGCGATGGTCGCCGTGCAGGTCCAGGGGCTGGATCAGGCCATCGCCATGGCGGCCCAGTCGGGTAACTTCGAGCTCAACGTGATGTTCCCGCTGGTGGCGGCGAACCTCGACGAGATGATCACCCTGGCGGCGAACGCCTCGCGGCTCCTGGCCGACAAGGCGATCGCCGGCTTCACCGTCAACCGGGAACGGATCGAGCGCGATCTCGCCGCCAACCCGATCCTGGTCACGGCCTTGAATCCGGTGATCGGCTACGAGGCCGGCGCGGCGATTGCCAAACGGGCCTACGCCGAGGGGCGGGCGGTGATCGACGTGGCGCGCGAGATGACGGATCTCGACGAGGCGACGCTGACCGACCTGCTGGACCCGCGCCGCCTCACCGGCGGGGACTAGGCCCGCCCCGCTAGCACCCGGGCGGCGAGATCGGCGAGGCGGTCGAGTGCGCCGCCGGCGCCTAGCCGCTCGCGGATTTCCCCGAGCTCGGCCTTCTGCGCCCGGGCCCCACGGCGACTGAGGATGGCCTCGAGGTCGGGGGCCAGTCGCGTCGGGGTCGCCTCCTGCTGGATACGTTCCGGGACCGCGGCATGACCGAGGATGACGTTCGGCAGGCCGACGTGCTCGACCCGTACCAGGCGCTTTGCGAGCGCGTAGGTCAGCGCGTTGCTGCGATAGGCGATCACCTGGGGCGTGCCGATCAGGGCGGCTTCGAGGGTGGCGGTGCCGCTGGCAACCAGCAGCGCGTCACTCGCGGCCATTACCTGACGGGCACCGGCGTCGGTGACGGTCAGCCGAGCGCGCAGTGCATCCGAGAGGTCGGCCGCATCGATCTGTGTGGCGAGCCACTCGGCGTCGATGGAGCCGGCGCGAGGAACGAGAAAACGACGATCGGGGTCGGTGGTCAGCAGGCGTTCGGCCGTCTCGAGAAACACCGGCAGCAGCCGCTCGATCTCGCCGCGGCGACTGCCGGGCAGCAGGCCGACGATGGTCTCGTCCGTCCCCAGCGACAGGGCGGTGCGCGCGGTCGAGCGATCGGGCGCCTCGCGGTCGATCAGGTCGATCAACGGATGGCCGACATGGGTGGTCGGCAGGCCGTGGCGGGCGAACAGCGGTACCTCGAAATCGAACAGCACGGCCAGCTGGTCGGCATAGCGGTTGAAGTGTTTGGCGCGGTTCGGGCGCCAGGCCCAGACCTGCGGCGCGACGAAGAACAGCACCGGGATGCCGCGTGCCTTGGCCTCCTTGGCCAGGCGCTGGTTGAATTCCTGGAAATCGATCACGATGACCAGATCCGGCCGCCGCTGATCAAGGGCCTCGACCAGCGTGGTCATCGCCGCTCGAAGCTGGCCGTAATGACGGAGCACCTCGACCAGGCCCATCACCGAGACCTGGTCCATGTCGACGATGGTGTCGATGCCGGCAGCGCGCGACTGGGCGCCACCCAGGCCGAAGGCGGTGAGCCCCGGGAGGCGTTCCTTCAGGCGGGGCATCAGCTCGGCGGCGTACATGTCGCCAGAGGCCTCGCCGGCGGCGATGAGGATCTG
Organism: Guyparkeria sp. WRN-7; assembly: GCF_001641825.1. Classification (GTDB taxonomy): domain Bacteria; phylum Pseudomonadota; class Gammaproteobacteria; order Halothiobacillales; family Halothiobacillaceae; genus Guyparkeria. The sequence goes on along the minus strand of NZ_LRFH01000004.1, from coordinate 104,027 downwards.
CGGTTGGTGCGTCGATGAATTCAAGCTGGCCTCCCTGCAGCAAGATGAGTGATGACGATGAGCGCGAGTATGCCGCAAGCGGACCTGTTTGACGATCTGGACGCCGCCGGCTGCTACTGCGGTGTCGACGAGGCCGGACGCGGCCCGCTGGCCGGCCCGGTGGTCGCCGCGGCGGTGATCCTCGATCCGGCCCGATCGATTCGTCTCCTGGACGACTCCAAGAAGCTGACGGAGGCCCGTCGCGAGGCCCTGTTCGACGAGATCCGCGAGCGGGCCGCCGGCTGGGCGATCGCCGAGGCGAGCGTGGCCGAGATCGACGAGATCAACATCCTGCATGCCTCCATGCTCGCCATGCGCCGGGCCGTGCTCTCGTTGCTGGATGACGGTCACGCCCTCGACCGGGCGCACATCGACGGCAATCGCTGCCCGGAGCTGCCGGTGCTCGGCCGGGCGCTGGTGGGTGGTGATGCCTCCGATCCGGCCATCGCCGCGGCCTCGATACTGGCCAAGGTGTCACGTGATCGCCAGATCGTTGCCCTGGACGCCGAGCACCCCGGGTACGGGCTGGCCCGGCACAAGGGTTACCCCACCCCGGCCCATCTCGCGGCCCTCGCCGAGCTGGGCCCCAGCCCCATCCACCGCCGCTCCTTTGCCCCGGTCCGGCGCCTCTGTTTCCCCGACACGCCTGGCTGAAGCGGCTCAGCCGACGCCGTCGCGCAGTCGAATGAACGCGTCGTAGTTGGCCAGGAACAGGTCCGTCAGTGCGGGGTCGAACTGGCGGCCGCGCTCGGCGGCGAACAGCTCGCGTATCCGCTCGTCCTCCCAGGCCGGCTTGTAGGCGCGTTCGAAGGACAGGGCATCGAACACGTCGGCGATCGCCACCAGCCGCCCCTCGATCGAGATGGTCTCGCCCGACAGGCCGCGCGGGTAGCCATTGCCGTCCCAGCGCTCGTGGTGTTCGTGGGCGATGGTCGCTGCGGCCTGTAGCAGAGGCCGTCCGGACGCCTTGAGGATGCCGTGGCCCAGGTGGGTGTGCGACTGCATCTCGCGGAATTCCTCGTCGGTCAGACGGCCTGGCTTGTTCAGTATCCGGTCGGGAATGGCGATCTTGCCGACGTCGTGCAATGGCGCGGCCTGATGGATCGCGGTGACGTGCTCGTCGGGCAGGCCGGCGAGCTCGGCCAGGTGCCGGGCATAGGCGGCGACCCGGGCGACGTGGTTGCCGGTCTCTTCCGAGCGCGCCTCGCACAGCTCGCCCAGCAGGCGGACCAGGTCGGTCTGGGTGGATTCCAGCTCGCGGTTCAGTCCGCGGATGCGTTGCACACCGTCGTCGACCTGGCGTTCCAGTTGTGCCTGGAAGGCCTGCTGCATGTCGGCCAGCCGCGCCTTGTATCCCTGCATGAACCAGCTGATCACCGCGAGGAAGAACAGCGCGGTCAACTGGCTGCCCAGGGCAATGTCGCTGTATTCCAGCGGGAGGATGCGCGTCCAGTGGAGCGTATAGGTGAGCGTCACCAGCGAGAGGAATGCCGCATCCCAGCCGATCAGGCTGCGCGGGCGCTCGACCAGGAAGGCGGCAATCGGCGGGAAGAGCAGCATCCAGAGGATGTCGAAGCTCTGGTGCTGGCCGACGAAGGCGAAACTGAGCAGGTAGGGCATCAGCGCGCCGAGAAACCAGCGCTTGGCCACGCGCCAGCCCCAGTACCGCTCGATCCAGGCGCTCAGTCCCACCGCCGCGAGCATCAGGGCGTGGATCAGCGAGAAGACCGGCCGGTCGATGACCAGGTTGGCGAGCAGGGAGAGAATCAGCAACGCCGCGCTGACCAGGAGAAAACGCTGGAAGTGTCGACCGGCATCCGGCCGGGCGGCGGCGCGGGCGGTGGTCACACCAGGAATTCCATTGCCGCGTCCCTCGAAAGGAAGGCGCCGGGCGAGGCCGATGCCCCGTACGCGCCCGACTGCAGCACGGCAATCCAGTCGCCGGGTGCGAGCGGCGGCAGCGACTGCTTCTTGCCCAGCACGTCCAGGGGCGTACACAGCGGGCCGGCGAGATCCACGGTTTCGCTGGCCGCGTCGTCGAGGTGATCGGCCGCCACCAGCGGCCAGTTGCGTCGCAGCACCGCGCCGAGATTGCCGGACAGGGCGAGGTGGTGATGCATGCCGCCGTCGCAGACGAGATAGGTGGTCCCCCGCGAGACCTTGCGGTCGACCACGCGCGTGAGATAGACACCGGCGGCGGCGACCAGGAAACGGCCCAGCTCCAGGCGGGTGTCGATGTTCGTGCCGCCGTTCTCGCCCAGAGCGGAAAGCGCCTCGCCGAGACGAGCAAACGCCGGGGCCAGAGTGTCGAGATCCAGCGGACGATCTCCGGGATGGTAGGCCACGCCCAGCCCGGGGCCGATGATCAGTTCCCCCGGGGTGTAGCCGGTGCTGTCCTGCCAGTCGCGCAGCAGTTCGGTCCAGGCATCGAGTGTCGCGGCGATCGCCTCGATATCCAGGCTTTGCGAGCCGGCGAACAGGTGCAGCCCCACCAGGTCGATACCGCCCTCGGCCAGTGCCGCGCGCTGCTCGAGGAGCGCCGGGATGGCCTCGCTGTCGATGCCGAACGGCCGGGCACCGCCGCCCATGTGCATGCCGGAGCCCTTGAGGGCGAAGGGGGGATTGACCCGCAGGGCGACCCGCGCACGCTGTCCGCTCAGGCGGGCTGCGGTCATGATCCGTTCGAGTTCGCCCACCGACTCGGCGTTGATGGTGATGCCGTTCTCGATCGCAAAGCGATGCTCGGCGCGCGACTTGGCCGGGCCGGCGATCGAGAGTTTCTGCCCCGAGTCGGCCACCTCGCTGGCCTGCTGCATTTCGGTCAGCGAGGCGCAGTCGAAGCCGTCGACCAGGCCGGCCATGTGCCGCAGCAGTGGCGGGAAGGGATTGGCCTTGATCGCGTAGTGAATGCCGATCGATTCGGGCAGGGCGCTCCGCAGCGAGGCGACGGCGGCATCGAGGCAGCGCCGGCTGTAGAGGTAGGCCGGTGTCTGCGGTATCCGCTTCGAAAGCGGCTGGCCATCGATGGCGAGATGTCCGTTTTCCCGGCCCCAGCATGCGGCCAGTGGTCCGAGCGTGTTCTCGAGCACCTCGTGGCCGTTGGCGGGATCGATCGCGTCGCGCTTCGCCATGGGTCAGTGCGCCTCCGTCTGTGTCTGGTTCAGCAATGCCTGGCGGTCGAACTTGCCGTTGGCCGAGCGGGGCAGGGCGGCATGCGTGATGATCTCGGCCGGCTGCTGATAGGGTGCCAGATGAAGCCGCATATGACGGCGCAGCGCGTCGGCATCGACCTGTGCCGGGGCGACATGCAGTTGCAGTCGCTGGTTGCCGCGCTCCGGATCGGGCAGTCCCAAGGCGACGGCCTCCTCGACACCGGACGCGGCGTGTGCGACTGATTCGATTTCCTCGGGGCTGATGCGAAAGCCGGCGACCTTGATCTGCTCGTCGAGTCGCCCCTCGAAGTGCATGCGTCCCGCCTCGTCCATGCGCACGCGATCACCGCTGTAGACCACCCGTTCGGCCTGCGGGTCCGGCCAGCCCGCCGGCGGGGTGCGGAAGCGTGCGGCGGTGGCCTCGGCATCGTTGATGTAGCCCAGCGCCACCAGCGGGCCACCCTGAACCAGCTCGCCGCTCTCGCCCGGCCCAACCAGGCGGCCCTCCTCGTCGACCAGGCCGATGGTCGTGTCGGCCAGCGGGTAGCCGATGGCCCCCGGCTGGGTATCGACCTCGTCGGGCGGCAGGTAGGTGGCGCGGAAGGCCTCGGTCAGGCCGTACATCAGGAAGAGCTGGGTTGCCGGGCGGGCCTCGCGCAGTCGGCGGACGGCGGCCAGCGGTAACGCCCCACCGGAGTTGGTCAGTACGCGCAATGCCGGGGCATCGGCCAGCCAGGGTTGTTGGGAGAGCGGCACCAGCAGACCGGGCGTGCCGGCGAACACCGTCGCTTTCTCTCTCACTAGCGGGCGCTTGAGGTCGGCGGGCAGCAGGTAGTCGTCCAGGTAGACGGCCGCGCCGCTGGCCAGGCCCGTGGTGATCTGCGAGAAGCCGTAGTCGAAGGCCAGCGGCAGGATGGCGGCGATCACGTCATCCGGGCGCAGGCCGAGGTAGTCGGCGACCACGCGCGTGCCGGTGTCGAGGTTGCCCTCGCTGACCATCACGCCCTTGGGCAGGCCGGTGCTGCCCGAGGTGAAGAACAGCATCGCCAGGCGATCCGGGTCCGGCTGCCGTTCGTCATGCGTCTCGGCCAGCGGGTCTATCGACGCGGGTTCGGCCAGCGCCTGCGGTGCCTCGGCGCCGGCGGGCCACCAGCCCCAGGCGGCGTCGATGTCTCGCTGCTCGTATTGCGTCAGCCGAGGGCGGTCGGCAAGCAGGCCGCGCGCCTCGCAGCGGGCGAGCTGGTGGTCGACCTGTTCGGGCCTTAGCCCGGGGTGGGCCGGGGCGGGAACGATGTCCTCGGCGAGCATCGCCAGCAGCCAGAGGACCGTGTCGACCGACTTGCCGGCCCAGACCACCACCCGGTCGCCGGCGGTGAGATCGAGCGCCTGCAGGGAGCGTCGAGCCCCCTGCAGGCGGCCGGCCAGTTCCGCATAGTCCAGCCACTGCTTCCGGTCGCCCAGGGCATGCGCCTGCGGGCGGATACGGGCCTGCCGGTCGATGGCGGAGATGAGGTCGATGGGCATGGACGGCTGGTCTTGGGCAGTGTCCGGATCGGACAGGTATACTCTGCGGCTCTGCGGTCGGTGGGCCGGGCATTTCCCGGCCTGCCGCGGACCGCGAAGTTTATCATGCTCGACAGGCCGCCCGCGCGGGGCGCAGCCGGTCGTCGTCACGACATCGACCGCCAGTTTTTGGAACCACACGTATGGCAGGCAACACCTTCGGCACCCTGTTTCGGGTCACGACATTCGGCGAATCCCATGGCGCGGCGCTCGGCGCGATCGTCGACGGCTGCCCGCCCGGATTGCCGCTGACCGAGGCGGACCTGCAGGCCGATCTCGATCGGCGGCGGCCGGGCACCTCACGGCACACCACGCAGCGGCGCGAGCCCGACCAGGTGCGCATCCTCTCCGGGGTGTTCGAGGGGGAGACCACCGGTACGCCCATCGGTCTGCTGATCGAGAACGTCGACCAGCGTTCCAAGGACTATTCCAAGATCGCCGAGCAGTTCCGCCCCGGCCACGCCGACTACACCTATCGGCAGAAATACGGTGTGCGCGACTACCGAGGCGGCGGGCGCTCCTCGGCCCGCGAGACGGCCATGCGGGTGGCGGCCGGCGCGATTGCCAAGAAATGGCTGGCGGAGAACCATGGCGTCACCGTGCGCGGCCACCTGTCGCAGCTCGGACCCATCACCCTGAGCGAGGACTGCTTCGACTGGGCGGCCGTCGGCGAGAACCCGTTCTTCTGGCCCTGTGCCGCGCAGGTGTCGGAACTGGAGACCTTCATGGACGATCTGCGTCGCTCGGGTGACTCGGTCGGGGCCAAGGTCACGGTGCGTGCCGAAGGCTGCCCGCCGGGCTGGGGCGAGCCGGTGTTCGATCGTCTGGATGCCGACATCGCCCATGCCCTGATGGGGATCAACGCGGTCAAGGGCGTCGAGATCGGCGACGGTTTCGACTGCGTGGCTGCCCGCGGCACCGAATTCCGTGACGAGATCAGCCCCGAGGGCTTCCAGAGCAACCATGCCGGTGGCGTGCTCGGCGGCATCTCCAGCGGTCAGGACATCATCGCCCACCTGGCCTTGAAGCCCACTTCCAGCATCCGCCTGCCGGGTCAGAGCGTCGACATGCAAGGTGAATCCACTGAGGTGGTCACCACCGGGCGCCATGATCCCTGTGTCGGCATCCGGGCCACACCGATCGCCGAGGCGATGCTCGCCCTGACCTTGATGGACCACGCCCTGCGCCAACGCGGTCAGTGCGGTGATCTCACCACCGACACGCCGGTGGTGCCGGCCGGGGAAGGCTCGACACCGGGCCGATGAGCGCGCAGCCGGCAGGGCAGGGCGGGGCGGCCAGCCTCAACCCGATCCGGCTCGGGTACTTCGCCTTCTTTCTCGGGCTCGGCGTCTATCTGCCGTACTTCAGCCCCTACCTGATCGAGCAGGGCTTTGCGCCCGACACGGTTGGGGCAATGCTGGCCATGGTGATGGCCGCGAAGCTGATCGCCCCGCCCCTGCTCGGCTGGGTGGTCGACCACAGCGGCCGGGTGGTCGTCTGGCTGATCGCCGCCGCGGTGGTCAGCGGTTTGCTTGCCGCCGGCCTCGGTCTCCTGGGCGGCCTGGAGGCCGGCCTGCTCGGCTGGATGGTGCTGCTGGTGCTGTTCGGCTTCTTCTGGCAGCCGCTGCTATCGCAGCTGGACGTGGCCGCGCTGCGTCTGACCGGCCCGGCGCCCGAGCGCTATCCGGCCCTGCGAGCCTGGGGGTCGATCGGCTTTATCGTCGCCTCGGTAGGGCTGGGTGCACTGATCGACCGCATCGGTCTGGATGCCGTGCCCTGGCTGATGGCCGTGGCGCTGATCGCGCTGGCGGTGGTGCTGTTTCGGGTACCGGAACCGGGCGTACCGCGCGAGACGGGTGCTCTGCCGGTGTCGATCCGCGCCCGGCTCAAGGAGCCGGCGATGATCGGCTTCTTCGCCGGCTCGTTCCTGATCAATCTCGCTCACGGTGTCTACTACGCCTTCTTTTCCGTCCACCTCGCGGATCTCGGCTACTCGGCGACCGCCATCGGGTTGCTGTGGGCGCTGGGTGTGGTCGCCGAGATCGTGCTGTTCTTCCTCCTGCCCGGCCTGCGCAACCGCTTTGCGCCATTGTTCCTGCTGCTGGTCGCCATCGGCCTGATGGCGCTGCGCTGGCTGCTGATCGGCTACCAGGCGGACGTGTTCGGCTGGCTGCTGTTCGCCCAGCTGCTGCATGCGGCCAGTTTCGGCATGACGCACGCCGTCGGCATCTGGGTAATCGATCATCAGTTTCCCGGCCGGGCCCATGCCCGCGGGCAGGCGATCCTGTCGGCAGCGAGCTACGGTGGCGGAGCCGCGCTCGGCCTGTACCTCGCCGGGCTGCTCTGGGGTAGAGTGGAACCCGGCACGGCCTTCGCCGCGATGACCGTCGCCAGCCTGCTGGCCTTCGCCCTGATGCTTGTCAGCCGGCGGGTGGTGCGCTGGTCGCCCGGCGAGCGCGAGGCCGGCTAGTGATTCCCTGACTGAACCCGAGGAAGCGTTGCACGCCGTGAGCCAGCCGCCTGTCAGCCCCAACGAGCTTCCCGCCAGCGTTGCCGCGGCCGACTGGTATCGCGGCCCGATCGGTCGCCTGGTGGCGGCCGACCTGATCGAGTTGCTCGCCCGCCGGGCGGAGACAGCCTTCGGCTATCACGCCCTGGTTCTGGGCGAGGCGGGGCCCGAGTTCGATCGTCGCTTCGACTGGAACCGGCAACTGCGCATCGGCCACCAGGTGATGGCCGGGCCGCCCGGTGGTGAGGGCACGGGGATGCCGGTCGACCTCGATGCCCTGCCGATCGAGAGCGAGGCGGCCGACCTGGTGATCGCCCTGCACGTGCTCGAGGATAGGCGCAACCCCCACGAGATCCTGCGCGAGATCGACCGGACGCTACGTCCGGAAGGTCGCCTGCTGCTGGTGGGGGTCAATCCGGCCAGCCTGTTGCACCTGAGCGCGCGGTTCTGGCCGCGTTGCCACGCGCCGCTGGCACTCGGGCATCACCATCCGGCCTGGCGGGTGGTCGACTGGCTGCGTGTGCTCGGCTACCGGATCGAGGCGATCGAGCCTGCCGGCGGCGTGGCGCCGTGGTGCCGCGCTGCGACCTACCGGCGTTGCGAGCGCCTGCGCCGGATTAGCGGCGACTGGGCCTGGTTCCTCAATGGTCTGTACCTGATCGACGCCACCCGGCGCGTGGCCCGGCCGACGCCGGCCAAACCGGCCTTTCGCCTGCGTTCGCTGGTCGGTCAGCCGGTGAGCGGCGAGGTGGCGGGCTTTCGTCGCGAGTCCAACAACCATTCCAACCGATAAGTCCCGAGATCATGCAGTCATCCGATGCCTCCTCCCCTAGCCGACGCAAGGTCGTCCACGCCTGGACCGACGGCGGCTGCCGCGGCAACCCCGGCCCGGGCGGCTGGGGGGCGGTGCTGCGCTTCGGCGAGCACGAGCGCGACCTTTGGGGGGCGGATACCGAGACCACCAACAATCGCATGGAGCTCACCGCGGCGATCGAGGCGCTCGAGGCGCTCAAGGAGCCCTGCGAGGTCCATCTGACCACCGATTCGCAGTATGTCCGCCAGGGGATCACCGAATGGATCCACAACTGGCGCCGGCGCAACTGGCGTACCGCCGCCGGCAAGCCGGTCAAGAACGCCGATCTCTGGCGACGCCTGGAGCAGGCCGCCGAGCGACATGAAGTCCACTGGCACTGGACTCGCGGCCACGTCGGCCATCCCGAGAACGAGCGTGCCGACCAGCTGGCCAACCGGGCCATGGACGAGGCGGCTGCCGACGGGGCCATCGATTAGCCGGCCGGGGCGACGGGGCCGATATCGCGAGCCAGCCGCAGTTCCCCTAGTCTTCAATGCAAGAAGACGCACGACGGCGATCGACGACCTGTCCTCGGCGGGGGAGCGAGACCATGACGGAACATCCTCGACCAGACGAACGATGGCATAGCCAGCCGGCTCAGTCGGTGCTCGAGGCGCTGGAGTCGGGTCGTGACGGGCTGAGCGAGGATCAGATCGAGGGGCGGCGTGCCGAATACGGACCCAACCGTCTGCCGGAGGCACGGCGTCCCAGCGCATGGCGCCGCCTGCTGCGTCAGTTCCACAACATCCTCATCTACGTCCTGTTGGCCGCCTCGGTGGTGACGGCGCTGATGGCGCACTGGATCGACACCGCCGTGATCCTGGCGGTGGTGTTGGCCAATGCGGCGATCGGTTTCGTCCAGGAGGGGCGTGCCGAGCAGGCAATGGGCGCCATTCGCCGCATGCTGGCTCTGAAGGCCGGCGTGATCCGGGACGGACGTCGCCAGGCCGTGCCCGCCGAGGAACTGGTGCCCGGCGATGTCGTGCTGCTCGAGGCCGGCGACCGGGTGCCGGCCGACCTGCGCCTGCTTGGCGGACGCGACCTGCACGTTCAGGAGGCAATCCTGACCGGAGAGTCCGTCCCGGTAGAGAAGGGGAGTGAGCCGGTCGAGTCTAAAGCGTCCGTCGGCGACCGTCGCTCGATGGCCTTCAGTGGCACGCTGGTGACCCGTGGACAGGGGCGAGGGGTGGTCGTGGCGATCGGCGAGGCGACCGAGATCGGTCGTATTTCCGGGTTGCTCTCGGAGGTGGAGTCGTTGACCACGCCCCTGGTCGAGCAGATGGACCGCTTCGGCCGTTGGCTTACCGTGGTGATCCTGATGATCGCCGCGATGATTCTGCTCCTGGGCTTGTTCTGGCGCGAAATGGCGTTCCAGGAACTCTTCATTGCGGTGGTCGGGCTGTCGGTCGCCGCGATTCCCGAAGGCCTGCCGGCCGTGCTCACCATCACCCTGGCGATCGGCGTGCAGGCAATGGCCCGTCGCCAGGCGATCGTGCGGCGTCTGCCGGCAATCGAGACCGTCGGCTCGGTATCGGTCATCTGCACCGACAAGACCGGCACGCTGACGCGCAACGAGATGGCCGTGACCGTGGTTGCCGTGGCCGGGGCGGAATTCACGGTGACTGGCGAGAGCTACTCGCCGGTTGGCCAGATCGTCCATGACGACCGGCCCGTGGACCAGAGCGAAGGCAGCCTTCTCGAGGAAATGGCGCGCGCCGGGCTCCTCTGCAACGACGCCGGCCTCGTGCAGAAGCAGGAGGCCTGGCAGGTCGAGGGTGATCCGATGGAGGGCGCCCTGATTGCCTTTGCCGGCCGGGCGGGGCTGGATATCGATGCCGAGCGTGATCGCTGGCACCGCAGTGACTCGATCCCGTTCGACGCCGAGCACCGATTCATGGCGACGCTCGATCACGACCACGAAGGCCACGCCTGCCTGTTCGTCAAGGGGGCGCCGGAGAAGCTGCTCGCGATGTGCGCCCGGGAACGGGCCTTCGACGGCGATACGCGGGCGCTCGATGCCGAGTGGTGGCGGGATCGGGCCCACGACCTCGCCTCCCGGGGGCACCGCATGCTGGCCGTGGCGGCGCGCCCCGAGGACCCCGAGCGGACCGTGCTCGAGCGCGACGAGGTCGAGTCGGATCTGGTGTTCCTCGGCCTGTTCGGCCTGTCCGACCCGCCGCGGCCCGAAGTGCCCGATGCGGTGAACGAATGCCGCCGGGCAGGCATTCGCGTCAAGATGATTACCGGCGATCACGCGGGCACGGCGACGGCAATCGCCGCGGAGATCGGGCTGGAGCACGCCGACACGGCCCTGACCGGGGCGGATATCGAGGGACTGAGCGACGAGCAGCTCCGCCAGTGCGTTCTCGATGTCGATGTCTACGCCCGCACCAGTCCGGAACACAAGCTGCGACTGGTCGAGGCGCTGCAGGCACTCGGTCACAGCGTCGCCATGACGGGGGACGGGGTGAACGACGCGCCGGCTCTCAAGCGGGCGGATGCGGGTATCGCCATGGGGCAGCGAGGCAGCGAGGCGGCCAAGGAAGCGGCGGACGTGGTGCTCGCCGACGACAACTTCGCCTCGATCGTCGCCGGTATTCGCGAGGGGCGGACGGTCTACGACAACGTCAAGAAGGTGATCAGCTGGACGTTGCCGACCAACGCCGGCGAGTCGATGACCATCGTGGTCGCGCTGCTCGCCGGTCTGACCCTGCCGATCACGCCGATCCAGATCCTCTGGATCAACCTGGTGACGGCGACCACGCTCGGCCTGGCGCTTGCCTTCGAGCCCAGCGAGGAGGGGGTGATGAGCCGCCCACCCAGGCCCCGCGACGAGGGCGTGCTCTCCGGCGGCTGGTTGATCTACATCGCGGTGATGGCGGCCCTGTTCGTCGGGGCGGTCTTCGGCGTTTACCAGTACGCGATCAGCCAGGGCTACTCGCTGGAACTGGCACGCACGATGGCGATGAACACGCTGGTGGTGCTCGAGATCGTGCAGCTGTTCTTCATTCGCGGCCTGCACAACGCCCGGTTCCGCTTCGACCTGCTACGTGCCACACGCCCCGTCTGGCTGGCGGTGATCGGCGTGATGGTCGCGCAGCTCATGATCACCTACCTGCCAGCGATGCAATCGGTGTTCGCCACCGAGGCCGTTTCCCTGTTCGATGGCGTGCTGATTCTCGCGGTTGGGCTGGTCTCGTTTTTCCTCATGGAAGGCTACAAGGTGATCGGTCGACGGCTTTCCCCCTCATGGCACTGAGCATGCCGGGCGTGAGGGTTATCATCGGAACGATGCCTTGCACCTGTCGCTGAAGAACGACAGATCACACGGGCCATGGTCATGACAAAAAAATGGATCGCGGACAATGCCGGCTGGATCGTGATCGTCCTCGCCGTGTTCGGGCTTGCCGTCTGGGTGCTGACCGGCGACTCCGAACATGCCGAGGAGCGATCGGCCAGTCGCCCTGACGCGGCAGTGACCGTCGCGTTGTCCACGCGCCATGCCGAACCGGTCGAGCGGCTCCTGACGCTGCAGGGTGCGGTGGAGCCCCATCAGGTCGTCGATGTCCGGGCGCGCACCGCCGGTCAGGTGGTCGAGACCCCGCTGTCGGAGGGGGCGACGGTGGAACCGGGCGAGCTGGTTGCCCGGCTGGCGATGGACGATCGTGAGGCTCGTCTGCGCGAGGCCGAGGCGGCGGCACGCCAGGCGCGCAGCGACTACCAGGCCGCGATGCGGCTTGCCGACCAGGGGTTTCAGGCCCGACTGGCCGCCGAGCAGGCCGAGGCCGCGCTGGAGGCTGCCCGCGCCCGGGTCGCCGCGATCGAGCTCGACATCGCCCGCACCCGCATCGAGGCGCCGATCGGCGGCATCCTCGATCGGCTGATCGCCCGGCCTGGCGACGTGATCGCCGCCGGCGATCCAGTGGTCGAGATCGTCGAGAACGACCCGCTGCGCGCGGTGGTGAGCATCCCGCAGCATCGCGTCCACGAGGCCCGGGAAGGTCAGACGGCGCGCGTGGTGTTCCTGGACGGCGAGCAGCGCGTCGGCCGGCTTGAGTACGTGTCGGTGATGGCCGATCCGCAGACACGCACCTTCCGGGCACGTATCTCGGTGCCGAACCCCGAGCGTGACTTGCCGGCCGGCACCAGCGTGACCGTGGAGATACCCGTCGACAAGGTGCCTGCCCACGCCGTGTCGCCGGCGCTGATCGGCCAGGACGAGGATGGTCGGCTGGGCGTCAAGGTGGCTGTCGAGACCGGGCAGGGGGTGCGGGCGCGTTTCCTGCCAGTCGAGCCCGTGCGTGCCGATGCCAGCCGGATCTGGGTGACCGGCCTGCCCGAAACGGTGCGGCTGATCACCCTGGGTCACGGCTTCGTCCGTGACGGCGACCCGATCGAGGTGGCCGGAGATAGTCCATGAACCGCTTGATCGGCGCGCTTTTCGCCCGCTCACGCAGCGTGCTGCTGGTTCTGCTTGCCCTGCTTGCTGCCGGCGGGATTGCCTACGTGTCGATCGCCAAGGAGGCGGCGCCGGATGTCGACGTGCCGATCTTCTTCGTCTCGGTGTCGTACCCCGGCATTTCCCCTGAGGACAGCGAGCGGCTGCTGATCCGGCCGCTGGAGCGTGAACTGTCGACGATCGAGGGGCTCGACGAGGTTCGGGCCAGCGCCGGCGAAGGTTTCGCGCTGCTGCGTCTGGACTTCCATCCCGGCTACGACAATCGCCGGGCACTCGCGTATGTGCGCGAGGAGGTCGACCTGGTCCGTCCGGATCTGCCGCCCGGGGCCGAGGAGCCGGTGGTCACCGAAGTCGACCTGTCGATGTTTCCGGTGCTTACCGCCGCGCTGTCGGGTTCCGTGCCCGAGTCGACGTTGGTCCGCATCGCGCGTGACCTGCGCGATCGCATCGAGGCGGTGCCGGGTGTGCTCGAGGTCGAGGTCGGCGGCGAGCGCGAGGACCTGCTGGAGGTCATGGTCGACCCCCGGACGCTCGAGACCTACGAACTGCCCTACAACGAGCTGATCGCGGCGCTCGCCCGCAACAATCAGCTGGTCGCCGCCGGGGCGATGGACACGGGCGCCGGCCGGGTCAGCATCAAGGTTCCCGGCGTGATCGAATCGGTCGAGGATATCCTCGAGATGCCGGTGATTGCCTTCGAGGGCACCGTGGTCACCTTCGACGAGGTGGCTACGGCGCGGCGTACCTTCAAGGATCCCGAAGGCTTCGCCCGCATCGACGGCCAGCCGGCGATCTCGCTGGAGATCCGCAAGCGTGGCGGTGCCAATATCCTCGATACCGTCGCCGCGGCCCGCCAGATCATCGATGAAGCCAGCCATGACTGGCTTGGCGGGGTCGAGGTGCGTTACCTGCAGGACCAGGCACGTGATGTCCGCGACCTGCTGGGTGATCTGGAGAACCACGTCCTCATCGCCATTCTGCTGGTGATGCTGGTCATCGTCGCTGCGCTCGGTGGTCGCTCGTCGTGGCTGGTGGGGCTGTCGATACCCGGGGCGTTTCTCGGCGGGATACTGGTCCTGTACCTGCTGGGCTACACCCTGAACATCGTGGTCCTGTTCTCGTTGATCCTCGTGGTGGGGATGCTGGTCGACGGGGCGATCGTGGTGATCGAACAGGCGGACCGCTACCTTGCCGAGGGGCGTGCCGGCACCGCTTACCGGGATGCGGCCCAGCGCATGGCCTGGCCGATCATCGCCTCGGTGATCACCACGCTGGCGGTCTTTCTGCCGATGCTGTTCTGGCCCGGGATGGTGGGCGAGTTCATGTTCTACCTGCCGGCGACGGTGATCATCACGCTGCTGATGTCGCTGGCCATGGCGCTGGTGTTCATCCCGGTGCTGGCCGCCTCGCTGGGCGCCGATCGCCCCAGTCGTCCCGAGCAGGTAAGGCATATCCGCGCGGCCGAAGCCGGGCGTTTCGACGAGCTCGACGGTGGCACCGGTCGTTACGTGGCCCTGCTCCGCTGGACCGTGGTTCATCCGGCGCAGACGCTTGCCATCGCCCTGGTCGTGACCGGTGGCCTGTTTGTCGCCTACGCCGAGCTGGGGCGGGGGGTCGACTTCTTTCCCGAGATCGAGCCGCGTTTCGCGCAGATTCAGGTGCAGGCGCGCGGCGATCTCTCGGTCTGGGAGGCGGACGACCTGGTGCGTTCGGTCGAGGCGCGACTGCTCGATCGCCCCTCGTTGAAGACGGTCTATGCCCGCACCATCGGCTCGCCACGGGACCGGCTGGTTCAGGACTACGCCGAGGACGTGATCGGTGTGATCCAGCTGGAGTTCGTCGACTGGCAGCGCCGGCCGCCGGCCGCCGAGATACTCGATCGGCTGCGTGCCGATCTTGCCGACATTCCCGGGGTGCGACTGCAGTTTCTCACGCAGTCGGGCGGGCCGGAGGAGGGCAAGCCCGTCGTGCTCGAGGTGGCCGGTGAGCGCAAGGGGGCGTCGGTCAGGCAGCTGGCCGCGGGGATCGAGCACTTGCGCGAGGGAATGCGGGCTGTCGGCGGTTTCGTCGATGTCGAGGACGACCGGCCGCTGCCGGGCGTGGAGGTGCGGCTGGAGGTCGACCACCGCGAGGCGGCCCGTTTCGGTGCCGATGTGAACCTCCTCGGCCGGGCGGTGCAGATGCTCACCCGCGGCGTGGAGCTGGGCGATTATCGGCCGGTGGATGCCGACGAGGAGGTCGAGATCCGGGTGCGCTTTCCTTTCGACGAGCGCAACCTCGCCCAGCTGGTCAACCTGCGGGTGCCCACCCAGGCGGGCCTTGTGCCGGTGCGAAACTTTGTCGAATTCGTGCCGGCGCCGAAGACGGGGATCATCAACCGGGTCGACGGCCGGCGCACCTTCACCATCGAGGCGGACGTCGCTCCCGGCCGGCTGGTCGACGAACGCGTGCGGGCGCTGACCGAATGGCTGGACGGCCACCCCATGCCGCCGGGGCTGCAGCTGGCGGTGCGCGGCCAGCAGGAGGAGCAGGCGGAGGCTGGCCGGTTTCTTACAGCGGCCTTCGTGGTGGCGATCGCGCTGATGTTCCTCACCCTTGTCACCCAGTTCAACAGCCTTTATCAGGCCGGCCTGGTGCTGAGCGCCATCGTGATCTCGACCGGCGGGGTGCTGCTGGCGCTGATCCTGCGCGGCGAGCCGTTCTCGATCGTGATGAGTGGCATTGGCGTGATCGCACTGGCCGGCGTGGTGGTCAATGACAACATCGTCCTGATCGACACCTTCAACCAGCTGCGCCGCGAGGGTATCCCGGCCGACGAGGCGGCGCTGCGCACCGGCGCGCAGCGTCTGCGGCCGGTGGTGCTGACCAGTGTGACCACCGTGCTCGGGCTTGCGCCGATGGTCTTCGGTCTGACCATCGATCTGATCGGCCGTGAATTCAGCATCGGTGCGCCTTCGACCCAGTACTGGGTGCAGCTTGCCACCGCAATTGCCGGCGGGCTGATTGCCGCCACCATGCTGACCCTGCTGTTCACGCCGTCGATGCTCGCCTGGGTCGAGCGGCGAGCAAGCAAGCCTGCCTAGATCAGCAGCCAGGCGGTGAGCAGGCCACCGGCGAGCGAAACGATCATGGGCGCGGCGACATGCAGTCCCAGCCGGCGGGTGCCGATGCTGCCGGCGATTCCGGTCTTGACGATGTTGTTCACCGCCGAGGCGATGATGATGCCCAGCACGGCGGTGTGGATGTCGATGCTGTCGCGTGCCATGCGGGTCAGCGACAGGTTGATCGCATCCACGTCGGCCACGCCCGAGGAGGCAGCCAGCAGGTAGATGCCGGCACTGCCGAGCCACTCGCGCAGCCATTCGCCGGCGAGCATGATCACGGTCAGCAGGGCGCCGAACAGCAGCGCGGAGTTCAGGTCGAGCGGGTTCTGCGTCAGCTGCGGCTGCTTGATCGTGCTGCGATGCCGGGCGTGTTGCCACATGAAGGCGGCCGGGACGATCAGCAGCACCGTCATTACCACCACCGGCCACAACAGCGCATCGAAGATGGGCGGGTGCACTGCCGTGGCCACCAGCAGTACCCGCGGGAACATGGTGCCGCAGGCGATCAGGATGCCGACGGCGAGCATCGGGTCCAGTTCGGGCAGGCGGCGTGACTGGCGGGCAAAGTGCAGCGTCAGTGCCGTCGACGAGCTCAGGCCCGCGAACAGACTGGTGAACAGGATGCCCTTCTCGGCGCCGCCGACGCGGATGGCGAAGTAGCCGACGAACGAGATCGAGGCGATCAGCACCACCATCCACCAGATCTGGTAGGGATTGAGCGCGCCGCCCGGTCCCAGCGGTTCGTTGGGCAGCAGGGGCAGCATCACCGCGCTGATCAGCAGCAGCTTGAAGGCGGCGTCCAGCTCGCGCGCCTCGAGCTTTTTCAGCAGGCCGTGAATTTCTTCCTTGTTGTCGAGGATCATCGCGGTCACCACCGCCGCCGCGGTGGCGACCACCACGTCGACCGCCACGGCGACGGCCCCTAGGCAGAAGGTGATCAGCAGACCGACGCTGTCGGTGATGCTGAAATTGCGCACCGACTGGGCCCGGGTGCGCCAGGCCACCAGCGCCACGGCAGTGACGGCGAGCAGCAGGGTGGGGAAGGCCCAGTCGGTCAGCTCTGTCGAGAGCAGGGCGGCGAGCCCGCCGAGCAGGCCCAGCAGTGCGTGGGTGCGGATGCCGGCAATCCGCTCGCCGGCTTCCTTCTGTCGGCTCGACCAGCCGCGTTCCAGGCCGATCAGCGCCCCCAGCAGAAGGGAGACCGTCAGCAACACCAGTGACTGGTTTTCCTGCAGAAACTGACCGGTCAGACTGTCCATGCCCACCCCGTTGTCCGCGTCGTTCGTCTCAGGCCACCTGGCCGGCGGCGACCCCGGAGGCCCAGGCCCATTGGAAATTGTGGCCGCCGAGGTGGCCGGTCACGTCGACCACCTCGCCAATGAAGAATAGACCCGGCTGGTCGCGCGCTTCCATGCTTTGCGAGGACAGTGCGCGGGTGTCGACCCCGCCGAGTGTCACTTCGGCGGTGCGGTAGCCCTCGGTGCCGGCCGGGTTGACCGCCCAGCGCTGCAGGTGGTCGGCGACGGTGGCGATGTCGTCGCGCGAATATTCCTGCAACGGACCCGACCAGCCGTGCCAGTCGCAAAGCACGCGGACCAGCCGGCGCGGCAGGTGCTCGTCGAGATACTGCAGCACCGTGCCTTGCGGGTGTCGGGCGCGTCGTTCGGCCAGCTCGGCGGCGACGTCACGGCCGGGCAACAGGTCGATGACCAGTGGTTCACCCGGCTGCCAGAAGCTCGAGATCTGCAGCATCGCCGGGCCCGACAGGCCGCGATGAGTGAACAGCATCGGCTCCTCGAAGCGCATCCCGCCCGCGGTCACGGCCACGGGCACGCTGATGCCGGCCAGCGGAGCGAGGCGTTCCTTGAGCGCGGGATGCAGGGTGAAGGGCACCAGCCCGGCGCGTGTGGGCAGCACCGTCAGGCCGAACTGGCGGGCGACCTCGTAGCCGAACGGGGTCGCGCCCATGGTCGGGATCGACAGCCCGCCGGTGGCGATCACCAGCGACTCGGTGGTGACGGGGCCAGACGCGGTGCGCAGGCGGTAGCCGCCGGAGATCACCTCGATCGCCTCGACCCCGGTCTTCATGCGTACCTCGGCGCCGGCCCAGTCGCACTCGGTCAGCAGCATGTCGACGATCTCACGCGCCTTGCCGGCACAGAACAGCTGGCCCGGGGCCTTCTCGACGTAGTCGATGCCGTGGCGCTCGACCAGTTCGAGAAAGGCCGACGGCGGGTAGCGCTTGAGTGCCGAGATGCAGAAGCGCGGGTTGGCCGAGAGAAACTGGTTCGGCGTGCTGTTGAGGTTGGTGAAGTTGCAGCGCCCGCCACCGGACATCAGGATCTTCTGGCCCGCCTTGCGGGCATGATCGAGCACCAGCACCCGGCGGCCGCGGTAGCCGGCGGTGGCCGCGCACATCAGGCCGGCCGCGCCCGCGCCGATGATCACCACGTCGAAGTCCATGTTCGGTCCTGTCTGGGCTGAATGACGGGGCATGATAGCAATCGTGGTGCGCCGCGATCTCGACGGGCTCACGTATCATCGGGGACCGATCATTTACCGCCCGCCCGGTTCGGGCGAGTGCCGAGGAGAACCGCTTGTCCATCTGGGTTGATGCCGATGCCTGTCCGGGGCCGATCAAGACGATGCTGTTCCGTGCCGCCGACCGGGTGGGCGTGGACGTCGTGCTGGTGGCCAATCATCCGCTGCCGACGCCGCGTTCCCGTCGGGTCAGCTTCCTGCAGGTGGCACCGGGCTTCGATGTCGCCGACAATGCCATCGTCGAGCGGGTGAGCCCGGGCGAGCTGGTGATCACCGCCGACATCGAGCTGGCCGCCGAGGTGCTGGCCAAGGGCGCGGCGGCGATCAGCCCGCGTGGCGAGGCGTATTCCGCCGAGTCCATCCGTGGCCGGCAGGCCCAGCGGGAGTTCATGCAGACCCTGCGCGAGAGCGGGGTGGCCACCGGCGGACCGCCGCCGCTGGGACCGAAGGACAAGCAGGCATTCGCCAGCGCCCTGGAGCGCTGGTTGAACCAATATCAACGCCAAAGCGGAAGCGAGAACCGTCGATGACACTGCGACAGATCGTTCTGGATACCGAAACCACCGGCATGCCGGTCGAGGAAGGCCACCGGCTGATCGAGATCGGCGCGGTCGAGCTGGTCGAGCGGCGCCTGACGCACCGCAACTACCACCAGTACCTCAACCCCGAGCGGGCAGTGGATGCCGGTGCCTTCGCCGTCCACGGGCTGTCGAACGACTTTCTGGAGAACAAGCCGCGCTTTGCCGAGGTGGTCGAGGAGTTCCTCGACTACGTCCGCGGCGCGGAGCTGATCATCCACAACGCGGCGTTCGACGTCGGCTTTCTCGACGCCGAGCTCAAGCGCGCCGGCTTCCCGCCCCTGTCCGAGCACGTCGACCTGGTCACCGACTCGCTCGCCATCGCCCGCGACAAGCACCCGGGGCAGCGCAACAGTCTCGATGCGCTGTGTCGCCGCTACCAGATCGACAACTCCGATCGCACCCTGCACGGCGCGCTGCTGGACTCCGAGATCCTCGCCGACGTCTATCTCGCCCTGACCGGCGGGCAGTGGGACCTCTCGTTCGACAATCCCGCCGAGACGGCCACGGCCGGCCAGGCCGCGCTCGGCACGATCCCGAGCGACCGGCCGCGGCTGCGAGTGATCGAGCCCGAGGCGGAGGCCGCTACGGCCCACGCCGACTGGGTCGAGCGGCTGAAGAAGGTGGACGAGGGGTTTACCTGGCCCGGCATCGGTTCCTGATTCGGTCACGGGGTTGAACGAACCGAATGGTATGATTGAACATACCGGTTCGCGGCCCTCGGCACTTCCTTGTTACCATTCGCCGCATAAAGTGCCGGCCCCGTCGGCGCGGTTTCCGGGACGCACGGTAGGTGGCCTTGACTGAATACATCCTCATCCTGATCAGCACCATCCTGGTCAACAACTTCGTGCTGGTGAAATTCCTCGGCCTGTGCCCGTTTCTCGGGGTATCGAACAAGGTCGAGACGGCCATCGGCATGTCGTTGGCGACCACCTTCGTGCTGACACTCTCGGCGATCGCGAGTTACGTCACGCATGCCTGGCTGCTCGAGCCGCTGGGGCTGGGCTACCTGCGCACGATCATGTTCATCGTGGTGATCGCCGTGGTGGTCAACTTCACCGAGATGATGGTGAGAAAGACCAGCCCGCTGCTGCACAACGTGCTGGGTATCTACCTGCCGCTGATCACCACCAACTGCGCCGTGCTGGGCGTGGCGCTGCTCAACGTCCAGCAGGCGAACAGCTTCATCGAGTCGGCGCTGTACGGCTTTGGCGCCTCGGTGGGCTTCTCGATGGTGCTGATCCTGTTTTCCGCTCTGCGTGAGCGGCTGGCCGCGGCGGACGTGCCGGCGGCCTTCGAAGGGGTGCCGATCGCCCTGGTCACGGCCGGGCTGATGGCACTGGGTTTCATGGGCTTTGCCGGGATGGTGACCGTCTGATGTGGCTGGCGATTCTTCTTGCCGTCGGGCTGGCGATCCTGTTCGGGGTGCTGCTGGGGCTGGCGGCGCAGTTCTTCCGGGTCGAGGGCAACCCGCTCGCCGATCGGATCGACGAGCTGTTGCCGCAGACGCAGTGCGGCCAGTGCGGCTATCCCGGCTGCAAGCCGTACGCCGAGGCGATGGCCAAGGGCGAGGCGGACATCAACCGCTGCCCGCCGGGCGGCGAGTCGACCATCCGCAATCTCGCCGATCTGCTCGACGTGGAGTTCAAGCCGCTCGACGATGACCTCGAGATTCAGGAGGTCAAGACCCTCGCGATCATCGACGAGGAGGTCTGCATCGGCTGTACCAAGTGCATCCAGGCCTGCCCGGTCGACGCGATCCTGGGTGCTGCCAAGCAGATGCACACCGTGATCGAGGACGAGTGCACCGGCTGCGAGTTGTGCGTCGAGCCGTGCCCGGTCGACTGCATCGACATGGTGCCGGTCGAGGAAGGCGTGGAGGCCTACCGCTTCCCGATGCCCGAGTCCGCCCACCCCGTACCTACCCGCGGTCCGGCCGCTCGTCAGGAGGCACCGGCCCATGCCTGAGGCGCGCGCGACGGTCTCGCCGGGACTGCACGGCTTTCACGGCGGTCTGGATGTCGAGCCCCGCAAGGCACCGGCCTGTGACCGGCCCATCGGCGAGATGCCGCTGGTCGACGAGTACGTCCTGCCGCTGCACATGCACATCGGCGCCCCGGCCATCCCGGTGGTGTCGGTGGGCGATCACGTTCGCCGCGGCCAGCTCCTGGCCCGTCCGGACGATTTCATCTCCGCGGCCATCCACGCCCCGACCTCCGGGGTGATCAAGGCGATCGAGCCGCGCGGGCTGCCGCATCCGGGTGGTCTGTCGGCACAAAGCATCGTGCTGGCTGCCGACGGCGAGGACCGAGCGGCCGACCCCTTTCCCCCGTGGCCCGACTATGAGGACAAGAGCCCGGTAGAGATCCGCTCGCGCCTGCGCGAGGCCGGCATCGTCGGCCTGGGTGGGGCGGTCTTCCCGACGGCCGTGAAGCTTGCCACCGCCAACCCGGGCGGGGTGGAGACGCTGGTGCTCAACGGCGCCGAGTGCGAACCGTATATCTCCTGCGACGACCGCCTGATGCAGGAGGCGCCCGAGACCATCATCCGTGGGGCGCAGATGATGCTGCACGCGGTGGGTGCGGCCCGTTGCCTGATCGGCATCGAGGACAACAAGCCGCGGGCGGTCGAGGCGCTGCAGGCGGTGATCGACCGGCTGGCGGCCGAGGAAAACGAGGACCGTTTCGCCATCAAGGTGGTGCCGAGCATCTACCCGGCCGGCGGCGAGAAGCAGCTGATCCGCACGCTCACCGGCATCGAGGTGCCGCGCAACCGTCACGTCACCGACTACCAGCTGCTGTGCCTGAACGTCGGTACGGTGGCCAACAGCTGGCATGCGGTGGTCGAGGGACGGGCGCTGACCGAGCGGGTGGTAACCGTCACCGGCGGTGGCGTCGCCGAACCGCAGAACTTCCGCGTGCGCATCGGCACGCCGATGGCGAAGGTGATCGAGGCGGCCGGCGGCTACACCGAGGGCGTCGACCGCCTGTTGATGGGCGGGCCGATGATGGGATTCGCCCTGCACGAGGACGAGGTGCCGGTGGTCAAGGCGACCAACTGCCTGCTGGCAATGCGCCCGGTCGACCGTGACCCGGCACCCGCGCCGCAACCCTGCATCCGCTGCTCGCGCTGCTCGGAGGCCTGCCCTGCCGACCTGCTGCCGCAGCAGCTCTACTGGTACGCCCGCGCCCAGCAGTTCGACCGCAGCCACGACTACCACCTGTTCGACTGCATCGAATGCGGTGTCTGTTCGGCGGTCTGCCCGTCGCACATTCCGCTGGTGCAGTACTTCCGCCACGCCAAGACCGAGATCTGGTCGGCCGAGCGCGAGAAGGCCAAGGCCGAGCACGCCCGGCGACGGTTCGAATTCCACAACGAGCGCATCGAACGGCAGAAGGCCGAGCGCGAGGCCGCCCTGGCGAAAAAGCGCGCCGCGGTAAAGGCCGCCCAGGAGAAGGCCGCCGCCGAGGACGCGGACGGGGATAAGGCGGGCGGCAAGGCGGCTAAGCCGGAGGGCGAGGAGAAATCCACCGCGGCAATGAGCATCGAGGCCGCCCGCGCCCGGGCCAAGGCCCGCAAGGCACGCGTGCAGCGGGGCGAGGCCTCGTCCGATGCGCCGCCCGCCAACGGCGAGGCGAGTGACTCACCCGAACGGCCGGGAGGGTCGTCATGAAGTTTCCGGTCCAGACATCGCCGCACGTCGAGGCGCCTTCGAGCGTTGCCGATGTGATGACCACGGTGCTGTGGGCCTTGGTGCCCGGTACCGTCGCCGCCATCTGGCTGCTGGGCTGGGGCGTGCTGATCAACGTCCTGCTCGCCGTCGGTGCCGCCTGGCTGGCCGAGGCGCTGATGCTGTGGCTGCGGGCGCGGCCGTTTCGCCCGGCACTGACCGACCGCTCGGTGCTGATCACCGGCTGGATCCTGGCGCTGTGTCTGCCCAACCTTGCGCCATGGTGGTTGCCGGTGGTCGGTGCGGTGTTTGCCGTGGTGGTCGCCAAGCAGCTCTACGGTGGGATCGGCTACAACCTGTTCAACCCGGCGATGGTCGGTTACGTGGTGCTGCTGGTGTCCTTCCCCGAGGCGATGACCCGCTGGGGCGCGCCGATCGAAGACGGGGCGGCCAGCCTGTCGTTCGCCGAGGCATTGCAGTGGAGCCTGTTCGGTGTGCTGCCGGGCGGGATGGCTTTTGATGCCCTGAGCCAGGCCACGCCGCTCGACCAGTGGCGCATGGTGCTGACCCAGGGCGGCGAGGTGGCCGGTGCGGGTGCCTCGATCTGGCAGGGTGGCGGCTGGTCGCTCTGGCTCAATCTCGCCTTCCTGGCCGGCGGGGCGTGGATGCTCTGGCGCGGTGCGATCCGCTGGCACATTCCCGTGGCCATGATTGTCGGCGTGCTCGTCATGGCAACCCTGCTGTGGGGGATCGACCCCGAGCGCTTCGCCGATCCGCTGTTCCACCTTGTCGGTGGCGGGGTGATCTTCGGTGCCCTGTTCGTTGCCACCGATCCCGTGACCGCCTCGACCACGCCGCGCGGGCGGCTGGTGTTCGGTTTCGGCATCGGCGTGCTTGCCGTGCTGATTCGCAGCTTCGGCAACTATCCCGACGGGGTGGCCTTCGCGATCCTGCTGATGAATCTCGCGGTGCCACTGATCGACTACTACACGCAGCCGGCGGTGTTCGGTCGCAAGGGCCGGGCCGGTGCCGGCGAGGAGAAGGGCTCGTGAAGGATCTGGAGCTCAGGCGCGTCGTGATCACCACGGTGATCCTGGCGGTGTTCTTCGGCCTGGGCGTGGGCTTCGTCGCCTACACCCAGCAGAAGACGGCGGACCAGATCGAGCTCAACCGCCAGGCGGTACTGCTTGGTCAGATCATGGCCGTGCTCGGTAGCGAGACCCACGACAACAACCCGGCCGAGGACGCCTTCGTCCTGCCGGATCCGCAAGCGCTCAACCTCGGCGAGCCGGTAATCACCCCGCCCGACGACGATGTACTGCCGGCCTCGCTGACGGTCGAGGAACGCGAGCGGGCCATGGAGGCCAGTCAGCTGGGCTTTCGCGCTCGCGAGGCCGGCCGGGTCACGGCGGTGGCCATCCCGGTGGTCACCCATCGCGGCTATAGCGGTGATATCCGTCTGCTGGTCGGTGTGGATGCGGATGCCGTGATCACCGGCGTGCGGGTGCTCGAACAGAACGAGACCCCCGGGCTGGGCGACAAGATCAAGGCCGACAAGACCGACTGGATAAGCGACTTCACCGGCCGTCGTCTCGGTGCCCCGCCGCTCGAGGACTGGGCGGTGAGGAAGGACGGTGGCGTCTTCGACCAGTTCACCGGCGCCACGATCTCGCCGCGGGCGGTGGTCGAGGCGGTCGAGGACGTGTTGCTGTACGTGCGCGAACATCGTCGCCAGCTGTTCGAACAGCCGGTAGGCGACCAAGGGGAGGAGCATGACGATGGCTGAGCCGCGCTTGTCCGAACTGGCCCTCGACGGGCTGTGGAAGAACAACCCGGCACTGGTGCAGGTGCTGGGGCTGTGTCCGTTGCTGGCGATCTCCAACACCACGGTCAACGCGATCGGGCTTGCCATTGCCACGCTGGTGACACTGGTGGTCTCCAACGGCGTGGTCTCGCTGATTCGTGACTGGGTGCGCCCGGAGGTCCGACTGCCGGTCTACGTGATGGTGATCGCCTCGGTGGTGACCATCATCGAGCTGATCATGAATGCGCACTTCCACTCGCTCTACAACACGCTCGGCATCTTCATTCCGCTGATCGTGACCAACTGCATCATCATCGCCCGCGCCGAGGGGTTCGCCTCGCGTCACGCCTTCGGCTTTTCGGTGTTCGACGGTTTCGTCATGGGGGCCGGATTCGGCCTGGTGCTCATCACCCTGGGTGCCATGCGTGAGCTGATCGGCTTCGGCACGCTGCTGGCGGGCGCCGAGCAGCTGTTCGGCCCGATGGCCGTCGACTGGGGCGTGCGTATCCTGCCCGAGCGGATGACCTTCCTGCTGGCCCTGATGCCGCCGGGCGCCTTCATCGGGCTGGGTCTGTTGGTCGCCTTCAAGCAGGCAGTCGATCAGCGCACGGCCCGTCGTGCCCGTGCCGCCCGGGCCGCCCGCAGCGGTGAACCGGCTGCCGACGCGGTCGGCTGAAATAGCGGTCGCCAGCTGCTAAGACTGTCCCTTTCGTCCCGATGCAGCGCCCCCTTATTTCACGGACGCGGCGTCGTCGCGATTGCGTTCATAACCAGGAGACAAGCATGGCCGCAGAGATCAGGACCCAGGAGCTCGAGTACCACGCCGACGATCTGACCATGAAGGGAATGGTCGCCTACGATCCCAATGTCGCCGGCCCCCGGCCGGCCGTATTGGTGGTACCCGAGTTCTGGGGGCGCACGGCCTACATGGAAAAGCGTGCCCGCGACATGGCCGAGGCGGGCTACGTCGGTTTCGCCATCGACCTTTACGGCGACGGCAAGCTCACTGAGGATGCCAACGAGGCCACCGAGCTGATGAACCAGGCGCTGTCGGATTTCGACGCGTTGAAGCGCCGCTACCGACTCGCGATCGAGGCGATCAAGCGCCACGAACGCGTCGATGCCGAGCGCCTCGGCGCGATCGGCTACTGCTTCGGTGGCTCGGTGGGTCTGAGCATGGCACGCCAGGGCGTGCATCATGATGCGCTGGCGACCTTCCATGCCGGTATCGGTGGGCTCGCGCCGGTCGCCGGCCGTGTGGACACGCCCACCTGGATTTTCACCGGTGAGGAGGACCCGATGGCCGACCCGGCGGAGGTCGAACGGGTCGCCGAGGAGATGCGCGAGGCGGGCGCGGAGGTGCAGGTCACCCGTTATCCGGGCGTCAGCCATGCCTTCACCAACCCGGGTGCCGACGACAAGGCCGAACGATTCGGCCTGCCGCTGGGCTACGACGAGGCCGCCGATCGCGATTCCCTCGAGAAGACGCTCGACTTCTTCTCCCGCCGGCTGGGCTGAAGCGACCCAGTCTGGGGCGGCCGGTACCCGGATGCCCCAAAATGAGGCGCGAGCCGTCTCGACATGGTTCGGCCCTGCCTCGCGGCCCCGCTGCGACTCGTTGACCTGAAATCCCGCCATGGCGGGGATTCCCGCCCATTTCGGAGGCGTTGGAAAGACTTGGCACGCTTCTCGCTGCTAAGGGGGTGCCAATACGACACGTTCCATCTCCAATGTCGACGTGACCCGTTTGGTGCTCTTTGACTCCTCCTTTCTGGGCGCCCCTTTCGGGCGCCTCTTTTTTTGCGCGAAGCCGCCGCCCGGCTCGGGTTACACTGCCCACCGGCGCATTCATCCACGTCAATCAGGGAACTCATGCACTCGGCCAACTACATCAGCACCATCGACCGCTACCACGAGCAGTCCCGCTCGATCCGCGAACTGATCGAATCGATCATCACCGGCATCGGCGAGCCGCGGCTGCTTACCGACCAGTCCGCATTGCACGCGGTCACCGAGAAGCTGATCGATCTGTATCCCTTCGTCGATCTGGTGTACTTGCTCGACGAGGAGGGCGTGCAGATCGCCGAGTTCGGCGCCGACGAGACCGGCCACGTCAATCGCGCCATGGGCCGCGGCAAGGGCATGGATCGCAGTGAGCGGCCGTACTTCAAGTTCTACAAGTCCGATGAGGAGCACGTTCACCTGACCGAGCCCTACCTGTCCTCGGCCTCGCGCGACCTGTGCATCTCGGCGACCCTGCGTATCGAACACCAGGGACGAGTGGGCTATCTCGTCATCGACGTGGACCTCGAGGCGATGATCAGCTTCCTGCTGGGCGACACCCTGCGTCGCCGTATCGAGCCGTTCTTTCGCGTGCTCTACGGCCTGTTCGCGGCGGCCATGCTGCTGGTCGCCGGCGTGCTGTTCTACAGCAGCATGAGTGAGCTTGTCGGGGCCCTGATGCAGCCCGGCTGGGCGGCGGAACTGAGGCTCAAGCCATTCGAGGTGATCGTCGTGCTCACCCTGGCGATGGCGATCTTCGATCTCGCCAAGACGGTGTTCGAGGAAGAGGTCCTGATGGAGAAGGACGTCCACCGACACAGTACCGTGCGGCGTACCATGACCCGCTTCGTCGCAGCGATCCTGGTCGCGATCCTGATCGAGGGCCTGCTGACCATGTTCAAGGTCTCGATGGGCTATTCCGACCAGGGTGGAGTGGCCTCGCTGATGATCTTTGCTGCCGCCGCCCTGCTGGTCGGCCTGGGCCTGTACGTGTACCTTGGGGCGCTTGCCGAAAAGGCCCTTCTGGGTAACAGCGGCCGCAGTCGTCGCCAGCGCGTCACCCGGGACGACAACTAAGGGCTGATTCTCAACCGCTTTTGCCAAGGACATCGCCATGACGGCACTCGGCCCCCTGATGATCGACCTGGTCGGCCCGGAGATGACCGCCGCCGACCGTCCTCGCCTGCAGCATCCCTCGGTGGGCGGCGTGATCCTGTTCGCCCGGCACTTCGAGAGCCGGGCGCAGCTCAAGGCGCTGATCGCCGAGATCCGTTCCCTGCGCCGTCCGCATCTGCTGGTCGCGGTCGATCAGGAGGGCGGGCGCGTGCAGCGTTTCAAGGAGGACGGGTTCCTGCCGTTGCCGGCGATGGGGCGTATCGGCAAGCTGTTCGACGCCGATCGCCAGGCGGGGCTGGAGGCGGCCCGTTCGCTCGGCTGGCTGATGGCCACCCAGCTGCGAGAGGTGGGCGTGGATCTGAGCTTTGCGCCGGTGCTCGACCTCGATCGCGGCATCAGTGGCGTGATCGGTGATCGTGCCTTCGACGCGCGCCCCGAGGCGGTGATCGCCCTGTCGATCGCCTGGACCGGCGGGATGCACGAGGCCGGCATGGCGGCCGTCGGCAAGCATTATCCTGGCCACGGGGCGGTGGCGGCCGACTCGCATATCGCCCACCCGGTCGATACCCGCGCGCTTGCCACCATCGAGAAGACGGACCTGCGTCCGTTCCGGGCGATGGCCGACCGGTTGATCCCCGGCCTGATGGTCTCCCATGTGATCTACCCCGAGGTCGACGAGCGTCCGGCCGGGTTCTCGCCGGTGTGGGTGCGCCAGATCCTGCGCGAGCAGTGGGGATACGAGGGCGCGGTGTTCAGCGACGACCTGACCATGGCGGCCGCCGCTGCGGTGGGCGAGATCGAGCAGCGGGTCGAACAGTGCCTGGCAGCCGGGGTCGACATGGCGTTGATCTGCAATCATCCCGAGCTGGTCGACCGGGTGCAGAAGCGGCTCGAGTTCGCCGCCAGCCCGCAGCGCGAGGCTCGTCTGGCGCGGATGTTCGGGCACGGTCCGGTGCCGTCGGAGGAGCGGCTGGCCCGCTCGCCGCGTTTTGCCGAGGCGCGGCAGTGGATCGAGCGCCTTGGTGTCGACGCGCCCGACCTGTTCCCCGACCGCGCCTGATCCCCCCTGATTCAGAGACTGGTTCGAACCCATGCAAGAGACCCTCGACTGGCGGCAGCGATCCGATGACCTCGACGCGCTGCTTGCCCGCTGCGACTGCCTGATCGCCCCGGAAGAGATGCAGGCGACGTACTCGCGGCTGGCGGAGGCCATCAACGCCCGCCTGGCCGGGCGGCTGCCGGTGGTGCTGGCCCTGATGAACGGCGGGCTGGTCAGTGCCGGCCAGATCCTGCCGCAACTGACCTTTCCGCTGGAGCTTTCCTACCTGCATGCCACCCGCTATCGCGGTGCGACCACCGGCGGGGCGCTCAAGTGGCTGGCCCAGCCGGACATCGAACTGGCCGGTCGTGAAGTGCTCCTGGTCGACGACATCCTCGACGAGGGCCATACGCTGGCCGCGGTGCGGGAATGGTGCCTGGATGCCGGTGCCTCGCGGGTGTGGATCGCGGTGGCGACCGACAAGCGGCATGAGCGCAAGGTGGCCGGGCTGAAGGCGGATTTCTGCGGCGTGACGGTCCCCGACCGCTATATCTTCGGCGAGGGCATGGATTACCATGGCTACTTTCGCAATCTGCCCGGCATCTACGCGCTGCCCGACGGCGAGTGAGCCGGGCGTAACCCGTTTCGGGAGGAGCTGACGTGCATCTGGCGATTATCGGCGGGACGGGGTTGTCCCAGATCGAAGGCATCGACGACGTGCGCCATCAGGTGGTCTCGACGCCGTTCGGCGAGCCCTCCGGGCCGGTGACCATCGGCCGGCTGCAGGGCTGCGACGTGGTGTTCCTGCCGCGTCATGGCTACAACCATCGTATCCCCCCGCACCAGATCAACTACCGCGCCAACATCTGGGCGCTGCGCGAGCTCAACGTCAGCCGCATTCTTGCCGTGGCGGCCGTTGGCGGCATCCATCCGGACATGGGGCCGGGCTCGCTGGTCGTGCCCGACCAGCTGATCGACTACACCTGGGGGCGCCCGTCGACCTACTACGAGGGCGACCTCGACTCGGTCACCCACGTCGACTTCACCTATCCCTACGACGAGCCCTTGCGCCAGGCCTTCCTCAAGGCGGGGCAGGCGCTCGATATCCCGATGCGGGATGGCGGCACCTACGGCGCCACGCAGGGCCCGCGGCTGGAGACCGCCGCCGAGATCCGGCGCCTGGAGCGTGACGGTTGCGACGTGGTGGGCATGACGGGCATGCCCGAGGCGGTGCTGGCCCGCGAAGCGGATATCGAGTACGCCAGCCTCAACGTGGTGGCCAACTGGGCGGCCGGTGTGCACGACGGCGACACCGTCTCGATGGACGAGATCGAGAAGACGCTGTCGAACTCCATGCGCGGGGTGCGCAAGGTGCTCAAGCAGATCCTCAGCGGCGAGGACCGCATGCTCTGCCGGCTCGCGGCCGGCTAGTCGGCGGGCAAGCCGGGGCCTCCCCCTGACAGTTGCCCGTCGGCAGGGTAAAATGCCGCCAAATCATCCAGCTCGCCGTTCGGCGTACCCGTGGAGCGGGTCGCCGGGTGGCGCGTCATCCAAGCGAGATCTCCATGACGCATCAAAGCCGCTACACCGGTCTGCTCGACCGGTATCGTGACCGTCTGCCGTTGTCCGACGACACCCGCCTGATCAGCCTGGGCGAGGGTGCCACGCCGCTCATCCGGCTGCACAACCTGCCCAAGGTGCTGGGCCGCTCGGTGGACATCTACGTCAAGTTCGAGGGGCTCAACCCGACCGGGTCGTTCAAGGACCGCGGCATGACCATGGCGGTCACCAAGGCGGTCGAGGAGGGTTCCAAGGCCATCATCTGCGCCTCGACCGGCAACACCTCGGCGGCGGCCGCGGCCTACGCCGCGCGAGCCGGCATCACCGCCTTCGTCATCATCCCGGACGGCAAGATCGCGATGGGCAAGCTGGCCCAGGCGATGATGTACGGCGCGACCATCCTGCAGATCCGCGGCAACTTCGACGACGGCATGCGCCTGGTCAAGGAAGTCGCCGAAGAAGCGCCGGTGACCATCGTCAACTCGGTCAACCCGTACCGTCTGCAGGGGCAGAAGACCGCCGCCTTCGAGATCGTCGAGGAGCTGGGCCGCGCGCCGGACTACCACTGCCTGCCGGTCGGCAACGCGGGCAACATCACCGCTCACTGGATCGGCTACTGCGAGTTCTCCGCGGTCTCCGGCGACCAGGTGACCGAGTCCTGTGCCTACTGCAACGGCAAGTGCCCGTTCGCCGGTGGCGGCTCGGGCGGCAACCGGCCGAAGATGGTCGGCTACCAGGCCAGCGGCTCGGCGCCGTTCATGCGTGGCGAGATGGTCGACGACCCGGACACCGTCGCCACCGCCATCCGCATCGGCCACCCGCAGAGCTGGGACCGTGCGTGGAAGGTGATGGACGAGTCGGGCGGTTGGTTCGCCGAGGTCTCGGACGCCGAGATCCTTGCCGCCCAGCGCATGCTGACCGAGCACGAGGGCATCTTCTGCGAGCCGGCCTCGGCGGCCTCGCTGGCCGGCCTGATCAACGATCTGAAGGCCGGCAAGATCCAGGACGGCTCCAGCATCGTCCTGACCCTGACCGGCAACGGCCTCAAGGATCCGGACACCGCAATCAACCAGTGCACCGGCGACATGCCCGGCGTGGACAAGGCCACCATGGTCACCATCGACGCCGACCTCGATTCCGTGCGCAACGCGATCCTCGGCTTCATGGGCTGACCGCAGCGTCACTGGCCGTCGTCAGGGTCGACAACCCCGCCATTCGGCGGGGTTTTCTTTTGTCAGTCGCATCTGTCCCGTCTTCGGGTTGCTCTGCCGGTGCAGCCACAAAAAAGCTGCAAAAAACGGTTCGGCTGAGTTTTGCCTTTCTCCAGGGTCGTGAATGTGCCCGGCCGGCCGACTAGGCTTAAAAGCGATGGCCGATTCCCGGGGAGTCACGGGGAAATGGGCGTGTTCAGGCCGTCCTGGTAGGGGAGCGGTGGAGGTTGCAGGCCCGCTGGGGCGGGTTGAGCGCAGCGGCTGGCAGCCGTCTGTCCCGCCTTGTTCGTTCATGACCGCTGTGAAGAGACTGTCTTTGCCGCAACCTCGTCGGAGGATCCATGACCAACCGTGAGGATGTCCGAAACCGTGCCGCGGGCGCGATCATGGGGGCCTTTATCGGAGACGCCCTGGCGCTGGGTCCGCACTGGTACTACCGCCTTGACGAGTTGCGTCGGGATTACGGGGACTGGATTGACGGTTACACCGACCCCAAGCCCGGCCGTTATCACGACGGCCTCAAGGCAGGCCAGTCCTCTCAGGCGGGGATTATCCTCGACCTGATGGTGCGTTCACTGGTGGCGTCGAACGGGTACGACCAGGACGATTTCTGCCGACGGCTGGATGAGGATCTCTTTCCGCTGCTCGATGGCACCCCGGCCCATGGTCCCGGCGGTTACACCAGCCAGTCCATCCGGGATGCCTGGCGAAAACGGGTCGAGCAGGGCCTGCCGTGGGGGGAGGTGGGTGGCCACGCCGATACCACCGAAGCCATCGAGCGCACGCTTGCCATTGCCGTGCGCTATGCGTTCCGGCCACGACAGCTGGCTGCTGCCATTGCCGACAACACCGTGCTGACCCAGGTGGACGACACGGTGGTGTCGATGACGGTGGCGTTCGGTGCGCTTCTGGCCTTGCTGGTTCAGGGTCGTCGCCTCGACAGTGACATCTCCGCTGAGCTGATGGCGCTGGTGAAAAGCGGTGATCTGCCGTTCCATGCCGTCACCAGCGATGACCTTCAGCCGCCTCGGCCCGGTCAGCCGGACCCGCCCCGGGCAGGCCGTTTCGCTTCGCCTGATGCCCTGCTGACACCGTCGTTCATCGCAACAGCGGCTGCCGATCCGGAGGTGCGCATTGAGCCGCCCTGGAAGGTGTCCCTGGTGTACGGCATGCCCTGCGCCATCTACCACCAGCTTCCGGCGGCCTACTACCTCTCGGCAAGGTTTGCAGACGACTTTGAGGCGGCGGTATTGCACGCGGTCAATGGCGGTGGCCAGAACATGGCCCGGGCGATGCTGGCCGGTGCGCTTACGGGGGCACAGGTGGGTCTCAGCGGTATTCCCCACCGGTTTCTGGCCGGACTGGAAAACGCCGGCGAATTACGGCAGCGGGCCGAGCAGGTCGCTTCAGCGGTGACGGACGACGCGCTTTCATGATGTCTTTCCGGACATAAGTCGATGGGCACAAAAAAAGCCCCGCCAGTGGCGGGGCTTTCTGCTAGCGAGGGTTGGTCGCGATTTACTCGCTGACGCCGGTTACCACAGCGCCGACAACCTTCGGGTCGTAGTCGTAGCAGTCGCTCATGCAACGCTCGTTGTCGACGTCCGGACGGGTGTCGGTGACGTAGTAGTCACGTGCCGGCATGTCGACGTCTGCAAGCGTCTTGTCGCTGCAGGTGAAGTCCATCGGCACGATGCCGCCCAGGTTCAGGACGTAGCAGGTGACCGCGTAGGACTCGTCAACACCCATGGTGCCCGGTGCGTAGAACGGCATGTGGCGCTTGATCATGTCGAACAGCGTCGGAGCGTGGCCCCAGGCGTTGTTCACGCCGCGGTTACCCACACCATCGAGGCCCTGCTTGAGGGACTTGATGAACGCCGGCATCGGATCGCCGGCCATCTTCGGGTAACCCTCGGCGCCTTCACCGAACGCACCGTGGCACATGGCGCACTTCGCGTCGTACGGGTTCTGGCCCGCCTCGACGGTGCCCGAGCCTTCCGGCAGGTTGGTGCCGTCGTAGAACACACTGATGTCCCACGGCTCGACCGCCTTTTCGGTGATCTTCGCGCCGATGCCGTTGAACTCGTCGGCTGCGATGCCGGCGGTGCTCAGGCCAAGGGCCATGACACCGGCCGCGAGACCCAGGCCGAACTTAGAAGTTTTCAATTTGGACATTCTTCACCTCGCCGGTCTTCTCGATTTTCCAGGCCTGAATGGAGTTCTTGTGGTAGATGCTGTTGGTGCCACGAACGTTGCGCAGCTGCATCAGGGTCGGCTGGACGTAGCCAGTCTCGTCGGTGGCCCGGCTCATGATCAGGTGCTCGTCACCGTTCCATTCGAACGGCAGCTTGAACTTGGTCACGCACTTGCTCATGACCGGCTGGACCAGTTCGGCCTCCTGCCAGTTCTTGCCGCCATCGACGGAGACGTCGACGTGCGCGATCTTGCCGCGACCTGACCAGGCGATGCCACGGATCTCGTAGGCACCCTTGCCCTTCATCTGGTTGTCCGGGCACGGGTAGTTGATGACCGAGTTGGTCTCGTTCACCAGCGAGAACTGGCGGATGGTGCCATCCGGCAGCGGCTCGATGTAGTGACGGGTCTCCTGGTAGGTGACCAGCGGCTTGTCGACGAACTTGATGCGGCGCAGCCACTTGATCGACATGTTCGCTTCGCAGCCCGGGAGCAGGAAGCGGATCGGGTAGCCGTTCTCCGGACGCAGCGCTTCGCCGTTCTGGGCGTAGGCGATCATGGCGTCCTTGTACATATCGCACTGGTCGGCCGGGATCGGCTCGCCGAACTGGTCCTTGGCGCCTTCCATCGGGATGGAACGCTGCAGGGCGGAACCGTCGGTGCCTTCGGCGTACAGCCAGGTCGACTTCGGATCAACGCCGACGTATTCCATCAGGTCGGTCAGCTTGACGCCGGTCCACTCGGAGCAGGCCATCATGCCGTGGGTGAACTGCATGGAGTCCATCTGGACACCGCGCCACTCCATTGCGCCGTTGGCCGGGCACTCGAGGAAGTGGATGGCGGTGTGCGACGGCATGCGCTTGAGGTCTTCCATGGAGAAGACCATCGGCTTGTCGACCATGCCGTGGATGACCAGCTGGTGGGTCTCCGGGTCAACGTCGACGGCACCGGCGTGGTGACGCTCGAAGTGCAGACCGTTCGGCGTGATGATGCCGTTGAGGTCCTGCCACGGGGTGAAGCTGATGGAGGCGACGGTGTCGGCGGTCAGCCAGCTGACGTTGCGACGAACGACGTGCTTCTCGAACTTCGACGGCATGCCGTAGGGAACGGATACCACGCCGCGGCCGAGGATGTTGCGGGTCGCGCCGGGCTTCAGCGGCTCGGTGACGGTCTCCAGCTTCACGTCACCAGCGTAGGCATTGCCGGCAGCTGCAGCGGCAGCGCCAGATGCCGCCAGCGCGACGCTCTTGCGGAGGAATTTGCGACGGTCGCTGGAAGCCACGCCCTCGCGGGCATCGCTCTGCGGCGTCTGATCAAGTGTGGTTTCTGACATTGCTCACTCCTGCATCGTAGGCAATTGGTCGGATCATCATGCTTTAGATCCATTCCGTGCCTTCCGGTTCTCCGACAACCGAGAAGGCGCGCATTCTTTTGAGGACAGGCCGGCGGCTTGCCGATGTCGCCAATGGACCCGCTATTGTTCATGGGTCTTCCGGCCGGGTCAATCCAGACAGGATTCCATGATCGATGGCCCGATCAAAAAATTGAACCGGCAGCAATCTACATCAGCGGGTTCTAATTAACAACCGAGAGGGGGGTTTGAACATTTAATGGGGTATCAGTGGCGCTGCGCGCGTCAACCGGCGGTTGGAGCCCGGCGGCATTCTGGCGCCGGCGGGCCATCGCGTCCTTGGCCGGCACGGGCCGGGCCGTTATAGTTTGCCGGAAATATCCAGCAGGGCATCGAACATAACCGTGTACCGTTCCATCCGAGTTCAAGAGGCCGATTTCGATATCGGCGGCGTCCTTGGCGAGCTGCGTTCGCAGTGCGCCCACGTGGGGGCGGTGGCGAGCTTTCTCGGCACCGTGCGCGATATCAATGACGATCTCGAGGTCAGTGACCTGGTGCTGGAGCACTACCCGGGCATGACCGAACGGGCGCTGGAGCGCGTGGCCGACGAGGCGATTTCCCGTTGGCCCCTGGCCGGCGTGAGCATTGTTCATCGGGTGGGGCACCTGCGGCCGACCGACCAGATCGTGCTGGTTGCCGTTGCCAGCGCTCACCGTGGTGATGCGCTGGAGGCGTGCACCTTCATCATGGACTACCTCAAGACGCATGCGCCCTTCTGGAAGAAAGAGGTCGACCCCGAGGGCAACACCCGCTGGGTGGACGCACGCGAGAGCGACGAGGCGGCGCGCCGTCGCTGGTTTGCCGATTTCGAGGACTGAACGGAAAGGGTCGCGCTGATGGAAGCCGTCGAAGACGTCGTTGCGCGCTTGCGCGAATGGATCGAGCCGCTTGGTCAGAGCGAATCGGTACCGGTGCTGGATTCGGTGGGGCGTGTGCTGGCCGAGCCGGTCAGCGCGCCGCGGGATGTGCCGTTTGCCCCGCTGAGTTTGTTCGATGGTTATGCGGTCGCCGGTCCGCTGGTTGCGGGCGAGGGCTCCCCGGTGGTCGGCAAGCAGTTTGCCGGTGATCCGCCGGCGAGGCTCGAGACGGGCACGGCGATGCGTATCTTTACCGGCGCCTTGTTGCCGGAAGGCGCCGACACCGTCATCGCCCAGGAGTCGGTCGAGATCGATGGTGACCGGGCCGTTTGGCAGGCAGATGTTGCCCGCGGTGACGGCGTGCGTCAGACGGGTGCGGATACACGTGCAGGCGAGACGCTGCTGGCCGCCGGCACGCGCATCACGGCCGCAATGCTCGGCCTGATCGCGAGCACCGGGCTGGCCGAGGTGTCCGTGGCTCGCCGGGTGCGGGTGGCGCTGCTGACCACGGGTGATGAGTTGCTCGCCGCCGGTGAGCCGTTTGCGCCCGGCAAGATCTACGATGCCAACGGGCCGATGCTGGAAACCCTGCTCAAGGCCGCCGGGGTCGACATCGTCCAGCGGGCCTGTCTGCCGGACGACCACACCGAAATCGACGCGCGCCTGCGCGAGGCGGCCGAGGCCGATCTGATCGTGACCTCCGGCGGCGTGTCGGTGGGCGAGGCGGACCTGGTGCGTGCCGGTGTCGAGGCGCTGGGGCGCATCGACCACTGGCGCATCTTCCTCAAGCCGGGCAAGCCGCTGGCGATCGGCGAGGTGCTGGGTACGCCGTTTCTCGGCCTGCCGGGGAACCCCGTTTCCACCTTCGTCACCTACCTCCGCTTCGTGCGCACCGCGATCGACCGGCTGGCCGGACAGGGCGACCCCGGTGCCTGGCCACGCCTGCACCTGCCGTTGGCCGCGTCGCGCAGCGGCGGGGATCGGCCCGAGTACATCCGCGTGCGCCGGGTCGAGCGTGAGGGGCGGACGATGCTCGAGGCCTACCCGGACCAGAACTCGGGGCTGCTGAGCTCGCTCGCCTGGGCCGACGGTCTCGCCCTGATCCCGCCCGATGCCCGTCTCGCCGCCGGCGACACGGTCGAATACACCGCCTTCAAGGAGCTTGGTCTATGAGCCGCACACTCACCCACCTGGACGAGAAGGGCGAGGCCCGCATGGTCGATGTCGGCGACAAGGCGCATACCCAGCGCGTCGCCGTGGCCGAGTCGCGCATCGTCATGCAGCCCGAGACGCTCGAGCTGATCCTCTCAGGCGGGCACAAGAAGGGTGACGTGCTCGCCACCGCTCGCATCGCCGGGATTATGGCGGCCAAGCGCACCGGCGATCTCATCCCGATGTGCCACCCGCTGATGCTGAGCAAGGTCAAGGTCGAGCTCACGCCGGAACCGGACCAAAATGCCGTGCACATCACGGCCGAGTGTGCCGTCACCGGGCAGACCGGCGTGGAGATGGAGGCGCTGACGGCGGCGTCGGTCGCCGCGTTGACCCTGTACGACATGTGCAAGGCCGTCGATCGCGGCATGGTGATCGAGCAGACGCGTCTGCTGGAAAAACGCGGTGGCAAGAGCGGGCACTGGCGGGTCGACGAGGCCTGAGCCGAGTGCTGGCCTCGGGCAGGGCGTGCGTGGCGTTAGGTTTCTCTCGACATAACCCTTGCATTTTCGTCCGCGGCTGATACCGTTATGTCTAAGTGAACATGACGCACGTTTCACTTGCTCCTGCATAGCAGGCCCCGGTCGAGGCCGATTCCGACCCCTCGGTCCCGTCCGGGCCCATTCTCGCGCGATCGGCCGCCATGCCGGTCACGCTTTCTACAGACACCCATGCGACCCGGATGTCCGCATGGTCCAGGCAAGGGCTGACAAGACCAATGCAGCAGTTGACCGACCCCTTCGGCCGTTCCATCAACTACCTGCGGCTGTCCGTGACGGACCGCTGCGACCTGCGTTGTTTCTACTGCATGCCCGAGGGCTTCAAGGACTTCGAGGTTCCCGAGCACTGGCTCACGCCCGACGAGATCGAGCGGCTGGTGGGCGTGATGGCCGACATGGGCCTCTCTCACGTGCGTATCACCGGTGGCGAGCCGCTGGTGCGCAAGGGGATCGAGGACATCGTCGGCCGGGTCGCCTCCATGCCGGGCATCCAGGACGTGTCGCTGTCGACCAACGCCACCCGCATGAACAAGATGGCCGATACGCTGCGTCAGGCGGGAGCGAACCGCATCAACGTCAGTCTGGATACCCTCGACCCCGAGCGTTTCAAGTCGATCACCAAGGGCAAGGTCGACAAGGTCGTCAACGGTCTGGCCGCGGCCAAGGAGGCCGGCTTCGATCCGATCAAGATCAATGCCGTGGTGATGAAGGACCTCAACGAGCACGACATGGAGGACCTGCTCGACTACTGCATCGACAACGGCTTCACCCTGCGCATGATCGAGACCATGCCGATGGGCGAGACCGGCCGTGACGCCATCGATCGCTACGTCAGCCTCCAGGACGTCAAGAAGCGTCTTAAGGCCAAATACGACCTGATTCCGGCAGTCAACTCGGTCACCGGCGCCGGCCCGGCGCGTTACCTGCAGGTGGCGGGCACCGACACCATGGTCGGTTTCATTACCCCGATGTCCGACCATTTCTGTGAGACATGCAACCGCGTGCGCCTGTCCTGCGACGGCACCATGTACATGTGCCTGGGCCAGGAGGAGAGCTTTTCCTTCCGCCCGCTGCTGAGAAAGGGCATTCCTGACGACGAGCTCAAGGAGGCGCTGATGCAGGCGATCGCGCTCAAGCCCGAGCGTCACGAGTTCACGGAAAAGCCCGAGAAGGTCATCCGCTTCATGTCGATGACCGGCGGCTGACGGCCGTTTTCGGGACTTGACGCAGAAGGCCGCCCGATGGGCGGCCTTTTTCGTGGGCGCATGCCCCGGGCAGGCCAATGACCTATGCTGGTCTCGGGTGCGGAAGGTCCGTGCCCGTTGGTAGCCGGAGGCAAGGAGACAGGTGATCGGCATGCAGGCAGCATCCCCAGTCGGAAAGGTGTCCCGGGTCGTGTGGCGGCGGCTGGCCTGGCTTCTGGTGGGTCTGGCCGGGCTGGCCTGGTTGCTCGTCGCCTCGGCCCAGGATCGGCCGCGCGAGGCAATCCAGTTGACGGTCCAGGACGCCATCACGCCGGCGACCGCCGATTACGTGATTCGCGGCATCGAGTCGGCCGAGACCCGCGGTGCAGAACTGGTCGTCCTGCAGCTCGATACGCCCGGCGGGCTCGATTCCAGCATGCGCTCGATCATCCAGGCGATTCTCCAGGCCCGCGTGCCGGTGGCGAGCTACGTCCACCCGGCCGGAGCGCGAGCGGCCAGTGCCGGCACCTATATCCTCTACGGCTCACCGGTCGCGGCGATGACGCCGTCGACCAATCTCGGCTCGGCCACGCCGGTGCAACTCGGTGGGGGCGGGTTGCCCGGCATGCCCTCACCGGACGAGGGCAGCAACGGAAATGGCGAGGGCGCGCCCGCCGAGGCTGGAACCGCCATGGAGCGCAAGGTGCTCGAGGACGCGGTTGCCTACATCCGCGGGCTGGCGGAACGGCACGGTCGCAATGCCGACTGGGCGGAGAGGGCGGTCCGCGAAGGCGCCAACCTCGGCGCGCGCGAGGCACTCGAGCAGAACGTGATCGACATCGTTGCCAAGGACGTTGCCGATCTCCTTGCCCAGCTGGACGGGCGCGAGGTGCTGGTCGGCGGCACGCCGCGGACGCTCTCGACCGAGGAGATCGAGGTGGTGCGCGAGGACCCGGGCTGGCGCACCGAGCTGCTTGCCGTGATCACCAATCCGAATATCGCGTATATCCTGCTTCTGATCGGGATCTACGGCATTATCTTCGAGCTGGCCAACCCCGGCGCGATCGTGCCCGGGACGATCGGCGCGATCGCGCTGATCCTGGCCTTCTTCGCCTTGCAGGTCATGCCGCTCAACTACGCGGGGCTGGCGCTGATCCTGCTGGGTATTGTCTTCATGATCGCCGAGGCGTTCGTGCCCAGTTTCGGCGCGCTCGGCATCGGCGGCCTGGCCGCCTTCACCGCAGGATCCATCATGCTCTGGGACGACCCCAACCTGAATATCGCCCTGCCGCTGATCATCGGCGTGGC
This sequence comes from Guyparkeria sp. WRN-7, assembly GCF_001641825.1. Taxonomy (GTDB): domain Bacteria; phylum Pseudomonadota; class Gammaproteobacteria; order Halothiobacillales; family Halothiobacillaceae; genus Guyparkeria. The sequence continues at coordinate 64,379 of NZ_LRFH01000004.1, read as the reverse complement.
TATCGGTATCGCCGGCTTTTCCATCTGGGTGCTGGGCCGGTTCCTCGACGTGCGGCGCAAGAAGCCCGCGACCGGCTACGAGGAAATGGTGGGCATGGAAGGCACGGCTCGCGAGGACTTCGACGACACCGGGCGGGTCTGGGTGCACAGTGAGCTGTGGAACGCCCGTGCCCGCGCGCCGGTTCGTTCCGGACAGACGGTGCGAGTGGTGGCCATCGACGGCCTGACGCTGACCGTGGAGCCGGCGGAATAGAGACAGACGGAACGACACGAAGAAGAGTAAAGGGCCGACCGGCCCGGGAGGAGTAAGCACGATGCTCGGCAATTTCGGTTTTCTGGTGGTGCCACTGGTCATCCTGATCGCGATCATCGCGATGTCGCTCAGGGTGCTGCGCGAGTACGAGCGCGGCGTGGTGTTCTTTCTCGGCCGGTTCCAGCGGGTCAAGGGCCCCGGCCTGATCATCGTCGTGCCGGTGATCCAGCAGATGGTCAAGGTCGACCTGCGCATCATTACCCTGGACGTGCCCAGCCAGGACGTCATCTCGCAGGACAACGTCACCGTCCGGGTCAACGCGGTGCTGTATTTCCGGGTGGTCGATTCGGAGAAGGCGGTCATCCAGGTGGAGAACTACTACGCCGCCACCAGTCAGCTGGCGCAGACGACCCTGCGCTCGGTGCTCGGCAAGCACGATCTCGACGAGATGCTCTCCGAGCGCGACAAGCTCAACAACGATATCCAGGCGATCCTCGACCAGCAGACCGATGCCTGGGGCATCAAGGTGACCAACGTCGAGATCAAGCACGTCGATCTCGACGAGTCGATGATCCGCGCGATCGCACGTCAGGCCGAGGCCGAACGCGAGCGGCGCGCCAAGGTCATCCATGCCGAGGGCGAGTTCCAGGCCGCCGAGCAGCTGGTCAACGCCGCGCGGATGATGGAGGAGAGCCCGGCCGCGTTGCAGCTGCGCTACCTGCAGACCATGGCGGACATGTCGACCAGCGGCAAGGCGAGCTCGATCTTCTTCCCGTTGCCGATGGAGCTCACCGGCGCCTTCCAGCAATTCGCCGAACACTTCACGAAGCAAGGCGGCGGGCAAGGCTGACGGCCGTGCCCTGCGCCGGTGACAGACGAGGCCCGGTCCTGGACCGGGCCTTTTTCGTTGCCGTGGTGGTCGTGGGTCAGGGCGAGCGGCGGATGGTCTCGACCTGGGCCAGGATGTCCCGGTAGCGGATCCCCAGACGGGTCAGAACCAGCATCCACACCAGCGCGATGCCGATGACCAGCCACGCCAGCCCCGTGGTCTCCAGTGGCCAGGGAATCCATTGGGTCAGCAGCAGGATCAGCAGTGAACCGGTCACCTTGAACAGCCGATAGCCGAACATGTCGATCCAGGCCTTGGCGCGGAACATCAGCAGGGGTGCGATCGGCACGTACAGGAGTTCCTTGGAGGCGCGGTTGATCGAATAGGACAGGCCGCGGTCGGCGATCTTGAGAAAGGCGCCGGCCTGCAGGGTTGCCTGTGACATGAACCAGACGCTGCCGGCCAGCACGGCGAGCGGCTGGGCGAACAGGCCGCCGAGTGCCCCGAGCCAGCGATGGATCAGCGGCGTAATCAGCAGGTTGATGCCGATGGCCACCGCGCTCAGCACGCTGAAGAAGGCGCCCAGGTAGGCCGTGCGCGCGTCCCGGTCGGTGATGGTCGCCTCGACCACCTTCATGAACTGGTACTCGATGATCGGTTCGGCCATCTGCGCGAGCAGCAGGATCACGGCGATCAGCAGCAGGTAACGGTGATGCAGAATGGCGCGCCAATCGCCGGTCGACGGGCTGACATGGTTTTCCACGCCGTGTTTTTCCGCGTACAGCCCCAGCCGGCCCATCAGCAGGGTGAGCAGCGCGAGCAGACCGAAGAGGGCGGCCCCAATCGGCAGCAGGTCCATGGTCTCCAGGCCGAACTGGCGGATCCATGCGCTCGAGGCAATGCCTCCGACCACCCCGCCGACGAGTCCGCCGGTGGCGATAAAGCCGTACCAGCGCTTGCCCTCGCGGGTGGTGGACATGCTGTTGGTGAGACTCCAGAACTGCTCGACCAGGATCACGCTGGTCATGTCGACGAAGACATAGAAGACGAAGGCGGGCAGGAAGCCGCCGTTGTCGATCAGCGGATAGAGCCCCAGCAACACGCCGATGACGATCACGCAGGTGCCGAGCACCACGTGGATGCGCGAGAAGCGCGCGATCAGACGGTGGTACAGGCCGATGGTCAGCCCCAGGGCGACCGCGGTGGCGATCCAGACCCACGGCAGGGCGTCGGCACCCAGTGCACTGAGGAACAGCGACCGGCTCGCCGGCTTGAGGTGATAGACCGCGGCGATGATCAGGAAGAAGTTCGTGAACAGCAGCACGCGGCGCAGCGTCAGCGGGGTTTCGTGGCGCGGCAGCAGATTCACCTGGGCTCCCTCCGTCGAGCTATCACCATGACTTTACGGTAAAAATGCGCTATTGTGCACAAGATTTTGTGTTCGATTCCGACCGATTGCGGTCAGGAGGTGGCCATGCGGCTGTTGTGGGTGATGATGTTGTTGGTAGGTAGCACGTGGGGCGCGGCGCAGGCGGCGCTGCCCGTGGATGCCGCCACCCTGCGCGAGGCTGCCGACCCGACGCTGCAGGCCCGTCTCGAGGCTCGTCTGGACAAGCTTCGATTGAATGACAGCGTGTCGGCCGGCCAGCTCGCCGTCGCGCTGGTCGACGTGACCGACCCGGACCGCCCGCGTCTGGCCGAGGTCAACGGCGACGAGATGCTCTATGCGGCCAGCCTGCCCAAGATCGCCATCCTGCTGGCGGCATTCCAGCGCATCGACGCGGGCGAGCTGGCACTGGATGCGGAAACCCGCGACCTGCTCACCCGCATGATCCGGAATTCCTCCAATTCGGCCGCTACCGAGATGATCCGTCGCGTCGGCCGCAACTACATCAACGACCTGCTGCGTTCGCCGCGTTACCGCCTCTATGACGAGGAGCTCAACGGCGGGTTGTGGGTCGGCAAGGAGTACGGCCGGGGCTCGGCCTACGAGCGCGACCCGCTGCACCACCTCTCGCACGGGGCGACCGCCTTTCAGGTGGCGCGCTTCTACTATCTGCTCGAGACCGGCGGACTGGTCTCGCCGAAGTGGTCGCGGGAAATGAAGTCGATCCTCGGTGAGCCGGCCATCCACCACAAGTTCGTCGGTGGGTTGCTGCACGAGGCGCCGGACGCGCAGATCTACCGGAAGTCGGGCAGCTGGCGCGAGTGGCACGCCGACAGCGCGATCGTCGAGCACCAGGGGCGCACCTACATCGCGGTGGGGCTGGCCCGTGATGCGCGTGGTGGCAGCTGGCTCAAGCAGCTGATCGTCGAGCTCGACGGCCTGATCCTCAAGTCGCCGGTACGCACCGCCGGGCTCTGATCGGGCGCAGGCGAGCCTCATCGCCTCTCACTCCCGCCAGCCGAGCAGCAGGCGGTGCAGCCGGGTGGCGAATGTCTGGTGGGCGACGGCGGAATTCCGTCCCAGTACGTTGGACGTCATGGTCACCAGGTAGACGTGATCCGGGTCGCCAGCGGGTGACTCGACGATGGCGACCGAGTGCATGTAGTTGTAGACGTTGCCGCGATACTTGCCGCAGTCGGGGTTCTTCTCCCGGTCGCACTTGTAGAGCGATCCGGACTTGAAGAACACGGCCGCCTCCCGCAGCGCCGGCGAGGAGGCATAGCGGATCCGTCGCTGCGTGATGTAGAGCAGCCGTTTGAGCTCTCGGCTCGACCAGGCATCCACCAGCTCGCCCTTCTCCATCTTCACCAGCAGTTTCATCAGCGCCCGCGGGGTGGCCAGGCTGTTGGTGCCCGGCATGCGGCGCTTGCCCTCCGAGGTGAAGAACGCCCCCTGACGCAGCGTGTCGGTGTCGAAGCCGTTTCGCGCCAGAGGCGTTAGCAGGGCGTCGAGCAGCACCTCGCGCCGCTCCTTCCACGACAGGTCCTCGAACAGCTCTGCTTCGCGCTCTGGCGGCACCGGGTAGGCGTCGCCGAAGTAGTGCAGCAGCACCAGCTGTTTCATCACTGCGCTGGCCGCGGCGTTGGAGCTGGCCGACAGCGTCCAGTCGAGATAGGTCCACAGGTTGGCCGTGTCGCCGACCCGCAACGGGCGGCGCGTGAAGCGCTTTCGCTCGTCATCCCACAGCGGCACCTTGTGGCTGTCCCAGTGAATGAACTCGTCGGCGGTTACCTGTGTCTCGCGCAGCAGGCGTTTGCGGGCCTCGATGTCGTCGGGATAGCGGTCGGCGATCGTCTGCAGCAGGGCGACGGCGAGCATCACCTTGCCGACGCTGCCCGGTGTCCGTCGCGCCGTGCCGTTGTGCTCGGCATACAGCGGGGCGGCGGGATCGCTGATATCCAGGACGCTGACGCTGTAACGCGGTGCATCCGCCCCCAGCAGGCCGATGATGCGGCGGGTGAGCCGGGTGTTGGCCGGCGGCAGCGAGAAGTCCGGGTAATCGGTCAGGCGCAGCCGGATCTGTTCCCGGTCGAGCAGGGCGCCGGGGTGAACCCGGTTGCCCGGAATCTGCCCTTCGTTCGCCAGGCGATAGCCGGTCAGCCGCTCGATACCGGTTTCCTCCGCCGCATCCAGCGGGTAGGCGGCCGCCGTGCCGGACATGACGGCAACCGTCATTGCGGCGAGCAGGATGCCCGGCCAAACGGAGGTAACCCATTGTCCAGCCCGTTGTTCGTTCGAGGAGTTCATGGGGTGAGCCTAGGCCAGCGGCGGGAGCAATGCCGGCCGGTCACGGGACGCCACCGGGCAGCGCATCGCGGGGCGGTTCCGTCAGCGTCACGGTTGTCTGTCCTGCTTGCCGTAAGGGGGCATCCATCTCGGCGAGGTGGCTGTTGGCGCGCGCCCGGCGGTTTTCGACCAGGGGACGGATCTGGAACAGGGCCAGTCGACCGTCGACGAAGCCGAACTCGATATCCGCCGGCGCGGGACCGCCGCTCGGTCCGGTGATCAGCGCTCGACGCTCGACGTCGTTCGCCAACGCCCGCAGCCGTTCGATTTCCGCCTCGCTCAACAACTGCGAGGGGCCCTCGGCACGCTCGCGATGCAGCCCGCCTCCCGGAGATGTTACCCGGCGAAAGGGAGCGGTCGCCTCGCTCAGAAGCCGCAGGGCGCCCGAATCGCGATGCACCCGCAATTCCTCGGCAGCCTGTCCCTCGACCACGCCGCCCAGCCCTTCGCTGGTGGCTATGCTCAGCCAGTCCTGGTCACCGCTGTCGAGATCGACGGTCGCCAGCACCCCCGACTTGTCCACCGGCACGGTTGCCTGCAGCAGCACCGACGGATAGACCTGTTCGGGCGCATTCATGCGTGCCTGGCGCCACGCGAAGGCCCGCGGCGTGAACGGCGAGGCCCAGACCTCGCGGATGGCGTTCACGATCGCTTCGAAACCCACCACATTGGGCACTGTCCGGTTGAGGCCGGCACCGCTGAACGACGGCAGGTCCTCGACGTTGGTGTCGCTTCGAACGAAGATGCCGTCCGTATCGGCGCTTCCGAATGTTTCGCTCAGCGTGGCATGCAGCGTCTGGTGAAACCCCGCCGGCAGCGGGACGTCGCCGATCCAGACGCGCAGCCGGGCAAGCACCGCCCGGATTTCCCGCTCGCGTCGGTCGGGGTCGTCGATTCGGCCGATCCGCCGGTATTCGGCCTGCAGCCATTGCCGGGCGGGCGGACCATCCGCCCGGATCGGCTGGTCGAGCAGTTGCCTAAAGACGCCGAAGGGTATCGCTAGGCCCGGGCTGACCTGCCGTGGGTAGTGATGAGCCAGCTCGCCCAGATTGGCGGCCTTCGGCCCGACGCGACGACCGGCATCGTCGCTCCTCAACCGGGAGAGCGGGATCGGGGTGGCGTGCCCCAGCTCGAGCTTGCCCGGCGGGAGTGTCAGTTGCTCGTCGCCCGGCTGGTCGGACGGCGGGAAGAAGCGATCCCATTCCGGGCCGTCGCGTGCCAGCTGCACCCGACCGCCCGGGCTGACTGCCAGCACCACCGGCTCGCCGAAGAACGGCTCGATCCGCTCGATCAGGCCGGCGTCGATCACCACGTTGGGAATGCCGAGGTTGCGGGCCAGCAGCTGGACGTGCGAGAGCGAGCTGCCCTCGTCCCGGGTGAGGATGCCGGCAACCGGCGGCAGGTCGGCGGTGGTCTCCGGCAGGAGATAGATGCCGTCGGCCGCGAAGGCGCCGGTTGGCCCGGGGGCGCGCTTGAGCACGCCGCGTTGCAGCCCCGGGTTGAGAGCACGCAGGCCGTGGCTGACTGGCTGGCCGAACAGCTCGTCCGGTGTGCCCAGCAGCCGCGCGGCATCGGTGCGCAGCGGGTCGACCACCCGGCTGTAGACCAAAAGCGGGCTGTCCCGCAGACGATCCGGGATGTAGTAGCGCACGGCGGGGGTCAGAGTCGCCCAGTGATCCAGGGCGGGGTCGAACTGGAATGCCATGGCGCGCTGGGCCCACGCCATGGCGCGCGACAGGTAGGCGAGCCCCTCGGCATAGCGGCCCGCCTCGAGGGGGGTGTCGCGCAGATGGGCGACGGCTTGTTCCAGGTGCTTCTGCTGGCGGGCCGAGAGCAGTCCGGCCCCGTAGAGGCTCTGGCTCAGGGCGACCAGCCAGTCGAGGCGCTCCGCGCGGCTGGCCGGTGACTCCGGCTGACCGGACGTCAGCTGGCTGCCGACGGCATAGGCCTCGTCCTCGAGCGCGAGGCTGGCCTGCAGCAGTAGCAGCCGATCCGCTGGCGACAGTCCGTTGTCTGCCAGGACTCGTTCGCGAGTCTTTGCGGCCAGCTCACCCGTGACCGACAGGCGGGTGGCCAGGTCGGGGCGCGAACTGAGTCGGTCGGAGGCGTCGCTCAGCCAGGTCGCCAGCACCGGCGTGCGTGTCGATGAGGCAAGCTGTTCCAGGCGCCGAACGGCCGTTTGTGGTGCATGCAGGCGCTCGATTGCCTGCACCAGCTCGTCGAAGAGGGCATCCAGTTCGGGGTCATCGTGTTTGCGGGCGTAGTTGCGCACCCGTTCGGCATCACCGGCATCCGGCAGGCCGTGCAGCTTGGTGCGCAGGGGCTGGAAGCCGGGGTCGGCCTCGGCGATCTCGATGGCCAGATCCCGGACGATGGTGGCGTCGCTGCGATTGCCCCCCAGCGGCAGCAGGCGCGCGGCCTCGCGCAGGGTCAGGAAGCGTTTTGGGTCGCGCCAGTAGGGATCGTCGAGCAGGGCGAGCAGCAGGGTGCGGGCCTGACGCTGTTCGTCCTCGACCTGGATCGCACCCCGGTAGAAACGCGCGCGGCGGAAGACCCAGCCATCGTCGAAGCGGATCAGGAACCGTTCGATCAGTATCCCGCGCAGTCGCCGGTGCTGCCCGCCGGGGCCGAGGAAGTCCTCGGGGTCGAGTTCGGCGACGAGCGTGGCGAAGGGGTAGCCCTGCGCTCGGATCGTCATGGCCCGCTCGTTCCACTGGCCGTGCTGAATGCCACCGCCGTGCGGTCGGCAGGCATAGGGTTCCGGCGCCAGCACGGTGCCGTCCTCGCAGAACCACCGGATGCGCTCGAACGGCCCGCGAGGCGCGCGTTTCATGGCCTCGATCCAGTCGCGCATTTCCTCGATGCCGGGTGCGGCGGCATCGTCGGCCCACGTGACAGGACCCGGCGAGGCAGTGCCGAGCAGCACGAGTGTCAGCGCGAGCACCCGGATGGAAGCCCGGACGATGTCACGATGCGGCAGAGGAGTGGGCGGGCCGAACATGGCTGGCGGGGCGCCTCCGTGGCCGGTGGATATCGACACTTTCTCGTTGAGTCTAGCCGGGTTGTCGAGACAAGACGGCAGGGCACGTGTACCCGGCTGCCGAATTGGGTAGGATGCGCCTCCCGTTGCCGAGAGAGCGACTGCCGGGTTCCCGGACATTCACCCTTTGGACGAGCCGTTCCAGCCCATGACCAACCGCGAGTTTCTCATCAGTGACGCCATCAAGTTCGCCCTCGACTGGCTCGAGGAGAACAAGGTCGAGATCGAGCCGCTGAAGGTCGCTCTGGCCGCCCAGATGGAGCGATGGGAGCATGGAAAGCAGGTGCCCAAACGCCAGCGGGAGGCAATCATCGAGACGGCAGCCTCCCGGGCGGTGCGTCATCACATCGAGAAGCTCAAGTCGCGCAGGGGATGGTGGCAACGCGCCTGATCGGCCATCAAGGTGCCTGCCGGAACGCGAAAGGCCCGACGCGATGTCGGGCCTTTCGCATTTCTGCCTTGTCACGTAGACGGCAAGTCTTAGAAGGCCCGCTCGAGCAACCCGGTGAAGGCAGCCCAGGACTGCTCGTCGGCGCGCTGCTGATAGCGGCCGGTGTCGAAGACGGTGAAGGCGTGCGGAGCGCCCGAGTAGACCTCGATGGTGTAGGTCGCGCCGACCGCTTCGAGTTCGCCCGCAAGCGTGGCGACGTCGGTCATCGAGATCATCGAGTCGGCTCCACCATGCGCGATCAGCAGGGGCGCGCCCGGGTCGGACCAGCTCTGCCCCTCGGGCGTGCCCAAGCCGCCGTGGAAGGTGGCGAAGCCGCGGGCCTGGTCGATCAGCCCGTTGCGCGCGGCTTCAAGCACCACCGCACCGCCGAAGCAGTACCCCATCACCACCGTTTCCTCGGCGACCCCCTGCTCGCGGGCGAAGTCCAGCCCGGCGCGGGTGAGACGCTGCATGCGCTCACGGTCCTGGTAGAGCCGCTGGGTCTCGGCCTTCTTCGCCCCGGTTTCCTGCGGGCGATTGCCCTTGCCGTAGAGGTCGACGGCAAAGGCGTCATAACCCATCTCGGCGAGCATGTCGGCACGCTTTCGCTCGTAGTCGTCGATGCCGTCCCAGTCATGAATGACCAGGACGGTCCCGCGTGACTCGCCCACGGCCGGCGAGAGATAGCCGGTGAAGGCCTCCCCGTTCACCTGGTAGCCGACGTCCTCGCCGTCCGGTTCCCAGTTGCCGCTCATTTCCATTGCGCTGGCCGGTGCCTGCCAGGCCAGTCCCAGACCGAGCAGGGCGGTCGGCATCAGCGCGCGCAGTCGGCTGCTCGCGACAGGGGTTTTATTCGCGTTCATGACTGACTCCTCCCGGTAGACACCCCGGGAGTATAGGCAGCGGAATGAATCGGCGTCGGCTCAGGCCTCGGGCAGCAATCGCTGTGCCCGGGCCATGGCATAGGCGGTCTTCGGTCCCGTCCACAGCGTTGGCAGCAGGATCAGCGACACCGGGATCGCGGTGATGACGATGAACTGCTGCAGCACGCTGATCTGTCCCGAGCCCATGTACAGCAGCATCGCCGCCATGACGGCCATAATCCCGCCCCAGAAGGCGCGTACCAGCGGGTGGGGTGCGTCGTGACCCGAGCCAACCATGGCGATCGAGTAGCTCATCGAGTCGCCGGTGGTTGCGACGAAGATCAGGGTGAGCACCATGATCGCGCCGGCCATCCATGTCCCACCCGGCAATGCCTGGGCGACGGACAGAGTGGCGACGTCGAACTGGAAGTTGTTCAGCGGTTCGGTCAGGTCGATCGCCCCGCCGAGCTGGTAGAAGATGCCCGAGCCACCCAGCAGGGTGAACCAGATGGTGGTGGCAATCGGCGCCATCACGGCGACGGCAAGGATCATCTGGCGGATCGTCCGCCCACGCGAGATCCGCGCGACGAACACGGCCATCAGCGGTGCGTAGCCGATGAACCAGGCGAAGAAGAACACCGTCCACCACTGCATCCACCAGCCCGGCGCGGTTTCGGCGGTCATCGTGGCCATGGCGAAGAACGACGAGACGTATTCGCCCATGCCCTGCACATAGGCGTTGGTCAGGAACAGCGTCGGGCCGAAGACAAAGATGACCGCGCCGATGACCATCGCCAGGATCACGTTGAAGCGACTCAGCCACTGGATGCCGCGGTGCACCCCGGTGACGGCCGAGGTGATGTAGACCGCGCCGAGGAAGGCCAGGATACCCAGCTGCGTGGTGAAGGTGGCCGGCAGGCCGAACAGCTCGTGCAGGCCGTAACTCAACTGGGTGGCGAGAAAGCCGATTGGGCCGACCGTGCCGGCGACCACCGCGATCACGCAGAAGGCATCTACCACGCCGCCGAACCAGCCGCGCATGATGCGCTCGCCGAAGACCGGGTAGAGCAGGGTGCGCGGGCGCAGGGGCTGGCCCTTGATGTAGTGCGCATAGGCGAGCACCACCGCGGTGAGCGAACCGAGCACCGCCCAGGCGAGAAAGCCCCAGTGCATGAACGACTGCGCCAGCGCCCCGGCGATCGCCGCGGATGTGCCGGCTTCTGTGTCAAAGGCCGGCGGTGTGACCAGGAAGTGGTAGACCGGTTCGCCCGCGGCGAAAAATACCCCGCCACCGGCGAGCAGCGTGCACATGATGATCGACAGCCACTTGAAAGTGCTCATCTCGGGAGTCTCGAGATCGCCCACCGTGGCCTTGGCCGCCGGCGACAGCGCCACGCCGATCGCGATGAAGAAGGTCAGCAGCAGGAACAGCTGGAAATAGGAGCCCAGCACACGCGCCGTCCAGGCAAAGCCGGCACCGATGCCGTCGGCGACGCGGTCTATGTCGTAGAGGCTCAGGCCGATGAAGCCAATGACGAAGCCGATGGTGAGGATCAGCACCAGCGGATCGCCGAGACGTGCCAGGCCGGTTTCGGCATCGCGACGCGCGGTCGACGAGTCAGTCATGGGGTGAATCCCTTCCGGTTAGCCGGGCGCGACGGGGCGTGAGTGGTCGGGCCCGGTGTAAGTGTGGTCCGGACCTTAGCACGCACCCAGCCGCGACGCCCGGAGCCCGGGCAACCCCTCAGACCTGGCGTTCGACCCGGTCGAGCAGGCTGACGATCTGGTCGGAAAGGCGGTTGACCGTTTCGAGTTCGCGGCCGGCGGCTTCGGTCTGGCCGGCCTGCTTCAGATCGACGATTTGCTTGACCTTGGCGTGCAGCTGCCGGTGCGGTTCCTCGATGGCCTGCATGTCGGGCAGGTGGCCGAACTTTTTCTTGCCGAGCCCGAAATACCAGCGTCCCAGTTCGCATTGCCGGTCGGAGGCGATCTGTTCGGGATCGATCGCCGTCTCGTCCCCGTTCAGATAAGACCGCACCCGTGTCTTCCAGGCCCTGTGGGCGGCCTTGGCCGATTCGAAATCGAACGACGCGCTGCTCTCGGTGTTGAATTGCGCCAGCAGTTTCTGCAGCTGACCGGCCATGTTGGCGAGTTCGTTGCCGAGGCTCGCCACCTCGCGGCTGTTCTCCAGAGTGTCCTCGGTTTCGCCGCTGATGGTGGTGATGTTGCGGTTCATCTCCTCGGCGACGCTGCTCTGTTCCTCCGTGGCGGTGGCGATCTGCGAGCTCATGTTGTTGATCTGGTCGACCGCTTCGGTGATCGAGTCGAGTGCCTGGTCGGTGGCGTCGGCCTGGGCCTCGACCTGCCCCATGCGCTCGCGGCCGCCTTCCACGTCGGTCACGGCCTTGCCAATGCCGGCACGCAGGGCCTCGATCATCGTGCGGATTTCGCCGGCCGACTCCTGTGTCTTGGATGCCAGCGAACGGACTTCCTCGGCGACCACGGCAAATCCTCGTCCGTGCTCACCGGCACGGGCGGCCTCGATGGCGGCGTTGAGAGCCAGCAGGTTGGTCTGGTCGGCGATGCCGCCGATCACCTGGATGATGCTGTCGATACGGTCGCCGTGCTCCCGCAATGTCTGGATCGAGCTGGCCGTCTGTTCGAACTGACCGGACAGATCGGCCACCGCTTCGTGGGTCCGTCGCACCTGTTCCTTGCCGCCGTAAGCCTCGCGGTCGGCGCGTTGTACGGCCTCGGCGGTCTCGGCCGCGCTGCGGGCGACTTCATCGACCGTCTGGGCCATCTCGTTCATCGCGGTGGCGACTTGCTCGACCTCGCGGGTCTGGTGGTCCATGCGGCTGGAGGTCTGCCCGCCGGTCGTGGACAGTTGGTCGGCTGAGGCGGTCAGCGACATGGCCGATTCGGTGAACTGGCCGAAGACGGTGTTCAGGCGAGCCTGCAGCAATTTGGCCGATTCGTTCAGCCGGCCGACCTCGTTGTCACCGCCGACAAGGATCGGCTGGCGTAGCTTGCCGCCGGCCATGCGGCGCAGTGTCTGTCCCGTCTGCTTGAGTGGCTGGAACACGCTGCGCCACAACATCAGCGCAAGCCCGGCGCTGACCAGCGCGCCCATCATCGGCAGGACAATGTGCCAGCTCAGCCCGGTGGCGGTGGTTATCTGGAACAGTTCCAGCAGATTGACGAGGATGACCACCGCCAGTCCACCGAGAGCGATCGGCCCCATGTCCAGGTCGGCGAGGCGACGCTTTTTCGGTACGCGATCGATCTTGTTCTCGTTCATGCGCCGATAGAGTGCCTCGGCCTTGGCGATGGCCGCCTCGCTCGGCTTGGAGCGGATCGACTGGTAGCCGACGATCTCCTCGCCCGCATAGACCGGCGTGACGTAGGCATCCACCCAGTAATGATCGCCGTTCTTGCAGCGATTCTTCACCAGCTGATTCCAGACCTCGCCGGCCTTGATCGTGTCCCAGAGATCCTTGAAGGCCGCCGGCGGCATGTCGGGGTGGCGGATGAGATTGTGGGGCTTGCCGATCAGCTCGTGCCAGCCGTAACCGCTGACCTTGATGAAATCCTGATTGACGTAGGTGATCTGTCCCTTGAGATCAGTGGTCGAGATCAGCTGCATGTCCGCCGGGTAGTCGACATTCTTCTGCGTGACCGGGAGATTGACTTTCATGGGTGCTTTCCCTGTGCCCAAATCCTGGATTAATTCGGTGAGTGGCGCGTTTTAATTGTCGAGGTTTTCTATCGGCGCCTCTTGTGAAACCTTAAGCATGAATTAGTATTTTATTGAATGCTTAGCTATTGATTAGGTGGCTTGCTTTCATCCACGTTTGGTGACGTCATGGCGCGCTTTTGGGTCGGTTTAGGTGCCGACACATGGTTTTCGACCGTGTGTTTGGTGGCCGCTTATTCATATTTCGCAGTGATTTTGTCGGGTTTTGTTTTCGCCCCGAATTAATGCCCGAGTGATTTTGTCAGTTATTTGTGTTTCTTTTGAAAATGCCTTTGTGGGTTTGTGTGATATTACGTCCGGGATAATGTGTGCGAATCGCTGATTTGGTCAGGCGGGTAGGGCGAAAGGAAAGGCCCGGTGTCTGGGCTTGAGCCCGGGGCTTGCGGCGGCGTTGAAAGACTGCTGCGACATTGACAGTGAGCGCGCCGCTCCTTACTGTTTGTACCCTTTGGCCGAGCTCTGCCTCCGGGCTGCTCGGCCGTGTTTCGTCCACCACCCCCAGACGCGCCAGAATCCAAGTGAACGAACATTTCGCCCGTATCAAGCGACTGCCTCCGTACGTCTTCAACATCACAGGCGAACTCAAGGCGAAGGCACGTGCCGCCGGCGAGGACATCGTCGACTTCGGCATGGGCAACCCGGACCAGCCGACTCCGCCGCACATCGTCGAGAAGATGGTCGAGGCGGCCCGTCGCGGCGACACGCATCGCTACTCGCAGTCGAAGGGCATCCCGCGCCTGCGTCGTGCGATCTCGAACTGGTACCGCAATCGCTACGACGTCGAGATCGATCCGGAATCCGAGGCGATCGTCACCATCGGTTCCAAGGAAGGCCTCGGCCACCTGGCGATGGCGACCCTCTCGGCGGGCGATACCGTACTGGTGCCGAACCCGGCCTATCCGATCCACCCCTATGGCTCGGTGATCGCCGATGCGGACATCCGCCACGTGCAGCTCACGCCGGATGTCGACTTCTTCGAGGAACTGACCCGGGCGATCAAGGAAACCTGGCCGAAGCCGAAGATGCTGATCCTCAACTTCCCGGCGAACCCGACCACGCAGTGCGTGGACCTGGAGTTCTTCGAGAAGGTGGTCGCGATCTGCCGCGAGGCAGGCATCTGGGTGATCCACGATCTGGCCTACGCCGACATCGTCTTCGACGGCTACAAGGCGCCGTCGATCATGGAGGTGCCGGGGGCGAAGGAAGTCGCCGCCGAGTTCTTCACGCTGTCGAAGAGCTACAACATGCCGGGTTGGCGCGTGGGCTTCATGGTGGGCAACCCGACGCTGGTCGGCGCGCTGGCGCGGATCAAGTCGTACTTCGACTACGGCACCTTCACCCCGATCCAAGTCGCCTCGATCCTCGCGCTCGAGGGCGACCAGACCTGCGTCGACGAGATCTGCGACATGTACCGCCGCCGGCGCGACGTGCTGTGCGAGGGTCTGAACGCCGCCGGTTGGCCGGTCGAGCCGCCCAAGGCGACCATGTTCGTCTGGGCCAAGATTCCGGAGCAGTTCGCGCACCTGGGCTCGCTGGAGTTCTCCAAGCTGCTGCTCGCCGAGGCCAAGGTGGCCGTCTCGCCGGGCATCGGCTTCGGCGCCTACGGCGACGACCACGTGCGCTTCTCGCTGATCGAAAACGAACACCGCACCCGACAGGCGATTCGCGGCATCAAGGCGATGTTCCGCGCCCACGGAATCACGCCGCCGTCGGAGGGAGGTCAATGAGCCAGATGCAGACACACGAGAACGAGGCGCTGCCGCCGGTGCGTATCGGCCTGCTGGGGCTGGGCACCGTCGGTGGCGGCGTGGTCAACGTCCTGACCCGCAACGCCGAGGAAATCGCCCGCCGCGCCGGCCGCCGCATCGAGGTGGTGCATGCCTCGGCGCGCAATCTCGATGCGCCGCGCATCTGCCCGCTGGAAGGCATCACGCTGACCACCGACCCGATGGAAGTGGTCGAGAACCCCGAGGTCGACGTGGTGGTCGAGCTGATCGGCGGCATGCAGCCGGCCAGCAACCTGATGCGCCGTGCGCTCGAGCTGGGCAAGCCGGTGGTCACGGCCAACAAGGCACTGATCGCCCACGAGGGCATGGACCTGTTCGAGCTGGCGCAGAAGAACCACACCATGGTCGCCTTCGAGGCGGCCGTGGCCGGCGGCATCCCGATCATCAAGGCGATCCGCGAGGGCCTGGCCGGCAATCGCATCGAGTGGCTGGCGGGCATCATCAACGGCACCGGCAACTACATCCTCACCGCCATGCGCGACGAGGGCCGGGCCTTTGCCGAGGTGCTGGCCGAGGCCCAGTATCTGGGCTTCGCCGAGGCCGATCCGACCTTCGACGTCGAGGGCATCGACGCGGCGCACAAGCTGACCATCCTCGCGGCGATCGCCTTCGGCATGCCGCTGAAGTTCGACGAGGTCTACACGGAAGGCATTTCCGGCATCGAGACCGACGACGTCCAGTACGCCGGCGAGTTCGGCTACCAGATCAAGCATCTGGGTATCGCGCGGCAGCGTGACGATGGCGTCGAGCTGCGTGTGCACCCGACCCTGATTCCCGAGCGGCGCCTGCTGGCGAACGTCGACGGGGTGCAGAACGCCGTGCTCGCCTGGGGCGATGCGGTCGGTCCGACCATGTACTACGGCGCCGGTGCCGGTGCCGACCCGACCGCCTCCGCGGTTGTCGCCGACCTGGTCGACGTGGTGCGCACGCTCACCGCCGACCCGATGCACCGTGTGCCGCACCTCGCGGTCGTGCCCGACCAGATCAGCGACCTGCCGGTCGCGCCGATGGATTCGATCGAGACGGCCTACTACCTGCGCATCGCGGTCGAGGACAAGCCGGGCGTATTGGCGCGCATCGCCCAGATCCTGGCCGATCACGACGTCTCGATCGAGGCGATGATGCAGAAGGAGATGAGCGAGGACGAGCGCACCCTGCCGATCGTCATGCTCACCCACCAGGTGCGCGAGCAGGCGATGAACGAGGCAATCGGCGAGATCGAGGCGCTCGACACGGTCCGTGCGCCTTTGGTCCGGATGCGCGTGGAGACGCTCGACGGCTAAGCCCTTGACCGGCCTTCCCCAACCCGGAGAGCGCATCGAGGCGCTGGCATCGCTGCCAGCGCCTTTTGACCGTCTGGCCTTCGTCGATCTCGAGACCACCGGCACGCGCCCGACCCGCGACCGGATCACCGAGGTCGCCATCATCCCGGTCGATCAGGGGGTGGTCGGCGAACCGCTGCAGAGCCTGGTCGATCCCGGCGTTGCCATCCCGCCCACCATCACCCGCCTGACCGGTATTTCCGATGCCATGGTCGAGGGTGCGCCCGCGTTCGTCCGTCTGGTCGACGCGGTCGCCGAGCGGCTGGAGGGGCGCTGGCTGGTGGCGCACAATGCCCGCTTCGATGCCGGGTTCCTGCGCAACGCCTTCCGCGCGGCGGGGCGGGTGCTGACCCTGCGCGAACTGTGCACGGTCAAGCTGTCGCGTCGCCTCGACCGTGGCGAGCGCCGACACAATCTCGACAGCCTGATCAGCCGTCACCAGCTGCCGGTCGGCGATCGTCACCGGGCGATGGGCGACTGCCAGGCGCTGCCGGCCCTGCTGGCGCGTTTCATCGAGCGTGACGGGAACGAGGCGGTGGTCGAGGCCCTCGCGCGGCAGGCGCCGCGGGCGAGCACGCCGCCCAACCTCGACCCGGCGATTCTGGATGCCATGCCGGCCGTGCCGGGCACGTATCGATTCTATGGCGAGGAAGGCGCGCTGCTGTATGTCGGCAAGAGCGTCAACCTGCGCTCGCGGGTGCGTGCGCACTTCGCCGGCGATCACCGCAGCGATCGCGAGATGCGCATTGCCCAGCAGACCCATCACATCGACTGGATCGAGACCGCCGGTGAGTTCGGGGCATTGCTGACCGAGGCCTGGCTGGTCAAGCGCGACCGCCCGATCTTCAATCGCCGTCTGCGCGCGCAACGCTCGCTCCTGACCTGGTACTGGGACGACGAGGCCGACCGGCCGCCGGAGTTGCGGGCAATCGACGAGATCGAGCCGGATGAGTTGCACCGCGCCCACGGCATGTTCCGCTCACGTCACAAGGGACGTGAACGGCTGACCGAGCTGGCCCGCGAGCACGGCTTGTGCCCGCAGTTTCTCGGGCTGGAGTCGGGCAAGGGGCGGGCCTGCTTCGCCCACCAGATCGGCGCCTGCCGCGGGCTGTGCGCCGGTGCCGAGCCGGAGATCGCCCACCGGCTGCGCCTCAAGCAGGCGTTGGCGCCGCTGGCCTTCGAGGCCTGGCCGTACACAGGCGCCATCGCCATCCTCGAGTCGCGTGACGGCCGGGAGGAGCGGCACCTGTTTCGGCACTGGCGTTATTTGGGCACCGCACGATCGCCCGATGAGGTGGACGAGATCCTCCACGGCGAGGAGCCGGATCCGCCGCTGGATATCGACATGTACCGGCTGGCGGTCGACGCGGTCCGGGGTGGGGCGAGCGTCGAGGCGGTGGAGTAGGGCGGCCGGCTAGCCCAGTCGCTCGGCGATCTGGGCGCCGAACGGCACGTCGCACTTCAGGCGCACGCAATGCCTGGCCTCGTCGGGGCCAAGGGGCTCGAGCTTCTGCAGCTGGTGTTCGAGCACCTGCTCGTCGGCTTCGGAGATGTCGCCGCCGTGGGCCTGGCGGTCACGCAGGTACTTCAGGAGCTGCTCGTTGTCGCACTCGATGAACAGGATCGTGTACGGCGTGCCGATCTCCTCGGCCAGCGACTCGAACTGGGCGCGGCGCGCCCGCTCGAGGAACGTCGCGTCGACGGCCATCGGCCAGCCGCTTTGCGCGCCCAGCCGGGCGATCTCCGCCAGGCGTTCGTAGGTGCGGTCGCTGGCCATCTGCGTGTAGCGTTCGGCCGGATCCGTGAACATGCGCTGGCGTTCGGCGTCCGAACGCACTCGCACCGCACCGCGGCCGATCACCAGCTCCTGGCTGACCAGTGACTTGCCGCTGCCGCTGACCCCCATGGTGATGTAGATCTGCCCCTCGCTCGGGGTGAAGAAGGCGTTGGCCAGGTCCATGTACTCGCGAAAGTCCTGCCAGGCGGCGTCGCGTTCTTCGTCGGGCATGCCGTCGCGCAGGCTCAGCAGCGAGATCTTGGCGCGCACCGCCGCGCGGTAGCCCTGGTAGTAGCGCAGGGTCGGCAGGGCCTCGTAGTCGCCGCTGATCTCGAGATAGCGGTTCAAAAGCTGGCGGGCCGCGGCGATGAAACGCCGCTTGTTGAGGTCCATCAGGGCGAAGGCGAGATCATTGGCGGTATCGGTCCAGCGAAACTCGTCGTTGAACTCGATGCCGTCGAAGATGGTCACATTCCCGTCCTGCAATGCCATGTTGGCCAGGTGCATGTCGCCGTGACACTCGCGGACGTGCCCTTCGCGCTTGCGGCGCTCGATGGTCGGGCGGATTGCCTCGAAGGCGGCGCGGGACAGACGATCCATCTCGGCGAGACGTTCGCGGTCCGCGTCGGTCTCCAGTAGCGGCCCGATCTGCTCGAGATTCTGCTGCATCGGCGCCCAGACCGTTTCGGGCGTGCCGAAGTGGGTCTGGGCCGGCGCGACCTCGGCCCGGTCGTGGAACGCGGCGATCTGATCGGCGATCTGGTCGACCAGTTCCTCGTCCAGACCCTTGCGGCGGGCGAGGTGGTCGAGACGGTCGGCCTGGTCGAAGCGACGCATGCGGATGACGAATTCGTCGGCCGCGTCACTCGCCTCGATCAGCTTGCCGTCGGCATCCAGGCCCAGCACCGTGTCGTACAGCTCGGGGGCGAGGCGGGCGTTGAGGCGCAGTTCCTCCTCGCAGAAGTGGCGACGGCGGTCGAGGGTGGAAAAGTCGAGAAAGCCGAAGTTCATCGGCTTTTTCACCTTGTACGCCCAGGGCCCCGTCAGGAACACGTGCGAGATGTGGGTCTGCAGGTGTTCAAGGGACGGGTCGCCTTCGGCGAGGTTCTCCTTGAACCGTTCGATCAGTCGCTCTTGCGGGTGCTCGGCCATGGGCGCTCCTGGTTGGCGTCGATGGGTTGGCGACCAGTCCGTGCAAACGGGCTTGCCGGAGGCCGCTCCGTCGGTCTTTCCGGCCTGATAGACTGGCGCTCCGGCCGCATCAGCATGCGGCCGGGATCATTCACCAAGTGTAACAGTGTGGGTTGACGGTGGCATCCAGCAAGGGAAGCGGTAAGGGCAAGGCACGGCGCACTCCGAACAAGAAGCGGGGGGCACCTCAGCGCCGGACAAGCCAGCGTCGGACGAGCAAGGGGGCGCCGCAACGTGGCTGGCGCCGGCGCCTGTTCGGATGGGCGTTGCGTGCCGGCCTGCTGCTTGCGGCCATCGGCCTGCCGCTGCTGGCCGCCTGGGCGTGGTACCTCAACGAGCGGGTAACCGAGCGCTTCGAGGGTGCCCTGTTCACCCTGCCGGCGACCGTCTACGCCGCCCCCGACGAGGTCTACGTCGGTCAGGCGCTGAAGATCGACCAGCTGGTGGCGTCGCTGGAGCGGCTCAATTACGTGCCGGCCAGGTCCCTCGAGGAGACCGGTACCTTCGAGCGCCGCGGCAACCAGGTGGCGTTCCATCGCCGCGCCTTTGCCTTCCCCGACGGTCATCAGCCTGCCCGCCGGGTCGAGGCACGCATCGTCGACGGTCAGGTGGTCGAGCTGGACAACCCGGCAGGTGAATCGGTCGGCATCATCCGTCTCGAGCCGCGTTCCATCGGCACGCTTTATCCCAATCGCACCGAGGACCGGGTGCTGGTGTCGATCGACGAAGTACGCGAGGAGGCACCGCTGCTGATCGACTCGCTGCTTGCCGTGGAGGACCGCGCCTTCTACGACCACGGCGGGGTGGTGCCCACCGCGATCCTGCGGGCCTTCCTTGCCAACCTGGTCTCCGGCGAGCGGGTGCAGGGCGGCAGCACCATTACCCAGCAGCTGGCCAAGAACCTGTTTCTCACCCACGAGCGCACCTACCGGCGCAAGTTCGCCGAGATGATCATGGCGCTCGAGATGGAGTGGCACTACTCCAAGGACAAGATCCTCGAGGCCTATCTCAACGAGGTCTATCTGGGTCAGGACGGTAATCGCGCCATCCACGGCTTCGGTCTGGCGGCGAGCTTCTATTTCGGCCGGCCGGTGGGCGAATTGCGCCCCGAGCAGATCGCGCTGCTGGTCGGCATGGTCAAGGGCGCGAATTACTACAACCCGCGCCGAAATCCGGAACGGGCACTCGCGCGGCGCAATCTCGTCATCGACGTGATGGTCGAGCTGGGACTGGTCGATCCGACTCGCGCGGCCGAATGGCAGTCGCGCCCGCTGGGCGTGCTCGAACGGGCCGGGTCGCGTGCCCGGCATCCGGCGTTCGTCGATCTGGTGCGTCGCCAGCTGGTCGAGCAGTATGAGGCCGAGGACCTGCGCACGCGCGGGCTGAACATCTTTACGACCCTGCGCCCGCGGGTGCAGGCGGCCCTCGAGCAGAGCACCGAGCGTCTGGACGAGGTCGAGGCAGCCCGCGGTCTTGAGACGGGAATTCTGGAGACGGCGGGCCTGGTCGCCTCGGTGAGTACCGGCGAGGTCGAGGCGATGATCGGTGGCCGGGACGCGGACTTCGACGGCTACGACCGGGCGCTCGATGCCCGCCGCCAGATCGGCTCGCTGATCAAGCCGGCGATCTATCTCACCGCGCTGTCGCGCCCGGCGGACTACAACCTGATCACCGAGCTGGCCGACGAGCCGATCGCCGTCGAGCAGAAGGGGTCGGACACCTGGGAGCCGGAGAACTACAGCGGGACCTTCCACGGTCCGACCCCTCTGATCGAGGCGCTGGCGCATTCGCGCAACGTGCCCAGCGTGCGCCTGGGCATGGAGCTGGGACTGGAGTCGGTGGCCGACACGCTCGAGAGTCTCGGCGCGCCGAGACCCTCGCCGTTCTATCCCTCGATGCTGCTGGGCTCGATGGGGATGACCCCGTTCGAGGTCACCCAGATGTACCAGACCCTGTCGGGCGACGGCTTCGTCACCCCGCTGCGGGCTATTCGCAGTGTGGTCGACCAGGAGGGCAACGAGCTGTCGCGCTACTCGCTGGATGTGCGCCGGGCGGTGGACCGCGAGTCGCTCTACCTGCTGCAATACGGCCTGCAGACAGTGGTGCGCGAGGGCACGTCGACCCGGTTGAACCAGTTCTTCCCGCCGGAGCTCGGTCTGGCCGGCAAGACCGGCACCACCAATGATGGCCGCGATGCCTGGTTTGCCGGCTTTACCGGCAACCGGGTCGGCGTGATCTGGGTGGGCCGCGACGACGACCGGCCGGCCAACCTCACCGGCTCGAGCGCGGCCCTGCCGCTGTGGGCGTCGACCTTCGAGCGCCTCGACAACCAGCCACGCGACAGGCAGCCGCCGCGCGGGGTACGCTTGATGCCCGTTGACCCCGAACGGCAGTTCGTCGTGCCCGAGCGTTGCCCCGGCGAGCGGATGCCGTTCATCGCCGGCCACGTGCCCGAGATGGCCGAAACCTGTGAGGGCGGTCAGTCCGGGGGCGGCGGCTTCTTCGACTGGTTTCGCTGAACGATTCGTACCGAATGGATGACAGCATGAACACAACAGCACTCGTTGCCGGCGCCGCGTGGCGCCGGCCTTTCCTGTCGATCGCGGTGGCGGGCATGTTGCTCGCCGGTTGCGCGCCGATGCCGACCCGTCAGACGCCGCCCCCGCAGCCGGCGCCCGAACCGGAGCCGACCGTGCGCGCCACGCCGCTGCAGGAACCGACCCTCCGTGAGGAGCAGTTGCCGAGCGAGCCCGAAAGTGCGCCGCAGCCCTCCCGGACTTCTCCGGCGGTCCTCGCCCTGGTTCGTCAGGCGGAGCAGCGGCGCAATGCCGGCGATCTTGCCGGCGCCCAGTCGACGCTGGAGAGGGCGGTGCAGATCGAACCCACCAACGCCCGTCTGTGGCTCGATCTGGCCCAGGTGCGCCTGGCACAGGGCCAGCCGGCCCAGGCCGAGCAGCTGGCGCTGCGCGCCGTCGAGCACGCTCGCGACAACCGGACGTTGTCGGCGGCGTGGTCGCTGGTGGCCAAGGCCCGCCGGGCACAGGGCGACGAGGATGGTGCGCGCGAGGCCGAGGAGCGCGCCGGCGCCCAGTCGGCCGCCGTGACGAGCGTTCGCGCGCAGGCATGAGCGAAACGGCCGAACGCACCCCCCGGCTGGGGCTGGAGGAGGTCTTCGGCCCCGAGGGGCGTCTGGCCGATGCCTTCGAGGGCTACCAGCCGCGCGCCGGGCAGCGGCGCATGGCCGAACTGATCCGCGACGCGATCACCGACCAGCACACCCTGGTGCTCGAGGCGGGCACCGGGGTGGGCAAGACCTTCGGCTACCTCGCGCCGGTCCTGCTCTCCGGCAAGCGGGCACTGATTTCCACCGGCACCAAGCACCTGCAGGATCAGCTGTTCGATCGCGACCTGCCGCGGATGCGAGAACTGCTGGGCGTCAAGGCGCAGGTGGCGCTTCTCAAGGGGCGGGCAAACTACCTCTGCAAGTACCGTCTGGATCTGGCCGAGGAGCAGGCGCGCCTGCCGCGGCGCGAGGATGCCCGGGCACTCACTAGGGTGCGCGACTGGGCCGCTCGCACCATCGACGGCGACCGCGCCGACTGCCCGGGCGTGGCCGACGACCACGACATCTGGCCGCTGGTCACCTCGACCAACGACAACTGCCTGGGGCGCGACTGTCCCCTCTACGACGAGTGCTTCGTGGTCAAGGCCCGCGACCGGGCGCAGAAAGCGGACATCGTGGTGATCAACCATCACCTGTTCTGTGCCGATCTTGCCCTGCGCCAGACCGGCTTTGCCGAACTGCTGCCCGATACCGACGTGGTGGTGCTCGACGAGGCCCACCAGGTGCCGGAGATCGCCTCGATGTTCTTTGGCGAGGCGATCGGGTCGCGCCAGCTGCGCGATCTGGCCGCCGACACCCGGATCGAGCAGAAGCACGAGGCGCGTGACCAGCCGGGACTCGCCGAGGCGGCCGATACCCTCAAGGGGGCCACCGATCCGGTACTCGAGGCCCTCGGCCGCATCGAGGCCGACCGGGTGCCCTGGACGGAACTGGCGGAGGATGCCGTGGTGACCGCGGCGCTCGACCGCCTGGCCGAGGCGCTTGACGGGCTGGTGCGTGAACTGGAGATCGCGGCACCGCGCGGCAAGGGCCTGCAGACGCTGTTGGGCCGCGCGCAGGGGCTGCGCGAGGAGCTATCCGCGTTTCGCGACGGCAAGAGCGAGGCCGCCGGCCAGGCCGTGCGCTGGGTGGAACGCCGCACGCGTTCGTTCACCCTGCACACCACGCCGGTGAATGCCGCCGGGCAGCTGAAATCGCACGTCGAGTCGTCGCCGCGCGCCTGGATCATGACCTCGGCGACGCTCGCCGCGGGGAAGGACTTCAGCCACTTCACGCGGCGCATGAACCTCGACGACGCCCGCTGCGAACAGGTGGAGTCGCCGTTCGACTTCGCCCACCAGGCGGTGCTCTACCTGCCGCCGAACCTGCCCGAGCCTAGCGGGCCGGGTGGGGCGTGCGAGCACACGCTCGCCTCGTTGCGAGCGGTCTACCCGTTGCTCAAGGCCAGCGGTGGCCGGGCCTTCCTGCTGTTCACCTCGCACCGGGCGCTCAAGCTTGCCGCCGAGACCCTGGGCGAGCACCTGACCGAGCTGCCGCTGTTCGTGCAGGGCACGCGCGCCAAGTCGGCGTTGCTCGAGGACTTCCGCGCCGCCGGCAATGGCGTGCTGCTGGGCACCCAGAGTTTCTGGGAGGGGGTGGACGTGCGCGGCGAGGCCCTGTCACTGGTGATGATCGATCGCATCCCCTTCGCCGCCCCCGGCGATCCGGTGCGCGCCGCCCGCGAGCAGCGCCTCAAGGACAAGGGGTTGGTGCCCTTCGTCCACATGGCGTTGCCCGAGGCGATCATCACCCTCAAGCAGGGTGTCGGCCGGCTGATCCGCGATACCGCCGACAGCGGGGTGATGGTGTTGTGCGACCCCCGCCTGCAGACCAAGGGTTACGGGCGCACCATCCTCGATGCCCTGCCGCCCATGCGCCGCACCCGCGACGGCCGGGTGGCGCGCGACATGCTGGTGCGCACGCCCGACGAGCCGGCCTGATCGGACGGCAGCAATTCCCGTTTGTGGCGACCGACTCCCGCCCCAGTCGCGTTCAGCGTTAATAAGTATTTCATTAACCAAGTGAAACGCTGCGTTGCGCCGCCGTGGGGGCCTCCCTAGTATTCGCTCATCCGACCGGGTCAGGGAGGCGAACCGGATTGATTCACGGCTACCGCAACATCTTCCGCATGCGCACCATCAAGACGTTCATCCTCGCGATGTCCCTGCTCGTCTCGCTGCTGTTCTTTGGCGGCGCCTACCTGGTCGTCTC
Source organism: Guyparkeria sp. WRN-7 (assembly GCF_001641825.1). GTDB lineage: Bacteria > Pseudomonadota > Gammaproteobacteria > Halothiobacillales > Halothiobacillaceae > Guyparkeria. Next base: position 40,023 of record NZ_LRFH01000004.1, on the reverse strand, counting down.
CAGCATCTTCAATCAGTCGGTGCAGCAGAGCGCGCTCAAGGACTCGCATTTGCTGGCGCGCTCGACCTTCGCCTCGATGTACCAGTTGATGAGCACCGGTTGGAGCCGCGAGCAACTGGAACGGTTTGTCCAGGCCAACCGCGAGGCATTGTCCGGCAGTGGCTACGAGCTCGAGATATTTCGCGGCCCCGTGGTCGCCGAACAGTACGGCGAGATCGACCAGGCACCCATCGACGGGGCGGTCGCGGCGGTGTTCGAGTCCGGCCAGACCCGCGAACACGTCAAGGAACATGCGGTCCGCTACACCTTTCCCCTCCAGGCCGAGGAGAAGTGCCTCTCCTGTCATGCGACCGCCGAGGTGGGCGATGTGCTGGGCGTGATCGACGTCGAGCAGGATTTCTCCGCGACCATCGCCGAGGCCCGCGACAACTTCTTCTTCTGGCTGGTGCTGCTCGCGCCGCTGCCGATCATCGGCGCGGGTTTGATCACCTGGTTCGTCAACAGTCGCATCACCCACTCGGTCGAGTTGCTGGAGGCCAATGCCGAAAAGGTTAACCGGGTGGCCGACCTGCGCAACCTGTCGCTGGGCGATACGGATCTGGGCTTCGACGAGCTCAACCGGGTGTTCCGCAGCTTCGAGGAGCTGGTGGACAAGTTCCGTGGCGTGGCGGTCGACCGTGATCTGCTCGAATTCGAGATCAAGCTCCTCGAGAAGTTCATCATCACCTCCGAGGTGGTGCGCGACTGGCACGACTACATCTGTCGGCTGATGACCGACATCAACGAGGTGATCGAGACCTACACGCTGTTCTCGATCTTCAAGGTCGACGACGAGCTGTTCGACCTGGACGTGTTCTGGCGCTCGCCGCCTGCCGAGTGCAGCAAGACGTTGCTCGAGGCCGAGGTCCGCGCGGCCCTGAGTGCCCACCCGAGCTTCGGCGACGCGGCCCTGGTGCACATCAACCACCACGTCGCCAACCCCGAGGGAGCCCGGATCGAGCTCGACCCGGAGGATGTCCGGGTGCAGGTCAAGTCGCTGCTGGTCGATTCGCCCAAGATCGGCGGCATCGTCGGCATCGGGGTGCAGGCCGAGACGGTCAACGACGAGACGCGTCTGCTGGTGATCGAGAGCGTGCTGTCGACGCTCCTGAACGTGGTCGGCTCGGTCAAGGCGATCTTCAAGTACACCCGGGATCTCGAGTACTACGCCACTCGTGACCCGCTCACCGACCTGTACAACCAGCGGGTCTTCTGGGAGCTGATCGGCTACGAGATCGACCGCGCGCAGCGCCACGAACAGCGTTTCGCCCTGCTGCTGATCGATCTCGACAACTTCAAGCTGGTCAACGACAGCTACGGCCACGCCTTCGGCGATTCCTTCCTCAAGGCCTTCGCCGATGCGATCGGCAAGGCGCTCAAGCGTGGCGACATCTTCGCTCGCTACGGCGGCGACGAGTTCGTGGTGGTGCTGCCGGAAACGGATCTCGAGCAGGCCTGCGTGATCGCCAACCGGGTGTTGGCCGAGACCGACCGGATCGCGCTGCCGGCGCCCGACGGCGAGCAGGTCACCGCCTCGGCCTCCATCGGGGTGGCCGTCTTCCCCGATCACGCGGTCGAGCCCAAGGACCTGTTCCTGTTCGCCGACAACATGATGTACAAGGCCAAGGCCGAGGGTAAGGCGCGCGTCGCCGTGCCGAGCGAAGAGGACGTCATGGACGTGTTTCGCTCGATCAGCGAAAAGGGGCTGGTCATCCAGCGGGCGGTCGAGGAGCGCCGCATCGTGCCGTACTTTCAGCCGATCCTGGCCACCGCGGACGACGAAATCGAAGCGGTCGAGGTGCTCTCGCGCATCGACCTGGGCGACACCGTCATGGGGGCCGGCGAGTTCATCGAGATCGCCGAGAAGATGGGCGTGATCGACCGGATCGACTACATCATGATCGAAAAGGCGCTGGCCGAGGTCGATCGCAGCGGCTTCGAGGGGATGGTGTTCATCAACCTCTCGCCGCGGGCGCTGGTACTGGCGGAGTTCCTGCCCACGGTTCGCGGGCTGGTCGAGCGGACGTCGGTGGCCAAGGAGCGGATCGTGTTCGAGCTGACCGAGCGCGATACGGTCAAGAACATCCAGTTGCTGGAAAAGTTCGTCCAGGAGCTGCGCCTGGAGGGCTTCAAGTTCGCCATCGACGATTTCGGCTCGGGCTTCTCCTCGTTCCACTATCTGAAGCACTTCCCGATCGATTTCCTCAAGATCGAGGGCGACTTCATCCTCAACCTGATGAGCGACCCGCGCGATCTCGCCTTCGTCCGCCTGATCGCCGAGCTGGCCCGGGAGCTGTCGATCCACACGGTGGCGGAGTTCGTCGAGAGCGAGGAGGTGCTCGAGCAGGTCCACCACCTCGGCATCGACTACGCCCAGGGGTTCCTGATCGGCCGCCCGGCGCCGTCGCCCACCCGTTACCTGTCGGTGGCGGCCGACTAGCGAAGCCGGGCACGAGGTCTCGGGCGGCGTTGAGTCGTCCCGGGGCGCGTGCGACAATCGCGCCTTTCCCCGCATGTGACGCGTCCCATGACTGCAAGACTTCTCGATGGGCGAGCTGTCGGTGCCACCGTGCGCGCCGGGCTTGCCGAGACCATCGCCGCCTATACCGAGAACGGTCACCGCCCGCCAGGCCTGGCGGTGGTGCAGGTCGGCGGTGATCCCGCCTCGTCGGTGTACGTGAACAACAAGCGCAAGGCCTGCGCCAAGCTCGGCATCGAGTCGTTTTCGCATGACCTCGATGCGAGCATCAGCCAGGCCGAGCTCGACGCGCTGGTCGACGAGCTCAATGCCGACGAGCGCGTGGACGGCATTCTGGTGCAGTTGCCGTTGCCCGAGCACCTCAGCGCCGACTCGATCATCAACCGTATCGACCCGGACAAGGACGTGGACGGCTTCCACCCGACCAACATCGGTCGGCTGGCCATCCGTCAGCCGGGCCTGCGGCCCTGCACGCCCTACGGGGTGATGCGCCTGCTCGAGGAGACCGGGCGCGACCTGCGCGGCATCGAGGCGGTCATCGTCGGGGCATCGAACATCGTCGGCCGGCCGATGGCGCTCGAGCTGCTGCTCGCCGGGGCGACCGTGACCGTCTGCCATCGCTTCACCGACGACCTGGCCGCGCACGTCCAGCGTGCCGACCTGGTCGTGGTGGCCGCCGGCAAGCCGGGTCTGGTGAAAGGCGAGTGGATCAAGGAGGGCGCGATCGTGATCGACGTCGGTATCCATCGCCGCGAGGACGGTACGCTGCACGGCGACGTCGACTTCGAGGCCGCTTCGGCCCGGGCCGGCTTCATCACGCCCGTGCCGGGCGGGGTCGGGCCGATGACCATCGCCATGCTGATGCACAACACGGTGGGCTCCTGGCGGGGCCGGCTGGGTCTCGACTGAAGCCTGCGATGAGCGAGGCCGCCGAACAGTCCGACTGGACCATCGCGCGCCGCTTCCGCGGCTTCGTGCCGGTGGTGGTGGACGTCGAGACCGGCGGGCTCGACCCGCAGGGGCACGCGCTGCTGGAGCTGGCGGCCGTGCTGCTCGACGTCGACGAGCACGGCCTGCTGTACCCGACCGAGGAGATTGCCGTCTCGGTGCATCCCAGTCATCTGACCGAGGTCGATCCGGTCTCGATCAAGATCCACGGTATCGATCCGGACGACCCCGAGCGCGAGGCCCTCGAGGAGCGGGCCGCGCTGTCCGACTTCTTCCGCCCGATCCGTCGCCAGGTCAAGGCACTCAATGCCCGTCGCGCGATCCTGGTGGGGCACAACGCCCCGTTCGATCTGGCGGTGGTCAAGGCTGCCTGCGAGCGCACCGGCTACAAGCGCAACCCCTTCCATCCCTTCTCCACGCTCGACACGGTCACCGCGGCCGCCGTGGCCGTCGGCGAGACCGTGCTGGCGCGCGCCTGCACCGCCGCGGGTTTCGACTGGGACAACAGCCGCGCCCACGGTGCGCTCTACGATGCGCAGATGACCGCCAAGCTCTTCTGCCACATCACCAACCAGCTCTCCACCGAAAACGGCCGGGCCGCCCTGCGGGTACGCGAGCCGCAGAAATAGGCGCTGTCCGTCGCCTCAGTCCCGGCCGGTTTCCCGGCGCCGGTCCCGTCCCAGCACGTTCAACGTGATATAGCCGCGACCCCGCGGCTCGCCGTCGTCGTCCAGCCGCTTGTGGATGGTCACCGCCTCACCTGCCTCGGCGTGGACATGCCGCTCACCTATGGGTAGCCGCACCGAGGCATCGTCCTCGGTGGCATGGGCTAGGGCGCGGCGTGCGATCGCATCCAGCTCGGCCGGGGTGATATCGACCACGACGTTGAGGTCGCGCACCGCCGCCTGCAGGTGGCGCGAGGTCAGCGGCGGGGCGGGTGGTTCGTCCCAGCGTGCCAGGCCGATCGGATAGCGGCGCCAGCGGAACGGGTAGTTTGCGGCGACCGCCAGCGCGAACAGGATCGTCGCGTTGGTCAGTACCGGAAGCAGGATGTAGCCGTAACCCAGATCGTGCACCGCCGAGCCGCCGATCACGGCGACAAGGGCCGTTGCGCCGCCGGGCGGGTGGATGCAGCGGAGCAGCTGCATGGCAGCGATCGCACCGCCGACGGCCACGCCGGCCGCTAACGCCGGGTCGGCAATCCAGTCGGCGGCCGCCACCCCGATCACCGCCGACACCAGGTGGCCGCCGAACAGCGGCCATGGTTGGGATAGGGCGCCATGCGGCACGGCAAACAGCAGCACCGCCGTCGCCCCCATCGAGCCGACCAGGAACAGGGCGGCATCGGGGCTCACCAGGCTCGCGCTTACCGCGTGCACGGCCCACAGGCTGGCCACGGCCGCAAGACCGGCAATGGCGACTTCCTGCCACCCGACCATGGTGGTGCCGGGGCCGATCAATCTCCGGAGGTGCTCGACCATGAAATGAATTCCCTGGCTGTGAAGCGGGCGTCGGATTCTACGCCCGATGCCCCACGGTGGTGCAAACCGCAACGCCACGCTGAGGCATTGACGCCAAGGTGGAGGGATCGCTAAAGTGCAGAGTTAGTCTTATCTAACTTTTTGGAACGATGACATGCGAACAGCGGAAATTTCCGTGGACCGGCCGGGGAGCCGGGACAGGCGGCGTGTTGCGCCGATTTGGCGGCTTGCGGCGTTTCTCATGGCCGTGTTCCTCGCGCCCGTCGCCCCGGCCGAGGAGCCGCTTGCGGTAGTCGCGACGACCGGCATGATCGCCGATGCCGCCCGCGAGATCGGCGGTGAGGCGGTCAGCGTCAAGGGTCTGATGGGGCCGGGAGTCGACCCGCACAGCTATCGCCAGACCCGCAGCGATATCGTCGCGCTCGCCCAGGCCGATCTGGTCCTGTCGCACGGCCTGTATCTCGAGGCCCAGATGGAGAAATTCCTGCACCGCCTCTCCCGCCGCCAGTCGGTGGTTGCGGTGGCCGAGGTGCTGCCCCGGGAGCGACTGCTTGGTCACTCGGACTACGAGAACAAGTTCGATCCGCACGTCTGGATGGCCCCGAACCTGTGGGAAGACGTGGTGATCGCCATCCGCGATGCGCTGGTCGAGGCTCGGCCGGCCGAGGCCGGGCGCTTCGAGAAACGTACCGAGGCTTACCTGGGCGCAATCGAGCGCCTGAACGCCTATGCCGAGGAGGCGACGGCGAGCGTGCCCGCCGACAGCCGTGTGCTCCTGACCGCCCACGACGCCTTCGCCTACTTCGGGCGAGCCTTCGATTTCGAGGTGATCGGCATCCAGGGCATCTCGACCGAGTCCGAGGCCGGCCTGCGTCGCATCCGAGATCTGGTCGACCTGCTGGTCGAGCGCGACATCGGGGCGGTGTTCGTCGAGAGCTCGGTACCCGAGCGCAATGTCCGTGCCCTGGTCGAGGGTGCCGGCGCCCGCGGTCACGAGGTGCGTGTCGCCGGCACGCTCTACTCGGATGCCATGGGGACGGTGGGGACCTACGAGGGCACCTATCTCGGCATGATCGACCACAACGTCACCACCATCGTGCGAGCCCTGGGCGGGCAAGCGCCGGAGGACGGCATGCAGGGCCGGCTGGGCGAGGGAACGCAATGAGCCTGCGCATGCCGTTCGGCCGAGGCGAGGAGGTCGCGGCCGCCCCGCTGGCCGAGCTGTCGGACAAGCCGCTCGCCGTTCGTGGCCTGACGGTCTCGTATGGCCAGAAGCCGGCCGTGTTCTCGCTCGACATGACGATCGAGGACGGATCGATGACCGCCATCATCGGCCCGAACGGGGCAGGCAAGTCGACCACCCTCAAGGCCGTGCTCGGCATCGTGCCGCGCCTGTCGGGGGTGGTGACGGTCTACGGGCGGCCGCTGGCGAAAAGCCGCCGAAGGATCGCTTACGTTCCGCAGCGCGCCTCGGTCGACTGGGATTTCCCCACCCGGGTGATCGACGTGGTGCTGATGGGACTGGCGCGTGAACTCGGCCTGTTGCGTCGGGTGAATGCCGGTCATCGGCAGCGAGCGTTCGACTGCCTCGACCGGGTCGGCATGCGTGACTTCGCCGACCGCCAGATCGGCCAGCTCTCCGGTGGTCAGCAGCAGCGCGTCTTTCTTGCCCGGGCGCTGGCCCAGGGGGCCGACCTGTACCTGCTGGACGAGCCGTTCGCCGGCGTGGATGCGGCCACCGAGCGGGCCATCATCGACGTGCTCAAGACCCTCAAGGCCGAGGGGCGAACGGTGGTCGCCGTGCATCACGATCTCTCCACCGTCCGTGACTACTTTGATCACGTCATGATGATCAACGTCCACAAGGTCGCCGAAGGGCCGGTCGCCGAGGCGTTCACCGAGGAACACCTGCAGAGTGCCTATGGGGGACGGCTGGCCGCGAATCTGATGGATCAGCTCCAACTGGGCGGTCATTGATGTTGCTCGAGGCGCTCACCCTGCAGCTGGGCTACAACGCCACGCTGGTGGCCATCGGTGCGGCACTGCTCGGCATCGCCGCCGGCGCGGCCGGGACCTTCCTGTTCCTTCGCAAGCGCGCGCTGGTCTCCGATGCCATCAGCCATTCGACCCTGCCTGGCGTGGGGCTCGCCTTCCTGGTGATGGCGGCCCTCGGGGGCGACGGCCGCCACCTGGCCGGACTGATGCTGGGTGCGGCGCTGACGGCCGGGGCGGGGCTGTTGGCCATGCATTGGCTTACCCGGCACACGCGCCTGGCCGAGGATGCCGCCATCGGTGCGGTGCTGTCGGTCTTCTTCGGCTTCGGCGTGGTGCTGCTGACCGTGATCCAGACGGTCTCGATCGGTCGGCCTGCGGGGCTGGCGGACTTCCTGCTCGGGGCGACCGCCGGCATGCTCTTCGGCGATGCGGTACTGATCGCGGTGGCAGGCGCACTGGCGGTGCTCGCTGTCTGGACGTTGCGTCGGCCCATGACGCTGGTCGCCTTCGATGCCGGGTTCGCGGCCGCTTCGGGCATCGACGTGCGCCGAGTGGATCTCGCCATGATGGGGCTGGTGATGGCTGTGACCATCATCGGGCTGAAGGTGGTCGGGCTGGTGCTGATCGTCGCCTTGCTGATCATCCCGCCGGTGGCCGCTCGTTTCTGGAGCGATCGTAGTGACCGCGTGCTCGGTATTGCCGGCGTCTTCGGCGGTCTGTCGGGCTTCATCGGCGCGGCCGTCTCGGCCACCGCGCCGGCGCTGCCCACCGGCCCCATCATCGTCCTGACGGCCTTTGCCCTGTTCACGCTCTCGATGTTGTTCGCGCCCGGTCGCGGCCTGCTGGTCGGCTGGCTGCGCCACCATCGTCAGCAGCGCCGCATCCATCTGCGCCAGGGTCTGCTCGCGATCGCCCAGGATCTGCCCATCTACGAACGCTATACCCTCAACCTGCTAGTCCGGGCCGGCCTGGCCCGTCCCGACGGCGTGCCCACCGAGCTCGGCCGGTTGCGTGCGGCCAAGGCCTGCCGCGACGAGTCGCGCTGGGCGATCGCCCGACGGATGCACTCGCACGAGGCGACGGTGTCACGCTACGACGGCCTGCGTCCTATCGAGATGGTGCTCACCGAGGACGAGATCCGCGAAATAGACCGGCAACTCGCCGAGGCCGGGGAGGGCTGTGCGTGATGGGAGCCGAGTTCGTGATGCTCTCGCTCGTGCCGATCCTGATTGGTGTGCTCGCCGCCGTCGCCTGTGCGTTGCCGGGTAACTTCCTGGTGCTGCGGCGTCAGGCGCTGATCGGCGATGCCATCAGCCACGTGGTGCTGCCCGGGATTGTGGTGGGATTCCTGCTGAGCGGAACGGTCAGTTCGTGGGCGATGATGGCCGGTGCGGCCGGCGCGGCGGTGGTCGCCGTGCTGCTGATCGAGCTGATCCGGCGGCTGGGGCGGATCGAGCCGGGGGCGGCCATGGGCGTGGCCTTCACCTCGATGTTCGCCTTCGGTGTGCTCTTGCTGGAACAGTCGGATACCTCCTCGGTGCACCTCGACGTCCAGCACGCGCTCTACGGCAACCTCGAGAGCCTGATCTGGGTGGAGGCGCGGGGCTGGGGGTCGCTGCTCGATCCGGTGGCCCTGGCGGGCTTGCCGCCCGAGCTGCCCCGCATTGCGATCGTCGCGGCCTTGATGCTGGTCTTCACCGTGGTCTTCTGGCGACCGTTGAAGATCTCGACCTTCGACGAGGGTTTCGCCCGCGTACTGGGCATGCGCACCAACCTGATCGGCTTCGCTCTCGTGATCATGGCCGCGGTGGCGGCCGTGGCCGCCTTCGACGCGGTCGGCTCGATCATCGTCATCGCCATGTTCATCTGCCCGCCAGCGGCAGCCCGTCTGATGACCAACCGTCTTGAGCACCAGGTGCTCTGGTCGGTGGCCTTCGCGATCTTCTCCGCGGTAGTCGGCTACGTCGCCGCGGGCTACGGCCCGCTGTGGCTGGGCGCCGACGACGCGGTGAGTGCGGCCGGCATGATCGCCACGGTTTCCGGTCTCGTGCTCGCGATTGCGGCGCTTTACGCTCCACATCGGCACCGCAGCGGGGCACCGGCTGACGGTTGACCCCCCGTAGATAGGCAAGGTGGCCTCGAGAGGGCTGTCTCGCCCATCCATTCCCACTGGTTTCTCCTCTCCTCCTGCGGAACACGATCTCTCTGATCGTGTCGGTGATGCCTTTGCGCATCAGCAAAAAGCAATTAAAAGCGAACCACGACTTGCAATACGAATGATTTGTATTAAAGTGACGATCCATTGATCGAGAACACATCCGCACAGCCGCTGGCATGGCCGCGTTGATCTGTCCGCGGCCTGGGTTCTCGACGGGTTTACAAAACGCAAGGAGATGACATGAACCCATTCGCCCGCCCGACTGTGCTGGCCACTGCCCTTTCGCTGGGCCTCGCCAGCCAGGCCGCCATGGCGGCCGATCAAGCCGAGACCTACCCGTCGATCGATTTCGGTGGTGTCGTCGAGGTAGAGGGTTACCACACCAGACCCTACACCGGCAGCGACGAGAGCGACATCGTTCTGGCAACCGGCGCGCTGAGCCTCGAGGCCGCGATCAACGAGTGGATCAGCGCCGAGATCTCCACCCTCTACGAAGAGAACGACACGCCGCTGGAAGTCGACACCGCCAGCGTGATGCTCGGCGCCGAGGACAGCCTCTGGTCGCTGCGTGCCGGTCAGTTCTACGTGCCGTTCGGCGTCTACGAGACCGCCATGGTCTCCGACCCGCTCACCCTCGAACTCGGCGAAACCCGCGAGACCGCGATCTCGGCCGGCATCGGCCAGGGCGGTTTTTCCGCCGAGGTGTATGCCTTCAACGGCGACCTCGAGGACGAGAACCAGGTCAACAGCTTCGGCGCGACCGCCGGCTATGCCGGCTCCGTGGGGGGCGCCGACCTGGCGCTGTCCGCCGGCTACATCAACAGCCTCGGCGAATCCGACGGCATCGAGGAGACCGTGTACGACAACACCGGTGGGGCAGATGTCGACGAAGTGGGCGCCTGGACGGCCAATGCCGTGCTCGGCATGGGTGACGTGACGCTGGTAGGTGAGTACCTGACCGCGAACGATTCGTTCGACGCCGGCGAACTGGCCTTCAACGGTGACGGCGCCCAGCCCGCCGCGTGGAACGTCGAGGCCAGCTACGGCTTCGATCTGCTGGGCAAGCCGGCCTCCGCGAGCATCGGTTACCAGGGCACCGACGAATCGGTGGCGCTCGGCCTGCCGGAAAGCCGTGTCCTCGCCGCCCTGTCGGTCGAGATCTTCCGGTACACCGCACTCAGCGTCGAGTACGCCCATGACGAGGACTACGACATCGCCGATGGCGGCACGGGCGAGTCGGCCGGCACGTTCCTCACGCAGCTTGCCGTCGAGTTCTGAAACCGCATCACCGAATACGAGGCATCCGCATGAATACACGCATTTTCCGACTGACCCCGTTGGCCCTGCTCGCCGGGCTGAACCTGGCCGTGCCCACCGTCCACGCCGAGCCCGTGGCCGAACGGGTGCTCGAGCACACCGCCGAGCACGTGATCACGCGCAACTATGTCCGGCTCGCCGTCGCCGCCGACCGATTGGCCGATCGCCTGACGGCGCTGCGCGCGACCCCCACCGCCGAGCATGTGATCGCCGCGCGAGCCGCCTGGCGCGAGGCACGTGCGTACTGGGAGACCGGCGAAGCGCACCTCTTCGGTCCGGTTGATACCGACGGCCATGACCCGGCGATGGATTCCTGGCCACTTGACCGGCGTGAGCTTGCAGGACTGATCACCGGTTCGGCACCGCTGGACGGTGCGCACATCGCCAGGCTCGATGGCGACGTCAAGGGCTTCCACGCGATCGAATTCCTGCTCTGGAATCGACCGGTGGGCGAGGGGCGCGAGTCCGCGGCGCAGGCCGCCGGACGGCTCGCCGATAACCCGCGCCAACGCGAACTGCTAGCCGCCCTGGGCGCGGATCTGCACGACCACGCCGCCGCCATGGCCGCTGCCTGGCAGGGCAGCGAGGGTCATGGCCGACAACTCGCCGGGGCGGGCACGCCGGATTCGCGCCTGTACCCCGCCGTGAGGGGCGCGGTGCAGGAGCTGGTCGAAGGCATGGACGGCATCGCCGACGAACTGGCGGCCGCCAAGTTGGGCGAGCCGCTGGCATCCGGGCGCCTGGACGGGGTCGAGTCACCCTGGGCGCGCAACACGCGGGCCGACATGCAGCACAACGTCGAGGGTATCCGCAATCTCTGGCTGGGTTCACTGGACGGCATCGATTCCGGGGCGGGCCTGCGCGCCATTGCCGCCCGGCAGGATGCCGAGGTCGAGGCGGTCGACCGGGCGCTGTTGGTTGCGGCCGGCCGGCTGGCCGCGATCGGCGAGACGGACGGCGGTAACGGCCGGCTGGCCTTCGCCGAGGCGGTCGCCAGTGGCGAGGAGGCGCAGCAGGTCCGCATCCAGGCGGCGGTGGAGGCCGTGCGAGACCTGCAGGCACGACTCGAGGAAGCACTGCACTGATGCGGGAGCAGTCAACCGCATGTCACGGAGTGCGACGCACGCGCCGGGCACGTTGCCGGGCCGGATTGCCCGCCTGGCTGTACGGGCTCGCCATGCTGAGCCTCGCGCCGGCCATCGCGGCGGGAGAGCGGCCGCCGGTGACGGTGGACTCGGCCACCAGCAACGCCTTCTCGCATCCCCTGCCGGGCATGAATGACGCGCAGGTCGCCCGCTTTACTCGAGGCGACGCCGACTTCGAGACCCCGTTCGTCTCGGGCGGCAATGCCATCCGACCGGGGCTCGGCCCCGTGTTCAACGCTGCGAGCTGCGAGTCGTGCCATCCGCGGGATTCGCGTGGAGCGCCGCCACCGCACCCGGTCAACGGCCACACCAACCTGGCGGATGCCGAGTCGCTGCTCCTGCGCGTGAGCGTCGGCAACGACCCGGATGCCGGACCGACACCGGTGCCGAGTATGGGCACCCAGCTCCAGCAGCAGGCCGTGGCCGGCGCCGGCGCGGTGCCGGAAGCCAATGTGGAGGTGCACTGGCGCACACGAACGGGCCGCTACGCTGACGGCACGGCCTACGAATTGCGCTGGCCCGAGTTCACGCTGACCGGTCTCGCGGATCCTGCGGCGCTGGCAGCGGCCGGCTACACGATCGAGGACATCCGCATCTCGCCGCGCGTCGCGCCGCCCATCCACGGACGCGGCTACATCGAGGCGATCCCCGACGCCACCCTGCTGGCGCTGGCCGATCCGGCGGATGCCGACGGCGACGGCATCAGCGGGCGGGCCAACCGCGTGCTCGATGTCGGGAGCGGCGAGCGGGTGATCGGTCGGATCGGGCTGAAGGCCAACAACCCCTCGCTGCGCCAGCAGAATGCGGGTGCCTATCATCAGGACATGGGGGTGACCAACCCCGTCTTTCCCGGCGAGTCGGCGGGCACGGTCAATCGCGATGCGGCGGACGACGACCCCGAGCTCGGCTGGAACAGCGCGACCGGCCGTCCGGACCTCGAGGCCGGCGAGCGCATTCTCGGCGATGTTACCTTCTACACGCAGACTCTGGCCGTGCCGTCACGTCGGTTCGTCGACAACCCCGAGGTCCGGCATGGCGAGCGACTGTTCGAGCAGGCCGGCTGCGCGGCCTGCCACGTTCCCCGCCTGGCCACCGGCGAGCACCCGGAGGGTATCGCGTTGCTGTCCAACCGGGAGATCGCGCCGTACTCGGACTTCCTGCTGCACGACATGGGCGAGGGCCTTGCCGACGGCCGCGGCGATTTCCTCGCCAGCGGACGCGAGTGGCGCACGCCGCCGCTGTGGGGCATCGGGCTGAACGAACTGGTCACCGGCCATCGTTTCTTCCTGCACGACGGCCGGGCCCGCGGGCTGGCCGAGGCGATCCTGTGGCACGGTGGCGAGGCCGAGCCGGCACGCGAGCGTTTCCGGCATCTCTCGGCCGCGGATCGCGACGCATTGCTGCTCTTCCTGCGCAGCCTTTAACGCCCTCGGGGCGTGAACGTCGCCGCACATCTCTGCCATGCTCGGAGTCGTCCCTTACGAGCCCCCGAGAGGAGCGATGCCGAATCCCGCCTTCCTGATAGCCGCCCTCGGCCTGATCGTCCTGTTCACCCTCATCCAGCTCGGTGCGCTGCAGCTGGCGTTCGGCAAGCTGGGGCTGGATCCGCAGGCCGGGGTCACGCTGCTGTTCGTCTCGCTGATGGGCAGCCTGGTGAACGTGCCGTTGTTTCGCATGAGCGCCGAGGAGCCCGACGAGCCGCTGCCCGACCCGATCCGCCGCATCCTGCGTCATGCCCAGCAGCCGTTCGAGGGCGTGACCACGGTGGCGGTCAATCTCGGCGGCTGCCTGCTGCCGCTGACGTTCTCCGCGTATCTGGTCATGCACGCCGGCGCCGGCCTCGGCGATTACCTGCTGGCGGTGGCGTTCGTTTCCTCGATTGCCTATCTCGCCAGCCGGCCGGTGCCCGGGCTGGGTATCGGCATGCCGGTGCTGGTCGCGCCACTGGCGGCGGCCGCCGCCGGACTGTTGCTCGATCCCGAGCACAGCCCGGCACTGGCCTACGTTGGCGGGACGGTGGGCGTGTTGATCGGTGCCGACATCCTGCGCCTCAAGGACGTGCGCAAGCTCGGCTCGCCGGTGGCTTCGATCGGCGGGGCCGGCACCTTCGACGGCATCTTCATCACCGGCATTCTGGCCGTTCTGCTGGCCTGATGCCGGCGTTGGCGCGGTATCAGGCGCTGGCCTTGAGTGCCTGGTCCAGATCCTCGATCAGGTCGTCGACGTGCTCGATGCCGATCGACAGGCGCACCATGTCCGGCGGGACGCCGGCGGCCCGCAGTTCCTCGTCGTTGAGCTGCCGGTGGGTGGTCGAGGCCGGGATCGCCGCGCAGGACTTGGCATCGCCGATGTTCACCAGCCTGAGGATCAGCTGCAGGGCGTCGTAGAAACGGACGCCCGCTTCGCGACCGCCCTTGACGCCGAAGCTGAGAATGCCCGAGGCGCGCCCGTCCATGTACTTGCGCGCCAGCCGGTGGTCCTTGTGCTCGGGCAGGCCGGCGTACTGTACCCAGCTGACCTGAGGGTGTGCATCGAGGAATTCGGCGACCTCCTGGGTGTTCTCGCAGACCCGGTCCATTCGCAGTGACAGCGTTTCCAGGCCCTGAAGCAGTTGCCAGGCCGACTGGGCCGAGAGGGCCGCGCCGGTGTTGCGCAGTGGCACCACGCGGGCACGGGCGATGAAGGCGGCCGCACCGACATCGTTGGTGTAGCTCACGCCGTGATAGGACGGGTCGGGCTCGATCAGCAGCGAGAAGCGTTCGGGGTGGGCCGCCCAGTCGAATTGCCCCGAGTCGACGATCACGCCGCCGAGCGTGGTGCCGTGCCCGCCGATGTACTTGGTGGCCGAGTGGATCACGATGTCGGCGCCGTAGTCGATCGGCCGGAGCAGGAAGGGGGTGCCGACGGTGTTGTCCACCATCAGCGGCAGGCCGTTGCGATGGGCGATGTCGGCGAGCTTCTCGATGTCCGCCACGCTGCCGGAAGGATTGCCGATCGACTCGCAGTAGATCGCCCGGGTGCGTTCGTCGATGGCCGCCTCGATACCGGCGAAGTCATCCTTGTTGCAGAAGCGCACCGTGATGTCCTGGCGCGGGAAGGTGTGGGCGAACAGGTTGTAGGTCCCGCCGTAGAGCTCGCTGATCGAGACGATGTTGTCGCCCGCCTGCGCAATGGTCTGGATCGCGTAGGTGATTGCCGCCATGCCGGTTGCGGTCGCCAGGGCACCCACGCCCCCGTCGAGCGCCGCCATCCGCTCCTCGAGCACCCCGCAGGTGGGGTTCATGATCCGCGAGTAGATATTGCCCTTGACCTTCAGGTCGAACAGGTCGGCGGCGTGCTGGGCGTTATCGAAGGCGTATGAGGTGGTCTGGTGGATGGGGACGGCGACGGCGTGCTGGTCGTCCGGCTCGTAGCCGGTGTGCAGGGCGATGGTCTCGGGGCGCATGCTCTCCTCCTTGTTTTTCTGCAAAGCGTAGTTGCAAACAGGTCGGATGTCCCGGTCGAGGCCTCCCGTCGAGCCATGCGGCGATCAGGGCGAGTCACGGTGCGATGGCGACGGGACGGGAGTCATGTCGCCTGCCCGTCGGCATCGATCTGCCGCAGCAGCCGGTCGATCTTCTTGCGCTTGTAGCGACGGTTGAGCCACTGGCTGTGAGAGCGCACCGGGATCGCGGCGCGGTCGCCCATGCCGTCGATCAGGACGAAATGGCCGTCGGGGTGCCAGACGAGATTGTCGGGCGAGAGGTCGTTGATCAGGACATTCGAGGTCATCGCCCAGTCGATGAACGTGTCGAGCGCCCGTTGCTCGCGGGCGCCGTAGCGGCCGCGCCGTTGCAGTTCGGCGAGGCTCGGCGCCGGCTGGCCATTTTCGTCGAGCACCGCCTCGACCAGCAGGGCCGCGCCGAGATCGGTGTCGACCATGCCGAGGATGTTCTGCAGGTGGCGGCAGGGGGCGTACCGGCCGGCATGGCGGGCGCGCGAGGCAAGGTGTTCGCGCACCTCGCGCTCGAAGGCGCGGTAGTGACCGATGCGCCGTCTGCGCTTGTAGAAGGCGTCCTTGCGGTCGTGGCGCCTGATGAAGTCCGGATTCACCACCTTGACCAGCACTCGGGGGTCGTCCGGGTGGCGGTAGACGAGTTTCTGCGCCCCGCGACCGACCGGATCGAGGGGGGCGAGTGTCAGCGGGGCGAGCAGGTCCATGTGCCGGATGTCGTCTCGGGGATGCGTGAAAGGCGGCGGATTATACCCGGGCTACTTCCCCGGGGTGAGTTCCCGCTCGCAGGCCACGCCGGTCTCGATGCAGGTGAGGTTTTCGAGCGTCTGTTTGGCGATCTGCGCCAGCGCCTCGCGGGTAAGAAAGGCCTGGTGGCCGGTGATGACCACGTTCTGGAAGCCCAGCAGCCGGGCGAACTGGTCGTCGGTGAGCAGCTCGTCGCTGCGATCCTCGAAGAACAAAGGCCCTTCGTGTTCGTACACGTCGATCCCGAGCCCACCGATCTGCCCTGACTTGAGCCCGTCGATGGCCGCCTGGGTGTCGATCACCGCGCCGCGACTGGTGTTGACGATCAGCGCGCCCGGCTTGAGTCGAGCGATGGCCCCGGCGTCAATCAGGTGCCGGGTGGCATCGGTGAGCGGGCAGTGCAGGCTGATGATGTCGGCGCGTTCGAGCAGATCATCCAGAGGCACGTAGTCGATCCCCATCTCTCGGCACTCGTCATTCGGATAGGGGTCGTGGGCGATCACCTCGGCTCCGAAGCCCTGCTTGAGGATGCGGGCGAACACCATGCCGATGCGCCCGGTGCCCACCACGCCGACCGTTTTGCCGACCACATCCGTGCCCGCCAGCCCGTGCAGGGCGTAATTGCCCATGCGGACCTGTGTGACGGCACGCGGCAGGTGGCGGTTGACCGCCTGCATCAATGCCACGGCGTGCTCGGCGACCGCGTTGGGCGAGTAGGCCGGCACGTTCACCACCCGCAAATCCGTCCCGGCCACCGCCTCGAAATCGACGTGGTTGCAGCCGGCGCATCGCAGGGCGAGCACTTCGGTACCGCCATCGGCCAGTGCCTGAATTACCGCTGCGCCGAGCACGTCGTTGGCGAAGGCACACACCGCCCGATAGCCCCGGGCGAGATGGACCGTCTCCTCGGTGAGGCGTTGGTCGAAATAGTCGATCTCGTGCCCTTTCGGATCGGCGTCGAAGGCCTCGCGGTCGTAGGGCTTGGTGGAGAAGAAGGCGACTTTCATGGCAATGCGGTCCCCGCAATGGTGTCCCTGTGTCCGTGGTGCCGTTCGGCGCTCTGTCCGACCAGTGCAGCATGTCCGGACCGGCGGCCTCAAGCATAGCGCGTGCTCGAGTTCCTAGCTCGCCAGCACCTCGAGGACATGTCGCAGGGCTTGTCGGCAGGCGTCCTCGACGGCCCGCCGCCCGGCGAGGCCGAAGCGGGTTGCCAGCGTCGACTCCTCGGCAAGCTGCAGGAAGCGCCCGACCAGCAGGGCACGGTTCTCGGTGCTGACGGCCCTGATCACCGCCGGTTGGCTGAGTGCCGTCGGCAGCCAGCGGCGCAAGGGGGCGAGCGCGGCATCCAGGTGGTGCCGATGGTAGGCGCAGGCGTCGATCTGCCGCCGGGCGGCCTCATCGAGAGTCGGCGGCGTCATTGGTGTCGTGCCGGCTAGTAGCCGGGCAAGGCGGCCGGCATCGGCCCGGCGCAGCGGGCCGGCGGCCCGGTCGGCCAGGGTCTCGACCAGCCGGCGTGTGCTGTGTTCGACGGCTTGCTGACCGGTCGGGGAAAGCCCCGTCACCATGACCATGGCCTCTTCGCCGGAGGCCGGGTCGCGGTGCTGGCCCAGATGCAAGGCCGCCAGGTGGCAGGCCTGCCAGAAGTCGATCAGGTCGTCCTGCGCACCGAAGCTCACGCCGAGAAAGTCCAGCCCGTCGGCACGGGCCTGCTCGGCGATGGCCGCCACCAGCCGACGGCCGAGCCCTTGCCGGCGGGCGACGGGGTGCACGGCGATGCGCTGGATGCGTCGGCCGGCCAGTATCGGCCAGTCGGCCTCGCCGGCATGCGCCGCCAGGGTCTGCGGCAGCAGATGGCCGTGCAGGCGACGCTCGCCGGCGAATACCGCCTCGGCCAGCGGCCGGGAAAGGTTGCCCTCGTCCTGTACCACGGCGGTCGCCAGCACCCCGCCGTCTGCCTCGACCGTCCACAGTTGGGTGCCCGGGGCCTCGAGCAACTGGCGCAGGTCGCGCGGTGTCGTGCGGTAATGGGCGCCGACGAGCAGGCCGAACAGTTGGGCCAGGCGGGGCTCGTCGGCGGCCAGTGCGTCGCGGTCCAGCCGCTGTGGCGTGCCGGGCTCGCCGGGAGGCGACGTCGGCAGGTCGGCCGGGTCGGCATCGAGGAGCAGCAGACGGTCGATCAGCGCCTCGAGCGGATCGTCCGTCGACCAGCGGATCGGTGTGCTCATCCGCAGGTGATGGACCGATGCCGCGCGTGACTCGAGGCGTGGCAGGAATCGCAGGGCAAAGCCCCGGCCGCTGCCCTCGTAGCCGTGTTCGGTGGTGGCGAACACACAGCGCGGATGGTGGGAGAACAGGTCGTCGAGGAGACCGGCGGGGAGCGCGGCGGCCTCGTCGACCAGCAGCAGCCGCCCCGGCGGGCATTGCTCGATCAGCACGTCGGGCGGGAGGAAGCGCAGTCGATGCGCGCCGAGACGTATTGCCCCGTCGCCGTCGGGCGCGGCCCCGATGATCTCGGCGGTACGAGCGAACAGCGGCTCGACCGCCTCGCGTCGCGGCGCGGTGACCAGCACATCACCGAGACCCTCTTCGAGCACGCGTGCCGCCGCGATGCCGAGTGCGGAACTCTTGCCGCGGCCACGATGCGAGCGCAGCACCAGGGGGCGGCGCGGCCGACTGCGCGCCACGTGGACGATCCGTTCGACTGCCTCGGCCTGATCGGGAGTGCGGCAGGGAGCGGTGGCCAGCCGGGGCTCGTCGGTCGACCCGACAGGCGACGGCACCGCCGCCAGCGGTTTGCCCTCGGTGACCGTCCACAAGGGTTGCTGTTCTTTCAGGAGGCCGGTCAGCCGGCGGATGTAGGCCGAGCCGCCATCCGCGGGGGTGAAGGGGTAGGCCGTGATCCGGGCGAGTTCCGGGTCCTCGCGTTCGGGCCAGTCGGCCAGCGGTGGAGCGATCAGGATCAGGCAGCCGCCGGCGCGCGGCAGGCCGGCGACGGCGCCGAGGGCGTCGGGGTCGAATCCGGACAGGGCATTGAAGATGACACGGTCACATTCCCCGCCCAGCGACTCACGCGCGCGGCGCAGGCTGAGCGAGCGCGCCACGGGCGGGGCGTCGGGCCCGATCCAGAGGGTGTCCTCGTCGACCAGTGCCTGCGCGCATGCCAATGCCCAGGCAGGCCTGCCGTTGACCAGCACCGGCAGGCGGTGGCCGGCGCGTTGCCAGGCGGGCAGGGCGGTGTCGAGCGCCTGGGCGATTTCGGCTTCGCGGATTCTGGGGGCAGCCATGGAGAGGGATTGTACTGCCCCGTCTGCGGTCGGCGGTGAATCAGGCCATCATGCCGCGGATCAGGAAGAAGAAAATCGCCGAAAGGATCGCGGCGGCCGGCACGGTGATCACCCAGGCGGCGACCACCTTGAGCATCAGCGAGCGCTTGACCAGCTCGCGCTTGTAGATCTTCTTCAGTCCCTTGCGCTGGCGCTTGCTGATGTGGACCTCGCGTCGCGTGCTCTTGTTCTTGAGTTCGGCGAGCATCTGCTCCTTTTCCTTGAGCGGGGCGGCGCGGAACCGCTCCAGGTACTCCTGCATCACCTCGTCGTCATCGCCTTCCGGGTGCAAATCGCGAACCTGCTGCTCGAGGCGGTCGTAGCTGGACTTGAGGTATTCGCGCAGGAAGCCGACACCGAAGACCGCGCCGATGGTGACATGGGTGGTGGAGACCGGCAGGCCCAGCTGGGAGGCCAGGATGACCGTCAGGGCCGCGGCCATGGCGATGCAGTAGGCGCGCATCTGGTCGATCTCGGTGATCTCGTGGCCGACCGTGCGGATCAGCTTGGGGCCGTAGAGGGCCAGGCCCACGGCCAGACCCAGCGCGCCGATGACCATGATCCACAGCGGGATGGCGGCCTTCGCCGCGGTGCCGGCATGTGCCAGGGCGTCGTTGATCGCGGCCAGCGGCCCGACGGCGTTGGCAACGTCGTTCGAGCCGTGGGCGAAGCTCAGCAGGGCGGCGGCGAAGATCAGCGGCCAGGTGAACAGGCTGTTGACGCTACCCTTGCTGTTCTCCGTCATGCGATCCGCGGCGCGCGCAATCAGGGGGCGAACCAGGAAGAACACCGCCACGGCGACGACCAGGCCGATCCCGAGGGCGCCCATGAAGGAAATGTCCGTGATCCGCTTGAGTCCCTTGACCGCCAGGTAGGTGGCGAAGGCCCAGGCCATCAGTCCCAGGAACCAGGGGACGCGCTGTCTTGCCGCGGCGATCAGGTCGTGCTGGTAGGTGATGCTGCGCTTGATCAGGTAGAGCAGGGCGGCGGCGATGGCCCCGCCCAAGACGGGCGATATCACCCAGCTGGCGGCGATCTGTCCGACCGTTCCCCAGTTGGCGATGCCCCAGCCGGCCGCGGCGATGCCGCCGCCCATTACCCCGCCGACGATCGAGTGGGTGGTCGAGACCGGTGCTCCCAGTGCGGTGGCGAGGTTAAGCCAGATCGCCGCGGCCAGCAGGGCGGCCATCATCAGCCAGACGAAGGTCATGGGGTCGGCGATCAGGGTGGGGTCAATGATGCCCTTCTTGATCGTGGTGACGACTTCGCCGCCGGCAATGATCGCCCCGGCGGCCTCGAAGGTCGCCGCGATGACGATCGCCCCACCCATGGTCAGTGCCTGCGAGCCCACCGCCGGGCCGACGTTGTTGGCCACGTCGTTGGCGCCGATGTTCATGGCCATGTAGGCACCGATCACCGCCGCGATCACCATCACCATGCTGACGTGGCCCTGGGTGATCCAGGTGAACAGGGCCACCCCGATCACGAACAGCAGTGCCAGCCCGAAGCGCAGCAGCTCGCGGCGGGTAGAACGGGAAACCTTGTCGAACGCGTCCATCTCGTCGAGATCCATGGGGCGGCTGTCACCTTGTCACAATGTAAAAAATCGACGTTAGCGAAGTTGGCCGCGCGCGTCCATCGGCGCCGATCCGCTCGTCACGGTTTCCTTCGTCGGGGGAATCTGGCCCAATAGCCGCCATGTCGAGCAGTCCCCGCCAAATCCTGAACAGCGTCTTCGGCTACGAGGACTTCCGCCCGCCGCAGGGCGAGGTGATCGATACGGTCATGGGCGGCAACGACGCCCTGGTGCTGATGCCTACCGGCGGCGGCAAGTCGCTCTGCTACCAGGTGCCGGCGCTGGCGCGCGAGGGCACGGCGATCGTGGTCTCGCCGCTGATCGCCCTGATGCAGGACCAGGTGGCCGCGTTGCGCCAACTGGGCGTGGCCGCCGCCTTTCTCAACTCGAGCCTCTCGGCCGAGGAGGCGCGCGAGGTGCTGGGGCGGCTGCACGACGGCTCGCTCGATCTCCTCTACGTGGCCCCAGAGCGGCTGATGATGCCGGCGACCCTCGAGCGTCTCGCCAGCGTGCCGCTCTCCCTGATCGCGATCGACGAGGCGCACTGCGTCTCGCAGTGGGGGCACGACTTCCGTCCCGAGTACATCCGTCTGGGTGAACTGGCCGGGCAGTTTCCGGGCGTGCCGCGCATCGCGCTGACCGCGACCGCCGACGAGGCCACCCGCGAGGAGATCGTCGAACGTCTGCAGCTCAGCGGGGCGCGGCGCTTCATCTCCGGCTTCGACCGGCCCAATATCCGCTACCGCATCAATCAGGGCACCGGCGGCGGCCGCGACCGGCTGCTGCGCTTCATCCGCGAGTCGCATCCGAACGAGGCGGGCATCGTCTATTGCCTGTCGCGCAAGAAGGTCGAGCAGACCGCCGAGTGGCTCGAGAAGCAGGGGCTGGTGGCGCTGCCCTACCACGCCGGGCTGTCGGCCGAGCACCGTCGCCGGGTGCAGGAGCGCTTTCTCGCCGAGGAGGGCGTGATCGTGGTGGCGACCATCGCCTTCGGCATGGGCATCGACAAGCCGGACGTGCGTTTCGTCGCGCATCTCAACCTGCCCAAGAGCATCGAGGCCTACTACCAGGAGACCGGCCGGGCGGGCCGCGACGGCCTGCCCGCGGACGCCTGGATGGACTACGGCCTGCAGGACGTGCTCACCCTGCGCCAGATGATGGCCGGCTCCGAGGCGGACGAGCGCATCAAGCGCATCGAGCGGACCAAGCTCGATGCCATGTTGGGCCTGACCGAGATGACCACCTGCCGTCGCCAGGCATTGCTGGGCTACTTCGGCGAGACACTCGCCGAGCCCTGCGGGAACTGCGACAACTGCCTCGAGCCGCCGGAGACCTGGGATGCCACCGAGGCGGCGCAGAAGGCACTCTCCTGCATCCATCGCACCGGCCAGCGCTTCGGCGTGAATTACCTCGTCGCCGTGCTGCGCGGCGAGGCCGACGAGCGCATGCGCCGCTTCGGACACGACCGGATCTCCACCTTCGGTATCGGCACCGAGCTGTCGGCGACGGCCTGGCGTGGCCTGTTCCGTCAGCTGATCGCCCGGGGACTGATCGCCGTTGATGCCGAGGGCCACGGCGGGCTGCACCTCGACCCGAGCTGCCGGGCGGTGCTCAAGGGCGAGGAGACCCTGCGGCTGCGCCCGGAGACCAGGCGCAAGGCCGCCACGCGTGGCTCACGCCGCCAGCCGGTCGCGGTGCCGGTCGAGGACGAGCCGTTGTGGGAGTCGCTGCGCGCGCACCGCAAGCGGCTGGCCGAGGAGCAGGGCGTGCCGCCCTACACCGTCTTCCATGATGCGACCCTGAAGCACATGATCGAGATCCGCCCGGCCACCCTCGAGGAGATGGAAGCGGTTTCCGGCGTGGGCGAGCGCAAGCTGGAGAAGTACGGCGAGGGCTTCCTGCGCATCCTTCACGCCCACGCCGGCTAGATCGTCTCGTCCGGCGGCGCGCGCCGACGCGCCAGCAGCTGGTGGACGTAGGCCAGCGCCAGCAGCGACAGTCCCAGCCCCATGAACGAGACCGCCCGCAACAGGCCGGTCAGTCCGCTCATGTCCACCAGGAAGATCTTGAGGATCACCAGCGTCAGCAGTGCCATGCCGCCGCGGTAGAGGTTGCGGTTTTCCCTGACGATCCCGGTGAGCAGGGCCGCCATCGCCATCAGCAGCCAGACGGCCGAGTAGGTGTAGAGCTCGCCGTTGGAGGCGGCGTCGACCAGAGAAAGCTCTCCCTGCCAGAGATGGCGGATCTCGAAGCTCACGAACAGCCACAGGCCGACCCCCGCGACCACGGCGAACTGGCGCCGGGTCATCGGTTCGTAGACGCGACTGGCCAGGCCGAACAAGACCACCGGCAGACCGTAGGCGAGCAGCAGCGGGTTGAACAGCGGCGTGTCGCCAATATGGCCTGCCTGCGGCCCGCCCCACAGCGGATTGGCAATGGTGAGCAGGTAGAAGTAGGCGAACAGCGCCAGCACCATCATCACCCGGCCGGCATGGCGGTAGACGGCCTCCAGTTGCGTGGAGAGCTGGCCGCGCCAGTGGTAGACGAGCCCCAGGGCCGCGGCGAGATTGACGTCGATGGCCGCCTCGAGGAAGTCGAAACGTGGCGCGAACACCGCGCCGTCGTAGAGCCAGTAGCGCAGCTCGACCACCAGGAACAACACCAGCAGATGCAGTGCCCCGCCTTCGAGCCAGCGGCGCAGCGGGGCGTCGACCGGCACCTGCCGGCTGGCTAGCACGGCCAGCAGCAGGCTGCCGCCATAGGTCCATAGCGTCCAGTGGCCTTCGACCGGGTAGGTGACGAGCCACGGGTTGAGCGTCAGTCGGATCACTACCACGGCCAGCACCAGCTTGATCAGCCAGTGGAGGTTACCCATCGGCACGCGTCGCATCACCCAGGTCAGGGAGACCAGCTGGGCGGCCAGCGCCAGCGTGAGGGTGGCGTTCTCCAGCGCGATGACCGCGGCCAGCGAATAGGCCAGGTGGCCACCGGTCACCAGCCAGAAGGCGACGCCATCGGTCCACCCGCGGCGCAGTCGCCAGACGGCCAGGTTCAGCAGCAGCCCCCCGTAGACGATGCACAGCACGGCCAGCCCCCAGGGCGGCAGTGCCTGGCGGGCCAGCAGGTAGGCCAGTGCCACGGCCACCAGTGGGGCGACGATGGCCAGCGAGGCATCCAGCGCCGAGCCCGGCCGCCGGCGCAGGTGCCACAGCCCGGCGGCCGAGAACAGGCCGGCCAGCAGGGCGAGGAAGGCGAACAGCGTGGCGTGGTGCTCGGTCGCGACCGGGTCGACCATGAGCGTCGGCATCTGGGTGGGCAGCGTGGCCAGCTGGGTGGCAATTAGCCCGATGGTGACGACGGCCAGGGTCAGCCACGGCAGCGGCCGCAGGTGGTCGTTGTAGCGTGCCGCGATCAGCAGCACGGCCGGCAGGGGCAGCCACAGCAGCGGTCCGCCGCCCCAGTGCGGGTCATGGCCGAGGCTCAGCCCCAGTGCGGCCAGCAGCACCAGCAGCCCGATGAGGAGGACGCGCTGGTCGGTCGGCATCAGGCGCAGCCAGTCGCGCCAGTGGGGCGGGTGGTCGGCGACGACGGCCCGGTCGAGCCGCCAGTTGCTCGTGTGGATGGCGAGCATGCCCCAGGCGAGCACGGCGAGATAGCTGCCCAGCCAGGCTTCGGTGTGCTTGCCCGTCATCAGGGCCACCCACCACCAGAACAGGGCCCCGCCGAGGGTGCCCCACCACAGCCAGTCGCGGTAGACGTAGCGCATCAGGGTGAAGCCGGACAGGGCGATCACCGCGCTGTAGGCCAGCGTCGTGACCAGCTGGTCCGACTGCGTGCCCAGAAGGGCAGGGACGGCGTAGCCGCCGAGCAGGCCGAGGATCGCGAGGACCGGGCCATGCCACAGGGCAAGGGTCAGGGTGGCGAGCGAGATCAGCGCCAGCACGGCGAAGACCAGTCCCACCGGCCAGAGCTGGTAGAGGTGCAGGGCGGCCAGGGTGGCCGCGTAGAGCGTCAGGCTCGCCCCACCGGCCAGTGCGGCCACGGCGTCCGATCGCCAGGCCGAGCGTCGGCGCAGCCATTCGGCCAGTGCATGCAGGGCGATGCCCGTGAGAAGGCCTGTCGCTATGCGCGCGGCCGGGCCGAGATAGCCCTGCTCGATCGAGTAGCGCACCAGGAAGACGCCGGCGAGACCCACCGACAGCCCACCGAGCCAGATCATCCAGTGCTCGCGCAACAGGGCGACGAAGCCGGGGGTGCGGCCGGTCGCGTCGGTGGGGGTAGCGGGTTCGCGCTTGGTCGGCCGGTCGGGCGGCGGTTGTTGTCGTCCCTCGGCCCAGTCGGGCGGTGCGCGCCGCGGTTCCGCTGCTGGCTCAGGGGTGGGTCTGGCTGTCGGGCTGGCGGTCGGTTGCGCCGATTCGCCGGCTTCCAGCCGTGCGAGTCGCTCTTCCAGCCGGCGCAGTCGGAAAAAGCTGATCCAGCCAAGCACGCCGCCGGCGAGCAGGGCCAGGAATGAGAGCACGGCAAACAGCAGCAGCTCGTCCATGGGCGGGTGTCCTTGACGTGTCCGGGGGCTTCTCGCCGCTCTCCGCTGCGGCGCTTGGAGTGATGGTAATCCCAATTGTGGTTGGGGCGGTATCGCCCGCGGGTGGGGTGGATTCCATAAACTGTATGGATATACAGTATCTGTATGAGCGCCTACGCCGAGCTGTCCGCCCGATCGAATTTCAGCTTCCTCGCCGCCACCGCCGACCCCGAGCGCCTGGTGGCGGTGGCGGCCGAGCGTGGCTATGCGGCCATCGCCGTCTGCGACGAATGCTCGTTCGCCGGCGTGGTGCGTGCCCAGCAGGGCTGGAAGGACCTGCCGGCGGACGGCCGGCCGCAGCTGATTCTCGGCACGCGACTGGTGCTGGAGGAGGGCGACGAGCTGGTGCTGCTGGCCGCCGACCGGGCCGGCTACGCGGCGATCAGCCAGCTGATCACCCGGGGGCGACGGGCGGCGGCCAAGGGCGAGTACCGACTGGATCGGGCGGGGGTGCTCGACGGCCTCGATGGCGGGGTGCGCGTGATCTGGCAGGTGCCGGCGGCCGGCGGGATCACGCCGGCGTGGCTGCTCGCCGCCGCCCGTCCCTGGCTGGGGGTGGTGGCCTGGCTCGACGGACTCGACGGTGCGCGCGCCGGGCATGCCCGGCGGCTGGCCGCGGCACACGATCTGCCGATCACGGCCCTGGGCGACACGCTGATGGCCGAGCCCGAGGAAAAGCCGCTGCTGGACGTGGTCACCGCGCTGCGCCATCGGACCACGGTGATGGCGGCGGCCGACCGCCTGCCGCGCAATGCCGAGCGGCATCTGCGCCCGGTCGACACGCTGGCCGATCTGTTTCCCGCCGCGTGGCGCGCCGAGGCGGTGCGCCTGGCCGGCGAGTGCCGTTTCTCGATCGACGAGCTGGCCTACGAGTACCCGCTCGACGACATCCCGCCGGGCGTGCCGGGCCACGAGCACCTGCGGCGGTTGACCCTCGAGGGAGCGGCCGAGCGCTGGCCCGAGGGCGTGCCGCCGAAGGTGGTCGCGCAGATCGAGCACGAGCTTGCCGTCATCCGCGAGATGGCCTTCGAGCCGTATTTTCTCACCGTGCACGACATCGTCCGTTTTGCCCGCTCGCGCGACATCCTCTGCCAGGGGCGCGGCTCGGCGGCCAATTCGGCGGTGTGCTTCGCGCTCGGCATCACCGCGGTCAACCCGGCCGAGTCCTCGATGCTGTTCGAGCGCTTCATCTCCAAGGAGCGTGCCGAGCCGCCCGACATCGACGTCGACTTCGAGCACCACCGCCGAGAGGAGGTGATGCAGTACATCTACCGGCGCTACGGTCGCGACCGCGCCGCGCTGGCGGCCACGGTGATCCGCTACCGGCGCCGTTCGGCCCTGCGCGATGCCGCCCGGGCGCTGGGCATCGGCGAGGACGTCCAGGAACGCGTCAACGAGCAGCTGGCGTGGTGGGACCGCGAGGTGAGCGCCGAGAAGCTGGCCGCGGCCGGTATCGACGGCGAGCAGCGCCGCATCCGCTGGTGGCTCGAGATCGCCCGGCAATTGACCGGCATGCCGCGCCACCTCTCGCAGCATGTCGGCGGCTTCGTCATCGCTCGCGGCCAGCTCGCTGACCTGGTGCCGGTGGAGAACGCCTCGATGGCCGATCGGACCGTGATCCAGTGGGACAAGGACGATCTCGACGCGGTGGGGCTGATGAAGATCGACGTGCTGGCGCTGGGCATGCTCTCGGCGGTACGCCGGGCGTTCGCGCTGGCCAACCGGCACCGCCCGCGCGAGCAGCCACTGGCGCTGTGGTCGATCCCGCGCGAGGACCCGGCCACCTTCGAGATGATCAGCCGGGCGGACACCGTCGGCGTGTTCCAGATCGAGTCGCGCGCGCAGATGAGCATGCTGCCGCGCCTGCAGCCGCGCTCGTTCTACGATCTGGTGATCGAGATCGCGATCGTCCGCCCCGGCCCGATCCAGGGCGAGATGGTCCACCCCTACCTCAAGCGTCGCCAGGGACTCGAGCCGGAGGAGTATCCCAACGATGACATCCGACGGGTGCTGGGACGCACCCTGGGCGTGCCGATCTTCCAGGAACAGGTGATCGAGCTGGCCATGGTGGCCGCCGGTTTCTCCGCCGGCGAGGCCGACCAGCTGCGCCGGGCGCTGGGGGCGTGGCGCAAGCGCGGCACGCTCGAGGACTTCCGCCGACGCCTGTACGACGGCATGACCGCGCGCGGCTTCACGCCCGATTTCGCCGACCGGGTCTACCGCCAGATCCTCGGTTTCGGCGAGTACGGCTTCCCCGAGTCGCATTCGGCGAGCTTCGCCGTGATCGCCTATGCCTCGGCATGGCTCAAGTGCCACGAGCCGGTCGCCTTCTACTGCGCCTTGCTGAACAGCCAGCCGATGGGTTTCTACGGCCCCTCGCAGCTGGTGCAGGATGCCCGCCGCCACGGGGTGGTGGTGCGCCCGCCCTGCGTGCTGGCCAGTCAGGACGAGAGCACGCTCGAACCGTTGGCAGGGCAGGGGAATGCCAGCGAGACCCATGCCCTGCGCCTGGGGCTGGACCGCATCCGCGGGCTGTCCGCCGGCGGCATCGAGCGCCTGCTGGCCGCCCGGCGGGTTGCACCGTTCCGGCAGGTGGCCGACTGCGTGCGCCGCGCCCGGCTGGATGCGCGCGACCGGCGCGCGCTGGCGCAGGCCGGTGCCTTCGCCGGGTTGGAAGACAATCGTCATGCCGCCCACTGGGCGGCCACCGGCATTCCCGACGATCTCGCCCTGGAGGCGGGGTTGCCGGCCGACCGGGCGCTTGGCGAGTCGGCGGTCGAACTGCCCGCCCCCGACGAGGCCCAGACCATCCTCGCGGACTATCAGCGGCTGGGACTGTCGCTGAACGGTCATCCGCTGGCGCTGCTGCGCGAGCGACTGCGCCGGCTGCGGTTACGGCGCAGCGACGAGCTCAAGACCCGTCATGACGGGGCGCACACGCGCTACTGCGGGCTGGTGACCATGCGCCAGCGCCCCGGCACGGCCAAGGGCACGGTGTTCCTGACGCTCGAGGACGAGGCGGGCACGGTCAACGTGATCGTCTGGCCCGACCGGGTGGCCGAATACCAGCAGGTGGTGGTCGGTGCGCGTCTGCTGGAGGTGCGTGGCCAGTGGCAGCATCGCGAGGGCGTGGCGCATCTGATCGCGCGGGTGCTGGTCGATCACAGCGACTGGCTGGGGCGGCTGCCGGCGCGATCGCGGGATTTCCACTGAATCGCGACAGCCTCCACGCAAAAGGGAATGCGAAACGTTTGCATTTGCATGTGTGATCGATATACTGCGTCTCGTCAGGTGGAAACGAAGCGGGCGGCCAAGTCAGCCAACCCCAGCCACTCGCGACGCATTGATCCGGGGAACTCCTGAAAACCTTTCCGGTCAGAGCGCGTGGGTCACGTTGAGAGCCTCTCTCTTCGTTCTCATTGACTCCTCCTGCGGTGAGTTTGCGGGCAGGCTGATCCCCTTCGGGGGACGGCCTGCCCATTTTTTTGTGGCATGGCTTATCGATTTGTGCGGTCTGCGCAGCCACGGGGACGTGTTTGGCGCCTCTTCCGGCTAGACTTGCCGTCGGAACCGCCAATTCACCAAAGAGGAAAACAACAATGAAAGGCATTTTCCGCACCCTGAGCACACTCGCCCTGGGGCTGTCGTTTCTGGCCGGCCAGGCACAGGCCGCCGAGCGGGTAGAGCTCGAGCATGACGGCACCACCCTGGTCGGTCACATGGAGATGGCCCCGGGCAGCGAGATCAGCGACGGCGTGGTGCTGATGGTCCACGGCACGCTCGCCCACGGGCAGATGGAGATCATGCGCAGCATGCAGTCGCTCCTGGCCGAGGCGGGCTACAACGCACTCGCCATCAACCTCAGCCTGGGGCAGGACGCGCGCGAAGGCATGTACGACTGCGCCACCACCCACCGCCACGAGCACGGCAACGCCGTCAACGAAGTTGCCGCCTGGGTCGAGTGGCTGAAAGGCGAGGGTGCCGAGCGACTGGCCGTGATGGGCCATTCTCGTGGCGGCAACCAGGTGGCGCGTTACCTTGCCGGCGAGCCCGATCCGTCCGTCGAGAAAGCGGTGCTGCTGGCCCCGCAGACCTGGACTGCCGGCTATCACGCCAAGGATTACCAGAAGCGTTACGACGCTGAACTCGCTCCGCTTCTGGACCGCGCGGAAGCCCTCGTTGCCGAAGGTCGTGGCGACGAGGTGATGGAGATGGATTTCATCTACTGCGAGGACACCACGGCCACCGCCGCCAGTGTGGTCAGCTACTACCGCGAGGACCCGCTGATGGACACCCCCACCGTGCTCGGTGCGGTTTCGGTGCCGACGCTGGTGATCATCGCCGGGGCGGACACCACCATCACCGACCTCGAGGAGAAGATGGCCGAGCCGGCCCAGGCCGACCACATCGAGATGACGGTGGTTTCGGGCTCGGATCACATGTTCCGTGACCTGTTCCTCTACGACGCGGCGGACGCGGCCACGGCCTTCATCGGCTGGTGATCAGCCAGTCGCGATGATCGAATCAAGCGCGGGCCCTCGGGCCCGCGTTTTCGTTGGGGGGTCAGGTATCGGCCAACGCCATGATCGACTCGACGATGTCGCTCATGGTGACGATGCCGGCCAGTTCGTCGCTTCTCAGAACGATCACGCGTCGGATCGACTGCGAAACCATCAGGCGGGCGGCGTACTTGATCTCCATGCCTTCGGGGACCGATATCGCGGGTTTGCTCATCACGTCGTAGACGTTGGCCAGATCGATGTCGCCTTCCTCGGCAACGATGGTGCGCAGGATGGAGGTGTAGGTGAGGATGCCGTAGGCATCGTGCGGATGGGCCTTTCCGACCACCAGCGACTTGACGCGCCGCTGGCGCATCTCGCGCAGGGCCTCGCGCAGGCTGGCCATCGGCGAGATGGTGGCGACTTCCCGGACCATCACGTCGCCGACCAGACGGGGACGGGTTTCAGAGGTCATCTTTCAGGTTCTCCTGGAATCGTTCTACCTGCCGGTTCTCGATGCCGGCGATGTGCTCCAGCGGCAGGGTGAAGACCACGCCGCGCGAGTTTTCCTTCAACTCGAGCTCGTGGGTGAGCGCCTTCATCACCTTGAGCGACAACGAGCGTTCAAGCACGAACAGCAGCACCGACTGGCTGCCCTCGTAGGTCAGGCCGAAGAAGGTCTTCTTCTCCTCGGCGCCGATGCCGCGGCCATTGAGCAGTGTCACGCCACCGGCCCCGGCGTCCTTGGCGACCTTGATGGCCTTTTCCTCCATGTCCTCGGCGAGAATGGCGACCAGTACGGAAAATCTCATCGCGATGCGTCCTCTTCAGTCGATGTCATCGGTCGTTGGTCGGCCCGAGAGCCGGCGATTGACCCTATCGGCAATCGTGGCATAGCCGAGCACGGTCACGATCGGAAAGATCGAGGCGAAGGCGATCAGGCCGAAGCCGTCCATGAGCGCATTGCGCCCCTCGATTTGCGTCGCCAGGCCGATGCCCAGCGCCGTGACCAGCGGCACGGTGACCTCCGAGGTGGTCACCCCGCCGAGATCATAGGCCAGTGGCACGATGTAGCGCGGCGCGACGAACGTCAGCCCGATCACCAGCGCGTAGCCGCCGATCACGTAGAGGTGGATCGAATCCCCCGCCAGTATGCGGTGCACGCCGATGGTGATGCCGATGGCCACGCCGAGCGCGACCAGCAGACGGATCACGGCGGCGTTTATTTGCCCCCGGGCGGCCTGTTCGGCCTGGTCGCCAATCGCGATCAGGGCCGGTTCGGCCATGGTGGTGGCAAAACCGATGGCGAAGGCGAACAGATAGAGGAAGATCAGGTTGTCACGGGCAATCAGCTGATCGGCCATGCGCTCGCCGATGGGGAACAGGCCCAGCTCGAGGCCGACCACAAAGGCGTACAGCCCCAGGATCACCAGCAGGAAACCGATCACCACGCGCTTTAAGTGCGGGATCGGCTGGCGGAGGATGACGAGCTGGAAAAACAGCACCGCCGCAATGATGGGCAGTACGTCGCGCAGGGTCGTGAGAAGCCCCGTGAGGATGCTCAGCGGATCGAGTGATGCCCCCTTCGCGGCCGGGTCGCCAGCGAGGTCGAGCGATTCACCGCCCGGGTCGATACCGACGATCTCGAAGACGTAGATGCCGTAGGCCTGGACGGTGATCATCGGCACCATCACCGCCAGTGCGACCAGGCCGAAGCCGTCGGCCAGAACATTGCGCCCGCTGATCGCGGCGGCCAGCCCCATGCCCAGAGCCGCGATCAACGGCACCGTGACGATATTGGTGGTCACGCCGCCCGAGTCATAGGCCAGGCCCACGATCTCGGGCGGGGCGAACCAGGTGATGGTGACCACGGTGATGTAGCCACCGATCATGAACCAGTGCAGCGGCAGGCCGAGCAGGGTGCGCAGTACCCCGAGCGCGACCACGAGGCCCACGGAAGTGGCGATGATCAGGCGCAGGGTCATGGCATCGATATGCCCCTCGCTGATCGTCTCGGCCTGACCGGCCACCGCAATCAAAGCCGGTTCGGCGATCACCGCGGCAAAGCCGAAGGAAAAACCGAAGCCCAGCAACAGGGGCAGCGAACCGCGCCGGGCGAAGGCGTTCGACAGGCTCCTGCCGATCGGGAAGATCCCCATCTCCAGTCCCTGCAGGAACAGGGCTACCCCGAGGACGACGATGCCCAGTCCCACCAGGATGCCGGTCAGCCCCTCGGGCACGGACTGGAGCACGAACAGCTGGAATGCCGCGACCACGAGCACGATCGGCAGCAGGTTGCGACCGGCGTGCAGCAGGGTACTCCAGAAGATCTTGAGCTCGCGCAAACCCGTCATGCTCCTGGTTAAGGCGAGCGCTACGGTGGCGGCACCGCGCCCTTATCGCCAAGCTGGTGAAGACGATTCCTCTGATGGTAACTTGCAATCAACGAGAACGCCGATCCCTGGAGCGAAAGATGGCCGAAGCCTGCCCCATCCTGATTGCCAGTGACCTCTCCGATGCCAGCGAGGTCGCGGTGACCCGCGCGATGCAACTGGCCGGTAGCCACGCCTGTCCGTTGACCGCCCTGCACGTCATCCAGGAGGAGCCATTGTGGTGGGTGGTCGAGAGCCGAGATCTGGATCCGGACGACCTGCGCCTCGAACTGCGCCACGAGGCGCTGGCGACGCTCCGGGCCCAGCTGCGCGAGATGGCGGGGCGGGTAGATCGAGAACCATCCGAGCCGGGCGTGCAGGTGCGGTTTGGCAAGCCGGCGGCGGTTGTCACCGAGATGGCGGAAGCCATGGAGGCGCGCCTGATCGTCGTCGGTGCGCACGGCCGTCACGCGGTGCGTGACTGGTTCATCGGGACGACGGCGGAAAAGATGGTGCGTGCCGGTCGTGTGCCGGTGCTGGTGGCTCGGTGCGAGCCGACTCACAGCTACCAGACGGTGGTGGTTGCGGTCGATTTCTCCGAGTCCAGCCGTGCCGCCCTTCGCGCCGCCCTCGCCTGGGCACCGCGGGCGCAATTCACCCTGGTGCACGCCTACGAGACACTGTTCGAGAGTTACATCGACGTGGTGACCTACGAAAACCTTCGGCAGGAGCTCGAGGACGGGTTGTACGCGCGTCTGCGCGATTTCGCGCGGGAGGCGGGCGTGCGCAGCGAACACGAACCGGACTACCGCGTGATTGCCGGCCACCCGGGGACCGCGGTGGTTGACGCCGCGGTACGGGCCCATGCCGACCTGACCGTCTGCGGCACCCAGGGCGAGACGGGGTTGCGTTCCTTGCTGCTTGGCAGCGTCGCCCAGCATATCCTGCGCGAATCCCGTAGCGACGTGATGACCGTGCGGGCCCCGCATGACGGGGCTGAGGGATTCGGTAGCTAGGGGATTCGATTCGCACAGGCTTTTCTTTACACCGATCATGTCGCGTGCTTGATTTGAGCCATGCCCGCCGAGCCGTTCGAGAGGAATCCGCGCATGCTCATCTACAGCCACCCCGTCTGCTGGAAACACAAGAACGAGAACGACGTGATGTTGCCGCATCCCGAGCGTCCCGAGCGCCTTGATGCGGTCATGGCGGCGATCGAGCGTTTTCCGGCGGATCGCTACCAGCGCCTAGAGCCGCCCCTGGCCGACAAGGCCGACTACGAGCTGGCGCACGACCCGCGCTACGTCGATGCCATCTTCACCCAGGCGCCCAAGGACTTCGGCGTGCTGCGCGTGGATGGCGACACCTCGCTCAACCAGTACACGCTCGATGCCAGCCGACGGGTGGTCGGCGGGGCGATGGACGCGGTCGACCGGGTGCTGGCCGGCCCCGACCGTCGGGCCTTCCTCGCCACGCGCCCGCCGGGTCACCACGCCGCCCCCTGCCAGCCAGCCGGTTTCTGCGTGTTCAACAATGTGGTGATTGCGGCTTACCACGCCATTCGCCACCACGGGCTGGAGCGGGTGGCGATCGTCGACTTCGACGTCCATCACGGCGACGGCACGGAACGGATCGTGGCCCAGAGCGAGCCGGTACGGTTCTTCTCCTGCTTCCAGCACCCGTTCTACCCGTACTCGGGCATCCCGCCGCTGGCCGACAACTGCCTGCCGGTGCCCCTCGAGAACCTCACCGATAGCGAAGGCTTCCGCAAGGCGATCCGAGAGTCGGTCTGGTTCGACACCCTGGCCGAGTTCGAGCCGCAGCTGCTGCTTTTCTCGGCCGGCTTCGACGCCCATACCCAGGATCTGCTCGGCGGCCTGCTGCTCGAGAACGAGGACTTCGGCTGGATCACCCGCGAGGTGATTGCCGCGGCCGGTGGCGACGACCTGCCGGTGGTCTCCTTGCTGGAAGGCGGCTACGACCTCGAGGCGTTGGAGGATTCCGTGCTCGAGCATCTCAAGGCCCTGGATGTCGGTTGAGCCGCTCGAGCTCAATGCGCTTGAAGCCGAGATCCGCGCCTGCCGGCTGTGCGAGGCCGAGCTGCCGCTCGGTCCGCGGCCGGTGTTCATTGCCCGCCCCGAGGCGCGTCTGCTGATCGCCGCCCAGGCGCCGGGGCGGCGCGTGCACGAGACCGGTCTGCCGTTCAACGATCCCAGCGGCGAGCGGCTGCGCGACTGGCTCGGCATCGACCGCGAGACCTTCTATCACCACCCGGCCATCGCCATCGTGCCGATGGGCTTCTGTTTTCCGGGCACCGGTCGGGGCGGGGATCTGCCACCACGGCCCGAATGTGCGCCGACGTGGCGCCGGCCGCTGCTGGCCGCCATGCCGCGGGTCGAGACCACGGTGGTGATCGGTCGTTACGCGCTGGGCTGGCACCTGGGGCTGAAGGGCGGTCAGCGCGTGACCGACCTGGTGGCCGACTGGCGGCAGCACGCGCCGAGCCACTTCCCGCTGCCGCATCCCAGCCCGCGCAACAACCGCTGGCTTCGCAACAACCCCTGGTTCGAGGCGGAGGTGGTTCCCGCCCTGCAGGCGCGGGTGGCAGCACTGCTTGCGGCCCCCTGAGCGCCTAGCCGGTCCGCTCGCGGAATTTCAGGCCCACCTGGGTGATCGCCGAGCCCTCCATTTCGCGCACAGTCAGCTCGACGCGGTCGAGATGCACGGCATCGCCCACCACCGGCGGATTGCGCAGCAGGGCCTTGATGGCCTCGTCGAGCGTCGCCTCGCGCAGCCTCTCGGGCGGGTCGATGCCGTAGACCTGGGCGAGATCACTCACCCGCGCCGCGCCACGCAGGGAAAAGGCGCCGAAGAAGGTCTGTTCGGCCAGCGATGGTTTCTTCCTGCGCTCGCCGTTAAAGAAGCGGTTGAGGTCGTTGATCATGTCCTCGGGGATGATGGTGAGCACGATGTCGCCGGCCTGAAAGCGGAAACCGCGCTCGGGCTTTCGCAGGGCGAGGTTGCGGACCACGCCGGCTACCGTGACCGACTCGCCGAACGGCAGGCGATCGAGCCCGGCGCCGTCGCCGTCGGTATGCTCGCCGACCACGAACTGCACCATCTCCAGCCGTGGCTCGATCGGCAGGTTGAGATCCGCCCGCTGGCGGGGCTCGGCCAGGGGAGGCAGTTCGACCTTGAGCAGGCGGGCGGCCAGCGGCACGGTGCTGCCCTGGATCAGCAGCGAGGTGATCACCACCACGTAGGCGACCTCGAAGAAGCGGTCGGCCTCGTCGATGCCGTAGATGACGGGGAACAGGGCCAGCACGATCGGCACGGCTCCGCGCAGCCCCACCCAGCTTATGAAGGCCGTCTCGCGCCAGTTGAAATGGAACGGCCACAGGCTGACGGCGACCGCGAGCGGCCGGGCAACCAGCAACAGGGCAAAGGCGAGAACCAGGGCCGGCACGATCTGATCGAGCACGGCCGTCGGGGTGACCAGCAGGCCGAGGATCAGGAACATGCCGGCCTGGGCGAGCCAGGCCAGGCCGTCCATGATGCGCAGGACGTGGAAGGTGCCGCGATTTTTCGCCGTGCCGATCACCAGTCCGGTGAGATAGACACCGAGGAAGCCGCTGCCGCCGAGCTCGTTGATCAGCGCAAACGAGAGCAGCCCGCCGGAGGCGATCAGCAGGGCATAGAGGCCCTCGGCCAGCTCGATGCGCCGCAGCGTCTCGCGCAGCGCGAAACCGAAGGCGACCCCGAGTAACGCGCCGATGCCGAACTGCTGAAGCAGGAACAGCCCGGTCCAGGGGTCGAGCAGCGACTGGTCGGTCGAGATCACCTCCAGCAGCGTGATGGTGAGAAAGATCGCCATCGGGTCGTTGATGCCCGACTCGATTTCCAGCGTCGAACCGACCCGTTCGTTGAGCCGCGTACCGCTGCCCTTGAGCAGCGAGAATACCGCCGCGGCGTCGGTCGAGCCGATGATCGCACCCATCAGCAGGCCGTAATGCCAGTCGAAGCCCATCAGCCAGGCAGCCAGAGCCCCCATCGCGCCGGCGGTGATCATCACGCCGACGGTGGCCAGTGACAGGGCGGGCTTCAGGGCCACCCGGAAGGTACGGATGTGGGTGCGCAGGCCGCCGTCGAGCAGGATGATGGCCAGTGCGATGTTGCCGATCAGAAAGGCGGTCTGGAAGTCGTCGAAGACCACACCGCCGATCCCGTCCTGGCCGGCAAGCATGCCCACACCAAGAAAGATCAGCAGCAGCGGGAAGCCGAAACGCGACGAGGCCATGCCGGCGAGAATGCTGGTGAACAGCAGCAGGGCACCGAGCAGGATGAAGGAATTGGTCGCGTCCATAACGTCCTTGAGAAACCGAGCGGGCCAGTCGGTTCCATCATACGCGAGCTCCCCCGGGACGATGTCCGCGGGGGAGCGTTCGGGGCGGGTGGGTACGGTCCGGGCTTCAGGCCGGCTGGGCCATCAGGGTTGGCAGCGGCGCGATCGGCCGGCGGGTGGCCGGACCGGGTGTTGCCGGCACCTCGGGCAAGGGATGGCGGGCATCGATCTCGCGTCGCACCGCGGCCTGCTCGGGCAGTAACGGCAGGTGGCCGCCGGCAAGCATCTCGACGGCATCGGAAAGGCCGAGCCGGTCGAGATGCTGCTGGGGCTCCTCGAGAAACGTCTCGAGATCCAGTCCGGTCGTCGACAGGCGGCAGGCACGAAAGATGTTGGCCCAGAAATCGATCACTTCGTCGCGGTAGGTATGCATGACTGTGCTCCTCTGTTGACCGCCTACAAAATAGGCATGTCCAGATAGTAGGCACGTAATTCAGGTGTGTCAACAAAATCGTGTCGTTTTTATTGACAGGTGGTGCCCGGCCCGGAGAATGCGGGGCATGCAAACTTCCCCCGATACCCTCAAATGGGACCTGCGTCAGCGGCTCAAGCTGCTCGAGTGCACGCTGCTGCTTAACGGCTGGGTGCGCACCCAGGCACTGACCGAGAGCTTCGGCATCAGTCGCGCCCAGGCCTCCAAGGACTTCGCCGTCTACCAGTCGCTGGCGCCGGACAACCTCGTCTACGACCGGTCACACAAGCGCTACCAGGCCGGCACAGCGTTCCGCCCGGTCCTGCTGTCCGGGCGGACGTCGGAAATGCTCGATCTGCTGGCTGCATTGCCGGGTGAGGACAGCCCCGTGGTGGCGCTGGCGGCCGCCGGCCCAGCCGTGGAAATCCTGCGACCGATGGAGCGCGAGCTGGACCTCGATGTCTTCCGGGCGGTGAGTGCCGCGGCGAGCAACGGCTGCCGGGTGGCAGTGGAGTACCAGTCGATGCGCCGCCCCGAGCCGCGTCGTGTGACGCTCTCGCCGCACACGTTGGTCTACAGCGGCTTTCGCTGGCATGTGCGCGCCTACAGTCATCGGCACGACGAATACCGCGACTTCGTGCTTGCCCGCATGCGTGGAGCGGAGCTGCTGGGTGAGGAGATCGGGGCGTCGCGCGAGCAGGATCGCGACTGGATCGAGATGGTGGAACTGGTGGTGGGTGTGCATCCGGAGCTGTCGGCCGCCCAGCGGGCGGTGATCGCGGCGGACTACGGCATGGATAACGGCCGCACGGTCTACCCGCTGCGCCGCGCGATGGTGCCGTACTTCCTGCGCCTGATGCAGATCGAGCCCGAGCGCGAGCATCCTGACCCTAAGGTGCAGCAGATCCGGTTGCTCAATCCCGAGGTGCTCGAGAGCGCTCGTTGGGGCTAGAGAGGTGGTCCGTCGGCTGCGCCGCCGGCAGGGGAAGGGTGCGTGCCATCAATCAGAGCCACAGCGTAACGTGTTGTTTCTTTGACACATTCGTGTCGGTTTTCTAGCGTCAGTTGCAGTTGGGGCACCACTTGTCGGGAGACGGGGAAGTGCCTCATCCCATTTGCCGATATCCCGAGTTAGGGAAGGAGGCGCACGTGAAACGCAATCTGATTACCACCGCGCTGATGTTGTCCTTTGCCGGCGGCAGCGTGGCCGCCGAGAATCCGTCCGGTCTGCCGGACCAGTCTGCGCTGGTGCTTTCGGGCACGGCGATCGAGATCACGCCGAGCTCGTTTGTGATGGATTACGGCCAGGGGCTGATCACCGTCGAGGTGGACGACTGGGAGTGGATCGAGCAGGAGGCCCGCGGTCTGATCAAAGGTGACGAGGTCACCGTCTACGGGGTCATCGACGATGATTTCAGCGAGGCCCGCAGCATCGAGGCGAGCAGCCTGTATGTGGAGAACCTTGGCACCTACTTTGCTGCCGCGCCGACTGACGATGACGACGTGTCGGTCATCCCCACGCTGGTATTCAACGTCCAGACCGGCATGGATGTAACCGGCAAGGTGTCGTCGGTCTCGCCAGCGGACAAGGAATTCACCATCGACTCGGGCAACCGTCAGGTCACGGTGGATACTAGCGACCTCAACTACGACGTGCTCGACGACCAGGGGTTCCAGCAGGTCGACAAGGGCGATCTGGTCGCCGTCAACGGCCACATGGAAGACGACTTCCTGGAAAGCATGCAACTCGAGGCCGATTCCGTGGTCACCTTCGCCCAAGGCTATTACTAAGCCTGCTTCCCCCGGGAAGTCGCCTCTTGTATCCCTCGCTTTTCTTCCCCCGGATCGGGGGATTTTTTTATGCCGGTCGAGGGACGTGAAGGCGATGATGGAGCGCGGGTCACAAAACGTGCGACTATCGCCCGACTACGAATGATGCCGGCGTGTCCGGTGGGTGTGACAGGGAGAGAAGAGACGATGAGGGGACAAGCAACAAGTCGCGAGAACGGCATCAATCGACAGGGCAGGGCACTGGCGCGACTCGCCGCACTGACTCTGCTCCTCCCGCTGGCCGGGTTGGGGCAGGCGAGCGATGGGCCCTATACCGACGAGGTTGCCTTCGTCGACCACCTCAACGACCTGCCCATGGACCTGGCCTGGATGCAGGAACACGACAAGCCGATGATGGTGTTCTTCCATGCCAGCTACTGCGGCTATTGCCGGAAGATCGACGACGAGTTCATCATCCCGATGCGCTTGAGTCCCAAGTACCAGGGGCGATTGATCATTCGTCGGGTGCAGATCGACGGCGACCAGACGTTCACCGGTATGGACGGCACCATCAAGCAACCGGAAGCCTTCGCTGATCGCCTCGATGTCCGTGGTGTTCCCTACGTGCTGTTTTTCGCTCCGAGCGGCCAGCGGATCGGCGAGATCACCGGCACGGCACCCGGGTTCTACAACCACTATCTCGAACGCAACGTCGATCTCGCCGAGCGTTGTGCCCGCGACATGAGCCCGCAGGCGTGCCAGCAATTCGCCGACCGGCCCGGTCTGCGCTGATTGTTGCGCCGCTGCGCGCGTTCCTAACCTGCTGCCGTTTCTCGTTCCGTCTCATCGGGCCGGATGCCTCGTGCTGAACGGGGCGGGCGGCGGTGTTCCGTGTCTCTTTTCCTGTCCGTCGCCCGCTGCGCTCTACAGCGCCTCTGCTCAGTAGTGCGAATCATTACCATTTGCACCACAACTCCGGATGAATTACTGTGCGCTCCGATGCCGGGGCGGCGCTCGCGTTCCGGCCCCTGAAGCACTGATCACCGGTCATTCATTGATGTCGAAGCAGGCAATCCGATTAACCGTGCTGGGACTGCTGGCCAGCGGCGGGCTGCATTTGTTGCTGGTTCTGTTCCTCTGGCAGGAACCGGCCCCCGCGGAGGCGTCGGCCGGTTCCGACCCGGTGCGGGTCGAATGGGTCGACCTTAGCGAGACGCCCAAACCCAGGGGGGTAGTTGCACCGACACGGACGGAGCCGAAACCGGAGCCCGAACCGAAGCCGGAA
>NZ_LRFH01000003.1 GCF_001641825.1 Guyparkeria sp. WRN-7 | reverse complement strand
AACCGAAGCCGGAACCCGAGCCAAAGCCGGAACCCGAGCCGGAACCGGAACCCGAGCCGGAACCGGAACCCGAGCCGAAGCCGGAGCCGAAACCGGAACCCGAGCCGAAGCCCGAGCCCGAGTCTCAATCGGAGCCCCAGTCGCAATCTGAGCCCGTAGCCCCTTCTTCGGTGCGACCGTCGGATTCGACTCCCGATACCGAACCGGTTCCCACGCCCGAGCCCGTTTCACCGCCGAGCTTCTCCGCGGGTTATCTCGACAACCCGGCGCCGACCTATCCGCGCGTGTCATTGCGGCTGCGGGAAGAGGGCACCGTTCGAGTACGTGTCACTGTCGATGCCGACGGCCAGCCGGTCGACTGGTCGATCGAACGGTCCAGCGGCCATGAACGGCTTGATAACGCCGCCCTCGAGGCCATCGAGCATTGGCGGTTCGTCCCGGCGAAGCAGGGCCAGCGTGCCGTGTCGGGTGAGGTAATCGTGCCGTTGCGGTTCCATCTCCGTTGAGCGATAGGCGCACTTGCGACCCGTAAGGGAAATGCGAACGGTTTGCATTGTGATGTGTGCTCAAATAGGATTCGTTCTGGTCACTTGAGCGGAGGGCGCGGCCCGTGGATCTCTTCAGCGTTTTCAAACATGGTGATGCCGTCCTGGTGGCGGTATTCCTGATTC
Source organism: Guyparkeria sp. WRN-7 (assembly GCF_001641825.1). Lineage (GTDB taxonomy): Bacteria > Pseudomonadota > Gammaproteobacteria > Halothiobacillales > Halothiobacillaceae > Guyparkeria. The sequence continues at coordinate 273,210 of NZ_LRFH01000003.1, read as the reverse complement.
TTGCCGGGATGTCGGTAGCGACCTGGGCAGTGGCGGTGGCGAAGCTCGTCGCCTGGTTCGAACGTGCCCGTTCGAGCCGCCAGTCGCTGCAGGAGATCGCTCGGTCCCGCTCGGCCGCGCAGTTGTCGCAGCGGATTGCCGGGCGTTCCGATCCGCTCGCGGCGATCGCCCGGGCGGGGCTGAGCTCGGCGCGATCGTTCCGTGGTCGTTGGGACGGTAGCCAAGCGGACAACCAGCGCCTCGACGAGACCCTGATACGAGGCATTCGTCAGGAGCTGGACCGTCAGGAGGCGCGCGTGCAGGCCGGGCAGACGCTGTTCGCCAGTGTGGGGTCGCTTGCGCCGTTCGTCGGCCTGTTCGGCACGGTATGGGGGATCCACGGTGCATTGATCGGGCTGTCCGAGGCCCGGAACGTCACCATGAATCTCGTCGCCGGCCCACTCGGTGAGGCCCTTGTTGCCACTGCGGCCGGCCTGGCCGCCGCGATTCCGGCCGTGCTGTTCTTCAACCTGTACAACCGCAGTCACCGGCTCTATTCGCAGTCTCTTGAGGCCAGTGCGCACGATGTCCATGCGCTGTTGATGCACGACCCGCATCTCGGTGCCTGGGCCCAGGGCAGAGAGCGCGAAGCCAGCGGCACGCCCACGCTCTCGGCAGTGGAGGCCTGACGCCGTGGCCTTCGGTCGTCTCGGAGACCAGCGCGAGCCGATGGCGGAGATGAACATCATCCCGCTGGTGGACGTGATGCTGGTGCTGCTGGTGGTGTTCATCGTCACCGCGCCGGTGATCACCCATTCGGTCAACATCAAGCTGCCGACGGCCAGTTCCGCACCGCAAGCCGAGTCACCCGACAGCCTGACCATTGCGCTGGACGAAACCGGGCAGCTGTATTTGGCGGACCAGCCGGTGGAGTCTGGCCGTCTCGAATCCCGGTTGCGGGTCGCGTTGAGCGAGGATCCGGAGCTCGTCGTGTACCTGCGTGCCGACGAGTCGACGCCCTACGGTCGCGTGGCCGAGACCATGGCCGACGCCCGCCAGGCCGGCGTGGAGCGGCTCGGCTTCGTTTCCCGTCCCGAATGAGCGCGGAGGTCGGCGCTGCCATGAAGGCCATACCTGCCGCATCGAAACGCGTGACCGGATCGCCTGTCGATTGCCGCGGTGACGATCCCTTCCGTGACGTGTTTGCCGGCCCGCTCGAATCCCTGCCGCGTCCGCGGCGGGGTGATACGTCCTGCGAGGGACCGCGGGTCACGTTTCCCGAGCTCGGCGACCCGGCCGTCATGGCGATGATCCAGGAGCGATTCGCGACGGTTTACCCCGGCGGCGATCGACGTGCGGTGGCCTCGATGTGGTCGAAGTGGCTGTTCAACGCCGTGCTGCCGAGCCTCGTTGGTTTGCTGCTGGCCGACGGGCGAGCCTGCGCCGCCGATGATTCTTCACTTGGCGTGGTCCTGGATGAGGCGGGTTATCCCGAACGGTTCTGGATTCGTGATCAGGGCGATATCACCGCGCCCGTGTCGATGGCTTCGGGCTTCGAGGCGCTGCTACGCGACCGGCTCGCGCCAGTGATCGAGGCACTGGCGAGCGTGTCCGGCGCGTCGCGAAACGTTTTCTGGAGCAACGCCGGCAACTCGGTCGAGTATCTGGTGGGCGAGATGGCGCGTCACCCGGCCATTACGCCGGCCACCCTCCAGCAGGCCTACGCCTTCTTCGAAACCCGGCGTTTTGCCGACGGCCAGCGCAATCCGTTGTTTCGCCCGGTCCGTTACCATTCGCCCGACGGGGACGGGGCGGTCGAGCGTCGCCGTCGCGTGTGTTGCATCCGCTACCTGCTGCCGGGGACGTCGTACTGTGCCAACTGTCCGCTTGCCTGCCGTGACCAGGCCGGCGCGGCTGCCGATAAGGCCGTGGTGCGTCGAGACAGGCGGCGGGCGCCGCATCAGGGGGTGGCCTGATGTTCGAACTGGACGGCGTGACGTTCTCGATCAACCGAAAGACCCTGCTCGAGCCGGTCGACCTCTGCCTGGAGCCCGGGCGTGTCTATGGTCTGGTCGGGCACAACGGCTCGGGCAAGTCGACGCTGGTCAATCTGCTGGCCCGGCAGACCACCCCGTCCGGGGGCAGTCTGCAATTCGAGGGGCGTCCGCTGGACGACTGGTCGTCGCGCGGGTTTGCCCGACGCGTGGCCTATCTGCCGCAGCATCCACCGGCGGCGGGGCATCTCACCGGACGTGAGCTGGTCGGTTTCGGCCGCTATCCCTGGCACGGGTTGCTGGGGCGGTTTGCTGCGGCCGATCGCCGGCAGGTGGAGCATGCCATGGCCATGACGCAGACGGCCGTGTTTGCCGATCGCCGTGTCGAGACTCTCTCCGGCGGCGAGCGTCAGCGGGTCTGGCTTGCCATGCTGCTGGCGCAGGAAAGCGATTTCCTGCTGCTCGACGAACCCTTGTCCGCGCTCGATATCGCCCACCAGGTGGAGATGCTGGCGTTGATCCGGCGCCTGTCGCACGAGCTCGACCTGAGCGTGGTGATCGTCCTGCACGACATCAACATGGCCGCGCGCTACTGCGACGAGCTGGTCGCCATGCACAGCGGTCGTCTGCTCGTGCGCGGCACCCCCGAGGAGCTGATGGACAGTGCCACGCTGCGTTCGATCTACGGGGTGTCGATGCAGGTGATCACGCCGCCAGGGCAGTTACGGCCGGTTGCCATCGTCGACTGAGTTCATGCGCCTCCCAATCTTCCGACACGCTATCCGACAGTGGGTGGTCATGCTCGCCGCGTGCCTTTGCCTGTTCGTGCCCGTCCATGCAGCGCCGGGCGAGGCGCCCAGGGTCGCCACGCTCGACTGGACGGTCGCCGAGACACTGATCGCCCTCGATGCCCGTCTTGTCGGCCTTGCGCAGGTCGATGGCTACCAGTCCTGGGTGGCCGAGCCATCGGTCCCGGAGACGGTCCTCGATCTCGGCTTGCGCGCGCAGCCCAATCTCGAGCAGCTGGTCGGCCTGTCCCCCGACCGGATCGCGCTCTCTCCCATGTTCGCGAGCCTGGTGCCTCGGCTGAAGACAGTCGCGCCCGTCACCACGTTTGATCTCTATGGTCCGGACGTCGAAACCTGGCCCGCCATACGTCGTGTGACCCGTGAGTTGGGTGCCTTCGCCGGTCGTGAGCGGCAAGCCGAGGCACTGATCAATGACTCGGAGGCACGACTGGCGCACCTTGCCCAGCTTCTGCCGGCCGATACGCCGCCGCTGATCGTGGTGCAGTTCATGGATGCGCGTCACGTGCGCGTGTTTGGCGAGAACGGGCTGTATCACGCCGTGCTGGGTCGGCTCGGGCTTGAGAATGGCTGGACCGGAGAGACCAACCGCTGGGGCTTTTCGCTCGTCGGACTGGAGTCGCTGGCAGGACTGGAGGGGCGACTCGTGGTCGTGCGGCCGTACCCGGTCGGCGTGCCCCGCGCGCTGGGGGAGAGCGCGCTCTGGAAACGGTTGGTAGAGCAGTCGCAGGGCGAGGTGCTCGAGCTCGACCCGGTCTGGAGCTTCGGTGCATTGCCCTCGGCGACCCGCTTTGCCGAGCAGCTGGTGGAGGCGATTGATGCCGAGTGAGCGAACCGCCATGTCCCCGGCGGGCGCGAGTGGCCTGCTGCTGGTCGTCCTGCTCGGCCTGATGGGGGTGGAGCTGCACGCTGCGACCGGGGGCTTCGCCCTGGGCGAGTGGTTGAGGCCGCTCGCTGGCCCGACGGGAACGGGCGAGTGGTTGCTGGCGCTGACTTGGTGGCCGCGCCTGGTGACCGCCCTGATTGCCGGGGCGGGACTCGCGATCGCCGGGGTTCTGATGCAGCAGGTATTGCGCAATCCGCTGGCCTCGCCCACGACGCTCGGGGTGGCCGGCGGGGCGAATCTGGCCCTGATGGCGGCGAGCCTGTTCGCCCCTGGCCTGATGCTCGTCGGGTCGGAATGGGTGGCACTGGCCGGCGGCGCGGCCGCCATGGGGCTGGTGTTCCTGCTCTCGTGGCGCCAGGCGCTGTCGCCGCTGGTGGTCGTGCTCGCCGGGCTGGTAGTGAACCTGTACCTCGGGGCGTTGGCGATGGTGCTGCTCCTGTTCAATCAGGAGACCCTGCAGGGCTTGCTGATCTGGGGCGCCGGTTCGCTGGCCCAGGACGGCTGGCACGATGCCGCTTTTCTGCTGCCGCGACTGGCGGTCGGCCTGGTTGCCGCCTGGTTGCTGTTGCGCCCGTTGCGGGTGCTTGAGTTGGACGATGCCAGCGGGCGAAGCCTGGGGGTCAATCTCGCCGGGCTGCGTCTGGCTGCGCTCGGGGCGGCCGTGTTCCTGACCGGTACGGTGGTCAGCGTGGTCGGGCTGATCGGGTTCATCGGCCTGGCCGCTCCCAATATCGCCCGCCTGCTGGGGGCCGAGCGGCTCGGCGCCCGGCTTTTCTGGGCGCCGATCATCGGGGCACTGCTGCTGGCGGTCACCGACCTGTTGCTGCAATCGGCCAGTGCCTGGCTGCCGACCCTGATTCCCACCGGCGCCATGACCGCCGCACTGGGGGCGCCGCTGCTGCTATGGCTGATTCCGCGTCTGCGTCTGGAGGTCGCCCCGCCGACCCTGGGCGAGACCGGCTGGCCGAGAGCGGGGCGACCCGAGCGACGACTAATGTGGATCGCGGCGGCACTCGTCCCTGCCACGCTGCTTGCCCTTTTCAGTGGTCACGTCGCCGGACAGTGGACCTGGTGGAGCGGGGCGAGCCCGGTCTGGGAGTGGCGTTTGCCGCGCATGCTGGCAGCGGCCGGTGCCGGGATCCTGCTGGCCGTCGCCGGCACCCTGCTGCAACGCCTGACCGGCAACCCGATGGCGAGCCCCGAGGTGCTGGGTATCAGTGGCGGGGTGGCCATCTTCCTGTTGCTGGGGATTGTCCTGCTGCCGGCCGTGAGCCTGCCGCTGCTCGTCTTGCTGGGCGTGGCCGGGGCACTGGTGGCCCTGGTCGTCCTGATCACGCTCAACGCGCGAAGCGGTTTCCTGCCCGAACGTCTGCTGCTGACGGGGGTCGCGATCACCGCGCTTGCCGAAGCGGTGCGGGCCCTGGTGCTGGCGGGCAGTGATCCGCGGGGCCAGCAGATCGTGGCCTGGCTGTCGGGATCGACGTATTTCGTCGGCACCGCGGAGGCATTCGTGGTGCTTGGTTTCGGTGTGCTGGCCGCCCTTGCGGTGCTGGTGCTGTCCCGCTGGCTCGATCTGCTGCCGTTGGGCGCGCCCGTCAGTCGGGCGCTGGGGGTGCCTGTCGGCGGCGGTCGGCTGGCGGTGCTGGGCGTCTCGGCCGTACTGACGGCCGCGGCGACACTGGTGATCGGGCCGCTGTCGTTCGTCGGTCTGCTCGCCCCGCACATGGCACGCCTGCTGGGCCTGTCGCGCGCTCGTGATCACCTGCTGGGCGCAGCCCTGATCGGTGCGGTGCTGATGATCCTGGCCGACTGGATCGGTCGGCAGATCCAGTTTCCCCACGAGATTCCCGCCGGCCTGGTGGCATCCCTGATCGGGGGCACCTACTTCCTTTGGGCATTGCGGCGCCTGTAGTACGACACTGCCCACTGGGCAGCGCGTCTCGACAGAGTCGTACTGCTCTCCGCCACGAACGGACAGCCGTCGGCCGTTCCAGCGACGGCTGCGCCGATCGCGCTCGAGCAGATCGCGTGCCTCAGTAGACTTCGAACACAGGGGAGGCAACAACATCGATGCCGCCCCGGCCGCAGTGCCGTGGGCCGAAGGAACCCGGCAGGGTCCGAGGCGGGATCGGCCCGATGGCTGCGCTTTTGCTTCCTATGGGCACAAAAAACCCCGCCGAGGCGGGGTTTCGTCCAGGGTGATGCCGTCGGCATCGAGGCCGCGGATCAGTATTTCCAGTTCACGCTCAGCATGGCGTTGCGCGGTGCACCGTAGTAGCCCTGGTCCCACTGCAGGCTGGTGAGGTATTTCTCGTCGGTGACGTTGTTCACGTTGAGCGTGACGTCCACCTGCTTGTTCACCTCGTAGCGGGCCATCAGGTCGACGACCGTGTAGGCATCCTGGCGGGTCGTGCCGTTGGCAAAGTACTGCTCACGCGAGATGTCGCTCTGCCAGCGCAGCTGGCCGCCGACGGTGAGCTTCGGCAGGAACGGCAGCCGGTAGGTTGTGCTGGCCCGGAGCATCTGCTTCGGGATGAAGCTGCGCGCCCGGTCGCCGTCGGCATCCTCGATGTCCACGTAGGTATAGCCGGCCGATGCGCGCCAGCCCGGGAGGATCTCGCCCGCCGCGGTCAGCTCGATTCCCTGGCTGGTGATCCCCTCGGCGCCGCGGTAGTAGGTATCCGCTGTCCCCGGAATGGTGCCGGCGGCCTCGGCGACGTTGTTCTGCTCGGTGTGGAACAGCGACAGCGAGGTATTTAGTCGCTTGTCGAGCAGTTCCGCCTTCAAGCCGACCTCGTAGTTGACGCCGTCGATCGGATCGAGGCGCTGGCGGTTGATGTCCACCTCGGTCTGCGGCTCGAAGATCTCCGTGTAACTCGCGTAGGCGGACCACTGGTCGTTGAGGTCGTAGACGAGGCCGGCGTAGGGGGTCAGCTCCGCATCGTAGGAGGTCTCGCGCGTGGTGCCGTAGCTCTCGCCGGTGTTGTCGAGCCAGGTCGCCCGCGTGCCGAGGATGGCCGTGGTGCGGTCAGTGAGGTTCAGGCGAGCAGCCGAGTAGACCGCGGTTTCCTTGTCCGTGAACTCGCTGCCGCCGGTGCCGCCGGTGAAGTTCGGCTCGGGGTAGTTGCCATCCCACTGCTCCAGCGGCGGCAGGGCGGTGCCGATGTCCTCGCCAAAATGCGAGATGTCATCGGTCTGCGAGCGGGTCCAGTTCACGCCGGCGACCAGTTCATGGGTGCGGCCGAACAGGTCGAAGGGCCCCTTGGCCTGCAGGTCGGCAATCCACTGCTCGTTGTCGTAGTCGTAAAGACTCGGGTAGCTGTACAGGCCCAGTCCGGTGGACGGGTCCGGTGTGCCGTACATGTAGAACAGCTTGGCGTCCGCCTCGGTCTCGACGCGGTTGATCGCGGCGCGGGTCTCCCAGCCATTGGCAAAGGCGTGCTCGAGCTCGACGAAGCTGCGTCGATCCTGGTTGTTCCAGTAGGACCAGTCCGACGAGGTGGCGGTGGAGCGATCGTAGTCGGTCTGGGTGCCGTCGGTGTAGTACAGCGGCAGGGCGCCCCACAACGGACTGTCCGCATTGTTCTGCTGCCAGGTGTGGCCCGCGGTAAGCAGGGTGTTGTCGGTCAGGTCGGCCTCGATGACGCCATAGGCGACGTAACGGTCGCGCTCGTAGCGATCGAGATACGACTCGCCCTGGTCACCGGCGACGACCAGCCGGCCGCGAACGCGCTTATTCTCCGTCAGCGCCCCCGAGACGTCGCCTTCCACGCGGCGCTGATCCCAGGAACCGGCGCTCAGTTCCACCTCCGCCCGGGTCTGCGGCGTGGGGCGCTTGCGGATGAAGTTGACGGTGGCCGAGGGCGATCCGCTGCCGGACATCAGGCCGTTGGCGCCGCGAATGACCTCGATGCGGTCATACACGACCGTGTCGATGTCGCCCTGCACGTTGCCGTAGGCGAACGGCGCGCCGAGGCCATCGATCTGGAAGTTCTGGATGTCGAAACCACGCGAGGTGTAGTAGGTGCGGTCGGTCTCGACCTTCTCCACCGTGACGCCGGGAGTGGATTCGAGTGCCTTGTTGGCGCTGTCGAGATTGAAATCCTCGATCTGCTGGTTGGTGACGACCGACAGGGACTGCGGCGTGTCGCGTGCCGTGAGGTTCAGGCCGGTAGCCGTGCTGTTGCTGCCGGGACGGTACTGACCGGTTTCCTCGGAGGGCAGGGCGAAGCCGCTGCCTTCGATTACCACGGAGTCGAGTACGGTCGCGTCCGTTGACGTCTCTTCGGCGTAGGCCACGGCGTTGCATGCCAGCAGGCAGGGGACCGAAAGGGTCAATGTACGGCGTACCGCCTGGCTAAGCGGCGTTCGTCGAGCCGGGAGTGACGATTTCATAGGCGAACGATCTCGGTGATTTCTGGGTTTGAATGCAATCGCGACCTGTGTCGCTGACGGGAATCTACATGAGAATGGTTCGCGTGCGCAATAGCAAATGATTGCTGTGCAGCGTGGTCCGCTGGGTATGGGGCCTGGAATAGCCGGTCGCGACGGTGTTTCGCGGGTCGAGAAGCCGCCGTGTGATCCCCCGGCACGAGCGACCTGAATGGAATCAGATGCCGGTCGGTCGTCGGGCGAGGCGGGTGATCGTCAGGGTGTCGGTTCGTGCGGGGCCAGCCATTGGCGGAACCGGTCCGGGTCGCCTTGGTAGCCGGTATAGCGAGCCGTTTCGCGGCCGTCCTCGAACAGCACGATCGTTGGGGTGCCGAACAAAGGCTTGGCGAGTGTCCAGCCTTCCGGCGGACGCGGGTGCAGGGTGGTGGTGATGGGCACGACGGACTGCCAGTTCTCGAGAATGTCCTGTTCGAACCGCTCGCAGAACGGGCAGTCCACTGCCTCGAAGACGATCAGCTGCCGTTCGCGCTGCAAGTCGCCGGCATCGAGGCGCTCGGCGGTGGGTGACTCGGTCCTGTCGGACTCGGTCATGCCGCCCGGATAGGCCACGCCGGTGCCGCCGATGCCGCAGTAGCCGTTCGGGTTCTTTTCCAGGTAGTCCTGGTGGTAGGTCTCGGCGCGGTTGTAGTTGCGCAGCGGCGCAATCTCGGTGGTGATCGACCCAAAGCCTTCTGCTGCCAGGGCCTGCTGGTAGATCGCACGGGTCTCTTCGGCGACCTGGCGCTGGCGGTCGTTGGCGTAGAAGACGGCGCTGCGGTAGTTGCTGCCGATGTCGTTGCCCTGGCGGTTCCCCTGGGTGGGATTGTGGTTTTCCCAGAAGCCGGCCAGCACCCGCTCGAGGCTGGTCTTGTCGGTGTCGAAGGTCACCTTGACCACCTCGGCATGGCCGGTCTGGTCGGTTTCGCCGCGCCGGATCGCCCTCGCGGTGGACAGGACATCGCGATAGGTGACCGTTTCGGCATCCCCGCCGGCGTAGCCCGCCTCGACATCGACCACTCCGGTCAGCTTGCTCATGCGCATTTCCGCACCCCAGAAGCAGCCCATGCCCAGCACGACGGTCTGCGTGCCGGCGACAACGGACCCGGCAGCCAGCAGCAGGAGCCAGAAAGCAAGAAGGGGGGCGGTTCGGGTGATGCGCATGGTGATGTTCCCTGGGGTTTCCACTGTAAGGCCCCCTGCTGGGGGCAGAGTTTCATCCGGTCGGTGCCTTCGTGCAAGGCGTCGGCGGTTCACCGCCGTGGTGCGTGACGGGTGACTTGGTGTCGAACTTGCAGTCCGGAACCCGGAGAGGGCTCCCCGGCCGGCCGTGGAGCGGTTTTCAACCTTCCCCTGCCTCCTGGTGGTGCATCCGTTCGACGGGTGATCCCGCTCCTGGGGCGACAGTCTTCGGTACCAATGCAACTATCTTCGATCGACGTCGTCTGGGTCTTGCTGAGTGCCACGCTGGTGCTGCTGATGCAGGCCGCATTCCTCTGTCTCGAAACCGGGCTGGCCCGGCGCAAGAATGCCATCAACGTGGCGATGAAGAATGCCGCGGACCTGATGATCACGCTGCTGGTGTTCTGGGGCGTCGGATTCGGCCTGATGTTCGGGCCGAGTCTCGGAGGCCTGATCGGCACGGGGCCATTCTTCCCCGACCTGTTGACGCTGACAGCGGATCACGCGGTCGTGTTTCTGTTCCAGGCGATGTTCGCGGCGACCGCCGCCACCATCGTCTCCGGTGCGGTCTCCGAGCGCATGTCGTACATCAGCTACGGGCTGGTGACGCTGGTGGTCGTGATCCTGCTCTATCCGCTCACGGGACACTGGGCCTGGGGTGGGCTGCTCTCGCCGGGCGAGGGCTGGCTCGCCGCGATGGGATTCGTCGACTTCGCCGGCTCGACGGTCGTTCACAGCGTGGGTGGCTGGGTTGCGCTCGCCGCCGTGCTGGTGGTCGGGCCGCGTCTCGGTCGGTTTACCGACGAGGGCGTGCAGCGGATTCCGGCGAGCAATCTGTCGCTGTCCCTGCTGGGCGGGTTGTTCTTCCTGATCGGCTGGATCGGTTTCAACGGTGGCAGCGAGCTGGGCCTGACCGAACGGGTCCCCGCCATCATCGGTAATACCCTGTTGGCCGCAGCCAGCGGCGCGATAACCGCCTACGCCATCGCTCATCGCATGAAGGGCGAGTATGTCGACAACCTGATGATGCCGCTCAACGGGCTGCTGGCGGGGCTGGTGGCGATCACCGCGGGGGCGCATGCGGTCTCGACCCTGTCGGCGGTGGTGATCGGCGCGATTGGTGCGGCGGTCATGGCGCTCGTCGATCTGTGGATGATCCGGCGTCGCCTCGACGACACGATCGCCGCGGTACCGGTGCATCTGGCGGCGGGTGTCTGGGGCACGCTGGCCGTCGGCCTGTTCGGTGATCCCGATCAACTGGGCACCGGCCTCGGTCGAGTCGAGCAGCTGGGAGTACAGCTCGTCGGCATCGTCGCCATCGGTGCGACCACCTTCGTGCTCGCCTGGCTGCTGCTGCGCGGCATCGACCGTATCCGCCCGCTACGCGTGAGCGCCGAGAACGAGACCGTCGGGCTCAACGTCAGCGAGCACGGTGAGCGCACCGACCTGATCGACCTGCTGGCGGTCATGGAGAAACAGACCAGCAGCACCGATCTGTCGGTGCGGGTGCCGGTCGAGCCGTTCACCGAGGTCGGCCTGATCGCCCGGCGCTACAACGACGTCATGGCGGCACTGGAGAAGGCAGTGACCCGCACGCGGACGATGTTCCGCGACATGCGCGACGGCATTCTCACCTTCGACCCGTCCTGCCGGGTGCTCAGCCTCAATCCCGGCGCGGAGAAATTGCTTGCCGTCACGGGGGCCGAGGTCGAGGGACGGCATGTCGACGAGCTGTTCCGCCCCCTGCTGGGAGAGCAGGCGTCGACCGGCTTGGCTGCCCGCCTGCTTTCCGGAGAGGTGCACGAAGTGGCCGGCGGCTCCGGTGCCGAGACATGTCACCTGGAATTGCGTGCCTCGCGGACCGGCGAGGGCGATCAGCCGTTCTACACCGCCGTGCTGCGCGACGTCACCGAGCGGAGGCTGGTGCAGGACCAGCTGCACCGCGAGCAGGAACTGGCGCAGGTGACCCTCGAGTCGATCGTCGATGCGGTGATCGCGACCGACGAGACCGGCCGGGTGCGCTTTATCAACGTCAACGCCGGCGCGCTGAGCGGCAAGTCGGCCAGCGAGGCGCGCGGCTGCCCGTTGTGTGCCCTGTTCCGCTTCGAGCGCGAGTCCGAGCGCCGGGACTGCGAGGAGGTGATCCGTTTCCTGCTCGATCGCCAGCGGGTGCTCAACGGGACATCGACATGGACCCTGATCGATGCCGACGGTCGATCTCGGGTGGTCCAGTACACGGCTGCACCGATCTTCGATCGTGGGGGTGGGCTGGTCGGCGGCATCGTGGTGCTGCACGACGTCACCGAGGCCCGGGCGATGGAGCAGCAACTGTCCTATCAGGCCACCCACGACGCGCTTACCGGCCTGCCCAACCGGCGCGAATTCGAGGCCCGGCTGGGCGAGGCGATCACCACCGCCCGCGAGCGTGGCCGCGAGCATCTGCTCTGCTACATCGACCTGGATCAGTTCAAGATCGTCAACGACACCTGCGGCCACCTGGCCGGCGACGAGTTGCTGCGACAGATCAGTCGAGTGATCGGCGAGGGTCTGCGCGAGCAGGATGTGTTCGCCCGTCTCGGTGGTGACGAGTTCGGCGTCATCATCAAGGACTGTTCCGTGGACGAGGGGATGGCGATGGCCGATGCGCTGCGCGAACGGGTACACAAGTTCCGCTTTCCGTGGAAGGGTCGCCACTTTTCGCTGGGCACAAGCGTCGGTGTCGTGGTGCTGGATGCCGGCTGCGGTGACCTGGCCGAGGTGCTGGGTCAGGCGGATACCGCCTGCTACGCCTCCAAGGACCGGGGGCGCAACCGCATCCACCTGTTCGAGCGCGATGACCGCGAACTGGCCGCGCGCCGCGGCGAGATGCAGTGGGCCTCGCGTATTCGCGCGGCGCTCGATCGTGACCGCTTCCGGCTCTACTACCAGCCGATCGTGTCGACCCGCGACCCGCAGGGGCAGGCACATCACCACGAGATCTTCGTCCGCATGCTCGACGACGAGGACAACCTCGTCCCGCCAAGCGCCTTCATTCCGGCCGCCGAGCGTTTCGGACTGATGGCGGAAGTCGATCAATGGGTGGTGCGCAACGCGCTCGCCTGGCTCGGCGACATCCATCGGACGGCTAACGAGACGCCGCTGGTCTGTGCGATCAACCTCTCGGGCGGCAGCCTCGGTGACGAGGCCTTCCTCGAGGAGATTCGGACCCTGCTGGCCCGCCACCGTGTACCTGGTGCCGCGGTATGCTTCGAGATCACCGAGACCAGTGCGATTGCCAATATCGATGCCGCGCGCCACTTCATCGAGGTGCTGACCGAAGAGGGCTGTCGCTTCTCGCTGGACGACTTCGGTTCCGGGCTGTCTTCGTTCGGCTACCTGCGCAACCTGCCGGTGCATTTCCTCAAGATCGACGGCACCTTCGTTCGCGACATCGCGGCGAATCCCCTCGACGAGGCCATGGTGCGCTCCATCCACTCCATCGGTCAGGCCATGGGATTGCAGACGATCGCGGAATTCGTCGAGGACGCCGAGACGGTCGAGCGCTTGGCGGGCATCGGCGTCGACTACGTGCAGGGCTACTACATCGATCGGCCAAAACCCCTGGAGCAGCTCGACAGCGTGAAATTCATGCCGCGGTGATCGCGGGTGGCTCTCAGCGCCGGTCTCCAGCGGGATCCGGTGTCTTCTTGGTGGGCCAGCCCTGTCGGCATTGCCGCAGAAAGTCGGCCAGTATGGTGCGATGATCGGCCAACTGGTCGCTGAGGTCGTGTCCGCCCGGCAGGGGGTGGAGCGCGACCGACGCCTCGCCGCGGCAGGCGTACAGGGCTTGTGCGTCCTCGAATGGAATGACCGGGTCGGAGCGGCCATGGGCCAGCAGTACCGGGCAGTCGACTCGGGGCAAGGTGTTGACCGGGGCGATGTCGTCAAAGCGATGGCCGATGACCCGCTCGACGTGACGCAGCACGTACCAGCCGATCGGCAGGAAGGGCAGGCGTTTCCAGGCAAGCCAGCGGCGCATCATGCCTTCCGGGTGGGCGAAGGCCGACAGGCTGATCACCCCGCCGATGTCGCGGCGCCGAGAGGCCACCAGCAGGACGGCGGCCGCACCGACCGAATGGCCGATCAGCACGATCGGTGCTGTGCCGCTCCGCTGGACCCAGTCGATGGCGGCCTCTGTGTCCTCCGCAAAACGGGGCATGGAGGAGAAGTCGTCTTCATCGCTCTCGCCGTGGTTGCGCGCATCGAACAGCAGCACCGACCAGCCGGCGTCCCGGATGCTGCGGGCCAGCGGCAGCATCATCTCGCGATTGGCGCCCCACCCATGGGTGATAATGGCCACGCCTTCGTCTGGCTCTCCGTCGAGCCACCAGCCGCGCAGGGTCCGATTGCGCACTGTTGGAAAGGACACCTCCCGACCCGTCAGTCCATGCGCCGTGAGCGAGCGGCCGATGGCCTCCCGCGGTGCCGCCAGGCTGATGCGTAAACGACGATGAAACAGGTGGAGCAGCAAGCCGAGTCCGGCCACGCTCGCACCCGCCCAGCCAAGCCATCCCAGTGTCGTCATTGCAGCGATCGTCCGCCGGGTGGTCGTCAGGCGGTGGCGGTCGCTTCGCCCTCGCCGTGCTGCTCGGAGGCCGGCTTGAAGCGTTCCAGGAGCTTGGCGTTGATCGCGACGACGATGGTGGAAACCGACATCACCGCGGCACCGATCGCCGGCGGCATCAGGAAGCCCACGCCGTAGAGCACGCCGGCTGCCAACGGGATGGCGACGATGTTGTAGCCGGCGGCCCACCAGAGGTTCTGGATCATCTTGCGGTAGGTGGCCGCCGAGAGCTCGGTGACGGTGGCGACGTCGCGCGGGTCGGAGTTCACCAGCACGATGTCGGCCGATTCGACCGCCACGTCGGTGCCGGCACCGATCGCGATACCGAGATCCGCCTCGGTCAGTGCCGGCGCGTCGTTGACGCCGTCGCCAACCATGGCCACCGACAGCCCCTTCTCCCTGAGCTCGCGGATGCGCGAGGCCTTCTGGTCGGGCATCACCTCGGCGAAGAAGTCATCCAGCCCCAGCTCGTCGGCCACGGCCTGGGCGACGGGCTTCGAGTCGCCGGTGAGCATCATGCACTGCATGCCCATCGCCCGGAGCCGGTCGACCGCCTCGCGCGAGACCTCGCGGACGATGTCCGACAGGGCGATCGCGCCGGCCGGCTGGTCGTCGACCAGCACGAAGACCACCGTCTTGCCTTGCTTTTCGAGTCGTTTGACCCGGTCGTCGTCGATGGCGATGTCCTGCCGTTCGAGGTAGCCCGGGCTGACGATGCGCACGGTCTTGCCATCGACGCGGGCCTCGACGCCTTCGCCGGGCAGGCTCTGGAAATCGCTCGCCTCGGGCAGGGGCAGCTCACGCTTGCGGCTTTCGTCGACGATGCCGACCGCGATCGGGTGCTCCGAGTCGGCTTCCAGGGCGGCGGCCAGGCCCAGCACGTCGTTCTCCTCGCGGTCGCTCAGGGCGACCACGTCGCTGACGCCGAAGCGGCCCTCGGTAAGCGTGCCGGTCTTGTCGAACACGAACACGTCGGTCTTGCGTGCCCGTTCGAACGCGGCCCGGTCACGGATCAGCAGGCCATTGCGCGCCGACTTGCTGGTCGAGACGGCCACTACCAGCGGTACGGCCAGCCCCAGCGCGTGCGGGCAGGTGATCACCATCACCGTGACCATGCGCTCGAGCGAGAAGTCGAAGGCGTAACCGGCGATCAGCCAGGAGATGAGCGTGATCACGCCCACGGTCAGGGCGATGTAGGTCAGCCAGGCGGCGGCGCGGTTGGCGAGATCCTGGGTGCGCGAACGCGAGGCCTGGGCCTGTTTCACCATGTCGATCACCTGGGACAGATAGGTGGCCTCGCCGGTGCGCTGGATCTCGACCGTGAGCGAGCCCTCGCCGTTGATGGCCCCGCCGATCACCTTGTCGTCCTCGCCCTTGCTCACCGGCTTGGACTCGCCGGTCAGCAGTGATTCGTTGATGTTCGAGCGGCCCTCGACGATCACGCCGTCGGTGGGGATCTTCTCGCCCGGCTTGACGCGTACGCGGTCGCCGGGCTCCAGGGCATCGACACGTACATCCTCGATCTCGCCGTCGTCACGGAGGCGATGGGCGGTGGCCGGCATCAGCTTGACCAGTGCCTCCAGCGCGCCCGAGGCGCCCATGATCGACCGCATCTCGATCCAGTGCCCCAGCAGCATCACGTCGACCAGGGTCGCCAGTTCCCAGAAGAACACGCGCCCGGACAGGCCGAGGACCACGGCCGACGAGTAGAGGAACGCCACGCTGATGGCCAGGGCGATCAGCGTCATCATGCCCGGGGCGCCCTGGCGGAGCTCAGAGACCAGGCCCGTCAGGAATGGCCAGCCGCCGTAGAAGAACACGGCGATCGACAGGACGAACAGCAGGTAGCGATCGCCGGGGAAGTCGAGGGCGGCCTCCAGGCCCAGGAAACCCTGGATCATCGGCGAGAGCAGCAGGATCGGCACCGTCAGGGCCAGCGAGATCCAGAAGCGGCGCCGGAAGTCGGCGATCATCGCGCCGTGATCATGCCCGCCGTGGCCGTGGTCATGACCATGGCCGTGATGCCCGGAATGGTCGTGACCGGCGTGATGCTCATGCTCGTCGTGATGATCCGGCTCGTGGTGCCGGGAATGGACAGACGCAGAGTCCTGGTTCATGTATCGCGGTCTCCTCGGTCGTCATTCAATGGTGGTGGGGCAACTCAAGCACATTGGCGTCGATCTTGCCCGCCTGGTGCCCGAAACGGCGCGCCCCCGGAAGGCCGGGGGCGCGCTTTTCACACCGGCACCGGGCCGGTGGCTTTGCGGTCGATCGTCAGATGCGGTCCTAGAACCACATCCGCACGCCGGCAAGTACCCGGAAGTCACCCGTGTCCTCGCCTTCGTCCTCGGCCATGTCGGCCGTGTCGCCGAGCTTCTTGTTCCAGCTCACGCCGATATAGGGGGCGAACTCGCGCTTGATCTCGTAACGCAGGCGCAGCCCCAGCTTGACGTTGTTGATGCCCTCGCCGACGCCGAATTCCTCGACCTCGTCGAAGGCGACCATGGTGCCGAAACGTGGCTGCAGCACGAGCTTCTGGGTAAGCAGGAAGTCGTATTCGGCCTCGAAGTCCGCCCAGGCATCGCCGTCCTCGCTGAGGCGCAGGTTGGTATCGACCTCGAACCAGTAGTGCGCGAGACCCTGCAGGCCGAGCACGGCATAGCCGCGGTCCGGATCCGGGCCCGGGCCGTATTCGAGCTGGTAGCCCACGCCGGCCTGCACGGACCAGTAGGGCGAGATCAGCCGGCCGTAGAGCAGGTCGAGATTTTCGATGGCGCCGCCGCTGCCGCCGGACACGACGTCCTCGGCCTCGCCTTCGACCCAGACGCGGTTGTAGTCGCCGCCGTACCAGCCCTTGAACTCGACGTTGACGCTGTCTTCGTCGTCGCCGGCGGCATATTCCAGTCGATCGAACAGGAAGAATCCGTGCGGCTCGTCACCCACGGGGGGCGCCCAGCCTTTCTCCACGGCGAACGGCGCCTGGCCGTCGGCCGTGGCGGCGAGGGGCATGACGGCCAGCAGGGTCGCGCTCAGCAGGCCGCCGACGGTCTTGGAAAGGTGTCGGTTGGTGTTCATCAATCGTGCTCCTCTGAAACGTTAGGCGACGGATACGACGCGGAACATGCCGGCCTTCATGTGATAGAGCAGGTGGCAGTGGAACGCCCAGTGCCCCGGCGCGTCGGCGGTGATCCGCGCGGAGACCATTTCGCCGGGCTTCACGGAAATGGTGTGCTTGCGGGGCCGCAGATCGCCGTGCTGGTTCTCCAGCTCCATCCACATGCCATGCAGGTGGATGGGGTGATCCATCATGGTGTCGTTCACCAGGATCAGGCGCAGCCGTTCGCCGTGATGGAACTGGATCGGGCCGTCCACCTCGGAGAACTTCTCGCCGTCGAACGACCACATGTAGCGTTCCATGTTGCCGGTGAGGTGAAGCTCGATCTCCCGTTCCGGTTCACGCGGGTCGGGCCAAGGCGCGAGTGCCTTGAGATCGTCGTAGACGAGCACCTTGTGTTCCGGCGTGCTCTCCAGGCCGATGCCCGGGTCGCTCAGCCGGTTGCCGGGACTGCGGGCCACCATCGCCGCGCCGGGGCCATGGTCGTTCGGGCCGTGCGAGATCTCGCGATCGGCCAGCGGCCAGGGCGCCTTGCCACCCGACTTGTCCATGGCCATGTCCATGCCGCCCTTGGCGTCGCCATGGTCCATCGCCATGCCGGCATGCGACGACTGACCGGTCATGCCCTGATCGCCTTGCATGCCGGCGGACTGGCCGCCCATGTCCATGCCACCGGACTGGCCGCCCATCTCCGTGTCGCCGTTGCCCATGTCCATGCCACCCATGTCCATGTCGCTCATGTCCATGTCGCTCATGTCCATGCCCATGGCTTCCATCCCGCGGGACGCGATGGGGCGCGGCTCGGGGATCTCGGCGGTCAGGCCGACTTCGGTGGCCAGGGTGCCGGCCGCGAAGCCACTGCGATCCATGGCTTCGGCGAAGACGGTGTAGGCCTGCTGGTCGGTGGGCTCGACGATCACGTCGTAGGTCTCGGCCACGCCGACGCGGAACTCGTCGACCGGTACCGGCTCGACGTTCTGGCCGTCGACCTGGACCACGGTCATCTTCAGGCCGGGAACGCTCACGTCGAAGAAGCTCATCGCCGAGGCGTTGATCACGCGCAGGCGGATCTTCTCGCCCGGCTTGAACAGGCCGGTCCAGTTGTCGTTGGGCGAGCGACCGTTGATCAGGTAGGTGTAGGTGCTGCCGGTGACATCGAGCAGGTCGCGCGAGCTCATGCGCATCTCGCCCCACATGGCACGTTCGCGCATGGTCTGCGACCAGCCCTTCTTCTGGATGTCTTCGAGCAGGTCCTCGACGGTCCGCTTCTGGTAGTTGTAATAGCCCTCGGCCACCTTGAGGTTGCGGAAGACGTCGTGCGGATCCTCGAAGGTCCAGTCCGAGAGCACGATTGCGTAGTCGCGGTCATAGTTGAACGGTTCGGGCTCGGCCGGCTCGACGATCAGCGGGCCGTAGTGCCCCAGCTGCTCCTGCAGGCCCGAATGGCTGTGATACCAGTAGGTGCCGGCCTGCTTGAGCGGGTAGTAGTACTCGAAGGTGTCCTTCGGCGGGATGCCCTCGAAGGTCACGCCGGGCACGCCGTCCATCTGGAACGGCAGCAGGATCCCGTGCCAGTGGATCGAGGTCCACTCGTCGAGGTTGTTCTGGATGCGGATGCGGACGTTGCGACCCTCGCGCATGCGGATGGCCGGCCCCGGCACGGTGCCGTTGACGGTGATCGGGTTGGCCGGCTTGCCGTCGATCTTCATCGGTGTGCGATCGATCACCAGGTTGAAGACGTCGGTATCGCCGTCCTCCAGGCGCTCGGCTTCATGGTTGCCGACCTGCGGCCAGGCGAGGGCCGGGCTCACGCCACCATAGCCGTATAGCGCGGCCAGGACGCTCATGGAAGTGACATTGCGCAGGAAGCGGCGGCGGGAGTGGCCCTTCCCGGTCAGGGTTTCGTATTGGTCCATTGTCGTTTCCCTCCGTCGTGCGGAAAGCGTGGTTTGTTCGGTTGCCGGTCGTCTCGCAGGGGCGGTGATCAGGGCGTGGCCTGGACGTCGACCGTCCCCTTCATGCCGGCTTCGAGGTGTCCGGGTATCAGGCAGGCGAAATCCACCTCGCCCGGCGAGGCGAAGTGCCAGACGATCTCCCCGGTTTCGCCACCATCCAGCCGAACCATGTTGGGCTCCTCGTGCTTCATGCCGGGGTTGCGGCGCATTTCCTCGGCGTGCGCCTTGAGCTCGTCGAGCGTGCCGATGACCATCTCGTGGGGCTGCTGGCCGGTGTTCGTCACGGCGAAACGGACCGTCTGGCCAGCCTCGACCTGGATGCTCTCCGGGTCGAAGCGCATCTGGTCGTTCATCGTGACCTCGATGGTCCGGTCGACCTCGGCGGGGTTGCCCGGCGAACCGGTCATGGCCTCGTGGCCGCCACCGTGGTTGCCGCCTGCCTGTGCCATCAACGGCATCAGGGCGAGTGCAAGCAGGGTCTGTCGTCGAATCATGCGTGTCGTCCTCTCAGTGGCGGTGCGTGGGGGAGGGGCCTCCCGATGCGTTGCCAAGGACTTTAGTGCGTTGTTCTGTCATCGTCCTGACGCGCCGATTACGTTTTTGTCAGCTGCGTTTCGGGGCCGAAACCTTCGGAAGGGATGACGATGCGGTCGGGTGGACGAGTGGCGAGTTGTCCACCAAAACAACGCGATACGGGCGGGGTGCCGGCCAGGCCGTCTTCGGTGGCGAGCGAGTAGGTCAGTCAGTTCGCGTTTCTCGTGACTGCTCGCTGTCGTTCGAAGGTAAGGGAAGTCGGCGGATGCTCATTCGAGCTCCTTTTTCATGCGCTCGTAGGTTTCGTCGTCGATCTCGCCCCGGGCATATCGCCGGTCGAGGATTTCCCTGGGGCTGGGGGATTCCAGGGAGCGGTCCTGCCGCGAGATGGCGAAAAGCAGCCAGACGACGAGCCCGATAAAGAGCACCCAGATGATCCACATGAAGCCCCCTCCGAATCCCATGAAATGTGCGTAGTCCATGATCGTTCCTCCCGTCGGGACGCATGGTGAATGTCAGCGGCATTGCCGCCTGCCGGTCAGGAGACGCTGAAGTGGCCCATCATCCCGGCATCCTCGTGTTCGAGGATGTGGCAGTGGTACATGAAGGGTGTCTCCCGGCCGGCCGGTTGCGTGAACTCCACCGCGATCTCGGCGCGGCCATCCACGAGCACCGTGTCCTTGTAGCCCCGGTTCTCCAGTCGCGGTGACCGGCCGCTCTCGTCGGCGAGCACCCGGAAACGCACCCCATGGATGTGGAACGGGTGCATCAGCATGTCGCTCTCGATGGTCCAGTGCTCGGTGGTGCCGAGACCCACCTCGGCGTTGATGCGCTGCATGTCGAACGGTTGACCGTTGATGCCCATCGTGGGGCCACCGTTCCCGCCCATCATGCCGCGCATCATGGGCATGCCGCCGAGCATCATGTCGAGTGTGAGGTGTCGGCGCCGGGCGAATACGGTCGGTGGCGCCGGCAGTTCGTCGTCGATGGTCTCCGGCAGCCGGTCGACTTGCCCCTCGTTGCCACCGGGGTGGAACGTGAGTACCGGCGTGTCGCCTTCCAGCATCGAGTTGGTGAAGGAGCGAAGACCGCTCATCATGCCCATCATCCCCGGTCCGCCCTGGTTCCGGTCGGGACCGGTCACCAGGCGGGCATCGTGGCCATCACGGAAATCGACCAGTACCTCGATCCGTTCACCCGGCGCCAGGCGCAGCTCGTCGGCGGCCACCGGCTGCGGCCAGTAGCCCGAGTCGCTGGCAATGACGTGCATCGGGCGTTCGTCGTCGAAGCGCAGGTGATAGATGCGGGCGTTCGATCCGTTCAGCAGGCGCAGGCGGACGACCGAGCGCGGCATCCGGGCGCGCGGGAAATGGGCGCCATTGACCAGAATCCGGTCGCCCTGGAAACCGTGCATCCGGTCGAACATGCCGAGGCGGTAGTCCAGTCGCCCGAGCTGATCGAAGCGGCGGTCCTGGATGACGAGGGTGAAGTCGTCGACACCGTGCTGGTGGGGCAGACCACGCTCGTCGTCCCGCCCGTCATCGATCTGGAACACGCCGGCAAGCCCGGCATATACCTGTCGCGCGGTATGCGGGTGGGTGTGGGCATGGAACCAGGCAGTCGAGGGCGGCTGATCGATGGAAAGAACCGGTTCCCAGACCTCGCCCGGTCGGATTGCCTGGTGAGGGCCGCCATCGTGCTCGCCCGGCACGAGCAGGCCGTGCCAGTGCGTGGCCATGGGCTCCGGGAGGTCGTTGAGCAGGCGAACCGCCACATCCTGCCCCCGCCGCGCGCGGACGACCGGCCCCAGGTAGGCCTGGTTGTAGCCCAGCGTGGCCGAGGGGTTGCCGGAGAGAAACCGTTGGTTGCCGCGCTGGGCGACCAGGTCGAGTCGACCGCTTTTTTCGACGTCGATCAGATTCGGTAGTGGCAGCGACGGTCGATCCATGGTGGCGGCCCCGGCAGATCGTGTCGCGACCGGGCCCAGCGTGGTGGCGGCTGCCGTTGCCAGGCTGCCCTTCAAGAAGCGGCGTCGATCCATTTCAGTTCCTCCAACAACCGGTGTGCGGCAATGCCTAGAATGCATCGGGTGAGGCGACGGCCGAGTCATCGTGTGCGCGGACGATGCCCGGATTTCACCCCCACGCTAGCTGCGCGCTCTGTCGTGAACCTGACCCGGGCATTACAACGCTGTAATGTGGCGAATCAGGTCGTATCGGGGTGGCAGAATGCGTTTCGATTCGGACGGGAGGGCGCATGAAGATCTTGATCGTCGAGGACGAAGAAAAGACGGGCCGCTACCTTCAGCAGGGGCTGACGGAGGCCGGTTATACCGTCGACCTGGCGGATGATGGCGTGGAGGGCCTGCACCAGGCCCTGACCGGGGATCACGACCTGGTCGTTCTCGACGTCATGCTGCCGAACATGGATGGCTGGCAGATCCTCCAGACCCTGCGGCGTGGCGGTCGGGACATGCCGGTACTGTTCCTCACGGCCCGCGACCAGATCGAGGACCGGGTCCGGGGGCTGGAGCTGGGCGCGGACGATTATCTCGTCAAGCCGTTCGCCTTCTCCGAGCTGCTGGCGCGGGTGCGCACCCTGCTGCGGCGCGGCCGGGCCGAGCCCGAACCGACCACGCTGCGGGTCGCCGACCTGGAGCTGGATCTGCTCGGTCATCGCGCGACCCGGGCGGGGCAGCGCATCGATCTGACGGCCAAGGAATTCGCGCTGCTCGAGCTGTTCATGCGTCGTCGCGGCGAGGTATTGCCGCGCTCGCTGATTGCCTCCCAGGTCTGGGACATGAACTTCGACAGCGACACCAACGTGGTCGAGGTGGCCGTGCGCCGCCTGCGCCGCAAGATCGACGAGCCCTTCGATACACGGCTGATCCGGACCATCCGCGGCATGGGCTACGTGATGGAGGTCGAGGGAGAGGCATGACCCGGCCGGTTTCGCTGACCACCCGCCTGACCCTGTTGTTCATCCTGGTCTCGTCCTCGGTGCTGCTGGGGCTTGCGTGGGTCCTGCACGCGGCGGTGGAACGGCACTTTCTCGAGATGGACCGGGGCCTGCTCGAGAGCAAGATCGAGGTGCTCGAGCGCCTGGTCAAGCGCCCGCCACAGACCGGCGAGATCGTCGCCCTGGAGGAGGCGGTGGAGGCAATGTTCCGCAGCGACCCGCAGCTCAAGATTTTGGTCGAGACGGCCGACGGCAGGGCGATCCTTGCGCCATCGGAGTCACTGTTCCCGCGGGAGCGGCTGCGCGAGCGGGCCGACGGGGCGCAGTCGAACCTGCTGTCATGGTGGAAGGACGGCTCCCGATATCGCGCCCTGGTCAAGAGCGTCCAGCCGGAGCTGCCGGGGCTTGATCCCCTGATCGTGGCAGCCGCGATCAATATCGATCACCACGAGCGGTTTCTGGTGCGCTACGGCCACACGCTGTCGGTATTCATCCCCTTTGCCGCCATCCTGAGTGGCTTTCTCGGCTGGCGGGCGGCCCGGCGCGGTCTCGTGCCCTTGAGGCTGATCCAGGAGCGGGCGGCATCGGTAACGGCCAGCCAGCTCAGTCAGCGCCTGCCGGAGGAAGCCGTCCCGCGCGAGCTGACCGGGCTGGCCCACGAGCTCAACTGCATGCTCGATCGTCTGGAAGAGGCGTTCCGGCGGCTGTCGAACTTTTCCTCGGACCTGGCGCACGAGATGCGCACCCCCGTGAGCAATCTGCTCACGCAGACCCAGGTCGCCCTGTCGCGTGCGCGCACCCAGCGGGAGTATCAGGAGACACTCGCCTCGAGCGCCGAGGAGCTCGATCGGCTCTCCCGCATGATCGCCGACATGCTGTTCCTCGCGAAGGCGGACAACGGCCTGTCGCTGCCCTCGGTCGAGGAGTTGGTGCTGGACGAGGAAGTGGCCGACCTGTTCGATTTCTATGATGCACTGGCCGAGGAGGAGGGGGTGACGCTGTCTGCCGCGGGCAGCGCGGTGATCCATGGCAACCGCCTGATGCTGCGGCGGGCATTCAGCAACCTGCTCTCCAACGCGCTGCGCCACGCCGACGAGGGCGGCCACGTGCTGGTGAGGATCATCGAGCACCCGTCGATGGCCACGGTAACGGTCGAAAATACCGGTGAGCCGCTCGCCCCGGAGGAGTTGTCGCGGATCTTCGAGCGCTTTTACCGCGCCGAAGGGGCAAGAACCCGTCCGCGGGGTGCCACCGGCGGGCTGGGGCTCGGGCTGGCGATTACCCGGGCGATCGTCCGCGCGCATGGCGGCGACATCACGGCGAGCTCGGAGGCAGGGGTCACCCGTTTTCTTGTCACTCTGCCCAGGGAACCCGCGCAGCATTCGGGCGTGCCCCGCGCTTGATGATTCTCCCTGTCACCGCATGATGTGATGCCGAACAAAAAAATGCCCACCGGCGATGCCTCCGGTGGGCAGTGGAAGGAAAGTCGACCCGCTGCGGGGCGGGTCAGCGCATCAGCTGGCGGTGGCCTCGTCGGTGCGCTGGGCCACCGGCCGGTAGAGTGCCGGCAGGACCACGATGTTGAGGAAGGTCGAGGTGGCCGGCCCGCCGAGGATGATCGTGGCCATCGGCGCCTGCTCTCTTGGCGGGTGGGAATGCCGCCGACCGGCCTGCTGATGTCATGATCGGGCGATGACGATGCCGGGTACTCCGGTGCAAGAAGGAGGGCGACATGGGGTGGCTGCTGGTCAAGTACCTGAGTACCGCCGGGATCGTGGTGCTGGTTTCCGAGGTGGCCAAGCGCAGCGACAAGCTCGGTGCGCTGATTGCCGCCTTGCCGCTGGTCACGATCCTGGCGCTGATCTGGCTTCACATCGAGACCGGCTCGCAGGAGAAAGTGGCCAGCCATGCCTGGTACACGTTCTGGTATGTCGTGCCCACCCTGCCGATGTTCCTGGCCTTCCCGCTTCTGCTCGGGCGCATCGGGTTCTGGCCCACCATGATTGCCAGTGCCGCCATCACGGTGACGTCGTTCTGGCTGTTTACCTTCGTCGCCCGCTACTTCGGGGTGGAGTTGATGCCCTGATCGGTCGGTGCGGCTGGTCAGTCGGCGAGCAGCTGGTCCATCAGCGCATCGATGGACTCACGGACCCGACGCCGCAGCACCGGATGCCCTCGACTCAGACGGCGGATCAGCGATGCCTTCTGCGGCAGGTACACACGCTTTGCGAAGTCGGGATCGTGCCGGGCGATTGACTGGACGTTCAGGTACACGTCCGCGTACTTGATCGTCTGAGCCCTCGGGTCGGCCTGAGCCACATGAGCGTGGTCGATGGCCTTGCGGGCGGTTCGGTCGCCGTCGTCGGGGCGTGACGGGTTGGTCAGGGACAACACCATGCGGACGACCGAGGCAGGGAATCGAGACGCGAGGTCTGCTGCCGTCACCTCGGTGTCCTCGACCACATCGTGGAGCAGGGCGGCGGCCAGGACGAGCGGATCGCGCTCGTATGCCGCAACGAGGTGGGCGACAGCGACGGGGTGCAGGACGAACGGTTCGCCGGTGTAACGTCGCACCTGCCCCTCGTGGGCGGCGATGGCGAGGTTCAGGGCATCTCGCACCACGAGTGATGGGTGCGAGGCGAAGAAGTCGATCGGCGAGCTGGCGGTCGTGGTCATCGTGCGTTTGCCCCATGTCGGGCCGTTCGCGTGCGTTGGGTCTGACCCAGACGCGATGAAGGGGCTGCCCCGTTGGGACAACCCCTTCAAATTGTTGGTCGGAGTGGAGGGATTTGAACCCCCGACCACCTGCACCCCATGCAGGTGCGCTACCAGGCTGCGCTACACTCCGAAACAGGGCGCGCAGGATAGCGCATTTTCCGCGACGGAGGAAGGCCGGCGGGGCCCGCGCCTCGGCGACGGCGCCGCCCGGTCGGGGTCAGATCTCGTGGACGAACTCCCGGATATCCGCTGACGTCGGGCGCACGATTTCGGGGCGGCCGAAGTGGAAGCCCTGGCCCCAGTCGATGCCCATATCCCGAAGCATGTCGGCGGTGCGCTGGTCGCCGATGAACTCGGCCACCGTGATCAGGCCCATGTCGCTGGCCATCGCCTGGATGTGTTGGACGATCTTCTGCGCGCGCAGGCTCTGGCTCATGTTCTGCACCAGGGCGCCCTCGATCTTCAGAAAGGTGAAGGGCATGTCCAGCAGGTAGCGGTAGGACGAGTAGCCGGAACCGAAGTCATCCAGTGCCAGGCGCAGGCCGAAATCGATCAGTGGCTGCAGGGCGCTGTAGGCGTCGGCGGTGTCTTCGAGCACCTCCCGCTCGGTCATTTCCAGCACCAGCGGCTTGACCTCCTGTTTCCCACCGACGCATGCGCAGGCGTTCTGGGCGGTTTCGATCACCTGTTCCATCAGCTCGGGATGCTGCAGGAAATCGCCGGAAATATTGACGAAATGCGCCATCGGCCGATGGTCCAGTGAGGCGACGCAGTTGGTAATGGTCTGGTTGATGATCTCGAAGTCGATCCGGTGGGCCATCTGCAGGCGCGAGGCCGCCTCGATGAACATCCCGGCGGGAATCACGTCACCTTCCGGCGTGATCATGCGGGCGAGGGTTTCGTCTGCCACCACTTCGCCGGTCTTGAGATCGACGATCGGCTGACTTGCCCCGACGATCCGCCCCTCGTGAATGGCGCGGTCGAGTGCGCCACCGGTGGTGTAGACCGACGGTTGCTTCAGCTGGTCGGCATCGACCACGCGGTCGCGGCCGGTGCGCTTGGCTTCGTAGACCGCGGCATTGATCGCGCTGAGCTGGTCGCGTGGCTGGGTGCGACTGGTCTCGCCCGGACCGAGGGTGCCGTGGCCGATGCTGACGGTGACCGTGCCCAGGTGTGGCGCGTCGTCGGCGGGAACGAAATGAATGCTGGAGGCTGCCGTGCGGATCTGTTCGGCAATCTGGGGCGTGCGTTCTGCCTGCCGGGGCGGGACCAGCAGCATGAATTCGTGGCCGCTCCAACGGGCGATCAATACGTCATCGGGTACCGTCTCCTGCATGGCGCGGGCAAGGTCGCGGATCACGCGGTCGCCGACGTGGTAGCCGAGGTAGTCATTGACGGTCTTGAGGCGGTCGATGTCGACCAGTAGCAGTCGATGTCCGCCTTCGCCCCCCGACTGGACTTCGCGGACGCGCTCGAGCATGGCGCTGCGGTCGGGCAGGCTGGTCAGCGAGTCGAGGGTGGCCGGCGAGCACAGGCTCTCCATGAGCACGACCAGTCGCTGGTTCTCGTCCAATGGCGTGACGCCGAGGGTGATTTCCCGGTTGTCCATCAGGCCGCGCAGGGCGGTCTGCTCGCCATCGATCAGGGCGCCCATCAGCGACTGGCCGGCATTGAGACTGATGCGCCCTTCAAGGCGCCCGCGCAGGGTTTCCTCTCCCTGTGGCGGGAACAGTTCCTCGGCGCGCGGGCTGGTATTGGTCACGCGCCCGGATGAATTGCACAGGAAGACGATCATGCCCTGATCAGCCCCTCCCTTGAGTGCAGCATTGTCGAATTCCATGGTGCCCGACCTTTTCCTTGGTTGTTCTTGCCCGGCCCTGGGCTCTCCACCAGCGTGTGGATATAACTATAGGCCGATCCTAGCAATGAATCTGGCCTGGAAGAATCAGTAATGCCTGATGAATGAAATGCAGCCCGCGGCTCATTCGTCGCCCGTCCGGCAGGCGGGGGTGGCATTGATCTGATCGATTCGTTCGATCAGGGCCTCGATCAGTGGCTGGATCTCGCCCGCGGGGGCGGCGTGGTCGAGGTTTGTCTCCAGTTCCCCGGCCAGTTGCTGCAATTCGGCTTCCTGGCAGCAGGCGGCCGCCCCGCGCAACTTGTGCGCCGCGTGACGTAGCGCGTCACGATCATCGGACTCCTGTGCCAGCAGGCGCCGATAACCGGGCAGCTCGTCGCAAAGCAGGCGGGTGAGGAACGGGTCGCGGCCGTTTTCCGCCTTGCCCTTGCCGCTGCCATTCGTCCGCGACGGCGTGTCGGTCTGATTCTGCGGCTGCAGCGGGAAGAATTCGCCGATCGCGCTGAGCAGGTCGCCGGCGGTTACCGGCTTGGTCAGTACGCGTTCGATGCCGCTGTGCAGCAGGTCCTGGTGCACGTTGCCCTGCCGGTTGGCGGTGATCGCGATAATGGGGGTTTCCAGATGGCGCGGCCGTTTCTTGAGGATGCGGGCCACGCCGGCACCGGTGATATCCGGCATGTGCATGTCGGTGAAGACGATATCGATGTCCTCGTGATCGGCCAGTGCCAGTGCCTCCTTGCCGTTGGTCGCAGAGAGCACCTCGAAGCCGAGTTCGCCCAGGGTCTGTCCCAGGTGGGCGAGGTAGACCGGGTCGTCGTCGATCACCAGGGCCGCGCGACCGGCGAACGAGTACAGGGCGTGTCGCGGCGGCGCGGTTTTTCTTACGGCAGGTCGGTCGGCGGGTGCCGGGGCGGGCTTGGCTTCGGTCGCGGCGGGAGCGGCACGCGACGGTTGCCGCCGCGGCCCCGGTGCCGGTGTCCCGAGCACGCGCTCGAGCGAGGCGGACAGGGCGCGGGCACGGATGAACAGCGGTAGCGTGAAGTCGGCCCAGTGGAGCGGGGCGCTGGGGCGGCCGCGAATCGTCAGGTGGCTGGAAAGGCCGATGACACGGCCGGCAAGCGAGATCCACTGATCGAAGGCCGGGTCGCCCTGGTTTTCCGCCACGATCCGCTCGTCGAGGAACAGCAGGTCCACCGGTTGGCCGAAGTCCGGCTCCAGCTGGATGTCGGCCCCGAGCGCCGCGAGATTGCCCTGCCAGGCCCGGCGGTGCTGGGGCGAGGCGCACAGTACCCCGCACAGCTGGCCGGCCAGCCGGTCACCGCTGTCGGCCTCGCCCAGGAGGATCGGGGCGCTGAAGGTGGCGGTCAGGCCGAAGCGCTGCTGCCCGGTTGGCACCACCTCGAGGGCCGAGTCGAGGTGCTTGGAAATGCAGCGGATGATCCAGATGTCGATCAGGTCGTCGACGAGCAGTCCTTCGAGCGAATCCGGCAGCGGCTGCTCGAGTCGCTCGGCCAGCCGGGCGGCGTCGAGCGAGTCGGGGCCGGCCCGCTGGCCATCGACGGTAAGGCGGAACCGACCGATGAGGTCGCCACCCTCGTTTTCCTGTTCGTCCTCGAGTTCCAGCGTGACGGCGGGCTCGCGCAGGTGGGCGACGCAGAGGGCCTCGTTGAGCAGCCGTTCGAGCAGCCGGCGCAGCATCTGCGGGTCGAACGCGATTTCGCGCGGCAGGTCCTGGTAGCCGATGAACTGCAGGACCTGGCCGTCGCGCTGGGCGGTGGTCTGCCAGTCGGTCACCAGGTCCTCGCCGGTGGTGCGCAGGTTGACGCGGCTGTCGGTGCGCGTCATCCGTCCGGCGGTGATCTCGTGGTAATCGATGATGTTCTCGATCGATATGCGCAGACGGTGACTAGCATGTCGCATCAATTGCAGCGAGCGGGCCGGTTCGGGCTCGCCGTCGGGGCTGGTCGGGGCGCAGCGGGCCAGTCGGCGTTCCATGCCCGCGAGCGTGTCGACCGCCGAGCGGATATGCCCGAGCGGCGTCACCCATTGCTGATTGACCAGTTCGAGCACCGATGCCGGCGAGAGCTGGCTGTCCGCCGGATCGTGTTCGGCCGGCGGCTCGGGCGGTGGTGTCTCGGCTGCGCTCGTCTGGGGCTCTCGCCGGCTTCGGATCAGTAACCAGCCGGCACCGACCATCCATGCCACCGCCCAGCCGATACTGGACTGGATGACGCTCGGGGAGAGCGGGGGGCGACCGGCCAGCAGGGCCTCGATGGCGAGCAGGACGGGCGGTGCGATCAGTGCCGCGACGAGCCACGGCAGGTGGCCGGAGGGCCCCTGTTTATCGGCGTGCTGTTGTCTGCGGTTGGAAGCGTTCACCGAGGGCCTTTGTGGCATACTCGGGGCGCGGGCGGACCCGCTTTCCCCGGATTTTCATCAGGTAAGTCAGAGCGAGCCAACAAGCGTATGTTAGGTCACCGTCTTGATCAATTGATCGGCCACACCCCGTTGGTGCGTATCCAGCGGCTCGATCCCGTCGGTGCCGAGCGCGGCAACGTGATCCTCGGCAAGCTCGAGGGCAACAACCCGGCCGGTTCGGTCAAGGACCGTGCCGCCCATTCGATGATCTCGCGGGCGATCGAGCGCGGCGAGCTCAAACCGGGCGACCGCCTGATCGAGGCGACCTCGGGCAATACCGGTATCGCGCTGGCCATGGTCGCGGCCACCCTCGGCCTGCGCCTGACGCTGATCATGCCCGAGCACATGTCGATCGAGCGTCGCCAGTCGATGGCCGCCTACGGGGCCGAGCTCAAGCTGGTCTCGCAGGAGGAGGGCATGGAAGGGGCGCGTGATCTGGCCGCCGCCATGGCCGAGCGCGGCGAGGGCGTGGTGCTCGACCAGTTCGCCAACCCGGATAACCCCCGGGCCCACTACCTGACCACCGGCCCGGAGATCTGGCAGGCCACGGAGGGGCGGCTGACGCACTTCGTTTCGGCGATGGGCACCACCGGCACCATCATGGGTACGTCGCACTACCTCAAGGAACAGAACCCGGAGATCGAGATCGTCGGCGTGCAGCCGGGTGAGGGGGCGCAGATCCCGGGCATCCGCCGCTGGCCGAAGGAATACCTGCCGTCGATCTTCGAGCCGGCTCGTGTCGATCGCACCCTCGATATCTCCCAGGACGAGGCCGAGGAAATGACCCGTCGGCTGGCCCGCGAGGAAGGCGTCATGGCCGGCATCTCCTCGGGCGGGGCGATGGCCGCCGCGCTCAAGGTGTCCGCGGAGGTGGAAAACGCCGTGATCGTCACCATCGTCTGCGACCGCGGCGATCGCTACCTGTCCACCGGGGTGTTCCCGGCCGGCTGATCGCCCTTCACTAACATTGCACTCGACACGGCCCTGCAGCGCGACGCGTTGCGGGGTCGTTTGCCTTCTACCCGGAGAGTCATGGCCCGTAAGACACACAGCAACAAGCGCATCAAGAAAAAGAAGGCGCTTCCGCGAGGCGAGTTTCCCGCTCACGTCGAATCGCTGACCCTCGAGGGGCGCGGCGTGGCGCATGTCGACGGCAAGGCCACCTTTATCGGCCGGGCCCTGCCGGGCGAGGAGGTGCGTTTCGTCTACCGCGATCAGCGTCGTCATTTCGACCTGGGCGATGCGGTGGCCGTCGAGCAAGCCAGCCCCGAGCGGGTCGAGCCCGGCTGCCCGCATTTCCATCTCTGCGGCGGATGCGCCATGCAGCACCTGGATCCCGATGCCCAGGTGGACCACAAGCAGCAGGCACTGCTCGATCAGCTCTCGCGCATCGGTCGGGTCGCACCCGATCAGCGGCTCGAACCGCTCACGGGCCCGATCTGGGGCTATCGGCGCATGGCCCGCCTAGGCGTGCGCTGGGTGCGAAAGAAGGGACGCGTGCTGGTCGGCTTTCGTGAACCCGGCAGTCCGATGATCGCCGACATCGATACCTGCCCGGTACTCGACCCCCGGGTGGGCGAAAAATTGCCGGTGATTTCGGAGCTGATCGCCGGCCTGAAGGCATATCGCGACATCCCGCAGATCGAGATCGGTTGCGGTGACGATCACTGTGCGCTGGCCTTCCGGCACATGGTTCCGCTGGACGAGAATGATCGTGCGCGCCTGGATGCGTTCGCCGACGAGCACGGTTTCGCCATCTTCCTCCAGCCCGGCGGCCCGGATACGTTGGCTCCACTGGTGGCCGGCGAGCGCGACGTCTACCCGAGTTACCGCCTCGAGGATTTCGACGTCGAGATCCGCTTCTCGCCGCTCGACTTCGCCCAGGTCAACGCCGAGATCAACCGGCGCATGGTGCGTCAGGCACTCGACTGGCTGGCCGTCGAGCCGGGCGACCGGGTGCTCGACCTGTTCGCCGGGCTGGGCAACTTCAGCCTGCCGCTGGCACGCCGCGCCGGGGCGACTGGCAGCGTCACGGCCGTGGAGGCCGACGAGGCCATGGTCGCGCGTGGCGCGGAGTCGGCGGCCGCCAACGGCATCGACAACACCCGCCATGTCGTGGGCAACCTGTTCGAGCCGGATGCCGCGCACGGCTGGATGCGCGAGTCGTTCGACCGCGTTCTGCTCGACCCGCCCCGTGCCGGGGCCGAGGCGATGATCCCGGTGATCGCGCGCATGAAGCCGCGGCGGGTGGTTTACGTTTCCTGCCATCCGGGTTCGCTGGCCCGGGACGTCGGTCGGCTGGTGCACGAGCATGGCTGGCGATTGGTGGCCGCGGGTGTGATGGACATGTTCCCGCACACCGCGCATGTCGAGTCGATGGCTGTTCTCGAACCGGATCGCTGAATCAGCCGGCGGCGATCAACCCCACGATCAGCAGGCCGCCATAGAGGAGCGTCGCGGCAGCGGTGCCCGCCAGGGCGCCCCGCAGGGATGTTGGTTGGTGATGGTGCCGCCACAGCCTGATGCCGGAAAGCACCGAGAGCGGCAGGGCAGCCCAGATGATCAGCGTCGTGCCGGGCAGGCGGTTGGTCGCAACCAGTGTGGTGGGTGTCAGATAGGCGGCCGCGGCAATGGCGAGGTACAGGTAGCGTGCCCGACCTCGACCGAGGCGGACCACCCAGTGGCGCTTGCCCGCCTGGCTATCGGCAAGCAGGTCGGGGAACTGGTTGATCAAGAGCAGGTTGGCCGTCATCAGTGCAAAACCCAGCCCGGCCCATACCGGCAGGGTATGCCACTCGCCGCGTTGCACCAGGTCCGCGCCGACCGGCATCAGCAGGCCAAAGCCCGCTGCGACCGTCGCCTCGCCCAGTCCGCGCCGGTTGAGCGCGAGTGGCGGGGCGGAGTATGCCCAGCCGAGTACCATCCCGGCGAGGCCGAGTGCCAGCAACGGGAGGCCACCCGGTACCAGCAGGCACAGGCCGATGCCGATGGTGATGGCGTAGAGCGCCCAGGCCAGCCGCTGGGTCGCCGCGCGGCTCATCACGCCGTTCTGGATCATGCGACTGCCGCCGGTGAAGGGGAACTGGCGCTCGCAATTGCCCGGGTCGGTGCCGTTGAGATCGTCGAAGTAGTCGTTGTGGACGTTGACCGCGGCATGAAACGTTGCCGCGCCGAGCAGTGTCAGGCCAGCCCAGAGAGGGGCGATCGATACGCCGCTTGCCAGGCTGGTCGCCAGGCCGATCCCTGCCGCGACCAGGGCGAGGAGAACGAATGCCGGACGGGTTGCGAGCAACTGGCGGCGAAACGGATGGCTGGCCAGAGTGGCGCGATCGGGTTCTCGGGGCATGGTCTCGGCGGTCTCGGGGCGGATTCTCCGACTGACGAGCGTATCGCAGCCGGTTCATGGCGTGTGGGCCATTGTCACGGGGCGGTGGTTTGGTTAGAATCCGCACCCTTCCCGAGTCACGGGTTCCCCGCTGACCGGAAAACGGAGAGATGTCCGAGCGGTCGAAGGAGCACGCCTGGAAAGCGTGTGTACGGTAACCCCGTACCGAGGGTTCGAATCCCTCTCTCTCCGCCAGTTTGCATGTCGACACGGTCCGCCGTGTCGTCCCCGTTTGGAGAGGTGCCGGAGCGGTCGAACGGGGCGGTCTCGAAAACCGTTGACCCCCTCGCGGGGTCCCAGGGTTCGAATCCCTGCCTCTCCGCCACACCACTGGTTCGATGAACTGAACCATCACGCCTGCTGGCCTTGTGCCGCAGGCGTTTTTTTTTTGGCTTCGTGGGCGGGTCAGATCGGTTCTTGACCTGTCATGCCTTCGGCGCAGACACGGTTTCGACCGGCCTCTTTCGCGCAGTACAGTTCGTGGTCGGCCCGTTCGACGAGTGCCGACAGGGATTCTCCCTTCCGGTGAGCCGCGATCCCGCCGCTGATGGTGACGTTCAGCACCGAATGGCCGGACCGGATGGTGGCCTTTTCCACTGCCTGGCGGATTCGCTCGGCACACTGCTGCGCTTCCGCGAGCCCCTCGCCCGGCAGGAATACGGCCAGCTCTTCCCCTCCGTAACGAACCGGGATGTCGCCTGCGCGGATTTGTTCGCGAATGATTGCGCCGACATGGGCAAGCACCCGGTCGCCCGCAATGTGACCGTACCCGTCGTTGACCCGCTTGAAGTGATCGATGTCGAGCATGACCAGCGTGAATCCCTGGTCGGGATGCCGGTCGTGCATCGCGACAAGCGGTGGAATGGCTTCTTTCATGTACAGCCGGGTGAATAGGTCGGTCAGCGGGTCGCGAACCGCGGTGCGCAGCATCTGCGAACGGGCCATCTCGCGGAATACGAACATGGCGCCGATCAGCGCGATCGCTAGAGCGATCAGGCCGCCTATCGCCGCATAGGCCCAGGCGAGTGTCGGGTTGCGGATGGAGGTGTAGAAGGTGATTCGCCAGTCGGTGCCCGAGATTGGCGCTGAGCTCATGCCGATGTGGTCGTTCAAGTGCATGAACAGCGAATGGGCGCCGTCCTCGCGATCGCTGCGGTAGGCCGCGGGCATGACGGTGGGCCGGGTGTTCGGGTAGCGGCGTTCGTTCCTAAGCTGGGCCAGCGTGGCAGCCGACAGCGGGTGTCGGCTGCGATGGAGCCAGTCATCGCGTGAGGCGGCGAAGATGACGCCGTGCTCGTCGGAAAGGGCCCAGTCAACCCCATGGGCTTCATCCTCGCCGAGCTGACGGAGAAGCTCGCCGATGGAGGACGAACGGATCTTGATCGCGATCACGCCGACGATCTGCCCGTCCTTGCGGATGGGGCCGGCAACGTAGTAGCCGGCCTTCCCCGAGGTGCTCCCCAGGGCCACGTAAGTGGAAACCTGGCCGTTCATGGCGTTCTGGAAATACGGTCGGAATGCGTAGTTCTCGCCGACAAAACTCTCGTTGCTGGAGGCTGCCGTCGTGCCCGAGGGGCGAATCACGTATAGGGCGTCCAGTTCGAATCGTCCGGCCAGGTCGTTCAGGAACGGGTTGGCGGATGCCGGTGTGTCGGAGGTCGGGATGTTCCGGATGCGGGGGAGCAGTTCGAGTGCGCGGGGGAGCAGCGTGTAGCGGGAGAAGAAGGCGCTGACGGCCGGGTCCCACTGCTGGGCCAGCTCGGCGGCTCGCTCGTCGGCCTGCTGCATCACCTTGTTAGCGCCCCACAGATAGCCTCCCGCACCCCCGAGGAGCATTACGCTTAGGGTCGCTGCCAACAGCCAGCGGTTTCCGGCCGGGCAGCTGGGGGTGTTGACACTCTGGCTCGTCAAACGACGGAACATTCGGGCTCCCGGCATGGGCGTCTGTCCCAGCGTAGACGTTGCAATGGCCTTTTTTGCTCGTGGTCGATAAACCGCTTGTCAGTTGCGGGGAACAGATGCTCCGACACCTACTAAAAAGCCCCGCTTTGCGGGGCTTTCTTCGTGCGTTCGGGGTTGCCGGTTAGTCAGGTCTTCGGCGTTTTCTCGTCGGTCGCGGCCGAGGTGATCACCATCTGCGGGAAGGGGATGGTGATGCCGTTGGCGTCGAACGTCTCCTTGATCTGCTGCTGCAGGTCGGACTTGATCGTCGGCATGTCGGCCGAGCGGACCCAGGGGCGGATCAGCAGATCGACGCTGGAGGCGCCGAACTGGTTGACCAGGATTACCGGGGCCGGGTCCTTGAGCACGCGGTCGTCCTTCTCGAACACCTGCATGACCAGCTCTTTGGCCTTGGCGATGTCGTCGGCGTAGTCGATGCCGATCGCAAGTTCCAGGCGGCGGGTATCGCGCACGCTGTAGTTGGTGATCGCTGCGCTGTAGAGATTGCCGTTGGGCACGATCATCTCGACATTGTCAGGCGTGTTCATCCGGGTGTGGAAGATGCCGATCTCGTTCACCGTGCCCATCAGTCCGCCGGTGATGATGAAGTCGCCGCTGCGGAAGGGGCGGAAAGTCAGGATCATCACGCCGGCCGCGAAGTTGTTGAGCGAGTCCTTGAGCGCCAGGCCGATGGCAAGGCCGGCGCCGGCAACCAGGGCGACCAGCGAGGTCGTGTCCAGCCCGAGTTTCGACAGCGCGGCGATGGCGACGAACAGCAGGAAGGCCGCCCGGGCGATCGCGACCGTGAAGCCCACCAGCATGTTGTCGAGGCCGGTGCGCTGCAGCAGTCGGGTCAGCCAGGGGGTGGCGAGCTTGGCGATATACCAGCCGCCCACGGCGATGGCGGCGGCGAAGATGATCTTGATGATCCACGGCAGTACGTAAATGGAGAAAAAGCTCGCTTCCATGTTGTTCACTCCTGTTGCGAGTTGCGGATGTCGTTTTTCGGAATCGAGTGGAGTGTAGGCCGGGAATCGTCTTGATACCGGTTCACGCTTTTCGATTTATGTCGCGCACAAACAAAAACACCGCCCGAAGGCGGTGTTTTTCGTTCTGTCGGTCGTTTTGATCAGTGATTACTGATCGGTGCCCTTGATGGTCACCTCGACGCGACGGTTCTGCTGACGGCCTTCCGGCGTCTCGTTGGTCGCGACCGGCTGGGACTCGCCCATGCCCATGGTCTCGATCCGGTCTGCCGGAACGCCCTGGTCGACCAGGTACTCGCGGACCGAAGCGGCGCGGCGCTCGGAGAGGCCCTGGTTGTACTCGTCGGTGCCGATGCTGTCGGTGTGGCCGACCGCGGTGATCTCGGCTACCGAGTTCAGGTCGCCCATGTCGCGCACCAGCGCGTCGAGGGTTTCCTTGCCTTCCGGACGCAGGAACGACTTGTCGAAGTCGAAGTAGGTGTCCGCCTCGAGGGTGACGGTCTTCATCTGCGGCTCCGGGGGCGGCTCGACCAGCGGCTTCGGCGCCGGCTTGGCTTCTTCCTTCTGCACCAGCTCCGGGTTGCACTCCTCGATGGCGGTCTCGCTGTTCAGGTCGCCGTGGGCGTTGTACAGGCAGGGGCCGTGGCCGGTCTTGACCGGGTCGCCGCTGCTGTTGAACACGTAGGGGGACTGACCCCCGGCGAAGGCCTGGCCAGAGAAGGCAAACGTGGCTGCGATGGAGGCAGCGATCACGGTCATTTTCTTCATCTGTGAAATCTCCTTGTTTCTTTTGAGGTCAGAGATGACTTTTTGGCTGTTGCTGGGAAAGCCCTGATTCAATTCCGGCAACGGTTGAATCTGACGGAAATAGTAGTCGTCCATTCCGCCAAAGTGCAAAAATAGCCGTATTCCGCTCCGTTGGCCGGGCTGAAAACCGGTTCACTGGGTCGCCAGTGCCCGGGCGGGGGCTGTGATCGAAGTCGGTTCAATTAGTTTCATTCCGGGGTTGGGGATTGGTTAAAGCACTGATATTCAAGAAAAACGAGCTGTGGGTTCTCGATCAGCGGCAGCTGCCGCATGTCGAGGAGTGGCTGTGTTGCTCGTGCGCAACGTGCGTGGCGAAAGTGATACGTG
Source organism: Guyparkeria sp. WRN-7 (assembly GCF_001641825.1). Classification (GTDB taxonomy): domain Bacteria; phylum Pseudomonadota; class Gammaproteobacteria; order Halothiobacillales; family Halothiobacillaceae; genus Guyparkeria. The sequence continues at coordinate 236,330 of NZ_LRFH01000003.1, read as the reverse complement.
ACATGGCCGTGCGTGGTGCACCGGCCATCGGTGTGGCTGCCGCCTATGGCTATCTGCTCGGGGCGCGGCGCGCCCATGATCGCGGCGGGGCGTTGTCCCCCGACGATCTCCGGTCGGTCTACGACGAGCTGGCGGCCGCCCGTCCTACGGCGGTGAATCTTGTCTGGGCACTCGATCGAATGGCCGCCTGCCTCGCCGCCGCAGCGGGTCTCGACAGCGAGACACGCCTGCAGCGGCTGGCCGACGAAGCCGCCGAGATCGAGCGGGAAGATGTCGAGTCGAACCTCGCCATGGGGCAGCACGGTGCGGCACTGATCGAGCCGGGTCGTTGGGTGCTGACGCATTGCAATACCGGCGCACTGGCGACGGCGGGGCAGGGGACGGCGCTAGGCGTGGTGCGCGATGCCTGGTCTGCCGGCCGTCTCGAGGGTGTCTATGTCGACGAGACGCGCCCCTGGCTGCAGGGCGCGCGCCTGACCGCCTGGGAGCTTTCCCGGGAGGGCATCCCCTACCGCCTGATCTGCGACGGCGCCGCGGCGAGTATCCTCGCGACCGGTCGCGTGGGCTGGGTGATCGTCGGCGCCGATCGCATCGCGGCCAACGGTGACACGGCGAACAAGATCGGCACCTACTCGCTGGCGGTGCTGGCGCGACACCATGGAGTGAAGTTCATGGTGGTCGCGCCCCGGTCGACCATCGATCGCGACTGCGCCGACGGGCGCTCGATCGAGATCGAGCAGCGTCCGGCCGACGAGGTGCGCAGTCTCGGCGGACGGCCGGTGGCCCCGGCGGATGCCCCGGTCGAGAACCCGGCCTTCGACGTCACGCCGGCATCGCTGATCGACGCGCTGGTCACCGAGGCCGGGGTGGTGCGCCGCCCCGACCGAGGCGGCATCGCGCGGCTGTTCGACTGAGCCGGCCCGACCCGCGCCCGGGCAGGGCCTCTGTGATAACATGCTCCGGTTAATCGGCGCCCCTGTCGGCGGGCGGTTTCGCGGCGACGCGGCCGCCCGCCTGACGCGATGGCGCCGATCGATCAGGACACTCGTGGGTACCAGGACACTCGAATGACTCAGTTCGCTTCAGAAATCTTCCCGGTCAATCTCGAAGACGAGATGCGGCAGTCCTATCTCGATTACGCCATGAGCGTGATCGTGGGGCGGGCGCTGCCGGATGCCCGCGACGGCTTGAAGCCGGTCCACCGGCGCGTGCTCTACGCCATGCGCGAGCTGTCCAACGATTGGAACCGCCCCTACAAGAAGTCGGCACGTGTCGTCGGTGACGTCATCGGTAAATACCACCCGCACGGCGACTCGGCGGTCTATGACGCGCTGGTGCGCATGGCGCAGGACTTCTCCATGCGCAACATGCTCATCGACGGCCAGGGCAACTTCGGTTCGGTCGACGGCGACGCGCCGGCGGCCATGCGTTACACCGAGGTGCGCATGGCCAAGATCGCCCACGAACTCCTGGCCGACATCGACAAGGAAACCGTCGACTTCATCGACAACTACGACGGTTCGGAATCCGAGCCGCAGGTGCTGCCGGCCCAGTTCCCGAACCTGCTGGTCAACGGCTCCTCGGGCATTGCCGTCGGCATGGCGACCAACATCCCGCCGCACAACCTCGGCGAGGTGCTCGACGCCACGGTCGCCCTGATCGACGAGCCGGAAATCAATGACGACGATTTGCTCGCCTACGTGCCGGCGCCGGACTTCCCCACTGCCGGCATCATCAACGGCGCGGCGGGTCTGCGTGATGCCTACCTCACCGGCCGCGGCCGCTGCGTCATGCGCGCCCGGGCCGAGTTCGAGGACAGCGAGAAGACCGACCGTACCTCGATCGTCATCACCGAGCTGCCCTACCAGGTCAACAAGGCACGCCTGATCGAGCGCATCGCCGAACTGGTGCGGGACAAGAAGATCGAGGGCATCGCCGAGCTGCGCGACGAGTCCGACAAGGAAGGCATGCGGGTCGTGATCGAGTGCAAGCGCGGCGAAATGCCCGACGTGCTCCTGAACAACCTCTACCAGCAGACCCAGCTGCAGAGCGTCTTCGGCATCAACATGGTGGCGCTGGTCGACGGCCAGCCGCGCACCGTGGGCCTGCGCGAGGTCCTCAACGTCTTCCTGCGCCACCGCCGCGAGGTGGTCACCCGCCGCACCATCTTCGACCTGAGGAAGGCGCGCGAGCGGGCCCACATCCTCGAGGGTCTGGCGGTGGCGCTGGCGAACATCGACCCGATGATCGCCGTGATCAAGTCCGCGCCCACCCCGGCCGAGGCCAAGACCAAGCTGCTCGACGGCACCTGGGAGTCGGGCGTGGTCCGCACCATGCTGGAGAAGGCCGATGCGGCCGCCTCGCGTCCCGAGTCCCTGGGCGAGGAGTTCGGTCTGCAGGACGACGGTCGCTACCGCCTCTCGCCCGAGCAGGCGCAGGCGATCCTCGACATGCGCCTCAACCGCCTGACCGGCCTCGAGCAGGACAAGATCGTCGAGGAGTACGCCAAGCTGCTCGAGCGCATCATCGACCTCCTCGACATCCTGCGCTCCGACGAGCGCCTGATGCAGGTGATCCGCGAGGAGTTGCTGCGCATCAAGGACGAGTACGCCGACCCGCGCCGCACCGAGATCATCGTCGACTACGAGGACCTCTCCATGGAGGACCTCATCGCCGAGGAGGACCGGGTGGTCACGCTCTCGCGCGAGGGCTACATCAAGACCCAGTCGCTGGCCGACTACCGCAGCCAGCGCCGCGGCGGCCGCGGCAAGTCCTCGACCCGCATGAAGGACGAGGACGTCATCGAACAGCTGCTGGTGGCGAGCACCCACGCCTGGGTGCTGATGTTCACCAACTACGGCCGGGTCTACTGGCGCAAGGTCTACCAGCTGCCGCAGGGTGCGCGCGGCGCGCGCGGTCGTCCGGTGGTGAACGTCCTGCCGCTGCAGGACGGCGAGTGCATCAACACCATGCTGCCGGTGCGCGAGTTCGTCGACGATCACTACATCTTCTTCGCCACCCAGAACGGCCAGGTGAAGAAGACCCCGCTGGTCGACTTCTCCCGTCCGCGCCAGGCCGGCATCATCGCGATCGACCTGCGCGAGGGCGATCGCCTGGTGGGAGCGGCACTGACCGACGGCAGCCGCGAGATCATGCTGTTCTCCAATGCCGGCAAGGCGACGCGCTTCGTCGAGGAAGACGTGCGCTCCATGGGGCGGACCGCCGCCGGCGTGCGCGGCATCCGCCTGCAGGACGAGCAGTACGTCGTCTCGCTGATCGTGGTCGACGAGGGCGAGGTACTGACCGCCACCGAGAACGGTTTCGGCAAGCGCACGCCCATCGACGAGTTCCCGGCCTACAAACGCGGCGGGCAGGGCGTGATCGCGATCAACACCAGCGAGCGCAACGGCCAGCTGGTCGGCGCGGTGCTCGTGCGCGAGGCCGACGAGGTGATTCTGATCTCGAACCGCGGTACACTCGTGCGCACCGAGGTGTCCGAGATTTCCTCCCTGTCACGCAATACCCAGGGCGTGACCCTCATCCGTCTGGGCAAGGACGAGCATCTGGTCCAGATCGAGCCGGTCACGGCCATGGACGACGACGGTGATGAGGAGGAAGAGTCCGAAGGACACGACGCGGAGGAGTGATCCCCGCCGTGGCGAGGGAAACGCCACCCCAATCAGCCCGCCCATAGCGGGCTGTTTTCGACTGAATTAATGGCCGGGCGAGACATCGCCCGGTCGCTTGTTTTCCGTTTCTGTTCAGGAGTAGTCATGGCTCGCGTTTACAACTTCAGCGCCGGTCCGGCGATGTTGCCCACCGAGGTTCTCACCCGCGCACGGGACGAGATGGTCGATTACCAGGGGACCGGCATGTCGGTCATGGAAATGAGCCATCGCGGCAAGCATTTCGTCGGCATCGCCGAGCAGGCCGAAGCCAACCTGCGCAAGCTGATGAACATCCCGGACAACTACAAGGTGCTGTTCCTGCAGGGCGGCGCCTCGACCCAGTTCGGCGCGATCCCGCTGAACCTGGGCAACGGTTCGGGCAAGGCCGACTACCTCAACACCGGTCACTGGTCTGTCAAGGCGATCAAGGAAGCCAAGCGTTTCGTCGACGTCAACGTCGTCGCCGACACCAAGCCAGACAACTTCACCACGCTGCCGGCCGAGGGCGAGATCCAGTTCTCCCCGGATGCCGACTACGTGCACTACACGCCGAACGAGACCATCGCCGGCGTCGAGTTCCCCTACATCCCGGATACCGGTGACGTGCCGCTGGTCGCGGACATGTCCTCGACCATCCTGTCGCGCCCGATCGACGTCTCCAAGTTCGGCGTCATATACGCCGGTGCGCAGAAGAACATCGGTCCGGCCGGCCTGACCATCGTCATCGTCCGCGAGGACCTGCTGGGCAAGGCGCGCGAGAACACCCCGGCGATGATCGACTGGGCCACCCAGGCCGAGGCCGACTCCATGTTCAACACGCCGCCGACCTACGCCTGGTACATGGCCGGTCTGGTGTTCGAGCACCTGCTCGCCAAGGGCGGTCTCGAGGAGATGGGCAAGATCAACCAGCGCAAGGCCGAGAAGCTCTACGCCGCTATCGACGGCAACGACTTCTACCGCAACCCGGTCGAGCCGGCCTACCGCTCGTGGATGAACGTGCCGTTCATGCTCGCCGACGATTCGCTGGACAAGACCTTCCTCGACGAGGCCGGTCGCCAGGGTCTGGTCACGCTCAACGGTCACCGTTCGGTCGGCGGCATGCGCGCGAGCATCTACAACGCGATGCCGGAAGCCGGCGTCGACGCGCTGATCCACTTCATGAACGACTTTGCCAAGCGTCACGGCTGAGCCCCGCTCGCCTGACCGCAAGACACCCGTTTTCAAGGAATCCGTCATGTACAAGATTCACACTCTCAATGCCATCTCCAACAAGGGCCTCGAGCGCCTGCCGAACGACCAGTACGACATCGGCGCCGAGCTGAACGACGCCGATGCCATCCTGGTCCGCTCGGCCAAGATGCACGACATGGACCTGCCGGAGTCGCTGCTGGCCATCGGCCGTGCCGGCGCCGGCGTGAACAACGTCCCGGTCGACCGCATGACCGACAAGGGTGTGGTGGTCTTCAACGCCCCGGGCGCAAACGCCAACGCGGTCAAGGAGCTGGTCATCGCCGGCATGCTGATGTCGATCCGCAACATCGGCCCGGCCTGGGACTTCGCCCGTAATCTCGAGGGCTCCGACGAGGAGATCCACAAGGCGACGGAAGCCGGCAAGAAGAACTTCAAGGGCTTCGAGCTGCCGGGCCGCACCCTGGGCATCATCGGCCTGGGCGCGATCGGCGTGCGCGTGGCCAACTCGGCCAAGGCGCTCGGCATGCGCGTGATCGGCTTCGACCCGGGCATCAGCGTCGAGCGCGCCTGGGAGCTGTCCCCGGACGTCCACCAGGCGGGCAGCGTCGACGAAGTGCTGGCCAAGGCCGACTTCGTTTCCCTGCACGTGCCGCTGATGGAGCAGACCAAGGACCTGATCAACGCCGAGCGTCTGGCGTTCATGAAGGACAACTGCGTGGTCCTCAACTTCGCCCGTGACGGCATCGTCAACGAGCAGGACATGATCGATGCGCTCGACAACGGCAAGGCGCTGTCCTACGTCTGCGACTTCCCGAGCAACGCGACCAAGAACCATCCGAAGTGCCTGACCCTGCCGCACCTGGGTGCGTCCACCGACGAGGCCGAGGACAACTGCGCGATCATGGTCGCCGACCAGGTGCGCGACTACATCGAGAACGGCAACATCAAGAACTCGGTGAACATGCCGCACGTCCAGATGGCCCGTTCCGGTGCGCAGCGCATCGCGATCGCCAACCTCAACCGTCCGGACATGGTCGGCCAGATCTCGCACATCCTCGGCAAGGCCGGCGTGAACATCGAGCACCTGGTCAACGAGTCGCGCGACCAGGTCGCCTACACGCTGCTGGACGTCGACCGCGAAGTGCCGGCCGAGACCCGCGACGAGCTCGCGGCGATCGACGGCGTTTTGCGCCTGCGTCTGCTCTGATCATCGTTCGAGGCCATGGGCGGCACTGATGCCAACGCCGCGAAGGCGGCACTGCCCGAGAGCCTGGACGAGGTCCGCGGGCTGATCGACTCGATCGATCGGCAGATACTCGACCTGCTCAGCCAGCGTGCGCGCCTGGCCGAGCAGGTCGCGTTGATTAAGGAGCGCGACCCCGACCATCGGCCCGGGCAGTCCTTCTACCGGCCGGAGCGCGAGGCGCAGGTGCTGTCGCGCATCCGCGAACTCAACCCCGGCCCGCTGGACGACGACACCGTTGCCTGGCTGTTCCGCGAGATCATGTCGGCCTGTCTCGCCCACGAGCGGCCGCTGGCGATCGCTACTCTCGGCCCGTCAGGGACGTTCTCCGAGCTGGCCGCGGTCGAGGCCTTCGGCCACGGCGGACAGCTGCGGTTCGAGCCGGGCATCCCGGAGGTGTTCCGCGCGGTTGCCGCCGGCAGCGTCGACTACGGCGTGGTGCCGCTGGAGAACTCGACCGAGGGCAGTGTCTCGGTGACGCTCGATTCGCTCGCCGGCAGCGACCTGCTGCTCTGCGGTGAAGTCGCGCTGCGGATCGACCAGCAGCTGATGGCGCACCCGGAGGCGGCAGACACGCCGCGCGTGATCGTGTCGCACGCCCAGTCGCTCGCGCAGTGCCGCGAATGGCTGGATGCGCACTTCCCCGGTGTCGAACGAATGGCCGTCGCCAGCAACAGTGCCGCGGCGCAGCAGGCAGCGCGCGACCCCGAGGTCTTCGCCGTGGGGCCGGCCTTCGCCGCCGAGCGTCACGGCCTGGTGGTGCGGGCGTCGAACATCCAGGACAACGTCCAGAACACCACCCGCTTCGCCGTGCTCGGCCGCGAGCCGATCGCCGCTTCGGGCAATGACAAGACCGCGTTGCTGCTCTCGGTGACCAACGAGCCGGGCGCGCTGTCACGGCTGCTGGTGCCGCTGTCGGAGGCGGGCATCGACGTGATGCGGATCGAGTCGCGCCCGGCGCGCGACCGGGTCTGGGACTACGTGTTCTTCATCGACATCGCCGGCCACCGCGACGACCCCAAGGTCGCCGCGGCGCTCGAGCAACTGCGTCCGCACTGTGGCCAGTTGCGAGTGCTGGGTTCCTACCCGGTGCCGGTGATCGGCCACCCGGGAGGCGAGTGATGGCAGAGGCTCCGAACGGGCCGGCCGCCGGGCGCGCCCGCGAGTGCGTCGAGGCGATCAGCCCCTACGTGCCGGGCAAGCCGGCCGAGGAGGTCGCCCGCGAGTACGGCATCAGCGAGGTGATCAAGCTCGCATCGAACGAGAACCCGCTGGGTCCGTCTCCGCGCGCGATCGAGGCGTTGCACGAAGGCATCGCCGACCTGCACGTCTACCCCGACGGCAGCGGTTTCCACCTCAAGCGGGCCATCGGCGAGCACTATGACGTGCAGCCCGAGCAGATCACGCTGGGCAACGGCTCGAACGATGTCCTCGAGCTGGTCGCGCGCGCCTACCTAGAGCCGGGCGTCAACGCGGTGTTCTCCCAGCACGCCTTCGCCGTCTACGCGCTCGCCACCCAGGCGGCCGGTGCCGAGGCGAAGGTGGTGCCGGCCCGACCCGCCGATGATCCCGAGATGCCCTTCGGGGCCGATCTCGAGGCGATGGCCGCGGCGGTCGACGAGCGCACCCGGGTGTTGTTTCTGGCCAATCCGAATAACCCCACCGGCACCTGGGTCGAGGCCGCCGAGCTGCGCGCCATGCTCGACGCGGTGCCCGCGGAGGTGATCGTGGTGCTCGACGAGGCCTACACGGAATACGTCGACGACCCGGCCTTCCCCGACGGCCTCGAGCTGCTGGCGCACTACCCGAATCTCGTGGTGACGCGGACCTTCTCCAAGATCTTCGGTCTGGCGGCCCTGCGAGTGGGCTTCGCGGTGAGCGATCCGGCGATCGCAAGCCTGCTCGACCGCGTCCGCCACCCGTTCAACGTCAACGCGCTCGCCCTGCGCGCCGCCGAGGCGGCCCTCGATGACGGCAAGTTCATTGCCGAGAGTCGTGCGGTGAACCGTACCGGGCTGGCGCAGTGGCAAAGGGCAGCCGAGGCGCGCGGCTGGCAGACCGTGCCCAGCCGGGCGAACTTCATCACCGTGATCACGCCGTTCGCCGCGGCCCGCGTCTTCGAGGCGCTGCTGCGCGAGGGCGTGATCGTGCGCCCGCTCGGTGGCATGCAGGCCTGCGGGGGTCTGTCACAGGCGCTGCGCATCACCATCGGCACCGAGGCGCAGAACGCGCGGGCCATCGAGGCGCTCGAGCGGGTGCTCGAACGCCTTTCCGACGAGGATGCCTCACCATGATGTTCCGTCGCCTGGCACTGATCGGCACCGGCCTGATCGGTGGCTCGCTGGCGCTTGCCCTGCGCGAGCGCGGCGAGGTGGGCGAGGTGGTCGGCTATGCCCGGCGCCTCGAGACCCGGCTGGCCGCCGAACGCCGCGGCCTGATCGACCGGCCGGCCGACTCGATTGCCGAGGCGGTCGAGGGCGCGGATCTCGTCTTTCTTGCCACGCCGGTCAAGGCGATGGACGCGGTGCTCGGCGAGCTGGGCGGTGTCCTGCCGGACGACGCCCTGATCACCGACGGCGGCAGCGTCAAGGGTGCCGTGGTCGAGCGGGCGCGGGCGCAGCTGTCGGCCGATCAGCTGGCGCGCTTCGTGCCGGGCCACCCGATCGCCGGGCGCGAGCGCAGTGGCCCCGAGGCGGCGACGGCGGACCTCTACCGTGGCCACCGTGTGATCCTGACGCCGATCGAGGAAAACCGTGCCGAGGACGTCGCGCGCATCGAGGCGATGTGGACGGCAACCGGGGCGCGGGTCGAACAGCTCGACGTTGCGCACCACGATCACGTCCTCGCCGCGACCTCGCACCTGCCGCATGCCGCTGCCTTCGCCATGGTTTCCTCGCTCGCCCGGCTGGCCGAGCGCTACGAGGTGTTCCGCTACGCCGCCGGCGGTTTTCGCGACTTCACCCGCATCGCCAGTTCCGACCCGGTGATGTGGCGCGACATCTGTCTCGACAACCGCGACGAGATCCTGCTGATGCTCGACCACTACCGCGCCGAGCTGGACGGACTGCACGACATGCTCGCCACGGGTGATGGCGAGGCGATCGAAGGCTATTTTTCCGAGGCCAAGGCCGTGCGCGATGCGCTTTACCCGGCGGCCGCGCTCGACGAGGCCGGCAAGAAGGCCGACTGATGTCGCGGGCGTCCCGCGCCGAGCAACCCATTTTCCCCAACTTCCGGATAACCGCGCCATGACCGCAGCTCATGACACCGCTCCCCTGACGTTCCGCAGCACCGCCGCCCAGTCCCTCGAGGGCGAGGCGCGTGTGCCGGGCGACAAGTCGATCTCGCACCGCTCGATCATGTTCGGTTCGCTTGCCGAGGGCACCACCGAGGTGAGCGGTTTTCTCGAGGGCGAGGACAGCCTCAACACGCTGCGCTGCTTCCGCGCGATGGGCGTGTCGATCAGCGATCCCGTCGAAGGTCGGGTGACCATCGAGGGCGTGGGGCTGCACGGGCTCAAGGCACCCGAAAAGCCGCTGTACGTGGGCAACTCCGGCACCTCGATGCGCTTGATGTCCGGCATTCTCGCCGGTCAGGCCTTCGACACAGTGCTCGAGGGCGATGCCTCGCTGTCGCGCCGGCCGATGAAACGCGTGATCGACCCGCTGACCGTCATGGGTGCGCGGATCGAGTCGGGCCCGGAAGGCCGTTCGCCGCTCAAGATCCATGGCGGTCAGGCGCTGAAGGCGATCGACTACGCGATGCCGATGGCCAGCGCGCAGGTGAAGTCCTGCGTGCTGCTCGCCGGCCTGTATGCCGAAGGGCGTACCTGCGTGACCGAGCCGGCGCCGACGCGCGACCATACCGAGCGCATGCTCTCCGGCCTCGGTGTGGACGTCGTGCGCGAGGGCGGCCAGGTCTGCATCGAGCAGGCCGACCCGGCCGAGCGTCGTCTGGTCGGTCGCGAGTTGGAAGTCCCGGCGGATATCTCCTCCGCGGCCTTCTTCCTGGTCGCAGCGAGCATCCTGCCGGGCTCCGAGGTCGTGCTGACCCACGTCGGTCTCAACCCCACCCGTATCGGGGTGATCGACATCCTCAAGGCAATGGGCGCGGACATCCGCATCGAGAATCGCCGCGAGGTCGGCGGCGAGCCGGTCGGCGACCTGAGGGTCAAGAGCGCCGAGCTCCACGGCATCGAGATCGACGAGGCGCTGGTGCCGCTGGCGATCGACGAATTCCCGGTGATTTTCGTCGCCGCGGCCTGCGCCAAGGGGCGGACCGTGCTCACCGGTGCCGAGGAACTGCGCGTCAAGGAGTCCGACCGCATCGCCGTGATGGCCGACGGCCTGCAGAAGCTGGGCGTCGATGCCACCCCGACGGAAGACGGCATGGTCATCGAGGGGCGCGGCGAGCCGCAGCCGTTCGGTTCGGCCACCATCTACGCCCAGGGCGACCACCGCATCGCGATGGCCTTCGCGGTCGCTGGGTTGAAGGCGCGCGGCGAGATCACCATCCACGACTGCCAGTTCGTCGAGACCTCGTTCCCCGGCTTTGCGGAGCTGTTCAACCGCCTGGGCGGCTGCCTCGAGCTGTCGCGTCACTGACTTTTCGCTTTAGGAGGTTCCATGGTCCCCGTCATCACCATCGATGGTCCCAGCGGTTCCGGCAAGGGCACCGTCGCGCGTCGGTTGGCCGTGCGCCTGGGCTTCGGCATGCTCGATTCCGGCGCGCTGTATCGACTGACCGCGCTGGCCAGTCAGCAGGCTGGTCTGGCGCCGCAGGCCGCCGAGATCGTCGACATCGCCCGCCACCTCGCCTGCCGCTTCGACGAGGAGGGCAATGTCTTTCTCAATGACGAGAACGTCAGTCGCGAACTGCGCACCGAGACCACCGGCGCGATCGCCTCGCAGATCGCTGCCCGCCCCGAGGTCCGCGAGGCGCTGCTGCAACGCCAGCGCGACTTTGCCAAGGCGCCCGGGCTGGTCGCGGACGGCCGCGACATGGGCACGGTGGTGTTCCCGGACGCGCCGGCGAAGATCTTTCTCGATGCCAGCGCCGAGGTTCGGGCTGATCGGCGTTATAAGCAGTTGATCGAGAATGGATTCGATGCTAGTTTTACCGCCCTCGTCGAGGAGATCCGCCAACGGGATGAGCGGGATCGCAATCGATCGGTCGCGCCGCTGCGCCCGGCCGAGGATGCGTTAGTCGTTGATTCCAGCGATCTTTCCATCGACGAGGTGGAGGCCACGCTGTGGCGCTACATCCAGGATCGGCTCGCCGATCAGGACGCGTAGCGACCCGGCGGGGCCGTTGACTCGTGTTTTTGTGCGGGCAATGTCGCCCGGTCATCAACCCGTAAGTCTGGCAAACCCAGGGACCGGATACGCCAGTGTTTTTTTACCACGACGGACAGCTTTTGGAACGTCCAGTCGTCAACCCTTTGGAAATGCGGATTAATGTCTGAAAGTTTTGCCCAGCTTTTTGAAGAAAGCCTCCAGAATGCCGTCATGCAGGCGGGCTCGATCGTCTACGGCAAGGTCGTGGACATCAACGACGACTACGTCACCGTCGATGCCGGCCTGAAATCGGAAGGGATCATCCCGACCGACCAGTTCCGTGACGAGAACGGCGAAGTCAACATCGGTATCGGTGACGAGGTCGAGGTCGCGCTCGACGCGGTCGAAGACGGCTTCGGCGAGACCCGCCTGTCGCGCGAGAAGGCCCTGCGTGCCCGCGCCTGGAAGAAGCTGGAGAAGGCTTTCGAGGCAGACGAGATCGTCACCGGCCGCATTTCCGGCAAGGTCAAGGGCGGCTTTACCGTCGAGCTTGGCGACGTCCGCGCGTTCCTGCCGGGCTCGCTGGTCGACGTCCGCCCGATCCGGGATACCACGTATCTCGAAGGCAAGGACATCGAGTTCAAGATCATCAAGCTCGACCAGCGCCGCAACAACGTGGTCGTTTCCCGCCGCGCGGTTGTCGAGGAAGAGTACAGCGCCGAGCGCGAAGCGCTGCTCGAGCAGCTGCAGGAAGGCATGGTCCTCCGAGGTATCGTCAAGAACCTCACCGACTACGGTGCGTTCCTGGACCTCGGCGGCATCGACGGCCTGCTGCACATCACCGACATGGCGTGGAAGCGCGTCAAGCATCCGTCCGAGATGGTCAACATCGGCGACGAGATCGACGTCAAGGTGCTGAAGTTCGACCGCGAGCGCAACCGCGTTTCGCTGGGCCTCAAGCAGCTGGGCGAGGATCCGTGGAACGACATCTCCCGTCGTTACCCGACCTCCACCCGTCTGTTCGGCAAGGTCACCAACATCACCGATTACGGCTGCTTCGTCGAGATCGAGGATGGCGTCGAGGGTCTGGTACACGTCTCCGAGATGGACTGGACCAACAAGAACGTCAACCCGGGCAAGCTGGTCAACGTCGGCGACGAGGTCGAGGTGATGATCCTGGACATCGACGAGGATCGCCGCCGCATCTCGCTGGGCATGAAGCAGTGCCAGCCGAACCCGTGGGACGCCTTCGCCGCGTCGCACACCAAGGGCGACAAGGTCGTCGGTCAGATCAAGTCGATCACCGACTTCGGCATCTTCATCGGCCTGGAAGGCGGCATCGACGGTCTGGTTCACCTCTCCGACCTGTCCTGGAGCGAGCCGGGCGAAGAAGCCGTTCGCCAGTTCAAGAAGGGCGAGGAGCTCGAGGCGGTCGTCATCGCCATCGATCCGGAGCGCGAGCGTATCTCCCTGGGCCTCAAGCAGCTCGAGGACGATCCGCTGTCCAACTGGGCGGCCGAGAACCCGAAGGGCAGCATCGTCAAGGGCACGCTGCGTGAGGTTGACGCACGCGGTGGCGTAGTCGAGCTGGCCGAAGGCATCGAAGGCTACATCCGTGCTTCCGACATCGCTCGCGAGCGCATCGACGACGCCCGCACCGTCCTGAAGGAAGGCGAGGAAGTCGAGGCCAAGTTCATGGGTATCGATCGCAAGAACCGCATGATCAGCCTGTCGATCCGCGCCAAGGATCACGCCGAGGAAGCCGAGGCAATGGAAGAGCTGAGCAAGCAGCCGTCCACCTCCTCGCCGACTCTGGGTGACCTGCTCAAGGAACAGCTCGGCAAGTCCGAGTAATCCGGTTCGTTTGAGCCTGGAAAACGCCATCCAACGTGATGGCGTTTTTTGTGGGTGGCTCGGTCAGTCCGAGCACCCGACCGAATTCAGATGCGTGTCCCGGCCGGGACACGCCGATTGGGGGTTTTGACCGATGACCAAGTCGGAACTGATCGAACGGCTGGCAGATCGCCAGCAGTACCTGCCCGTGCGCGACATCGAGACCTCGGTACGGCTGATGCTCGACGAGATGATGGACGCGTTGAGCGCCGGCGAGCGGATCGAGATCCGCGGCTTCGGCAGCTTCTCGCTCAACTACCGCCGTCCGCGTCTGGGGCGCAACCCCAAGACCGGCGAGACCGTCTCGCTGGGGGCCAAGTACGTGCCGCACTTCAAGCCGGGCAAGGAATTGCGCGAGCGGGTCAACGCGGCCGTGAAGCTGAGCGACTGAGATGGCCCGGCACCGCTCCCAGCCGCGTATCTACGTGGCGCTGGACGCCGCCGACGAGGTGCGCATCCGCTCCCTGCTTGCCGAACTGAATCCCTCGCTGTGCGGGATCAAAATCGGCAAGGAGGCGTTCACGGCCCTCGGTCCCAGAGTGGTCGAGTGGGCCCGCGAACGAGGATTCCCGGTCTTCCTCGACCTCAAGTTCCACGACATCCCCAACACAGTGGCCCAGGCCTGCCGTGCGGCCGCGGAACTGGACGTCGCCTTGGTGAACGTTCACGCCAGCGGCGGTCGACGCATGCTCGAGGCCGCCCGTGAGGCGATCCCCGCCTCGACGGATGCACCGGGGCTGATCGCCGTGACGGTGCTGACCTCGATGGAGGACACCGATCTCGCCGAGATCGGTGTGGACGGCGGGGCCGCGGCTCAGGTCGAGCTCCTGGCACGCCTGACGGCCGACACCGGTCTGGACGGCGTGGTCTGCTCGGCGCATGAAGCGGCAACGATGCGGGCGGTGTTCCCGGGCGAGGACGGTCTCGTCGTCACGCCCGGGGTCCGCCCGGCCGGCAGTGCCCGCGACGACCAGCGGCGCGTGGTGACGCCGGCCGAGGCATTGAGCGCCGGGGCGACCAGCCTGGTGATCGGTCGGCCGATCACCGCAGCCGAGGCGCCGGGCAAGGCGCTGGAGACGATCGTCGCCGGACTCTGAGCCGGCCTGAGGAAGCGGTCAGCAAAGACCCGATCAAGAAAGGCCCGTGCCGCCGAGCGGTCACGGGCCTTTTTCACGTTCCGGGGGCTTGTTTCCGGTCACTGCCGTGCGGCAAGCAGGTCCTCCCGGGTCGCCACCCAGATCATCAGGTCATGGAAGGCGCGAATGTTTTCCACGTAGTTGACCGTCTCGCTGCCGCGGGCATAGCCGTAGCGCATCTCGCGGTAGATGGCAGGGTCGGAGAGTTGCGGTAGCCGTTCACGAACGTGGGCCCACTGGGTGGGATCGGCACCCTGACGCTTCGTGAGTTCGAGGGCATCGTTGAGGTGGCCGATGCCGACGTTGTAGGCGGCCAGTGCCAGATAGGTGCGATCGGGCTCGGTCGCTTCGACCGGCACCAGGTCACGCAGCTGGTCGATGTACTTGGCGCCCGCCATGATGTTGGCGGTCGGGTTGGACGGGTTGCTCAGTCCCAAGTCGCGCGCCGTTGGCAGGACGATCTGCATCAGGCCATAGGCGCCCTGGTGGGAAACCGCATCCGGTCGCCACTTGGATTCCTGGTAGCCCACCGAGGCGAGCAGACGCCAGTCGATCTCGTAGCGCTCGCCGGCACGTCGGAAGGTGCGCAGGTAGGGTCGGGCACGTGTCTCGAGATCCCTCAGGAAGCGACGCGAGAGCGACTCGTCGAGCCGTTCGAACTGGGCGTAGTGCCGGTCGACCAGGGCCCGCAGCCGCTGGTCGCTGCGAACCTCGGCGAAGAAGCGTCGGGCGGCCCTGAGGAGCGAATCGTCGGCTTCGCGGGAGAAGGCCCAGGCGAGCGACACGGGCGGGCCGACGATCGGGCCGACCACGACCTCATCCGTGAGCTTGTGGGCGAGCAGGGCGGTGTGCGAGAGCGTCAGGGCGTAGTCGATGTCGCCACGGCGGATGCCCTCGAGGATGGCGAGCTTGTCCTGACGTTCCTCGATGGTGACCGGCACGGCGTCTGCCTGCTTGCCGATGCGCTCGAGCCAGGCCTGGCTTGCCGACCCGGCCGGTACCGCGACCGTCAGCCCGGCGATGTCGGCGAGATCGGCCGGGGTGGGCAGGTCTGCCGCGTGAATGAGCTTGCGGCTAACGGTGAGGTAGGGCGGGCTGAAGACGAAGCGCTCCTGGCGTACCGGATCGATCGCCAGGCCGGCCGCCGCCAGGTCGACCCGGTTCTCCGCCACCGCTTCGTACGCCGCATCGATGCTGGGCACGACCACGTATTCCACCTCGACCCCGAGACGCTCGGCGAAACGCCCGGTAAGGTCGTACTCCAGCCCCTGCGGCCGATAGCTGTCCGGGATATAGAGGGTGGGCTCGATCAGGGTGGCGACGCGCAATACGCCCCGGTCGCTCACCTGGGTGAGCTGCGGGGTGCGCTTGAAGCTCTCGGCCACGTCGATGGCAGCCAGGCGCGCCGGAGGCTCCCCCGGCGTCCAGGTCTGGATCCACCAGCCAAGCGGCGCGGCGAACAATGCGCTCACGCCGAGGAGCGGGATCAGCCAGCGGCCGATCCCGCGCTTTCCCGACGGGGTCGTCAAAACTTTAAGCCCACGTGGATGGCCACCACCCCGAAGGTGAGATTGTGGACGTCGACGTGATCGAAGCCGTTGTCGAGCATCATCTGCTCGAGCGTCTCCTGATCCGGGTGCATGCGGATCGACTCGGCCAGGTAGCGATAGCTGTCGGCATCATTGGCCAAGAGCTTGCCCATCACCGGCAACGCGGAGAACGAATAGGCGTCGTAGACGCGCTCGACCAGCGGGCTGGTCGGCTTGGAGAACTCGAGGATGACCACCCGGCCGCCGGGCTTGACCACGCGGGCCATCTCGGCGAGCGCACGCGCCTTGTCGGTGACGTTGCGCAGGCCGAAGCCGATGGTCACGCAGTCGAAGCGGTTGCTTTCGAAGGGCAGGGCCTCGGCGTTGGCCAGGCCGTACTCGACATTGTTGAAGATGCCCTGCTCGTCGAGCTTCTCGCGGCCGATCGAGAGCATGCTGGCGTTGATGTCCGAGAGCACCACCAGGCCGGTATCGCCGACGATGCGCGCCATCCGCGCGGCCAGATCGCCGGTGCCCGAGGCGAGATCGAGCGCCTGCCCGCCGCGCTTGAGGCCGGTGTATTCCAGCGCGATTCGCTTCCACAAGCGATGGATGCCGAACGACATCGCGTCGTTCATCAGGTCGTAGCGACCCGCCACCGAATCGAAGACCGACCCCACCAGCCGGGACTTTTCCTCGCGGGGGACTTCCCGGTAGCCAAAGTGCGTCTTCTCGGTCATGGTCGGCTCTCTTCTCGGAAAACGGGGACGTAAATCACTCCGGCTTGGCCGGATCCGATGACGATAATACATCGTACGGCGCGGCCGGTTCCTCGCGGTCCGGGTCGCGTTCGATACCGGCGGACGCCAGCCGCTCGAGATAATACGTCCAGTTCGCCTCGCGCTGCTCGCCCAGCTCGCGCAGCAGCCCCCAGTCGTACAGGCCGGAATCGTGGCCGTCATCGAAGACGAGTTTGACCGCGTAACGGCCGACGGGTTGCACGTCGGTGAGCTTGACCTTCTCCTTGCCGAGCACCAGCATCATCTCGCCGCCGCCGTGACCGCGCACCTCGGCCGAGGGGCTGAAGACGCGCAGGTACTCGGCGGCGAGATCGAAGGCGGCTCCGTCCGGGAAGACGACGCTCAGCGAGCGGCGATCCTTGCCCAGACGGATCTGCCGCGGGGCGGGGTGATTGGCTGCCATGTCGTACCTCGGCTTACAGGATGTAACGGCTCAGGTCCTCGTCGCGCGCCAGCTCGCCCAGGCGCTCCTCGACGAAGTCGGCGTCCAGTGTCAGAGTCTTGGAATCGCCGTCGGCCTCGAAGCTCAGCTCCTCGAGCAGGTGCTCCATGACCGTATGCAGGCGCCGCGCGCCGATGTTCTCGGTGCGGTGGTTCACCTCGTAGGCGATCTCGGCGATCCGGCGGATGGCATCGTCGGTGAAATCGATCGACAGGCCGTCGGCGGACAGCAGGGCGATGTGCTGGCGTGTCAGGGCGGCATCCGGTTCGGTCAGGATGCGGACGAAGTCGCCGCTGGTCAGTGCCTCGAGCTCGACGCGGATCGGCAGGCGACCCTGCAGCTCCGGGATCAGGTCCGAGGGGCTGGCGACGTGGAAGGCGCCCGAGGCGATGAACAGGATGTGGTCGGTGCGCACCATGCCCACCTTGGTGTTGACGGTCGAGCCCTCGATCAGCGGCAGCATGTCGCGCTGGACGCCCTCGCGGGAGACCTCGCCGCCGCCGTGCTCGGCGCGCTTGGCAACCTTGTCAATCTCGTCGATGAAGACGATGCCGTTCTGCTCGACGCGTTCGGCGGCCTCGGTGCGGATCTCCTCCTCATTGACGAGGTTCGCCGCCTCTTCCTCGGTCAGGGCGGACAGGGCCTCGGCCACCGTCATGCGGCGGCTCTGGGTCTTGTCCTGGCCCATGTTCTGGAATACCGAGCGCAGCTGGCTGGCCATTTCCTCCATGCCCGGCGGGGTCATCACGTCGATGCCGGCCGGTGCCTGGCGCAACTCGATTTCCACCTCGCGCTCGTCGAGCTCGCCGCGGCGAATCTTGTCGCGGAATTTCTCGCGCGTGCTGCGGTAGGCCTCCTGGCCGTGGCTGTCGTCGCTCTGCCACGGATCGCGCGGGGCGGGAAGCAGGGCATCGAGCACGCGGTCCTCGGCGGCGACACGGGCGCGGTCCTTGACCTCGGCCATGGCCTCCTGGCGCACCATCTTCAGTGCGTACTCGGCGAGATCGCGGATCATCGATTCCACGTCGCGGCCGACGTAACCCACCTCGGTGAACTTGGTCGCCTCGATCTTGAGGAACGGGGCGTTGGCGAGCTTGGCCAGTCGGCGGGCGATCTCGGTCTTGCCCACGCCGGTCGGGCCGATCATCAGGATGTTCTTCGGTGTGATCTCGCTCTTGAGCGGTTCGTCGACCTGCTGACGACGCCAGCGGTTTCTGAGCGCGATGGCCACCGCCTTCTTGGCGGCATGCTGGCCGACGATGTGCTTGTCGAGTTCCGAGACGATCTGTGCGGGTGTCAGGTTCATCAGTCGAGTTCTTCGATGGTGAGCTTGTGATTGGTGTAGATGCAGATGTCGCCGGCGATGTGCAGCGCGGTTTCCACCGTCTCCCGGGCGGGGAGCTCGGAGTGGCGCATCAGGGCCGTGGCCGCCGACTGGGCGTAGGCGCCGCCCGAGCCGATCGCGATCAGCGAATCCTCCGGCTCGATCACGTCGCCGTTGCCGCTGATGGTGAGCATGGCGTCACGGTCGGCAACCACCAGCATCGCCTCGAGTCGACGCATCATGCGGTCGGTGCGCCAGTCCTTGGCCAGTTCCACTGCCGAACGCAGCAGGTTGCCGCTGTACTTCTCCAGCTTGGCCTCGAAGCGCTCGAACAGGGTGAAGGCGTCCGCGGTCGCGCCGGCGAAACCGGCGAGCACCTGGCCGTTGTAGAGCGTGCGTACCTTGCGCGCGTTGCCCTTGACCACGGTGTGGCCGAGCGTGACCTGGCCGTCGCCGCCGATGACGGTCTGGCCGTTCTTGCGCAGGCAGAGGATGGTGGTGCCGTAGAGGGTTTCGTCGTGATGAGCCATGGAATATGGGTCGGTCCGATTGGTTGTGGGGCGAGTCGGTCACGGGCGCCGTGCCGGCCCGATGCCGGGGGCGGCCGGGGTGCCCGGAAGGAGGACAGTGTAGGCGACCGGCCGGGTTTTCAACCCTGATCGTCGGCGGGCGGCTCGGCGTGATCGTCACGTCGGGCGGCGCGCGGATGGGCGCGTTCGTAGACGCTCATCAGGTGCTGGAAGTCGAGATGGGTGTAGATCTGCGTGGTCGTCAGGCTCTCGTGGCCGAGCATCTCCTGGACGGCGCGCAGGTCGCCCGAGGATTCGAGCACGTGCGTGGCGAAGGCATGCCTGAGCTGGTGCGGGTGCAGCGGGGCATCCAGGCCGGCCCGGCGGCTGGCGCGGTTGAGGCGCAGCTGCACCGAGCGGGCGGACAGACGCCGGCCGCGGTCGCTGATGAAGACCGCCGGCGTCCCGTGACGGTCCCATGCCCGACGGTGGGACAGCCAGTCGCGCATGGCCCGGGCGGCCTCGCGTCCCACCGGCACGATGCGGGTCTTGTCGCGCTTGCCGGTCACGCGTGCCTGGCCGGCGGCGAGATCGATGTCGGTGATGTCCAGCGCGACCAGCTCGGCCAGGCGCAGGCCGCTGCCGTATAGCCACTCGAACAGGCAGTGGTCGCGCGCCGCGCGGATCGCGTCCTTCTCCCGGGTTGCCGGCGAGGCCTGGCTGTCCGCCCGGGTGGCCGGGGTGTCCTCGAGCAGACGCGTCACCGTTTCGATATCCGGGGCATCGGGCAGGCGTCGCGGCGCGCGCGGCGCCTTGAGCAGCAGCGGGTCGGCGGCAAACGGGATCTCGAGCCGTTGCCAGAAGCGCAGCAGGCGCTTGAGCGCACTGACGTGGCGGGCGATGGAACGGGGCGACTGGTCGTCGCGGGAGAGTTGAGCGAGGAAACGGCGCAGGCAGCGATCGTCGATCGCCTCGGTCGTGACCACGTCGCTTTCGTCGAGGTAACGGCGAAACCGTGCCCACGAGGCCTGATAGGCCTTGCGGGTGAGCGGGTTTAGCCGGTGGTCTGCGGCGAGCGCCTCGCCGGCCCGGTCGAAGGCCGTGGTCAGCGGGGCGGTGCCCATGGGCGGGTCAGCTGTCGTCGCGGGCGGTCGACAGGCCGAGGAAGGCGCCGGCCAGCTCGCCGATCTGCTCGAGAAAGTGCGTGCCCTGGGCCGGGTTGAAGCCGTCGGGCAGGCGCCGGCCGAGGGCGACGACATGCCGGTCGGCAGACGCCGGGGCGGCAGGGACCGCGATCAGGGCGGCCGAACCGGTCTGGGGCAGGCGGTCGCCGAACAGGGTTTCGCGGACCGTGTCGTGAATGCGGCCGCAGTGCGGCAGCGGGTTGTCCAGCCAGCCCGCGAGCAGACCGCGGGTTTCGCCGTCCAGTTCGTTCACCGGCACGACGCGGCAGGCATCGACCTCGAAGGTTTGATTGATCAGTCGTTCCAGGGTGGCGCTGGAGCGGTCGGCTGCGCCCAGCAGTGTCTGGCAGAAGCGGTGCAGTAGGCGGTCGGCCTCGGCATTGTCGGCGGCCACCTGGTGGAGCTGGTCGAGTGCGCTCTGCTGACGCAGGGCGCGATGGCGCCAGCGGCGCAGCTGCCAGTGGTGCAGCGAGACGATCGGCTGTGGCGGTCCCGGCAGCTCGACGGCATCGAGGATATCCGGGTGATCGAGGAACAGTTCCGGATGGTTCCGGAGGTAGTCGAGTACCGCGTCGGCGGAGAGTTTTTCCCCCTCCGAGTCGGTGTTGGCATCCGTGTCGGCAAGTTCGAGGGCCGCGTTCTCGTTCATGCGATTTCCCTTGGCGGTTTCCGTGGGGTTGGTTCCGGGTTGTGGATTCCGGTTAGCAAGCGCCTCTCCGGGCGTTTGCTCCACCTTACTCCGGACCCGCGGTGGCGGCAATCCTCGGCCGGAGTTACTCGGCCGGGTCGATGCCGATCTCGCCATCGAAGACGAATTCGGCCGGGCCGGTCATGAACAGGGCATCGGCTTCATTGCCCGTCCAGTCGACGCTCAGCGTGCCGCCTTGCAGGTCAACCCGGCAGGGTGCCTTCAGGCGGCCGGCACGGATGCCGGCGGCCACGGCCGCGCAGGCACCGGTGCCGCAGGCCAGTGTCTCGCCGGCGCCGCGCTCGAACACCCGCAGGCGGATGTGATCCGGCGCCCGCTGTTCGACGAAGCCGACGTTGACCCGTCGCGGGAAGGCCGGGTAGGACTCGACCACCGGGCCGACCGACTCGACCGGGAAGGCGTCGACGTCGTCGACCTGGATCACGGCATGCGGATTGCCCATCGAGACGGCCTCGAGCGTGACCTGGTCCAGCCCGCCGGGCCGGCCGCTGAGCATCAGCGTGTACGGCGAGCCGGTCGCGGTCACTGGAGGCTTGAAGGGGATCTCTTCCGGGACGAAGCGCGGCCGGCCCATGTCGACGCGCACCTGACCGTCGTCGGTCAGGTGCAGCACGATCGGGCCGCCGGCGGTCTGCACGCGGATTTCGCGCCGGTCGGTCAGGCCGCGTTCGGCGACGAACCGGGCAAAGCAGCGCGCACCGTTGCCGCACTGTTCCACCTCGCTGCCGTCGCCGTTGAAGATGCGGTAGCGGAAGTCCGAATGGCGCCCGGTCGGCGGCTCGATCAGCAGCAGCTGGTCGAAACCGATGCCGAAATGGCGATCTGCCCAGGACCGGATGCGCTCGGGCGTAAGCCAGTCGGCCACCGGGATCGTGCGACTCACGGCGTCGACGACCATGAAGTCGTTGCCCAGTCCCTGCATCTTGGTGAAAGCCAGCCGGTCGGCCATCGAAGCGCCTCGTATTCGTTGCGTGGATGTGGATGTGATTCTACCACCCGCCGGTCGGGCTCGCCGGGGCCGCGCCTTGATCCGGCGGGCGGTTTCCGGCGTCGACGCTGCGGGTCATTCGGTCCATCTCCGGCTGGCGGCGAGCAAGTCGAGAGGTGGGTGTCGGGGAAGGTGCCCTTTAGAGGGTCGATTTCGAGATTTGCCTCGGTCCGGAGGGCAATTGTGTTTATACTGCGCGCCCTTATTTCAATCCCTTGGACCGTTTTTTGTGATCGCCAATCTTCGTAATATCGCCATTATCGCCCACGTTGACCACGGCAAGACCACGCTGGTCGACCGCCTCCTGCAGCAATCCGGCACCCTCGATGCCCGCGCCGACCACGGCGACCGGGTCATGGACTCGAACCAGATCGAGAAGGAGCGGGGCATCACGATCCTGGCCAAGAATACGGCGATCAAGTGGCACTCGCCCGAGGGCAAGGACTGGCGCATCAACATCGTCGACACCCCTGGGCACGCCGACTTCGGCGGCGAGGTCGAGCGGGTCATGTCGATGGTCGACTCGGTGCTGCTGCTGGTCGACGCCGTCGACGGCCCGATGCCGCAGACGCGCTTCGTCACCCAGAAGGCCTTCGAGCACGGCCTCAAGCCGATCGTCGTCATCAACAAGATCGACCGCCCGGGTTCGCGTCCGGACTGGGTGATCAACGAGGTGTTCGACCTGTTCGACCGCCTGGGTGCGACCGACGACCAGCTCGACTTCCCGATCGTCTACGCCTCGGCGCTCAACGGTTACGCCAGCCTCGACGAGAACGTCCGCGAGGGCGACATGACCCCGCTGTTCGAGGCGATTGCCGAGCGCGTCCCGGCACCGGATGTCGATCCGGACGGCCCGTTCCAGATGCAGGTCTCCAGCCTCGACTACAACCCGTACGTCGGCGTCATCGGCGTCGGCCGGGTCAAGCGCGGCAAGGTTTCGACCAACACGCAGGTGAAGGTGGTTGGTCGCGAGGGCGAGGTCCGCAACGGCCGCGTCCTGCAGGTCATGGGCTTCCACGGCCTGGATCGCATCGAGGTCGACTCCGCCCAGGCCGGCGACATCATCGCCTTCTCCGGCATCGATCCGCTCTACATCTCCGACACCCTCTGCGACCCGGAAAACGTCGAGGCCCTGCCGGCACTGACCGTCGACGAGCCGACCGTTTCCATGACCTTCCAGGTCAACACCTCGCCGTTCGCCGGCCGTGAGGGCAAGTTCCTCACCAGTCGCCAGATCCGCGAGCGCCTCGAGCGCGAGCTGGTCCACAACGTCGCCCTGCGCGTCGAGCAGCTCGAGGACCCGGACAAGTTCCGTGTCTCCGGTCGCGGCGAGCTGCACCTGTCGGTGCTGATCGAGAACATGCGTCGCGAGGGCTACGAGCTGGGCGTCTCGCGTCCGGAGGTCATCGTCCGCGAGGTCGACGGCGAGAAGCAGGAACCCTACGAGCAGCTGGTCGTCGACATCGAGGAGCAGCACCAGGGCGGCGTGATGGAGAAGATCGGCGAACGCCGTGGCGAGATGCGCAACATGGAGCCGGACGGCCAGGGCCGGGTCCGCCTCGAGTTCATCATCCCGTCGCGCGGCCTGATCGGCTTCCGTACCGAGTTCCTGACCGCCACCCAGGGCAGCGGCCTGCTGTTCTCGGTGTTCGATCACTACGGTCCGTACCAGCCGGGCATGGTCGGCCAGCGCAACAATGGCGTGCTGATCGCCTCGGACACCGGCAAGGCTCTGGCCTACGCCCTGTTCAACCTGCAGGATCGCGGCCGCCTGATGATCGGTCACGGCGACGAGGTCTACGAGGGCCAGGTCGTGGGCATCCACGCCCGCGACAACGACCTGACCGTCAACGTGCTCAAGGGCAAGAAGCTGACCAACGTCCGTGCCGCCGGCACCGACGAGGCGCTGACCCTGACCCCGCCGGAGCGCTACACGCTTGAGCAGGCGCTGGAGTTCATCGATGATGACGAGCTGGTCGAGGTGACCCCGGAATCGATCCGGATCCGCAAGAAGCACCTGACCGAGAACGAGCGCAAGCGCGCCAGCCGCGCCGCTTCCTGATGCACGTGAGGGGCGGTCGCTCGCAAGGGCGCTGCGACGGCACGAGAGTGGCAAGCGATGTTTGACAATCTTTCCAAGCGACTCGGCGGATTGCTCGATGGCCTCAAGGGCCAGGGGCGGCTGACCGAGGACAACATCAAGGACGCCCTGCGCGAGGTGCGCATGGCACTGCTGGAGGCCGACGTGGCCCTGCCGGTGGTGCGCGAGTTCATCAAGGACGTGCGCGAGCGGGCGGTCGGCGCCGAGGTGGCCAAGAGCCTCCAGCCGGGCCAGGTGTTCGTCAAGATCGTCAACGACGAACTGACCCGCCTGATGGGCTCGGAGAACGCCGAGCTCGATCTGGCCGCGCGTCCGCCGGCGGTCATCCTGATGGCCGGCCTGCAGGGTGCGGGCAAGACCACCACGGCGGGCAAGCTCGGCCGCTGGCTGAAGAAGAACCAGAAAAAGAAGGTGCTGGTGGTCTCCTCGGACGTCTATCGTCCGGCGGCGATCGACCAGCTCGAGACGGTGGCCAAGCAGGTCGGCGTCGACTTCTTCCCGTCCTCCAGCGACCAGGACCCGGTCGAGATCGCCAAGGCGGCGCGCGCCGAGGCGGAGCTCAAGTTCTACGACGTCCTGATCGTCGATACCGCGGGTCGCCTGCACGTCGACGAGGAGATGATGGGCGAGGTAGCCCGCATCCACGGCGCGGTCGACCCGGTCGAGACGCTGTTCGTCGTCGACTCGATGACCGGTCAGGATGCGGCCAACACCGCCCAGGCCTTCCACGAGCAGCTGCCGCTGACCGGCGTGATCCTGACCAAGGCCGACGGTGATGCCCGCGGCGGTGCGGCGCTGTCGGTCCGTCAGGTCACCGGCAAGCCGATCAAGTTCCTCGGTGTGGGCGAGAAACTGGACGCCCTTGAGCCGTTCCACCCCGACCGGATCGCCTCGCGCATCCTCGGCATGGGTGACGTGGTCTCGCTGGTCGAGCAGGCCCAGGAGACGGTCGATGCCGACAAGGCAAAGGCGCTGGCCGACAAGGTCCGTTCCGGCAAGGGCTTCACGCTCGAGGACATGCGCGACCAGTTCAACCAGATGCTCAAGATGGGCGGCATGGGCGGTCTGATGGACAAGCTGCCCGGCATGGGCAAGCTCGGCGCCGATGCGCAGAAGCACATCGACGACAAGGACATCAAGCGCATGATCGCCATCATCGATTCGATGACCCCGGGCGAGCGTCAGCGCCCCGACATCATCAAGGGCTCGCGCAAGCGCCGGATCGCGAACGGCTCGGGCATGCAGGTGCAGGACGTCAACCGGCTGCTCAAGCAGTACCGCGACATGCGCGACATGATGAAGAAGCTTTCCGGCGGTGGCATGAAGAAGATGATGCGCGCCATGAAGGGCCGCATGCCCGGCATGCCGTTCTGAGGGAACCGGTCCCCGGTGGGCCGCGATTCGGCGGTCAGCTTTGGGCGCGCCCTCGGCTCCGGTATACTGGCGCGCTTTGATTGTCAGGGAGCCCTCGGCCGGAGCCGAGGTTCCCGAGCTAGCGAGAGTGGCGGAATTGGTAGACGCACTGGCTTTAGGTGCCAGCGCCTGACGGCGTGAGAGTTCGAGTCTCTCCTCTCGCACCAGATCCCGATTAGGTGTCCCGCTGGCATGCCGGCGGGACAAGCAACATCCAGACATTCGTTTTTTTTGAGGTATCGCATCCATGCAGGTTGAATTGCAACCGGCCGAAGGCCTGACCCGCCGCCTGGCGATCGAAGTTCCCGCCAACGAGATCGACGAGCAGGTCGAGAAGCGCCTGAAGGACATGCGCGGTCGCGTGCGCATCGACGGTTTCCGCCCGGGCAAGGCACCGCTGTCGGTCATCCGGATGCAGTACGCCGCGCGCGTTCGTGACGACGTCATCGGCGACATCATGGGCCAGAGCTTCCAGAAGGCGGTCGAGGAGAACGATCTGCGTGTCGCCGGTCAGCCGAGCATCGAGGCGATCGAGAACAACAAGCAGGGCGAGGATCTCAAGTTCACCGCCGCGGTCGAGGTCTACCCGGAGATCGAGCTGGGCGACATGTCCAAGCTCAAGGTCGAGACCCTGACCAGCGAAGTGGGTGACGAGGACGTCGACGAGATGATCGACACCCTGCGCAAGCAGCACGCCACCTGGAAGACCGTGCGCCACATGGCTCGCAAGGGCGAGAAGGTCACCATCAACTTCGTCGGCAAGATCGACGGCGAGGCCTTCGAGGGCGGTTCGGCCGAGGACGTCGAGGTGGTCCTCGGCGAAGGCCAGATGCTGCCGGAGTTCGAGAAGGGCCTGAAGGGCATCAAGCCGGGCAAGCCGGCCAACATCGAGGTGACCTTCCCGGAGGACTACCAGGCCGAGCATCTCGCCGGCAAGACCGCCGAGTTCGAGATCGAGGCGACCAAGGTCGAGGAGCAGGTGCTGCCCGAGGTCGACGAGGAATTCGCCAAGAAGTTCGGTGCCGATTCGGCCGAGAAGCTGCGCGAAGACGTGCGCGAGAACATGGAGCGCGAGCTCAAGCAGACCGAGCGTCGTCGCAACAAGGATCGCACCATCGAGGCCCTGACCGAGTCGCTGGAGTTCGACGTGCCGTCCTCGCTGGTCGAGGAAGAGGCCAAGTCGATGCGCGACCAGTTCGTCCGCAATCAGATGCCGCAGGCCGACGCCAGCAAGCTCGACCCGTCGCTGTTCAACGAGCAGGCCGAGAAGCGTGTTCGCATGGGTCTGGTGATCATGGAGGTGGTCAAGGAGGCCGACCTCAAGCCGGAAGACGACCGCGTCGAAGCCTTCATCAACGAGATCGCCTCGGCCTACGACGAGCCGGAGCAGGTCGTTGCCCACTACAAGGGCGACCAGCAGATGATGAGCAACGCCCGCACCGTGGTCCTTGAAGAACAGGCGGTCGAGCATATCCTTGGCAAGGCCAAGGTCAGCGAGAAGAAGGTTCCCTTCAAGGAGCTGATGAACCCGCAGGGCTGAAATCCCGGGTAATCTGATCGCTGACTGGAATCTTGGCCGCCCTCGAGGCGGCCGAACCGTATATACCGAGGTGACGAATGAAAGAGGCGTTTGAAAGCCACAGGGGCGGCCAGGCGGAAATGAACGCGCTGGTGCCGATGGTCGTCGAGCAGAGCTCTCGCGGCGAGCGTGCCTACGACATCTATTCGCGTCTGCTCAAGGAGCGGGTGATCTTCGTCATCGGTCCGATCGAGGATCACATGGCGAACCTGATCGTCGCCCAGATGCTGTTCCTCGAGTCGGAGAATCCGGACAAGGACATCCACCTCTACATCAACTCGCCGGGTGGCGTGGTCACCGCCGGCATGGCGATCTACGACACCATGCAGTTCATCAAGCCGGACGTCTCGACGCTCTGCATCGGCCAGGCGGCCAGCATGGGCTCGTTCCTGCTGGCCGGCGGGGCGGAAGGCAAGCGCTACGCGCTGCCGAACTCGCGCATCATGATCCACCAGCCGCTCGGCGGCTTCCAGGGTCAGGCCTCGGACATCAAGATCCACGCCGAGGAAATCATCAAGCTGCGCGAGCGGCTGAACAGCATCCTGTCGCATCACACCGGCAAGAGCCTCGAGCAGCTCGAGCGCGACACCGATCGTGACAACTTCATGACGGCTGACGAGGCTTGTGACTACAATCTGGTCGACAAGGTGCTCACCAGCCGCCCGACGGCCGGTTAAGGACGGACTGATCGTCCGCATCACCCGGCCGCGCTACGGCGGCCGGTGACCACACGGCCGAACGGCCCTGCCGGCAACCCCGGCGAGGCCCGACCCAAGAGGTTCGACGAAACACAGCCATGGCTGAGAACACGAAAGACACGCAGGATCTGATCTGCTCGTTCTGTGGCAAGAGCCAGGACGAGGTGAAGAAGCTGATCGCCGGTCCGAACATCTATATCTGCGACGAGTGCGTCGAGCTTTGCAACGACATCCTGCGTGAAGAGGTGGAGAGCGAGGCCGAGGGCGGCCCGGAACGCCTGCCCACGCCGCAGGAGCTGGTCCAGGCGCTCGACGAGTACGTCATCGGCCAGCTGCCCGCCAAGCGCGCGCTGGCGGTGGCCGTCTACAACCACTACAAGCGCCTCAACCTGTTCGGCGAGCGCCGTCGCGAGGCCGAGGGCGACGACGTCGAGCTGTCGAAGTCCAACATCCTGCTGATCGGCCCGACCGGCTCGGGCAAGACTCTGCTGGCCCAGACGCTCGCCCGCGTGCTGGACGTGCCGTTCACGATCGCCGACGCCACCACGCTCACCGAGGCGGGCTACGTCGGCGAGGACGTCGAGAACATCCTGCAGAAGCTGCTGCAGCGCTGCGACTACGACGTCGAGAAGGCCCAGCACGGCATCATCTACATCGACGAGATCGACAAGATCACCCGCAAGTCGGAGAACCCGTCGATCACGCGTGACGTCTCCGGCGAGGGCGTGCAGCAGGCGCTGCTGAAGATGATCGAGGGGACGACCGCCTCGGTGCCGCCGCAGGGCGGGCGCAAGCACCCGCAGCAGGAGTTCGTCCAGATCGACACCAGCAACATGCTGTTCATCTGCGGCGGCGCGTTCGCCGGCCTGGAGCAGATCATCCGGCAGCGGGTCGAGAAGGGCGGTATCGGTTTTGCCGCCGAGGTGAAGTCCGAGCTCGACCAGAAGGCCACCGACGAGCTGATGGCGCAGATCGAGTCCGAGGACCTGACCCGCTTCGGTCTGATCCCCGAGTTTATCGGTCGTCTGCCGGTCATCGCCACGCTGACCGAGCTCGACGAGGACGCCCTGATCCGCATCCTCACCGAGCCGAAGAACGCGCTCACCAAGCAGTACGAGCGCCTGTTCGAGATGGAAGACGTCGAGATCGAGTTCCGCGAGGATGCGCTGCGCGAGATCGCCAAGAAGGCAATCCGTCGCCGCACCGGCGCACGCGGCCTGCGCACGATCATGGAGCACATCCTGCTCGACACCATGTACGAGGTGCCGTCGCTGAACAACGTCGACAAGGTCGTCGTCGACGGCGCGGTGGTTCGTGACGAGTCCGAGCCGTACATCGTCTACGGCAACGGCCGCGACGAGACGACGAGCGAGGAGACGGACACGACGCGCGACAAGGCGTCCTCCGATCACTGATCGCCGGGACGCTCCACCCGTGACACTCCGACACCCCGGCCCCGGCCGGGGTGTTTTTTTGCCGGCCCGGCAATCAGGTGAATCCCTGCCGTCAGCCTGACAGCGGGTGGTTGAAAAGCTATTCTCAGGACATACGTCAGGGGAAACCCCCGATCTTCCGGCCACCACGTCCCGGTGGCCGCGGACACCTCGCATACACCGCCGAGAAGGCGCTACAGGTATACCGACACATGAGTCACAACGAACAATCCTCCGAAGTCATCCCGGGTTCGCCGCGCCAGGTCGACGTGTTGCCGCTGCGCGATGTGGTGGTCTATCCGCACATGGTGATCCCGCTGTTTGTCGGCCGGCCGAAATCGGTCGCTGCGCTCGACGAGGCGGTCAAGGGCAGCAAGCAGCTGCTCCTGGTCGCGCAGAAGGATGCGGAGAAGGATGACCCGAGCATCGAGGATCTGCACGGCGTGGGCACGCTTGCCTCGATCCTGCAGCTGCACAAGCTTCCCGACGGCACCATCAAGGTGCTGGTCGAGGGCATCGAGCGCGTCGAACTCGACCGCGTGCACGAGTTCGACGGCCATCTGACCGCCGAGGTGCACTCGATCGAGTCGACCAGCGGCGTCGACGAGCGCGAAGTAGAGCTCGAGGCCCGTGCGCTGCTCAACCAGTTCGAGAGCTACGTCAAGCTCAACAAGAAGACCCCGCCGGAGGTGCTGACCTCGCTGTCGGGTATCGACGACGTCTCGCGTCTGGCCGATACCATCGCCGCGCACATGGCCCTGGGGCTGGAAGAGAAGCAGGCGATCCTCGAGACCATCGACCTGCATCAGCGGATCGAGCGGCTGATGATGCTGATCGAGTCCGAGATCGACACGCTGCAGGTCGAGCGCCGCATCCGCGGACGGGTCAAGCAGCAGATGGAGAAGAGCCAGCGCGAGTACTACCTCAACGAGCAGATGAAGGCCATTCAGAAGGAGCTGGGCGAGCTCGAGGATGGTGGCAACGAGCTGGACGATCTCGAGAACAAGATCGAGAAGGCCGGCATGACCAAGGAGGCGCGCGAGAAGGCGCGCTCCGAGCTCAACAAGCTCAAGATGATGTCGCCCATGTCCGCCGAGGCCTCGGTGGTGCGCAGCTACCTCGACTGGATGGTGTCGGTGCCGTGGAAGAAGCGCACCCGCATCAAGCACGATCTCGAGGCCGCCGAGGCGGTGCTCGAGGCCGATCACTTCGGTTTGGAGAAGGTCAAGGAGCGGATCATCGAGTACCTCGCGGTCCAGACCCGCGTGCGCAAGATGGCCGGTCCGATCCTCTGCCTGGTCGGCCCGCCGGGTGTGGGCAAGACCTCGCTGGGCAAGTCGATCGCCAAGGCGACCAATCGCAAGTTCGGCCGCATCGCCCTGGGCGGCGTGCGCGACGATGCCGAGATCCGCGGTCACCGCCGGACGTATGTCGGTGCCTTGCCGGGCCGGATCGTGCAGGCGCTCTCCAAGGTCGGCACCAAGAACCCGCTGATCCTGCTCGACGAGGTCGACAAGATGGCCTCGGACTTCCGCGGTGATCCGGCCGCGGCGATGCTCGAGGTGCTCGACCCCGAGCAGAACAAGGCCTTCGCCGACCACTACATGGACGTCGACATCGACCTGTCCGAGGTGATGTTCGTCTGCACGGCGAACAGCTACAACATTCCCGGCCCGCTGCTCGACCGGATGGAGACCATCCGCATCGCCGGCTACACCGAGGACGAGAAGACCGAGATCGCCAAGCGCTACCTGCTGCCCAAGCAGATCAAGGCCAACGGGCTGAAGGACGGCGAGCTCAAGGTCAGCGACAACGCCATCCGCGACATCATCCGCCACTACACCCGTGAGGCGGGCGTGCGCAATCTCGAGCGCGAGCTGGCGAAGATCTGCCGCAAGGTGGTGCGCGAGCTGATCACGGCCAAGGACAAGTCGGGCGTCTCGGTCACGCCGAAGAACCTCGACAAGTACCTGGGCGTGCAGCGCTTCGACTTCGGTCGTGCCGAGGAGACCGACCAGGTCGGCCAGGTCACGGGGCTTGCGTGGACCGAGGTCGGTGGCGATCTCTTGACCATCGAGGCGACGACCGTGCCGGGCAAGGGCAACCTCAAGTACACCGGTAAGCTCGGTGAGGTGATGCAGGAGTCCATCCAGGCGGCCCTGACGGTGGTGCGGGCGCGTGCCGATGCCCTGGGCATCGATCCGGACTTCAACCAGAAGACCGACATCCACGTGCACGTACCGGAAGGCGCGACGCCCAAGGACGGCCCGTCCGCGGGCGGGGCGATGTGCACGGCGATCGTCTCGGCGCTGACCGGCATCCCGGTCAAGGCAACCGTCGGCATGACCGGCGAGATCACCCTGCGCGGCGAGGTGCTGCCCATCGGCGGGCTCAAGGAAAAACTGCTGGCAGCCCAGCGTGGCGGCATCGAGACGGTGTTGATCCCCGAGCAGAACCGCAAGGATCTGGCCGAGATTCCCGACCAGATCAAGAAGAAGCTCGATATCCGTCCGGTGCGCTGGATCGACCAGGTGCTCGAAGCGGCGCTGATCCGCATGCCGATGCCCAACGAGACCACGCCGTCAGGCGATGTCGGCCTGATCGAGAAGAAAAAGCGCGGCGGCAAGGGCAAGAACCTGGCGCACTGAGCCGGCACGCCGTAGCGTACGCCGGCGGACCGTGTGCCTCCGGTTACGGCCCGCCCACGTGCAAGAAAACCACACCGCCCCTCTGATTCGGAGGGGCGGTGTCGTTTGGAGAGGTCCGCGCCGGTTGCCGGGCTGGTAGTTGAATTCAGCGGTTTGCCTGACTACCTGTCGCGTCAGAATGCGCCTTGAGCGGGCAATTTGCGTGTTGACACGCCGAAGGTCGCACTTGTATAACTGTTTTCGCTGTTTCCGTGCGGTGGCCAGCTGCGCGGCGCCCCGACGGGGACGCGCGTTGAGCCGGGACCCGAACAGACACTTTTTTCACCAAGGGATGACAAGGTATGAACAAATCTGAACTGATCGATGCGATGGCCGAGAACGCTGGTATTTCCAAGTCGGCGGCCGCGAGTGCCCTGGACGGTTTCATCGATGCTGTTGGTGGTGCGCTGAAGAAGAACGACCAGGTCACGCTGGTTGGCTTCGGCACGTTCCTGGTTCGCGAGCGCGAAGCCCGCACTGGCCGTAACCCGCGTACCGGTGAAACGATCAACATCAAGGCCTCCAAGCTGCCGTCGTTCAAGGCAGGCAAGGGTCTCAAGGACGCGGTCAACTAATCGACCGGGAACAGAGAAATTGCGGGTGCGGGCCGGATCGCCGGCCACGCATCCAACGAGAAGGGGCGGAGACGCCCCTTTCTTTTTGCCTGAAGCGGGGCCGGGGCATGGTCTGGATCAAGCCCGTGTGCCGGTTGCGCCCCGCCTGCTATCATGCCCACGGTCCGCGCGGCCCGACTGAGCGCGGCGACGCGGCAACGCCCCACACAGACAGACCCGAGACGGGAGTGACGTAGACATGTTGATGGATATCCGCGAGAAGATTCGCGGCTGGCTGGCTTATGTAATCGTTGGTTTGATCAGCATTCCGTTTGCGCTGTGGGGCGTGGGCGAGTACCTCGGTGGCGGCAAGGAGCAGCCGGTCGCCGTGGTCGACGGCACCGAGATCACCGCGCGCGAGCTGGACCAGGCCTTCAGCGACCGTCGCCAGCAGCTGATCGCGCAGAGCAATCGCCAGATCACCGCCGAGATGATCGAGCAGATGGGCCTCAAGCGTCAGGTGCTCGACCAGATGATCAACGAGCGCCTGCTGGTCACCTTCATCCGCGAGCAGGGCTACGTGGTTCCCGACGAGCTGGTGGCCGCCACTATCCGCGACATCTCGGCGTTCCAGACCGACGGCCAGTTCGATCGCGAGATCTACCAGCGCCGCCTGGCCCAGCAGGGCATGTCGGTGGAGCAGTTCGAGAACGACATCCGCCGCGATCTTCTGTTCAACACCCTCGACAACGCCCTGGTCGGCAGTGCGTTCGTCACCGACCCCGAGGTGCAGCAGCTGGTCGCCTTGCGTGACCAGTCGCGCCAGCTGGGTCTGATGCGTCTCGACCGCGACACGGTCGCCGAAGGCATCGAGCCGGCCGACGAGGCGACCCTGCGCGCCTACTACGACGAGCGCAAGGCGGACTTCCAACGTCCGGAGCAGGTGCGCCTTGCCTACGTCGAGATCACCCCCGAGGCGCTGGCGGCCGACCAGGAGATCAGCGAGGCGGCCCTGCAGTCGGCCTACGAGGACTATTCCGCCCGTCAGGCAGGCGAGACCGCACGCAAGGCCCGCCACATCCTGATCCAGGTGCCCAGTGATGCGGATGCCGAGGCTGTCGAGGCGGCCCGCGAGCAGCTCGAGGCCGCGCGTCAGGCGATCCTCGACGAGGAAGCGACCTTCGCGGAGAAGGCCGCCGAGCTTTCCGACGATGCCAGCAGCCGTGACGACGGTGGCGATCTGGGTCGTATCGAGGAGGGCGATATCGCCGAGTCGTTCTACCAAGCGGTCGCCGAGCTCGACGAGGGTTCAGTCAGCGAGCCGGTGCGTACCCGCTTCGGCTGGCACCTGATCCAGGTGTACGAGGTCAGCGAGGCCGAGGTGCCGTCGCTGGACGCCGTTCGCGACGAACTGCTCGCCGATCTGCGCCGCGATCAGGCCGAAAGCGCCTACTACGACGCCGCCGAAACGCTGGCGAGCACCAGTTACGAGCAGCCCGACAGCCTGGTGCCGGCTGCCGAGGCCCTCAACCTGTCGGTGCAGGACAGCGACTGGATCAGCCGCAACGCGGGCGAGGGCATCGGCCAGCACCCGGCGGTCCGGGCCGCGGCCTTCGACGAGGCCGTGCTCGGCGAACGCTTCAACAGCGAGCTGATC
This sequence comes from Guyparkeria sp. WRN-7, assembly GCF_001641825.1. Lineage (GTDB taxonomy): Bacteria > Pseudomonadota > Gammaproteobacteria > Halothiobacillales > Halothiobacillaceae > Guyparkeria. Next base: position 202,316 of record NZ_LRFH01000003.1, on the reverse strand, counting down.
GAGCTGGACAACAGTCATGCCGTGGTGGTGCGTGTCGAGGCCCACCGCGAGGCCGAGGCACGTCCGTTCGAGGCCGTCCGCGACGAGGTCGCCGCGCAATGGCGTGCCGAGACGCTGGAGACGACCCTGGCCGAGCGTGCCGATGCACTCGAGGATGCCCTGGCCAAGGGGTCCGAGCCGGCCGAACTGGCCGAGGCCGATGCGGCAGCCACCTGGCTGGCACCGGCCTGGTACGAGCGTCGCGACGCCGACGAGGCCATGCCGGCCGCAGCCCTGTCCGCCGGTTTCGCCCTGACCCCGCCGGGCGAGGGAGACGTGGCCACCGCGACGACCACCCTCGAGGGCGGTGACAAGGCCGTGGTGACCCTGCGGGCGGTCAAGGCCGGCAAGCCGGGACAGCTCGATGCCGAGACCCGGTCGCGCATGGCGATCCAGCTGCAGAACAATCAGGCCAACCGTCTGATCGAGGCGTTCATACGCTCGCTGCGCGCCGAGTCCGAGGTCGAGGTCCGCGAGGACAATCTCGACTGAGTACCGCCGAGTTGACCCGCCACCGGTGTGGCGGACCAGACGGAGTTGAGCCATGGCCTTGCACTGGCAGATCGTGACCGCCCTGATCGCCGCCTTCGTCATGGGGGCGCTGTTCGGCACCGAGGCGGCCGGCATTCCCCTGGGCAGCATCTACGCCTTCGTCGGCGGCCTGTTCCTCGATGCGCTCAAGATGCTGATCGTGCCGCTGATCGTGGCCTCGATCATTTCAGGGGTGGCCAGCATCGGCAGTGCCGGCGGGGTGGGCGCACTGGCCGGACGTACGGCGATCTACTACCTGTTCTCCACCACGCTCGCCGTGACCACGGCGCTGCTGGTGATGAATACGCTTCTGCCGGGCATGGCCGACGGTCAGCCGCTCGCCGAGACGGTTGCCCTACCGCCGATCGGTGACGAGGTCAGCGGTCGGCTGGAGGGCAAGGAGCTCTCGGAGTTCTTCAATATCCTGCGCGACATGGTGCCGGCGAACATCGTTGCCGCCGGTGCCGAGGCGCAGATGCTCGGCCTGATCTTCTTCGCGATCCTGTTCGGCATCGCGTTGACCCGCGTGACCTCGCCCAAGCAGCAGGTGGTCAAGGACTTCTGGGCCGGCGTGCAGGACGTGATGATCCAGATCACCCACTGGGTAATGAAGGTCGCGCCGATCGGGGTGTTCGCGCTGGTCGCCGGCGTGATCGCCGAGAGCGGCCTGTCGGTCCTGCTGCCGATGCTGGACTTCTTCATGGCGGTGGTGATCGGTCTGGCGATCCACGCGGTGGTGGTCCTGCCACTGGTGATCTGGCTGGTGGCGCGCCGCTCGCCGATCCGCTTCGTCCAGGCGATCTGGCCGGCCTTGCTGGTGGCCTTCTCCACCAGTTCCTCGGCGGGCACGCTGCCGGTCACGCTCAATGCGCTCACGCAACGGGCCAAGGTCTCCCGGGAGACCTCCTCGTTCGTCCTGCCGCTGGGGGCGACCATCAACATGGACGGCACGGCACTGTACGAATGCGCGGCGGTGCTGTTCATTGCGCAGGCCTACGGCGTGGACCTGTCGCTGTCGATGCAGGTGCTGATCGTGGTGCTTGCACTGGTGACCTCGATCGGCGTGGCCGCCGTCCCCTCGGCGAGTCTCGTGGCCATCGCCCTGATCCTCGGGGTGCTCGGCCTGCCGCTCGAGGCGATGGGGCTCTTGCTGGTGGTCGACCGGCTGCTCGACATGCTGCGTACCTCGGTCAACGTCTACAGCGATGCCACCGGCGCGGTGGTGGTCGCCCGCCTGCGCGGCGAGGAGCGCGTACTGATGGATACCCGTCCGGACGAGATCGAGGCGGGCGAGCCGGTCGCGGTCGACGAGCGGCGCTGATAGACGCCGGCCGACAGGCCGGTCACCACGAAAAAAGCCCGCCATTCGGCGGGCTTTCTGCTTTCCGGGGCCTCGTCAGTAGGAGAGGCTGTCCAGATCGATGTCCTCGAAGTTCTGGTCGGTCACCTCGATGTTGTTCTGGATGTTCCAGAGGTTGTACTCGGGGATGGCCCACAGCAGGGCGAGAAAGCCCACGACCAGCAGCACCTGCCACCATTTCACCCGCTGGATCGGCTCGATCTGCTTGATCCGGCAGGCCCCGCCCGGGCAGAGCTGCGCCTTCTGGCCGGTGAGCAGGTTGTAGGTCACGCAGCCGAGGCAGATGCCGAAGGCCGCCTCGAAGGCGAGGAAGAACAGGCAGGCCGAACAGCCGATCAGGTTCATCAGGCCCGTGTTCGCCTCGATGAATACCACCCAGATCATGAAGGCGGCGATCACCAGGCCGATGCCCCAGGCGACCCGCTTCTGCGGTGCGCCCACGTACTCGACCTCCTGATTGCGCGTGATCAGGCGCGCCATGATCATGAACGGGGCGAATTGCGGATTGACCAGCACGCGAATCCCGAACTCCACCGCGAAGGCGAGAATCAGCAGGCGCTCCCACATGAAGTTGCCCGCGAGAAAGCCCTGGGCGAAGGCGAAGCCGGCGAACAGGGCCAGCAGCCCGGCCGCCGCCCGTGCCTCGCGCTCGTTGATCACCCGAACCGGGTAATCGCCGACCACCTCGCCGAAGTGAAAGATCTTGCGGATACCGGTGTCCATAACGTCCTGTTTCCTCCAGTACTTAATGAATATCTGATATTCCCTGTCAGGAATGTTGGGGGCGGCCCGAGGCCTTTTCCAATCAAAGTTTTCTCGCCTGGGACCCCGGTTTTTATCGCAAGCGCACGCGTTTTGCGTCCCCGGAAACGAAAAAGGGCGCCCGAGGGCGCCCCTGTTCCGCTTGCGGCGACAAGCATCAGTCTTCGCAGCGGCCCATGCCGGTGATGAAGTAGCCCGAATCGACGTGCACATTCTCGCCGGTCACGCCCGAGGCCAGGTCCGAGCAGAGGAAGGCGGCCGTGTTGCCGACCTGCTCGATGGTGACGTTGCGACGCAGCGGCGCGTTGGTGGCGACGTAGTCGAGGAAGCCCTTGAAGTCGCCGATGCCCGAGGCGGCCAGCGTCTTGATCGGGCCGGCGGAGATGGCGTTGACGCGAATGCCGCGCTCGCCGAGGCGCGAGCCGGCCAGGTAGCGTACGGTGGCCTCCAGCGAGGCCTTGGCCACGCCCATGACGTTGTAGTTCTTCATCACGCGCTCGGCGCCGAGGTAGCTCAAAGTCAGCAGCGCGCCCTCGTCGCGCATGTACTTCTCGCCGGCCTTGGCCAGCGCGGCGAGCGAGTAGGCGGAGACGTCGTGCGCCTGGGCGAAGGCCTCGCGGGACATGCCGTCGAGGAAGTCGCCGTCGAGGGCCTCGCGCGGGGCGAAGGCCATCGCGTGGATGACGATGTCGACGCCTTCCGGCCAGTGCTCGGCCAGTGCCGGGAACAGGTTGTCGACCTGCTCGTCATCGGTGGCGTCCAGCGGCAGGTAGATGGAGGAACCCAGGTCCTTGGTGGCCTTCTCGACCTTCGGCTTGAAGCGCTCGTTGAGGTAGGTGAAGGCCAGTTCGGCGCCTTCGCGGTGCATGGCCTCGGCAATGCCGTAGGCGATCGAGCGGTTGTTGGCGATGCCGGTGATCAGGGCACGCTTGCCGGATAGGAATCCCATGGGTCTCTCCTTGTGTTCGAAAGGGTGGCGACGGCCGCACCGGGCCGACGGCGAAAACCGCCGGACGATGCTTGGTCTGCGTTCGATTTTCACCGTATTGTATTCGCCTGATGACCAACAAGCATCCCACAACGCCGCATTGCCCCTCGGTCACCGACGAGACGGCCGACCCGCCGCGGGGCGTGAACCTGCTCTCGCCCGACCGGCGCCTGTTCCTGCGCCGCCTGGCCGGTCTCGGCGGCATCGCCGCGCTGGGTGCCTGGCCGGGGCTGTCGCGGGCGGCGGGCTTTGCCGAGGCACTGGGTTACGACCCCGGCTACCCGGCGGACCTGTCGCACTTCGAGTACGTCAATCCGCGCGCGCCGCGCGAGGGCTCGCTGACCCTGTCGGTGTTCGGCACCTTCGATTCGCTCAATCCCTTCGTCCTCAAGGGGCTGGCGGCGACCGGCACCAACAGCCTGCTGTTCGACACCCTGGTGGTGCGGGCCTGGGACGAGCCGTTCTCGGTCTACGGTCTGCTGGCCGACCGGCTGGAGCTGGCCGAGGACGGCCTGTCGGCCACCTTCCGCGTCAATGCCGACGCCCGCTTCGCCAACGGCCGGCCGGTGACCGCGCACGACGTGGTCTTCAGCTTCGAGACCCTGGTAGGGGAGTCGGCCCACCCGCGCTATCGCTACTACTGGGCGGATGTTGCCGGTGCCGAGGCAGTCGATGCCCGCCACGTACGCTTCGACTTCCGCCGGGTGAACCCCGAGCTGCACATGATCATCGGCGAGCTGCCGGTGTTCTCCCGCGATCAGCTCGCCGAGGTGGATTTCGCCGAGTACTCGCGCACCCCGCTGCCGGGCAGTGGCCCCTACGAGATCGAGGCGATCAATTTCGGTCGCGACATCCGCTATCGTCGCCGTGACGACTACTGGGCACGGGATCTCGGTGTGGCCCAGGGCGTGCACAACTTCCGCACGCTCGGCTTCAAATACTACAAGGACGAGACCGTCGCGCTCGAGGCGTTCAAGGCCGGCGAGTTCGACGTTTTCCACGAGACCAATTCCAAGCGCTGGGCGCGGGCCTATGAGGGCAAGCCGTTCGCCGAGGGGCGGATTCGCCGCCGCGAGATTCCGCATCACAACAACGCCGGCATGCAGGGCTTCGCCATCAACACCCGCCGGCCGCTGTTCGCCGACCGCCGCGTGCGCCGCGCGCTCAACCTCGCCTTCGACTTCCACTGGTCGAACGTGCACCTGTTCTACGGCCAGTACAGCCGTTGCGACAGCTACTTCTCCAACAGCGAGATGGCGGCCACCGGCGTGCCGCAGGGGCGCGAGCGCGAACTGCTCGAGCCGTTCCGCGACCAGCTGCCGCCGGCGCTGTTCCGCGAGCCGCACGTGGTACCGTTCGCCCCCGACCCCGAGGCCCAGCGCGCCAACCTGGTCGAGGCGCAGCAGTTGCTGGCCGAGGCTGGCTGGGACGTGGTCGACGGCTGGCTGCGCGATGCGCGCGGCGAGCCGTTCCGCTTCGAGATCATGCTCGCCCAGCGCGGTTTCGAGCGCATCGTCGCCCCGTTCGCCTACAATCTGCGCCGGCTGGGCATCGACGTGTCCTACCGCACCATCGACGTGGCGCTCTACCAGCGGCGCATGAACGCCTTCGACTTCGACATGACCGTGATTTCCTACGGTCAGTCGCAGTCGCCCGGCAACGAACTGCGCGAATTCTTCGGCAGCGCCTCGGCCGGCCGCGAGGGCTCGCGCAACTACTGCGGCATCGAGCACCCGGCCGTCGACGCGATGATCGACGAGGTGATCTACGCCGAGGACCGCGAGGCGCTGGTGACTGCCTGCCGGGCACTCGACCGCGTGCTGATGTGGAACGAGTACCTGATTCCCAACTGGTACATCGGCGCCCACCGCATGGCGTGGTGGAACCGTTTCGGTTATCACGACGACCCGCTGCCGCGCTATTTCAGCGCCGCCGAGTGGGTGATGAGCAGCTGGTGGGAGACCCACGCCGAGGCGCAGCCCGGCCCGGTGGTCAACGATGTCAGTCACCTCGACGGAGGAAAGGCATGATGCGCATCTTCAACGGGCTCCCGGTCACCGGTCCGGCCCTCCTGGCCGGACTGGCCCTCCTTCTGGCCGGTTGTGCCGGCCCTCGCTATGCGACCGAAGTGCGCTATGTCCCGCCGGCCACCGAGGCGGGGCAGGCCTGTCTCAAGGGCTGTCACACGGACATGCAGGCCTGCCAGGCCGACTGCCAGTCGCGCCGCCAGTCCTGCATCGCCAATATCGAGCCCAGGGTCGATGCCGCCTTCGACCAGGCCCTGCGTCAGTGCGAGGCCGAGCGCCGTGTCTACATGCGCGAGCGCCAGTACTACCAGCTCGACCGCACCCTGAGCTTCGGCTTCTATCGCCATCCGTTCTATTACGGCTACCCGGATCCGTTCTGGTACACCGACCGCTACTTCGACGACCCGCCGGTGCCGCCGGAAGCGCCCAGTCGCGCCGCGATTCGCGAGCAGGTGATCGACCAGGAATGCAGTTTCGAGTGCGGCTGTCAGCCCGCCTTCGACCAGTGCTACGTCGGTTGCGGCGGCCAGGTCGATCGCCGGGTGGTCTGCATCGAGAACTGCGAGGGCGAGGCCCCGGTCTCGCGTATCCCGGCCAGGCCGGCAAGCACGCAGGGAGGCGACTAGATGGGGGCGTATATCGCCAAGCGCCTGGCGCTGATGATTCCGACGCTGTTCGGCATCCTGCTGATCTCGTTTGCCGTGATCCAGTTCGTGCCCGGCGGGCCGGTCGAGCAGCTGATGATGCAGCTGAAAGGCGGCACCCAGGGCGCAGCGGCCGAGTCCGGCGGTCAGTTCACCGGCGGGCTCTACCGTGGCGAGCAGGGCTTGGGCGAGGAGCAGATCGAGCAGTTCCGCGAGTTCTACGGCTTCGACCAGCCGGCCTGGCAGCGTTTCGGCGACATGCTCGGCAACTATCTCACCTTCGATCTGGGCGAGTCGTACTTCTACCAGCGATCGGTGGGCGAGCTGATCGTCGAGAAGCTGCCGGTCTCGATCAGCCTCGGGGTGTGGACCTTCCTGCTCACCTATCTGGTGTCCATCCCGCTGGGGGTGGCCAAGGCGGTGCGCGACGGCACCAAGTTCGACTCGATCACCTCGACGGTGATACTGGTCGGTTACGCCATCCCCGGCTTCGTGCTGGGCCTGGTGCTGCTGGTGCTGTTCGGCGGCGGCAGCTTCGTGCAGTGGTTCCCGCTGCGCGGGCTGACCTCGGACAACTTCGAGCAGCTCTCCTTGATGGGAAAGATCCTCGACTACCTCTGGCACCTGGTGCTGCCGATCACCGCGATGGTGGTGGGCAACTTCGCCGTGATGACCATGCTGACCAAGAACAGCTTCCTCGAGGAGATCCGCAAGCAGTACGTCCTGACCGCCCGGGCCAAGGGGCTGGCCGAGCGCACGGTGCTCTACCGCCACGTCTTCCGCAACGCGCTGATCCCGATCGTCACCGGCTTCCCCGCGGCGTTCATCGGCGCGTTCTTCACCGGCAGTCTGCTGATCGAGACCATCTTCTCGCTCGACGGGCTGGGACTGTTGTCCTACAACGCGGTGCTGCAGCGTGACTACCCGGTGGTGCTCGGCACGCTGTACGTCTTCAGCCTGATCGGCCTGTTCGGCAAGCTGCTTTCCGACCTGGTCTATGTCTGGGTCGATCCGCGTATCCACTTCGAAGCCGTGCGATAGGAGTCTGTTGATGTCGATCGTGGATGCCGGCGCCGAATCCGCCGTCGCCAAGGGCAGCGGCGCCGAGAGCCAGATCTCGACGGCGGCGCGGGCCTGGAAGCGCTTCCGTCGCCACCGCCGTGGCTGGATCAGCCTGTGGGTGTTTCTCGCGCTGTTTATCCTCAGTCTCGGCGCGGAGCTGATCGCCAACGACCGGCCGCTGCTGGTCCAGTATCAGGGCGAGCTGCTGTTCCCGCTGTGGAACGACTACCCCGAGACCCGTTTCGGCGGCGACTTCGCCACCTCGGCGGACTACACCGACCCGCACGTGATCGAGCTGATCAAGCAGAACGGCTGGGCGCTGCGCGCGCCGATCCCGTTCTCCTTCGACACGATCGACTACTACAACGAGGAGCCCAATCCGGCCGCGCCCAACAGCCGGCACCTGCTGGGCACCGACGATCGCGGCCGCGACGTCGCCGCCCGCCTGATCTACGGCTTTCGCATCTCGGTGCTGTTCGCGCTCGCCCTGACGGTGATCGGCACGGCCATCGGCGTGCTCGCCGGTGCCGTGCAGGGCTATCTAGGCGGCAAGACCGATCTCGTCTTCCAGCGGTTCATCGAGGTCTGGTCGGCGCTGCCGGAGCTGTACCTGCTGATCATCTTCGCCTCGATCTTCGAGCCGTCGATCGGCCTGCTGCTCGCCCTGCTGGCCCTGTTCGGCTGGATGGGGCTGTCCGACTACGTCCGCGCCGAGTTCCTCAAGGGGCGCAACCTCGACTACGTTCGGGCTGCCCGCGCGCTGGGCGTCTCCGGTCCGCGTCTGATGTTCCGCCACCTGATGCCCAACGCGATGACGCCGGTGATCACCTTCCTGCCGTTTCGCATCTCGGGCGCCGTGCTGGCGCTGACCAGTCTCGACTTCCTCGGCCTGGGCGTGCCGCCGAGCACGCCATCGCTGGGCGAGCTGCTGTCGCAGGGCAAGGCGAACATCGATGCCTGGTGGCTGTCGGTCTCCACCTTCTTCGTCCTGGTCGGCACGCTGGTGCTGCTGATCTTCGTCGGCGAGGCCACCCGCGACGCGCTTGATACCCGGCGCGGCTGATCGGGCCCGCGGCGGCGAGAGTGGTCGTCCCGGATTCGTCATCGGAATCGGCGAAATCCCTGCCGTCTTCCTTGCCACCCGGCCGACCCGCTCGGGTATCATGTCGCGCAGAGAACGCCTTCCATACGCCCCGTCACGGATCGATCGCGCATGCCCAAGAAATCCCGCCAGAATCGACTTCCCGGCCAGGCCTACGCACCGGGGATTCACGCCCGGCTGTGGCTGATCGACGAGGCCGGCGAGCACTATCTGGGCGTGGGCAAGGTGCGGCTGATGGAGGCGATCGACGAGCTCGGTTCGATCAGCCACGCCGCCCGCACGCTGGGCATGAGCTACAAGCGCGCCTGGTCGCTGATCCAGGAGGTCAACCAGCTCGAGGACGAGCCCTACGTGGCGAAAGAGGTCGGCGGTGCCGGTGGCGGTCATGCCACGGTCACCGATGCCGGCCGTGCGGCGATCGCCCGCTACCGCGAGCTCGAGGACGACCTGCGCGACTTCCTCGCCCAGCGTGCCGCCAAGCGGGGAGGGCAGGCATGACCGAGACGCTCCGCGAGCGCGCCGGCCGAGCCCTGCGCGACAACGACCCGGCGACCAAGGCGGACGCCGTGCGCGCCCTCTATGACGAGGCGATGGTCATGCCGGACGCCGAGGTGCCGCTGCCGCCGACCTCGATCGAGCCGGTGCCCGACCCGGGCCGCCCCGAGCGCCCGGAACTGGTCGCCCCGCGCGACGTCCCCAAGCGCGGTCCGGCCACCCCCGAGGGCCGTGCCTCGATGGCGCATTCCTTCGCGCACATCGAATTCAACGCCATGAACATCGGCCTGGATGCCTGCTACCGCTTCGATGCCATGCCGGCGGACTTCTACCGCGACTGGCTGTCGGTGGCGCGTGACGAGGCCAAGCACTTCGAGTTGCTGAATGCCTACCTGCGCGAACGCGGCTACGAGTACGGTTCGTTCCCGGCGCACGCGAGCCTGTGGGAGACCGTCCACGGCACCGAGCACGACGTGCTGGTGCGCATGGCACTGATCCCGCGCGTGCTCGAGGCCCGCGGGCTGGATGTCACCCCCGGCATCCAGCGCAAGCTCGCCCAGTACGACGACCAGCCGCTGATCGAGATTCTGGATGTCATCTACACCGAGGAGATCCAGCACGTCCACATCGGCACGCGCTGGTTCCGCTATGCCTGCGAGCAGCGTGGCGTTGACCCGCGCACCACCTTCCGCGAGCTGTTGCAGCAGTACATGGCCGGGCGCATCCGCGGTCCCTACGACGAGTTCGGTCGCAAGGCCGCCGGTTTCACCGACGGCGAGATGCAGGACCTGAAGGACATGGAAGCCGAGACGCTCGCCATGCTGGAGGGCAAATGAGCTTCGTCCACCTCCACGTGCACAGCGAGTACTCGCTGATCGACGGCACCCTGCGCGTCAAGGACGCCGTCAAGCAGGCGAAGGAACGCGGCATGCCCGCCATCGCCCTGACCGACCAGGGCAACCTGTTCGCGATGGTGAAGTTCTACAAGGCGGCACTCGGCGCCGGTATCAAGCCGATCTTCGGTGCGGACTGCCTCGTCTACGAGAACGCCCAGACCCCGCCGTCGCGCGTGGTGCTGCTCGCCCAGAACGACACCGGCTTCCTGCATCTCACCGAACTGCTCTCGCAGGCCTACTGCGAGGGCCAGCACGACGACAAGCCGTGCCTGAACCGCGACTGGCTCACCGCGGAGAAGACCGACGGCCTGATCGCGCTGATCGGGGTGGACAGCGATCTCGGTCGCGGCCTGGTTCACGGGCTCGACCACGTCGTCGACGAGGCGCTCGCCTTCTGGACGCAGCGCTTCCCCGACCGGCTGTATCTCGAGCTCACGCGCACCAACCGCGTCAACGAGGGCGCGTTCATCGAGTCGGCGGTGGATCTCGCCATCGCGAAGGATCTGCCGGTCGTTGCCAGCAATGACGTGCGCTTCCTCGACCAGAGCGACTTCGATGCCCACGAGGTGCGCGTCTGCATCAACCAGGGCCGCACCCTCGAGGACCCGCGTCGCCCGCGCGACTACTCAGACCGGCAGTACCTGCGCACCGCCACCGAGATGCGCGAGCTGTTTGCCGACATCCCCGAGGCGATCGACAACAGCCTCGCCATCGCCGAGCGCTGCAACGTCACCCTCAAGCTGGGCGAGAACTTCCTGCCCAACTTCCCGACCCCGGAGGGGCAGACCGAGTCCGATTACCTGCGCGAGCTCTCCGCGCGCGGGTTGGAGCAGCGCCTCGAGCGGGTGCCGGAAGAAGACCACCAGACCTACCGCGAGCGCCTGGAGCGCGAGCTGGACGTCATCATCCAGATGGGCTTCCCCGGCTACTTCCTGATCGTCGCGGACTTCATCCAGTGGGCCAAGCGCCAGGACATCCCGGTCGGGCCGGGGCGGGGCTCGGGCGCCGGCTCGATCGTCGCCTGGGCGCTCTTGATCACCGACATCGACCCGATGGCCTACGACCTGCTGTTCGAGCGGTTCCTCAACCCCGAGCGGGTCTCGATGCCCGACTTCGATATCGACTTCTGCATGGAAGGCCGCGACCGGGTGATCGACTACGTCGCCGAGCAGTACGGCCGCGATGCGGTCTCGCAGATCGCCACCCACGGCACCATGGCCGCCAAGGCGGTGGTGCGCGACGTCGGCCGGGTGCTGGGCTACCCCTACGGCTTCGTCGACCGCATCGCCAAGCTGATCCCCTTCAAGCCGGGCATGGACGTCTCGCTCGACGATGCCCTCGGGCGCACCGAGAAGAGCCAGAAGGAGCCGGAGCGCTATTCGGCCGACCTCAAGGACTTCTACGACCGCGACGAGGAAGTCCAGGCCATCATCGACATGGGCCGCGCCCTGCAGGGCCTGCCGCGCTCGGTGGGCAAGCACGCCGGTGGCGTGCTGATCGCGCCCTCCAAGCTCACCGATTTCACGCCGATGTTCTGCGAGGCCAACCACGCCTCGCCGGCCTCCCAGCTCGACAAGGACGACGTCGAGGCCGTGGGCCTGGTCAAGTTCGACTTCCTCGGCCTGCGCAACCTCACCATCATCGACTGGGCGCTGAAGGCCATCAACGCCACCCGCGAGAAGGCGGGCGAAAAGCCGATCGACATCTCGGCCATCCCGATGGACGATCCCAAGAGCTTCGAGCTGTTGAAGCGCTGCGAGACCACCGCGGTATTCCAGCTCGAGTCCAAGGGCATGAAGGGCCTGATCAAGAAGCTCCAGCCGGACAACTTCGAGGAAATCATCGCCCTGGTGGCCCTGTTCCGTCCGGGCCCGCTCGATTCGGGCATGGTCGACGACTTCATCCTGCGAAAGAAGGGCGAGCAGCAGGTCGAGTACCTCCACCCGTGGCTCGAGGACGTGCTCAAGCCCACCTACGGGGTGATCGTCTACCAGGAGCAGGTCATGCAGATCGCGCAGATCCTGGCCGGCTACACCCTGGGCGGCGCGGATCTGCTGCGCCGGGCGATGGGCAAGAAGAAGGTCGAGGAGATGGCCAAGCAGCGCCAGATCTTCCTCGACGGCGCCAAGGAGAAGGGCGTCGACGTCGACGAGGCCGGCTACATCTTCGATCTGGTCGAGAAGTTCGCCGGCTACGGCTTCAACAAGTCGCACTCGGCCGCCTACGCGCTGGTCGCCTACCAGACCGCCTGGCTCAAGGCCCACTACCCGGCGTACTTCATGGCCGCCGTGCTCTCTGCGGACATGGACAACACCGACAAGGTGGTCGGCCTGATCGAGGAATGCCGGCGCATGGAGCTCGACGTGGTGCCGCCGTCGGTGCAGCGCTGCGCCTACCGCTTCACCGCCGGCGGCGAGCGCGAGATCGTCTACGGCCTCGGCGCGATCCGCGGGGTGGGCGAGGGCGTCATCCAGCGCATCGTCGAGGAGCGCGCCGAGAACGGACCGTTCCGCGACATGAACGACTTCTGCCAGCGCGTCGGCGCCGGCACGCTCAACAAGCGCGTGCTCGAGGCGATGGTCTGCGCCGGGGCGCTGGACGAACTCGGCCCGTCACGTGCCGCGCTGCACGCCCACATCCCCGAGGCGATGAAGGCAGCCAGCCAGGTCGCCACCGCCGCCGAGGCCGGCATGAGCGACCTGTTCGGCGGCATGGACGAGCCGGAGACGGCGGTGGCCAGCCCGATCAAGGCCATCCCCGAGTGGTCCGACGACGAGCGCCTGCGCCTCGAGAAGAACATGCTCGGTCTGTACCTCACCGGTCACCCGATCAACCAGTACCTCGACGAGCTGACGCGCTTCATCACCGGGCGGCTGGACACGCTCACCGACAAGGCCGAGTCCGCCGCGGCAGCCGCCGGTGGCGGCTTCGTCCGCGGCACGCCCGCCGTGGTGGCCGGTCTGTGCGTCGCCGAGCGCACCATGCGCACCCAGACGGGCGACAAGCAGCTGTTCATCACCCTCGACGACGGCCGCGGCCGCGGCGAGATGCGGCTGGTGGGCGATGACATCGAGGTGCTGGCCGACCGCGTCGGCCGCGACCAGCTGGTGATCGTCGAGGGCGATGTCTCCTTCGATTCCTTCAACGGCAACCTGCGCATCCGGCACAAGCGGCTCTACACCCTAGGCGAGGCGCGGGCGCGCTTTGCCCAATGCGTCACCGTGGCGCTGACCCCCGATTGCGGCATCGAGGCGACCGAGCGGTTGCTGGATATCGTCGAGCCGTTCCGCGAGGCGGAGGGGTTGCCGGTGATTGTCGAGGTGCAGAGTGAGCTCGGAAGGGGGGCGTTCCGGCTTTCCGACGAGTGGCGGGTGGCGCCGGAGGCTACGTTGATGGAGCGGTTGGAGGAATTGGATACCGTGACCAGAGCGGTGGCGTATTACCCTGGGCGAAACGGTCATTAACCCACTTAGTCGCCATGGACGGCGCTTCGCCTAATGATTCGGTGGCCGGTTTCGCACGCTAGGTACTCATGCCGGCTTCTCCTAACGCTATGCCAAGCGCGCGAGCCCCTTTTCTTGCTTGTCCAAGAAAAGGGGCGAAAAGAAGGACACCCCGACGCCTTTGGCCCTTCGGGCTTGATCGCTGCCGCGATCAGCCTCGCGACCGGGGAAGCGCGGACGGGTCGGTTCGACGCGACGTCGTGTCGCGGCGAACCTCTGGCCGGCGTCCATGCCGGCCAGACCCTGCGTTTCCCCGCTCGCGAGGCAAGGCGTATGGGGGCTCTCCCCTTCGCTACCGATTGGTTTAAGCGTTCGGGCTTCCCGGATGCCGTCCGCTCCAGTGGAAAAATGGCTTGAGGCGCGTTACTGCACGGCGATTAACGAAGGTTTATCCCCTTGCTGCTTGCCTCACGGCAGACGGTTCGTGCCACATAACGCAAACGGCGTGCGAAACCTCCTTCCACGCCAGATCACTACATGGTTACCGAGTCTTCGGTTGCCTGATAAATGGCCTTGCAACAGGCTGTTACGCCTTGATGCCCCATAAAACTCTATGCCGTTACCTCGCGTAACACCGCTGCTACACTCCGGCGAGTCACAGGAATGTTAGCCGGAGGAAATTGATGTCCTCGCCCAACCCGACCCACGCCAGTAATTCGGCGGATCACCGCGTCACGCCTGCGCAGGCCGTCAACCTGAGCGGGCTTTTTTTCGAGCGCGTCGCGCGCACGCCGGATGCGATTGCCTATCGCCAGTACGATCCCGGCTGCCAGGACTGGATCGACACCACCTGGGGCGACATGGCCCACGAGGTCGGGCGCATCCAGGCGGCGATGGTCCGCGACGGGTTGGAGAGCGGCGATCGCGTCGCGATCATGCTGAAGAACGCCCGCGAATGGGTGCTGTTCGATCAGGCCGCGCTGGGGCTTGGGCTGGTGACCGTGCCGCTGTACACGGACGACCGGCCGCAGAACGTGGCGAACATCATCAAGGAGACCGGGGCCAAGCTGCTGGTGGTCGACGGTCGGCGCCAGTGGCGCGGGCTGGAGGCGGTTGCCGACCACTTCGAGACGCTCAAGCGCATCATCACGCTCGCGCCGATCGATGCCGAGGACGGCGCCAAGGACAAGCACCTGGAGTCGTTCGCCGACTGGACCTTCGGTGCGCGCGGCGAGCCGGTGCGCCTGGAGGCTGACGGCCAGACGCTCGCCTCGATCGTCTACACCTCGGGCACGGCCGGGCGGGCCAAGGGCGTGATGCTCACGCACAGCAACATGCTGGAAAACGCCTTCGCCTGCTCGAAGGTCGCCTCGATTACCGGCGACGACCTGTTTCTCTCCTTCCTGCCGCTGTCGCATACCCTCGAGCGCACCGGCGGCTACTACCTGCCCATGATCTGCGGCTCGACGGTCGCCTTTGCCCGCTCGGCGCAGCAGCTGGGCGAGGACCTCGGCATCATCAAGCCGACCTTGCTGATCTCGGTGCCGCGCGTCTACGAGCGGGTCTACGACCGCATCGGTTCGGCGCTGAAGAAGAAGGGCGCCTTCGCGCAGAAGCTGTTCCGCCTGACCGTCGAGGTGGGCAGCGCCCGCTTCGAGCGCCGGCAGGGGCGCGGCGGCAGCGGGGCCAAGGCGTCGCTGTGGCCGCTGGTCGACCGGATGGTGGCGGGCAAGCTGCGCGAGCGGCTCGGCGGGCGGCTGCGCTACGCCATTTGCGGCGGCGCGCCGCTGTCGCCGGAGCTCGCACGGGTGTTCACCGGCATCGGCGTGCCCGTGTTGCAGGGCTACGGTCTGACCGAGGCGAGCCCGGTGGTATCGGTCAACCGTCCGGGCGACAACCGCCCGGAGACCATCGGCACGCCGCTCGAAGGGGTGCAGGTGCGCCTCGGCGAACAGAACGAGCTGATGGTCAAGAGCGCCGGGGTGATGCAGGGCTACTGGAAGAACGAGGAGGCCACCGCCGCGGCCCTCGACGAGAACGGCTGGCTGCATACCGGCGACCAGGCGGCGATCGACGAGGACGGCCACATCCGCATCACCGGCCGGCTCAAGGACATCATCGTCATGGCCAACGGCGAGAAGGTGCCGCCGGCGGCAATGGAGTCGGCCATCGGCCTCGACCCGCTGGTCGACCAGGTGCTGGTGCTCGGCGAAGGGCATCACCAGCTCGCCGCCCTGGTGGTGGTCGAGCCGGATACGTTCGCCGGCCTGCTCGACGAGTTCGACATGGACCCCGAGGACGACGAGACGCTGACCGACCGCTTCGTCGAGAAGCTGGTCCTCAAGCGCATCAACGCCCGCCTGTCGGACTTTCCCGGCTACGCCCAGATCCGTCGGATAAGGATCCTCACCCAGCCGTGGACCATCGAGGACGGCCTGATGACCCCGACGCAGAAGCTCAAGCGGCCGCTGATCGAGAAGCAGCACGCCGAGGACATCGAGGCGCTGTTCGCCTCGCGCTAGCTCCCGTTCCCCCGACTACCTACCGATCGCGGGCCTCCCGTGGGCCTGCGACGGCCGACGCGCGCATAAATCCGAAGAAGAACACGAAAAACGAGAGGAGTAAGAGTCGTGAAACGCATGCAGAGAACCACCCTGGCGACCGCCGTCTCGCTGTCGACTGCCCTGATGGCCGGCCAGGCCCAGGCCGCCGGCTTCGCGCTGATGGAGAAGGAAGCCACCGGCCTTGGCCAGGCCTTCGCCAACCTCGCCAGCGGCAACGGCGAGTCCAGCGGCCTGGTCGGCAACCCGGCCGCGATGACGCAGATCGACGGCACCGCCGCCTCCGGCGGCGTGAACTACATCATGCCGTCGTTCGAACTGCAGCCGGGTGCGACCTCGAGCAGTGCCTTCGGCAGCGTCGCCGGGGGGCTGGGGGGCGATGCCGGCGATCCGGCCGCCATTCCGAATGCCTCGATCGTCCATCAGCTCGACGAGAAGACCCGCGTCGGCGTCGCCCTGACCGTGCCCTTCGGGCTGGCCACCGAGTACGACGAGGGCTGGTTGGGCCGCTACCACGGCATCGACAGCCACATCGAGGTGATCGACATCAGCCCGTCGTTCAGTCTCGATATCACGCCTGAGTGGACCGTGGGTGCATCGTTCAACGTCCAGCGGGCCGAGGCCGAGCTGACGTCCGCGATCGACGGCGGGGCGGTCTGCTACGCGGCCGAGATGCAGGGCACGCTGCCGGCCGGCACCTGCTTGGCTTCGGGTCTGGCGCCCGGTCAGGTGGTCAGTGACGGGCAGCAGGTCGAGATCGAGGGTGACGACTGGTCGGTCGGTTACACCCTCGGTGTGTTGTGGCAGCCGACCGAGGCCACCCGCGTGGGTCTCGCGTACCACTCGGGCATCGAGCACGAGCTGACCGGCGAGGCCGACTACACGATGCCGGCGCCGCTGAACGCCTTTCCGAACTTTGCCGACGGCTGGGCCCGCGCAGAGCTCGAGCTGCCGGCGACCGCCGCCGCCAGTGTGACGCACGAGTTCAGCGACACCTTGAGCGGCTCGCTCGGTCTGTTGTGGACCGGCTGGTCGAGCTTCGACGAGCTGCGTGTCGAGCAGAGCTTCGGTCGCGAAGCGGTCACCACCGAGAACTGGGACGACACCCTGCGCGTCGCCGTGGGTGGCGAGTGGCAGTTCGCGCCGCGCTGGACGCTGCGTGCCGGTGCCGCCTACGACCCGACGCCGGTACCGAGCCCGGAATTTCGCACGGCACGCCTGCCGGATGCCGATCGCACCTGGGCCTCTCTGGGTCTGGGCTACGAGATCAGCAAGCAGTGGTCGGTGGATGTCGGTTACACCCACATCTGGATGGATGACAGCCGCATCGACAACACCACCGAGTCGGCGATCCCGAACAACCTGACCGGCCAGTACGAGGGCAAGGTCGACATTCTCGGGGTGCAGCTCAACGCGCACTTCTGATCCGGGCGGGCAGGCGGATTTCCGAGCGATTTGCTCGGGGGACGCCTGTCGGCGTCGGCGCTATGATCTAGGCTGGTATCGGCCGGATGTCCCGGCCCGTCTTTCATCCGCAAACAGAGGTGACCGATGCAGGTAGACCATCACGATCTGGCGCACGAGTTCCCGGAGTTCAAGGAGCGCATTCACGAGCTCAAGACCGAGGATTCCCACTTCCACAAGCAGTTCGAGCGTTACGACGAGCTGACCAAGGAAATCGAGGTGCTCGAGAAGCAGGACGAGCCGGTCACCGACGAGCACATGGAAGAGCTCAAGAAGCAGCGCCTGGCGCTGAAGGACGAGCTCTACGCGATGCTCAAGGGCTGATCGGCCGGATCGATGACCCTTCGAAGGGCCCGCCTGGTTCAGGCGGGCCCTTTTCTTTTGCCGATACAACGGCCATCTTGATCTTGCAGCGTTGGGGGAGGGCGGCCATGAGGATCTTCAAGGCGGGTACGGCGTATTTCCTGTGGGTGTTCGCGACGGGGTTCGTCCTCGGCGTGGTGCGCGAGCTGTGGCTGGCCCCGCAGCTGGGGGCACGGGCCGCGGAGCTTGCCGAGATGCCGGTGATGCTGCTGGTGGTCGTGCTGGCAGCGCGCTGGACGACACGACGGTTTGCTCTGCCGCCAACGCCCGCCGTGTGGCTGGGAGCGGGCGGGTTTGCCGTGGGCTGGTTGCTGTTGGCCGAGATCGCCCTGGTGCTAGGTCTGCGCGGGATGAGCCTGGCGGACTACCTGGCCGGTCGTGATCCCGTTGCGGGTGCGGCCTACGCGATCAGCCTGCTGCTGATGGCGGCCATGCCGTGGTTGCTGGGTCGCTGGGCCGGGCGGCGGTAGCCGCGTGGCTTAGAGGCTGTTGCTCAGGGGCTGGGCGGGACGATCAGGGCGCCGGAGGCGTCGACCACCGCCGGGCTGGTCTGGGCGGCGGCCCGGTCGAAGTCGATCTGGCCCTTGACCAGCCAGTCGATGGCGAGCGGGTAGATGCGGTGCTCGATGCCGTGGATGCGCTGCTTGAGCGCGGCGACATCGTCGTTGTCGAAGATTTCGAGCCGTCCCTGCACGATCGGCGGGCCGTCGTCGACGGTCGGGGTGACGAAATGCACCGTCGCGCCGTGCTGACGGTCGCCGGCCTCCAGCGCCCGGGCATGCGTGTCCAGGCCGGGGTACTTGGGCAGAAGCGAGGGATGGATATTGATCAGCCGGCCCAGAAAACGCTCGACGAAGGCATCGGTGAGGATGCGCATGAAGCCGGCCATGATGATCCAGTCGGGCCTTGCCTCGTCGAGTGCCTCGGCGAGTGCCGCATCGAAGCTATCGCGGTCGGCGTAGGCCTTGTGGTCGATCAGCCGGGTGGGGATGCCGTGATCGGCGGCGCGCTCCAGCGCATAGGCGCCGGGGCGATTGACGACCAGCAGCACGATCTCGGCGTCCAGCCGGCCGCTCTCGCAGGCATCGATGATCGCCTGGAAATTCGAGCCGTTGCCGGAGGCCAGGACGGCCAGCCTGGCCTTCTCTCTGGCTTTGCCTGCGGCTGCCATTAGCGGTAGGTGACGGCGTCGCCGTTACCCCGCTCGACGATCTCGCCGATCACCCAGGCCTTCTCGCCGGCCGCCTGCATGGCCGAGACGGCCTTGTCGGCCTGCTCGGCGGCGACGATCACCACCATGCCCACGCCGTTGTTGAAGGTGCGGCGCATCTCCGCAATCTGGACATTGCCCTGCTCGGCGAGCCAGTCGAACACCACCGGACGCTCCCAGCTCGACCAGTCGATGCTCGCGGCCAGCTCGTCGGGGAAGACGCGCGGCAGGTTCTCGGTCAGCCCGCCGCCGGTGATGTGGCTCATCGCGTGGATGTCGACCTGCTCGGCCAGTGCGGCCACGGCACGCGCGTAGATGCGGGTCGGGGCGAGCAGCTGGTCGAGCAGCTGCTGACCCTCGGCGGTGTTCCAGTCCGGCTGGGCGCGCTCGATGATCTTGCGGATCAGCGAGTAGCCGTTGGCGTGCGGGCCGGAGGCGGGCAGGGCGACCAGCTTGTCGCCGGCGGCCACCTTCGAGCCGTCGATCAGCTGGTCCTTCTCGACCGCGCCGACGGCGAAGCCGGCCAGGTCGTAGTCACCGTGCTCGTACATCGACGGCATCTCGGCGGTCTCGCCGCCGATCAGTGCACAGCCGGCCTGCGAGCAGCCCTCGGCAATACCCTCGACCACCTGCGCGGCCACGTCGACCTCGAGCTTGCCGGTGGCGTAGTAGTCGAGGAAGAACAGCGGCTCGGCGCCGGTGACCAGGATGTCGTTGACGCACATGGCGACCAGATCGATGCCGATCTGGTCATGCCTGTTCAGGTCGATCGCCAGGCGCAGCTTGGTGCCCACGCCGTCGGTGCCCGAGACCAGCACCGGCTGCTTGAATTTCGATGTGTCGAGCGCGAACAGGCCGCCGAAACCGCCCAGGCCGCCCATGACCTCGGGGCGCTGGGTGCGCTTGACCGCGGGCTTGATGCGGTCGACCAGGCTGTTGCCGGCATCGATGTCGACGCCCGCGTCGCGGTAGGTCAGGGGGGTGTTTTCCTGGGTCATGGCGGTAGGCTGAATGCTTGGAATGGAATGGCGCGTAGTCTACATCAATCTCGGCGTCTGGCGCCTCCCCGGGCGGCGCGGAGCCGGCGGCAATTTCATCGAACGGAGCGGACATGAAGATCATCTACCGGGCGGCCGACATCCTCGAGGCGCACATCGTCGCCGGCATGCTCAATGCCGAGGGTATCGAGGCCGAGGTCGCCGGTTTCTATCAGCAGGGGGCGGTGGGCGAACTCGCCCCGCAGGACTTCGCCCGGGTGATGCTGGTCGACGAGCGCGACACGGAGCGTGCCGAGCGCGTGATCGCGGCCTATGAGTCGCGCGAGCCCGAACCGGGATCGGAGCAGGAGGATCGGGAGCAGAACTCATCCGGCCGGCTCGCCGGCTGGCTGCTGGTCGCAGCGTTGCTGCTCATGCTGCTGAGCTGGGGGATCCTGTGAGGAAAACGCGAACCATCTGGCGAATGATAACCGTTGCTAAATGAACAAGTTAGCGTTTTCTAACGTGTTTCCCTTCACCGAAAAAGGGCGCTACAGTCGAGTGGCAACCACCAAGGCAGGGGAGAAAACAACGTGACGGACAAGCAATCCCGAGATACCCAGCAACTCACCAACCGTTCCCGGCGTCGCTTCGTCGGCGGCGCGCTGGCCTCCGCGGTCATTCCGCTGATGGCCATTGCGCCGGCCCGAGCCCAGGACCTGGTCGAGCTCTCGGAGGACGATCCGATGGCCAAGTCGCTCGACTACAAGCACGAGGCCGGCGACGTCGAACACGCGTCGTACCAGGCGGGGCAGACCTGCGCCAACTGCGCGCTCTACAAGCCCGACCAGGCCGGCGACGGCTGGGGCGGGTGCGCGATCTTCCGCGGCAAGGCCGTCAAGGGCACCGGCTGGTGCAGTTCCTACGTGAAGGGGTGAGTCCAGCGGGGCCGGTCGTCTGATCCGGCCGACCCGACGAAAAAAGCCGGCCCGGGGAGAACCGGGCCGGCTTTTTTTGTGTCGCGCGTATCGGTGGGGCGGTCTACTTCGCTTTGCCCCAGGAGTCGCGCAGGGTCACGGCGCGGTTGAACACCGGCCGGCCCGGGGCGTGGTCCTTCTGGTCAGCAACGAAGTAGCCGTGGCGCTCGAACTGGTAGATCGATTCCGGCTCGGCATTCGCTGCCCCCGGCTCGAGGTAGGCGGTCAGGGTGTGGATCGAGTCCGGGTTGAGGTCGTCGAGGAAGTCGCGCTCGACCTCTGGATCGTCGCCCTCGCGGCGCGCGCCGGGGGCGGGTTCCTTGAACAGCCGGTCGTACTGGCGAACGGTGGTCTCGAGCGCGTCGCGTGCCGAGAGCCAGTGCAGGTTGCCCTTGACCTTGCGCGCGTCGGCGCCCGGCGTGCCGGACTTGGTGTCCGGGTCGTACTCGGCGTAGACGCAGGTGACGTTGCCGTCCTCGTCCACGTCGTGGCCGACGTGCTTGATGATGAAGCCGTAACGCAGGCGCACCTCGGAATCCGGCTTGAGGCGGAAGTACTTCTTGGGCGGGTCGAGGGCGAAGTCGCCGCGCTCGATCCACAGCTCGCGGGTGAGCGTCACCTCGCGCTTGCCCCAGTCCGGCTTCTGCGGATGGTTGGGCGCGTAGCAGATCTCCTCGTGATCCTCGGGGAAGTTGACCAGCACGAGCTTGAGCGGGTCGAGCACGCAGATGCGGCGCTCGGCCGACTCGTTGAGCGTCTCGCGCATGCAGTCCTCGAGCACGCCGAAGTCGATCAGGCTGTCGGACTTGGAGACGCCGATGCGGTCGGTGAACAGCTTGAAGCCCGCCGGGGTGAAGCCGCGCCGGCGCGCGCCCTTGAGCGTCGGCATGCGCGGATCGTCCCAGCCGTCGACATGGCCGCCGTCGACCAGCTGGATCAGTTTGCGCTTGGACAGCGGCATGTAGGTGAGGTTGAGCCGCGAGAACTCGATCTGTTGCGGCAGCGGGCGCTCGAAGAAGCCGAGATCCGCGAGCTTGTCGACGAACCAGTCGTACAGCGGGCGGTGATCCTCGAACTCGAGCGTGCACAGCGAGTGGGTGACCCCCTCGATGGCATCCGACACGCAGTGGGCGTAGTCGTACATCGGGTAGATCGGCCAGTCGTCGCCGGTGCGGTGGTGGTGCGCGTGGCGGATGCGGTAGATGGCCGGGTCGCGCATGTTGAGGTTCGGCGAGGCCATGTCGATCTTCGCCCGCAGGATGTGCTCGCCGTCACCGAACTCGCCGTTGCGCATGCGGGTGAACAGGTCGACGTTCTCCTCGATGCTGCGCGTGCGGTAGGGGCTGTCGGTGCCCGGCTCCTTGAGGGTGCCGCGGTTGGCGCGCATTTCCTCGGCCGACTGCGAGTCGACGTAGGCCAGCCCGGCCTTCACCAGCGCCAGCGCGCCCTGGTAGAGGGTCTCGAAGTAGTCGGAGGCGAAGTGCTCGTGCGCCGGGTCACGGAAGCCCAGCCACTCGATGTCCTCTCGGATCGCGTCGACGTAGGCCTGCTCTTCCTTGACCGGGTTGGTGTCGTCGAAGCGCAGGTGGCAGATGCCCTCGTAGTCCTGCGCCAGGCCGAAGTTGAGGAAGATGCTCTTGGCATGGCCGAAGTGCAGGAACCCGTTGGGCTCCGGCGGGAAGCGGGTGGTCACCTTGCCACCGTAGGTGCCCTTCTCCTGGTCGGCGTCGATGCGGTTGCGGATGAAGTGGCTGATCGGCTCGTTGGATTCGGACATGCTTGCTCGATTGGCCTCGACTGGCTCGGGTGGATGGGGACGAAGCGGGCATTGTACGAAAAATCGCGCCGTACGCCGCGGGCTCGGCGCGAATGGGCCCGGTTCAGCCGGACCAGCGGTCGATCACGGCCTCCCGGCGCGGCTTGCCGCGGGTCGGGGCGCCCTCCTTGATGCTGCCGACATTGATCATGCCGATCAGGCGTTCGTCGTCGGCCAGCCCCAGCCCGCGCATGACGTTGCGGTCGTAGACGCGCAGGCCGGTCAGCCAGATCGCGCCGAAGCCGGCGGCCTGGGCGGCGAGCAGCAGCTGCTGCGTCGCGGCGCCGGCGGCGAGCAGCTGCTCGATTTCGGGGATCTTGGGGTGTCCCGGTTCCTCGCGGGCGATCGCGGCGATGATCATCGGCGCTCGATGAGCACGCACACGCTCGCGTTCCAGCGTGGCCTCGCTCGCCGCCGGGTCCTTCTTCTGCATCGCGTCGACGAACAGGTCGCCGAGCCGTTCGAGTGCCGCCCCCTCGATCACCAGGAATCGCCACGGATGCAGTCCGCCATGGTCCGGGGCGCTCTCGGCCGCCTGCAGGATGCGCTGCAGGGTGGCGTCCTCCGGTGCCGGTTCGACCAGGCAGGTCGCCGGGGTGGAATGGCGGTCGATCAGGGCGTCGATCAGGTCGGGGGCTTGATTCATTGCGTTCCGTTCATATGTTTTGGTCAATCGATTATCGGCCGATATCGCGCCATGGCAGGCACCCTTGTCCGTCGGATGGACGGAATCGAGCGCTTTTCTTGGCGCAGGCGCGGTTTTCGTCGATAATCACGCACCATTTCAACCCGCTAGAGGATTTATGGCAAAAGAAGATTACATCGAGATGCAGGGCGTGGTGATCGACACCCTGCCGAACACCATGTTCCGGGTCGAGCTGGAAAACGGCCACGTGGTGACTGCCCACATCTCCGGGCGCATGCGCAAGAACTACATCCGCATCCTGACCGGCGACAAGGTCACGGTGCAGCTGACCCCCTACGACCTGACCAAGGGTCGCATCTCCTTCCGCTCCCGCTGATCCCGAGGCGGCCGCTCTGCCGAGCCGCCCACCGCCGATCCCGTCGGACGATCCCCCGGCCGCGCCCAGCGCGAGCCTGGCAGGCGCGGTTGTGCGCGGTGGGTATGTCCCACTTGCCGGCACGTCGCCTGCCGCAATGAAAAACGGCGCCCCGAGAGGGCGCCGTTTTGCGTTGAGGTCCTTCCCTCGAGGCGTCAAGCAGTCGAGGATTCCTCGGCCACCGACTCGGGTGCCGGCGTGGCGGACAGGGCTGGCTCGTCGTCTTCCATGGAGAAACGGGCCGTGCCGCCGTCGGCGAGATCGCCGAACAGCATCTGCTCGGCCAGCGGCCGCTTGAGCTTGTCCTGGATCAGGCGGGCCATCGGGCGCGCACCCAGCACCACGTCGTAGCCTTTCTCGCCCAGCCAGTGACGGACCTCGTCGTCCACCTGCAGGGTGACGTGGTTCGCCTCGAGCTGCTGCTCGAGTTCCAGCAGGAGCTTGTCGACCACGTTGGCGATCTGCCGCGTGCCCAGCGACTGGAACTGGATGATGGCGTCCAGGCGGTTGCGGAACTCCGGCGTGAAGCCGCGCTTGATCGCCTCCATGCCGGACGAACCGATGTCCTGGGCGACGAAGCCCATGCTGTTCTTCGCCATTTCCTCGGCCCCCATGTTGGAGGTCATGATCAGGATGACGTGGCGGAAGTCGATGTTCCGGCCGTTGGTGTCGGTCAGCGAGCCGTTGTCCATCACCTGCAGCAGCACGTTGAACACGTCCGGGTGTGCCTTCTCGATCTCGTCGAGCAGCAGCACGCAGTGCGGGTTCTTGTGCACCTTCTCGGTCAAGAGACCGCCCTCGTCGAAGCCGACGTAGCCCGGCGGGGCACCGATCAGCCGCGAAACGCTGTGGCGCTCCATGTACTCGGACATGTCGAAGCGCACCAGCTCGATGCCCAAAAGGCGCGCAAGCTGCTTGGAGACCTCGGTCTTGCCCACGCCGGTCGGCCCGGCAAACAGGTAGGAGCCGATCGGCTTGTTGTCCGGGCGCAGGCCCGAACGGGCCAGCCGGATGGCGGTCGTGATCTGCTGGATGGCCTCGTCCTGGCCGAAGACCACCATCTTGAGGTTGCGGTCGAGGTTGCGGAGCACCTCGCGATCCGAGGTGGAGACGCTGCGCTCGGGGATGCGAGCCATCCGTGCGACCACGCGCTCGATGTCGCCCGCCGTGATGCGGTTGTCCTCGGGGCGCGGGTGCATCAGGCGGTGCTGGGCACCGACCTCGTCGATCACGTCGATGGCCTTGTCCGGCAGGTGGCGGTCGTTGATGTGGCGCGTGGAGAGCTTCACCGCCGCCTCGATCGCCTCGTCGGTGTAGACCACCTGGTGGTGCTTCTCGTAGCCCTCGCGCAGGCCGCGAATGATGTCGATCGTCTCCTCCTCGGAGGGTTCGGGGACATCGATCTTCTGGAAGCGGCGGGTCAGCGCGGCATCCTTCTCGAAGATGCTGCGGTACTCCTGGTGCGTGGTCGAGCCGATGCAGCGCAGCTCGCCCGAGGCGAGCGCCGGCTTGATCAGGTTCGAGGCGTCCATCGAGCCGCCCGAGGCGGAGCCCGCGCCGATCAGGGTGTGGATCTCGTCGATGAACAGGATCGCGTCGGGCACCGAGCGGACCTTCTTCAGCACGATCTTGAGACGCTTCTCGAAGTCGCCGCGGTACTTGGTGCCGGCGACCAGCGCGCCGAGATCGAGCGCGTAGATGGTCGACTCGGACAGCGCCTCGGGCACTTCGCCGTCGACGATCTTGCGCGCCAGGCCTTCGGCGATGGCGGTCTTGCCCACGCCGGCCTCGCCGACCAGCAGCGGGTTGTTCTTGCGCCGGCGCGAGAGGACCTGCTGGACGCGCTCGAGCTCGGCGGCACGGCCGATCAGGGGGTCGATCTTGCCCTCGGCGGCGTGCTTGTTGAGGTTGATGGCGAAGTTCTCGAAGGCGTTCTCGTCGGCCGGCTGTTCCTCGGCGGCCTCGATGTCGGCCTCGTGGCTGGTCGGCTCATCGTCCTCGATGCCGTCCTCGTCGTCGGCCTCCGGCCCGTGCGAGATGAAGTTGATCACGTCGAGTCGGGTCACGCCCGCCTTGTGCAGCAGGTGGACGGCATGGGCGTCCTGCTCGCCGAAGATCGCGGCGAGCACGTGCGCGCCGGAGACCTCGCTGCGCTGGGCGGCCTGCACCTGCATCACGGCGCGCTGAAGTACCCGCTGGAAGCCCAGCGTCGGCTGGGTCTCGCGCGGGTCGTTCTCCGGGATGCGGGGTGTGGTGCGGCGGATGTGCGCCTCGAGGTCCATGGCGAGCTGCGAGATGTTCGCGTTGCAGCCCTCCAGCACCATGCGCGCGTCGGGGTCCTCGAGGAGCGTGTGCAACAGGCTCTCGAGGGTGACGAATTCGTAGTTCTGGCGCCGGGCGCGGTCGAACACGCGGCTCAGGGTGGTTTCGAGGGATTTGCTCAGCACCGATCCTCTCCTCCGGTCAGTCTGCGTTGGCCCGGTCCCGGCTTGCCGCCGGGCCGTTGCCTGTCTCCCGATGATACGCCGGATTCCGGCGTTGCCAACGGGGTGAGGGATTTTCTATTCGGCGCGCTCCATCACGCACATCAGCGGGTACTCGTGTTCCCGGGCGATCTGATTGACCTGGCTGACGCGTGTCTCGGCGATCTCGCGGGTGAATTCGCCACAGACGCCGCGCCCATGGTGGTGCACTTCCAGCATCACGGCGTTGGCCTGGTCGAAGCTCATGCCGAACAGCTGCATCAGCACCTGTACAACGAAATCCATGGGGGTGAAATCGTCGTTCAACAAGAGCACCCGGTACATCGGGGGCTCGTCACTGACCGCCTGCTCGGAGACTTCTTCGGTCTCGAGCGGGCGACGCGTGATCTGCGGCCCGGCGACGACCTGCGGGTAGACGGGATGGTCGGGGGTGTGTCTTTCGGTCATGGCCACAGTCTAACCCGAGGCGGCGGGCAGGAAGGTCTGCACGAATCCGATGCCACTCTGGCTTGGCGAGTCGTTCGTGATCAAGGCGTGAGGTCGCCGGCGTGCCGGTGGCCACGCCAAGACATCGCAACGCGGAGCACGGGCGACTCGCCACGCCCCGCAGGGCGCGCCTTGAGCCGGGCATCTGCTGCGTTGTCGTCCTTGGAAAGGGAATCATCCTTCCGTGGCGGACGAACGCCTTGCATCTGCCCGGCCCAAGGCACGCAGAGCGGTATCGGATTCGTGCAGACCTTCCTGTATCTCAGGGGAGCATCATCGGGGTGGCCGTCTCCC
The DNA here is from genome assembly GCF_001641825.1 of Guyparkeria sp. WRN-7. Taxonomy (GTDB): domain Bacteria; phylum Pseudomonadota; class Gammaproteobacteria; order Halothiobacillales; family Halothiobacillaceae; genus Guyparkeria. Next base: position 175,275 of record NZ_LRFH01000003.1, on the reverse strand, counting down.
GGGTCATGCCGGAGAGCGAGCTGCCGAACTCGTCGGCGGTGGTGCTCAGCAGCTCCTCAAGACGGTTGCGCCTCGGGGTGAAGTCGATCTGCTGCTCGACACCGATGCGGTCGCGGACCACGCCGCGCACGCTGTCGAAGCCGTCGATCAGGCCCTTCTCTTTCGCCGTCTCGCCGGTATAGAACAGCCCGGAGAAGATCGCTTCGTCCTCGGCGAGCCGCTCGCCGCGGCCGGTCTTCACCGCCTCGATGAACTGGGCGTGGATCTCCTCGAGTACGCCCTTGAGATAGTCGGTCTCTTCCGGGTCGGCCGGGCTGAACGGGTCGGCGATCGCCTTGTTCTCGCCGGCGGTCAGCAGTCGGCGTTCGATGCCGAGCTTCTCCATCGCGCCGACGAAGCCGAAGCTGTCCATGCGCACGCCGATCGAGCCGACGATCGAGGACGGGTTGGCGTAGATCTCGTCGGCCGCGGCCGCAATGTAGTAGCCGCCCGAGGCCGCCATGTCCTCGGCCACGGCGTAGACGGGCTTGTCCGGATGATCGGCCTTGAGCTCGCGGATGGCGTTGAAGATCGCGCTCGACTGCACCGGACTACCGCCCGGGGTGTTCATGCGCAGCACGATGCCCTTGATGTTCTCCTGCTCGAAGGCCTTCTCCAGCTGCGGGATCACCCGGCGGGCCTCGGTGGTCTCACCGGTCGCGATCAGACCGGAGATGTCGATCACCGCGGCGGAGGGCTTGCCCAGCCCCGGTGCGCTGCGGTTGCCGGCGGTGAACAGCAGGGTGAACAGCGTCAGGGACCAGACCACCAGCGCGACCGTCACCAGGCGGAAGAATACCTTCCAGCGCCGGGCGCGGCGCTGCTCGATCAGACCGTGGCGTGCCATGTCCAGCAGCGCGTCACGGGCCCAGTCCGGTTCCGCTTCACGGCGGGGCGGACGTTCGTCGACGGACGGTTCGCGCGGCGTGTGCCCCGGTTCGTGGGGCGGGTCGATGCGGACGTCGTCTGGCGGGGTGGTCTGGCTCATGATGATTTCGGTCCGGTATTGAGAGCCCGGCGCGCTGGCGCTTTCACGGGCGTGTGCGGGTGACGGGCTGTCAGACGGCCGGACGCTTGCTGGGTTCCGCCGGCTGCCATTCGCCGTCGTGCAGCTGGGCCAGGCGCTCGATCAGCCAGTCCGGTCGGGCGGCGGCGAGCCGCTCGCGCGGATGGGCGCCGTGGGTGATGCCGATTGCGTGCGTGCCGGCGTTCCGCCCCATCAGCAGATCGAAGTCGGTGTCACCCACCATCCAGGTCTCGCCCGGCAGGCTGCCGGTGTAGTCGAGGATGCCCTCGAGCATGTCCGGATGCGGCTTGGAACGCGTTTCCTCGGCGGTCAGCGTGTGGTGAAAGTAGTCCGCCGTGCCGGTCTGCGCAAGGGCGCGATCCAGCCCGCGGCGCGACTTGCCGGTGGCCACGGCAAGGAGGCAGCCGGCCTCGCCGAGCGTCTTGAGCAGGGTCTCGGCTTCGGGGTAGAGCGCGACCGGTTCCTCGTTGGCGAAGTAGCAGCGGTGATAGGCCTGGGCCAGCGCCTCGCGGAAGTCGTCCTTCTCGTCGGGGAACAGTTCGGCAATGGCGTTCGCCAGCGACAGGCCGATGATGCCGCGGATCGACTCGTCGGGCAGTGGCGGGCGGTCGACCGAAGTCAGCGCCTCCTGGAAGGCGGTGACGATACGGCCGGTGGAGTCGGCCAGGGTGCCGTCCCAGTCGAACACCACCAGGCGCGGCATGGTGCGCAGGTGGTCGGGGCGGACGAGGAGGTCGTTTAACTGGGTCATCGTGGGTGTCATTGAAGGGGTCATGGAAGCGCTCATGCAGGCGGTTATCGGGTCGCAGCCCGTTTTTTCAAGCCCGGTGATCAGGCCTGGCCGGCGGCCTTGACGCTCAAACCGGCGCGGTCGAGCAGCGGTTGCCACGCCTCCGGCGGCAGGCTGGTGATCGTCAGTCGACCACCGTGAGCCGGATGGCTGAGCGTGAGCCGGTAGGCGTGCAGCATCAGGCCGGGTCGACGACGGGCCAGCGGCCGGTCGAGGCCGCGATCGCCGTACTTCGTGTCGCCGACGATCGGATGGCCGGCATGGCGGCAGTGCACGCGGATCTGGTGGGTCCGGCCGGTGTGCAGGGTGGCGGCCATCAGGCTTACTGCCGGGCCACGGTGGCTGGTGCCGAGGCGTTCGAAGTCCGTGCGGGCGCTCTTGCCGTGCTGCGGGTCCACCACTACCTGGTGGGCGCGCCCGTCGCCCTGGTCCTTGCGCAGCGGTGCGCTGATGGTCTGGTGCGCATCGCGCCAGTGACCGTGACAGAACACCAGGTAACGTTTCTTTGCCGCCCCTTCCGGGCGGAACTGCTCCTGCAATTCCAGCAAGGTGTCGCGCGACTTGGCGACGACGATCAGGCCGCTGGTCTCGCGGTCGATACGGTGGACCAGCTCCAGCATGGCCGCGTCGGGGCGGGCGGCACGCAGCAGTTCGATCAGACCGAAGTCGTAGCCGCTGCCGGCATGGGCGGCCAGCCTGGCGGGCTTGTCGACCACCAGCAGGGCATCGTCCTCGTGGCGGATCAGCGTCTCGGCCCGCGCCAGCCAGCCGGCGGGAATTTGCGCATCGCGCCGGTTGGTGTTCGGGTCGCCACGAAGGTCGCGCACCGGCGGGATGCGCACGATGTCGCCGTCACGCAGGCGCTGCATGGGCTTGGCGCGCTTCTTGTTGACGCGCACCTGGCCCTTGCGGATCAGCCGGTAGACCAGGGCCCGTGGCTGCTTGTCGTGCTGGGCACCGAGCTCGCGCAGCAGGAAGTTGTCCAGGCGCTGGCCGTCGCTGCGGGCGTCGACCGTCTCGTGGCGCACGCGGGGTCGATCGTCGGGCGATTGTTGCGGAGCGGCTTGGTGTTTTTCGACTGACATCTGATGGCTAGCTGGCGACGGTGTCCGGGGCCGGAGAGGTGATGCACGGCGCCGGTCGGCGACGGGTCGATTGGCGGCGGTGGGCCGGTGGGGATGTGATAGTATCAGCGCACTGTGGCAAAAGTCAGGTAGTGCGGCCCGTGCCCGCTACCCACGGCAGCCAGCGAGTGCCCGGGTGTTTCGACCGTCGGCGCCGCGCGCCAGACCTTCCCGTTTGCCCTCGAGCGACCCGGCCGGCCAACCCGGCCCGGGGCTCGATCGGCGAGACCAGCCTCGGGCTGCCGCCTGCTCACAGTGGCAAGAAACGATCATTTGGTTATTACGTCCTGAATTCATGCGCCTAGCCTGGCTTCTTTCCCTGCCGCTTCCCGTCCTGTGCCGCCTGCTGGCGGCCGGGCAGGAGCTGTCGTGTCCGCGGTCCTCGTCGACCACGCGGCGCGCGGTGGCGGGCTGTGCGCGTCAGGACGTTTCCCTGAAGTCAAGTCACCTCTCGCGCACGGCCCGTTGCCTGACGCGATTGGTGCAGAAACGTCGAGAATTTTTCCATGAAACGAATGCTGATCAACGCAACGCACTCCGAGGAGATCCGCGTTGCGCTAGTAGACGGGCAACGCCTCTATGACATCGACATAGAGACCCCGTCCCGGGAGCAGAAGAAGGCCAACGTCTACAAGGCCACCATCACGCGCATCGAGCCCAGCCTCGAGGCCGTCTTCGTCAACTACGGCGCCAATCGCCACGGGTTCCTGCCCTTCAAGGAGATCTCGCCCGAGTACTTCGACCCCAAGGCGGTCGACGACAAGGGGCGTCCGATCATCAAGGACGCGCTCAAGGAAGGTCAGGAGCTGATCGTCCAGGTCGAGAAGGAAGAGCGCGGCAACAAGGGCGCGGCCCTGACCACGCTGGTCAGCCTGGCCGGGCGCTACCTGGTGGTCATGCCCAACAACCCCAAGGCCGGCGGCGTCTCGCGCCGTATCGAGGGCGACGACCGCGCCGAGATCAAGGCCGCGCTGGCACAGCTCGAGGTGCCGGCGGGGATGGGCCTGATCGTGCGCACTGCCGGGGTCGGTCGTGACGTCGAGGAACTGCAGTGGGACCTCGACTACCTGGTGCAGGTCTGGACCGCCATCCGCGAGGCGGCCGAGAGCCGTCCCGCGCCGTTCCTGATCTACCAGGAAAGCAACCTCATTATCCGCGCGCTGCGCGACTACATGCGCAACGACATCGGCGAGATCCTGATCGACGAGCCGGGCATCTACCAGCAGGCCATGGACTTCGTCCAGATGGTCACGCCCAAGGTCGCCGACAAGATCAAGCTCTACGACGACCCGACCCCGCTGTTCTCCCGCTACCAGATCGAGTCGCAGATCGAGTCGGCCTACCAGCGCAACGTGACGCTGCCCTCGGGCGGCGAGCTGGTGTTCGACGTCGCCGAGGCGATGACCGCGGTCGACATCAACTCCGGGCGCAACACCAAGGGCCAGGACATCGAGGACACCGCCTTCAACACCAACCTGGAGGCGGCCGAGGAGATCGCCCGTCAGCTGCGCCTGCGCGACCTGGGCGGGCTGATCGTGATCGATTTCATCGACATGAACTCGTCCAAGCACCAGCGCGAGGTCGAGAACCGGCTGCGCGATTCGCTCAAGTACGACCGCGCCCGGGTGCAGACCAGCCGCATCTCACGCTTCGGTCTGCTGGAGATGTCGCGCCAGCGCCTGCGTGCCTCGCTGGAGGAATCCAGCCAGCACATGTGCCCGCGCTGCAACGGCCAGGGCGTGATCCGTTCGGTCGAGTCGCTGTCGCTTGCCATCCTGCGCCTGCTGGTCGACGAGGCGATGAAGGACAACACCGGTCGCGTGGTCGCCCAGGTGCCGATCGATGTCGCCACCTACCTCCTCAACGAGAAGCGCGACCAGATCAACGAAATCGAGCAGGCCAACAACGTCGACCTGCTGCTGATCCCCAACATCAATCTCGAGACGCCGCACTACGAGATCGAGCGGGTCCGCGCCGACGACACCGAGGCCAAGGGGCGTGACGTCCAGCAGCTGATCGAGCCGCTCAATGTCGAGACGCCGACGCCCGAGCCGCGCCATCGCAAGACCGAAAAGGCTGCGGTGCAGACCATTCCGCGCCCGGCCCAGCCGGCGCCGGAAAAGGCGGCTCCGGAAAAGCCGGCCAAGGCCGAGGCCGCCGAGAAGAAGACCGTGCCTGCCGCCGAAGCCGCGCCGGCCAAGCCGGCGGCAAACGGTGCCATGTCCCTGCTGCGTCGCGTGGTGACCCAGCTGTTCGGCGCCCCGGCCGAGGAAGAGGCTGAAAAGGCCGCCGGCGGCAAGGGCAAGTCGACGAAAAAGGATGCCGACAAGGCCAAAGGCAAGGGCCGCAAGAACGGCGAGCCCAAGGATGCTGCTCGTGGTGACCAGCAGGACAAGGAAGGCGGCCAGGGCAAGGGCAAAGGCAAGTCCGGCGGCCGCCGTCGCCGGGGCCGTGGCCGTCGCGGAGGCAACCAGCAGGGCGCTGGTCAGAAGCCGGAGCAGAAGGTCGAGCAGTCGACCGAATCCGGCAAGGCCGAAGCGAAGCCCAAGCCGGAGTCCGGCGGTCGCAAGCCCGAGGGCGAAGGCCAAGGTGGCCAAGGTGGCAAGGGCGGCCCGGGCAACAAGGGGCGCGGCCGTGGCGATCGCGGACCGAAGAGCGAGCCGCGCACACCGCCCCCGCTGGGTGAACGCGAGCGCAAGATGGTCGAGCAGCAGCTCGCCGCGCCGGTCAGTGACGGCCCCAGCCTGCCGCTGGACGTCGCCAAGAAGAAGGGCGTGGCCGAGGACCTGCCGCCGAATGCCTCCGTGCGCCTGGAAAGCAGCGACCGGCTGGTGAAAGCCGCCGACGGCAAGACGGCCAAGGCCGGTGCCAAGAGTGGTTCTGGTTCCAGTGCCTCGACAGCGGCAGCCCCGGCGGCCGAAGACAAGGCGCCAGAGCAGCAGCCGTCGAAGCCAGCCAAGACCGAGACTGTCGCCGCGGCCGCACCGCAAGAGCCGCAGCCGGTTGACGCCAAGGCGGCAGCCGACACGGGAGCCACCTCGGAGGCGACCGAGCCGAAGTCGGCCGCCGAGACGACGGCAGCCGCGTCCCCGGTCGAGGAAAAACGCGAGCCGGAGCCGGCTACCGCCGAAGCGTCGCAGGCCCCGGCCTCGTCCGAGGCTGGCGAGGCCGCGTCTGGTGAACCGGTTTCCACCGCGGAGACCACTAGCGAGAGCGCTGAAGACGGGCAGTCCGACCAGGACAAGCGTGAACGCTGATCCGTCGGCCACCGTCGAGCCCAAACGCAAAACGCCCCGCACTAAGCGGGGCGTTTTTTATGGCGTTCTCCAGGTCGGTTCAGCCGAGGTGCCGGCGCCGGATGTCCTCGAGCAGATTGCCGGCCGCCGCCTCGACCATATCGAGCACCTGTTCGAAGCCGTTGGTGCCACCGTAGTAGGGGTCCGGCACCTCCTCGAGACCGTAGTCCGGGGCGTAGCTCATGAACAGGTGCGGCTTGTCACGCAGCGCCTCGTCGGCCAGCGACTGCAGAATCTCCAGGTTGGCCAGATCCATGGCGAGCACGTAGTCGTACTCGGCGATGTCTTCGGCTCGCACCTGGCGAGCAGTGAGGTGATCCATGCGGTACTGACGGGACATCGCCGCGCGCATCGCACGCTCGTCGGGCGGGTTGCCGACGTGGAAGGCGTGGGTGCCGGCCGAGTCGATCCGGATGTGATCGGCCAGCTGGGCCTGTTCGACCAGTCGCTCGAACACGGCGTGGGCGGTGGGCGAGCGACAGATGTTGCCCATGCAGACGAACAGGACGCTTGGGACGTTGGTCTCCGTCATGTGGTACCTCGTCGTTGGCGAAGGGTGGGGCAGGCGGCCGGAAACGGTCGCCCGATCGGTTGGCGCTAATGTAACCAAATTCCGGCCGCCTTGCTTGGCATGGATGTCATTCGACCGATCGGGTCGGGGCGCCTGCGACCGTGAATCAGCGGCTTGGGCCGGTCGGTGGCAATCGCCCGTGACAGGGTGTTGACAGCCTCCGTCGTGCCGGTACAATGCGCGCATTCCTCGAGACGAGAGGGGCCATAGCTCAGCTGGGAGAGCGCCTGCATGGCATGCAGGAGGTCGGCGGTTCGATCCCGCCTGGCTCCACCAAACACCAGAAAAAGCCCGGGTTCGCCATCGCGACCCGGGCTTTTTTGCGTCTGGCCGTCGGTCAAGCGGCGTGAACGCTCAGGGGAAGTTGATCGACTGGGTGGTCCGACCCGTGGCCGGCACCCTCAGCTCGAAATCGCGGGCGTGGCCGCGATACCGGGTCGTGGCCTGATAGTCGCCGGCGGGCAGGTCGATGTAGATCAGTGGTCCGTCGGTCGTCGCCTCGAATCGGGTCTGCCCGCTTTCGTCGCGGATCGTGACGTCCACCGAGGAAACGAAAGCGCCGCGCTGGCCCTTGGAGAACTGCAGGGTTACCGGGAAGGACGTCCCGTGCTGTTCGAGCCAGGCCCGTTCGCCCGCCCCGAGCCCTCCGGTCAGGTAACGAACCCCACGGTATTCCTGCACCGCCACGGCGCTGGCGGCAATCTCGTCCGGTGTTACCGGCTGGCGCTCCTCTTCGCTGATCGGTTCCCAGCCGGGTTTCTTCCATGGCTCGTCCTCGGCCGCCAGGGCGGGGAAGGCTAGGGTGGCCGATGCCAGGGAGAGAGCAGTTGCGGCATAAATGGGACGCATGGCGTTACCTCCTGGTTGCGGGTCGATCAATGGTGGTTAGCAGGTTAGCCGCCTGGCCTGGGCCGTGCCCGTGGTCCATGCTGGATGGGACCGTTGGCGGACCGTGTGATTGCGATGCCGTAACGGATTCGAGTCGATGGCCGCACTCGGGTTCCGCCCGGTGAGGCGAGGAAGGCTGGAGGCGACTGGGTGAGCGACTGGCTGACATTTCGCGATGCCGACGAGGCGAGCCACTGGCGTGCCGTCAACGATGGCGTAATGGGCGGGGTCTCCGCCGGACGGTTCCGCTGCGAGGACGGCCGGGGCGTGTTCAGCGGTCACCTGTCGCTGGAGCATGGCGGCGGTTTCGCCTCCGTGCGCCGGGTCGTTCCCGCCGGCGAATTTGCCGGCACCGACGGTGTCTGGATGCGGGTGCGTGGCGACGGTCGCCGCTACCAGTGCCGGGTGGGCAGCGAGCAGCTTCCTGCCGGTGCTTCGTATGCCGCCCACTTCGACACGACGGCCGACCGTTGGCAGGACGTTTCGCTGCCATGGGGGGACTTCGAGGCGGTATTTCGTGGTCGTCGCCTCGCCAATGCCCCGCCGCTGTCAGCGCAACGGATCGAGCGCTTCGGTTTTCTGCTGGCCGATCGTCATCCGGGCGTGTTCTGTCTGGAAATCACCACCGTCGGCCTGTTCTGAGGCCGGTTCTGGCCTTCGCGGGAAAGCGCCTGCGGGGGAGGGGGTGTCATCTGCCGAACGTCGCCTACACTCATACCGAGACAACCCTCACGCGCGCCCGCGCTGATCCTGATCGTTGTCGGGCGCATCGTCCCAGGAGAGCACGCGATGAATGGCGAGATCACCTTTCCCCTCGAAATCGAATACCGGCACATGGATCGCTCCGAGGTGCTGGACAACAAGATCCGCGACAACGTGGCCAAGCTCACCCGCTACTACGAGCACATCATGTCCTGTCGCGTGGTGGTCGAGCCCAGTCAGAACCGTCACAACAAGGGAAACCTCTACCACACGGTAATCGACGTCACCGTGCCGACCGGCGAGCTGGTCGCCAGCCGTGATCCACAGAAGAATCACGCGCATGAGGACCCGTATGTGGCCGTGCGTGATGCCTTCAAGGCGATGCAGCGCCAGTTGCAGTCGTTCGCCGCCAAGCAGCGTGGTGACGTCAAGCGCCACGAGGCGCCGCCGCACGGGCGTATCGTGGAGTTGGCCCCGGATGGCTTCGGCGTGATTCTCGCGGCCGACGGGCGGGAGGTGAATTTCTCCCGCAACAGCGTGGTGGACTACGACTTCGACAAGCTCGAGGGCGGAGAGACGGTGCGTTTCTCCGAGGTTCAGGGCGACGACGGGCCAGCGGCCAGCACCGTGCATGTGGAGGGCAAGCACCACACGACGGGCTGAGCTATCGGTCGTGACGTTCGCCGTTTCGGGGTGGGTCGCTTTCAGGCCCCTGGCTCTATCCGTCACAGAGGAGAAACGCCATGCATGTGGGTGAAATCTGCAACCAGGAAGTGATCACCGTCGCGGCCGATGAATCGGTCCAGAGTGTGGCGACGATCCTGCGCAAGGAGCACGTCGGTGACGTCGTGGTGGTCGATGACGGCCGCAAGCCGGTCGGGATCGTCACCGACCGGGACCTGGTCCTCGAGGTGATGGTGCCCGGTCTCGATCCGGCTGATCTGACCGCGCGTGAAATCGCCACGGACCCCGTGGTGACCGTGGAAGCGGGCGATGACCTGTTCGCTGCCATGGAGATCATGGAGGCCAAGGGCGTGCGACGGCTACCGGTGGTGCAGTCGGACGGTTCGCTGATCGGGGTGCTGACGGTGGACGATATCTGGGAGCTGCTGACCGGCCTGCAGACGCAGCTGGCGGGCGTGGTCAATCGTCAGCGCAAGCAGGAGCGCCAGCGCCGTCCCTGACGTCGGGGCTCGTCCGGACACGCTTACCCTGAATCCCGTCCGGCGCGGTCAGTCCGAATCGGCCCTGTCGTTCCGCTCGGAGGTCGCGGCCTGCGCATCGGGCCGGACCAGCGGCAGATCGCGGGCGTTCCAGCTGCGCAGCCCGGCGTCGTGTACCCGCATGTTGCGAAAGCCCGCCTGGTAGAACATGGCGTAATCGATCGCGCTGCCGGTCCCGCCCAGGCAGGTGATCAGGAAGGGTGTGTCGTGCGTGATGCCGTGCGCCTCGAAGAACGATTCGATGCCGGCCGGCTTCATGTACAGGCGGCCTTCATCGTTCTCGTGGACGAAGTCCTCCCAGGGTTTGTTGATCGTGCCCTCGATGCGGCCGAACTTGGGGTTGGCGGGGAATTTGTCGCTGCCGGCGAAATGGGCGGCCGGCCGACCGTCGACGACGGGGTATTCGTCGCGGATTGCGGCCAGTTCGTCTGTGGAGAGTTCCAGCGCGGGCAGCGGCCGGGCGACGAAATCGCCGCCATTCGGGTCGTGCTGGCTGTCGGCGACCGGGCCGCCGGCCTGCTGCCAGCCGTGCCAGCCCTGATCGAGCATGCCGACGTTGGTGTGGCCAAGGGTGTGCAGAAGCCAGAACAGGTAGAAGGCCCCCAACACCTCGTTCATGTCGTTGCCCTTGTAGTAGATGACGATGCCATCGCCATCATCGACGCCCAGATCGCGGAACATCGTCTGCAGGGTGTCGGCCGGCAGGTGAACCAGGGCCGCATCCTCGTCCTGTTCGCGCCAGACGGACTTCGTGGTCATCCGGGCGCCGGGGATATGCCCGTCGAACAGGAAGGAAGTCTCGTTGGAAACCTCGATGACGGACAGGTCGGACGCATCGAGGTTTTCGACCAGCCATGCCGGCTCGGCCAGCGGCGGCACGCTGATCGCCCAGGCGCCGGCGGTTGGTAATGCCGTGAGCAGCATCAGTAGCAGGGAGGAAAACGATCCTCGTTGCATGGTGGACTCCAGCGGGTTCGACGCGGGTGGATGACGTTGCGTTTTGGGCCACGGGGAAGGCCCGGGGTTCCGTGGCTGCGACTCAGCCTGAGCCACGATGGCGTGCAGGTGCCGTCATGACGGCGGGAGACGAGCGATGCGAAAACGGGTTGCCACGATCGGTGCGCTGTGTCTGATCCTGGTGTCGGCCGGCTGTGGTGGTCATGTCTACCAGCGGCCGGTCGAGGTGCCAGCGGCCCGATGGAACGACATCAGCGCGGGTTGCTGGAGCGAGGCGTATTCGCGTGCGCAATCGCAGGCGAACCCGTCAGAGCGCGGCCCCTACGAGAAAGCGTTTCGCCGGGCGTTCGACGACTGCATGCAGGGCCACGGCTTTTACCGCCAATGGACCTGGGGCATGGTCAAGTAGGGTGGCCGGGTTGCCCCTGGGGGTCAGGCGCGACGGAACGATTCGCCACCGCAGTTGGGGCAGCGCGGCAGCGGGCCGAATGTGTCGTGATGCAGGATCTCGCCGCAGTTGGTGCACTTCAGGCGCTTGGGGCTGGTGACGTGGCCGGTAACCCATTCGCGCGGGCGGGTGCGCTCGGCCTCGTTGCGGATCTGCTCGAGCGTCACGTCGGTCTGGTCGGCGATCGACAGCAGCCGGCTGCCGACGTCGCCGGCCCAGTCGCGCAAGGTTTCGCGGATGCTCTCGCCCTCGCTGGCGAGGCTTTCGCGGGTGTGCTCCAGATCGTCCTTGACCGCCTCGACGATCTCGTGGCGAAAGTCCTCGGTGTCGAGGGTCGAGGCCTCTTCCTCGGCCAACTGGGCAATACGGGCGCGATCGGCCGGTCGTTGCCCGGGCTCGTCGAGCAGGCGGGCGTAGATCCGTTCGAGCAGTTGGTAGTAGCCGTGTCGCAGCGCCTCGTAGGTTTCGCTGTGGTCCCGGTGCTCGTGTCCGCTATCGGTCATGCGATCTCGTCTCCTTGTTGCCTGCTGGGCGGTTGGATGGGCCGTTTCCCCGGTTGGCGTCGTGCTCGCCGAGTCGTGCAGGGGGTGGCTCCTTTCGGTATTCTAGTGCGCTACGGAAGGTCTGCACGAATCCGATGCTGCTCTGCGTGCCTTCCCTAGTCAGCCCCCGGTGGCGTTGTCGAGAATCGAACGACGCCGCGCCCGGGGGCGTTGCCATTGAATAGACGACTGCAATCGTGGCCGAGGGTCGGCCCCGAACGCAACGTGCCCCGGGCGATGGCCGACTCTCGGACGATGGCGGGCCTCCCCCGGGCAGACGCTCAAATACAAGGTAGAAACAGTCCCACATGCACGAGCAATACAACCCCGCGAAAGTCGAGGACGAGGCGCAACGCTTCTGGGAAGACAAGCAGGTATTCCACGTCCGCGAGGATCCCACCCGCGAGAAGTTCTACTGCCTGTCGATGTTCCCGTACCCCTCCGGCCGACTGCACATGGGGCACGTGCGCAACTACACCATCGGCGACGTCATCAGCCGCTACCAGCGCATGCTGGGCAAGAACGTCCTCCAGCCGATGGGCTGGGATGCCTTCGGCCTGCCGGCGGAGAACGCCGCGCTGAAGAACAAGGCCGCGCCGGCGCGCTGGACCTTCGAGAACATCGACTACATGCGCGGCCAGCTGCAGCGTCTCGGCTTTGCCTACGACTGGGACCGGGAGTTGGCCACCTGTGATCCGGACTACTACCGCTGGGAGCAGTGGCTGTTCACCCGTCTGGTGAAGAAGGGGCTCGCCTACAAGAAGACCGCAGTGGTCAACTGGGATCCGGTCGACCAGACCGTGCTCGCCAACGAGCAGGTCATCGACGGCTGCGGCTGGCGCTCGGGCGCGCCGGTCGAGCGCCGCGAGATCCCGCAGTGGTTCATCCGCATTACCGACTACGCCGACCAGCTGCTCGAGGATCTGGACAAGCTCGAGCAGTGGCCCGAGCAGGTGCGCACCATGCAGGCCAACTGGATCGGTCGCTCGCGCGGCGTGCAGCTCGACTTTGACGTCGACAACGGCGAGCCGCTGACCGTGTTCACCACCCGCCCGGACACGCTGTTCGGCGTCACCTACCTCGCCGTGGCCGCCGACCACCCGCTCGCGGTCGCTGCGGGCCTGAAGGACGAGCAGGTGGCCGCCTTCCGCGAGGAGTGCCGCCACACCAAGGTCGCCGAGGCCGACATGGCGACCATGGAGAAGAAGGGCATGCCGCTGGGTGTGACCGCCACGCACCCGCTGACCGGCGAGTCGGTGCCCGTCTGGGTGGCCAACTTCGTCCTGATGGAATACGGCACCGGCGCGGTGATGTCCGTGCCTGCCCACGACGAACGCGACTGGGAATTCGCTCAGAAGCACGATCTGGCCATCAAGCCGGTGATCGAGGGTGCCGAGCCTGATCACGATTACGGCCAGGGCGCGATGACCGAGAAGGGCACGCTGATCGATTCGGGCGAGTTCACCGGGCTTTCCAGCGAAGCGGCCTTCGACCGGATCGTCGCCAAGCTCGCCGAGGCCGGGCAGGGCAAGGAGACGATCAACTACCGCCTGCGCGACTGGGGCGTCTCGCGCCAGCGCTACTGGGGTTGCCCGATCCCGATCATCAACTGCGAGCACTGCGGCCCGGTGCCGGTGCCCGACGAGGACCTGCCTGTCGTCCTGCCCACCGACGTGGTGATGGAAGGCCCGGGCTCGCCGATCAAGTCCGACCGCGACTTCATCGATACCACCTGCCCCGAGTGCGGCAGCCCGGCCGAGCGCGAGACCGACACCTTCGATACCTTCTTCGAGTCGAGCTGGTACTACGCCCGTTTCGCCAGCGCCGACTCGGACCAGGCCATGCTCGACGAGCGCGCCGCCTACTGGCTGCCGGTCGACCAGTACGTCGGTGGCATCGAGCACGCCGTGCTGCACCTCCTGTACGCGCGCTTCTTCCACAAGCTGATGCGCGACGAGGGGCTGATCCCGGCCGACTGCGCCGAGCCGTTCACCCGCCTGCTCACCCAGGGCATGGTGAACAAGGACGGCGCCAAGATGAGCAAGTCCAAGGGCAACACGGTCGATCCGCAGGAGCTGATCGAGGAGTACGGCGCGGATACCGTGCGGCTGTTCATGATGTTCGCCGCGCCGCCCGATCAGGGCCTGGAGTGGTCGGATTCGGGCGTCGAGGGCGCACACCGCTTCCTCAAGCGCCTGTGGCGCCAGGTCGCCGAGCGTAAGGGCGCCGGTATCGACCTGACCCGGCGCGTCACGTCGGCCGACGAGATCGGCGATGCGGACGCGTCGACCAAGGACCTGTACCGCAAGCTCCACGAGACCATCGGCCGGGTCACCGACGACATCGACAAGCGCCAGACCTTCAATACCGTGATCGCGGCGAACATGGAGCTGTTCAACGAGCTGGCGCGTTTCGAGGCGAACGAGGCGGCCGGCGAGTCGGTCGTGGCCGCCGTCATCCAGGACATGCTGCGCATGCTGGCGCCGATCGTGCCGCACATCACCCACAGCCTCTGGCACGAGGTCGGCGGGGAAGGCACCATTGCCGATGCGGCCTGGCCGACGCTCGACGAGAAGGCGCTGGTGCGTGACGAGATCGAGATGGTGGTGCAGGTCAACGGCAAGCTGCGCGCCAAGATCCAGGTGCCGGCGGCCGCCGACAAGGACGCCATCGAGGCGCAGGCGCTGGAGAACGAGGACGTCCGGCGCTTCACCGAGGACGGCGAGATCAAGCGTGTGATCGTCGTGCCGAACAAACTGGTCAATATCGTGGTGGCGAAGTGATGACGACCCGGGACATGACACGCGCGCGGCAGGGAGTCCGCGCGCTTTCCTTCTGGCTGGCGACCGCCGTGGCCCTCGGGCTGACGACATCGCTGGCCGGTTGCGGCTATCACCTGCGGGGCATGACCGAGGTCGCGCCCAGCTTCGAGCGGGTGCATGTCTCGGGGTTGTCGCGCTCGGGCGAGGTCTACCGCACGCTGGAGCAGCAGTTCGCCAACGCCGAGGCGGAGCTGGTCGATGATGTCGGTGCAGCCACCGCCCGGCTGGTGGTCGAGGACGAATCGGTCGAGCAGCGCGCCTCGGTGGTCGACCCGACCGCCGACGTGCGCCAGTACGAACTGCGTCACGAGCTGACCTACCACATCGAGCTGCCCGACGGCTCGCGCACGCCGAGCCAGCGGATCAGCCAGGCGCGCAACTACAACTATGACCCGACCGGCGTGCTCGCCTCGTCGAGCAACGAGCGGCAGATCCGACGTGAACTGGGCGAGCTTGTCGGCGAGCTCCTGTTCTACCGTCTGCTCGCGCCGATCGACCGCGAGGCCCTGATCGCCCCCGGCGAGGGGGGCTGACGCGGGCGTGGTCGTCAAGCCGCAGGAGTTCGAGCAGCGCCTCGCGCGGGGGCTCGAGCCGCTCTACGTGCTGGGCGGCGAGCAGCCGTTGCTGGTCCAGGAGGCGCGCGATGCGATCGTCGCCAAGGCCCGCGAGGCCGGCTGCGACGAGCGGCTGCGCTTCGAGGTCGACGGCAAGTTCGACTGGGGTACGCTGGAAAGCCAGGGCGCGAGCCTGTCGCTGTTCTCCAGCCAGCGGATCATCGACCTGCGTCTGCCGACCGGCAAGCCCGGTCGGGTCGGCTCCAAGGCGCTGGCTGCCCTGGCCGATCGCGTCAAGGGCGGCGGCGAGTCGGACGTCTGGATCGTCAGCCTGCCGCGGCTGGACAACCAGCTGCAGAAGAGCGCCTGGTTCAAGGCGCTGGCGAACGCCGGGGTGGCGGTGCGCTTCAACGACATCCCGCTGACCGCGCTGCCGAACTGGGTGGCGCAGCGGGCCGGCGCGCAGGGGGTCAACCTGACGCGCGATGCCGCCGAGCTCATTGCCGGGCGTGTCGAAGGCAACCTGCTGGCGGCCGCCCAGGAGATCGAGAAGCTCGCGCTGATGGACCTCGAGGGGCCGGTGGACGCCGCGCGGGTCGCCCAGGGTTTGGCCAACCAGTCGCGGGTCGATACCTTTGCCCTGAGTGACGCGATCCTGGCGGCGGATCGCGAGCGAGCGCTCTACCTGCTCTCGCGCCTGCGTGCCGAGGGTACCGAGCCCCTGTTGATCCTGTGGGTGATCGCCCGCGACCTGCGCGCACTGGTGGCGCTGGCGGGCAACGACCAGGCCGGGTTCAAGAAGACGCGCATCCCGGCCTTCCTCGCCCGGCGCTACCAGGCACGGGCGCGCATGATGCCGGCAAGTGCCTGGCAGCGGCTGCTGGCCGGTTGCGCCGAGGTCGACCGTTGCATCAAGGGCCTGGGCGAGGGCTGCAACACAGCCGACGGCGGGGGCCGCGTCTGGGCGCTGCTGGACCAGGTGATGCTGCACGCCAGCCGGCCGGGACGTTGAGCCGGGCGGCAACAGATTCCATAACGAAACATGACGAGGTGGCACGGATGATCCCGTGCCGGCAATGATCAGGAGATGCTGACGATGGCCAACGACAACACCGTGACCGAAACCATCCAGGCGATGGGCCAGGCGGCCCGGCGCGCAGCCCGGGCACTGTCCCGCGTCGACACCAACG
Source organism: Guyparkeria sp. WRN-7 (assembly GCF_001641825.1). Lineage (GTDB taxonomy): Bacteria > Pseudomonadota > Gammaproteobacteria > Halothiobacillales > Halothiobacillaceae > Guyparkeria. Next base: position 159,102 of record NZ_LRFH01000003.1, on the reverse strand, counting down.
CGAAGAACGCCGCCCTGACCGCGATTGCCGACCAGCTGGTCGAGCACACCGGCACGCTGATCGAGGCCAACAAGAAGGACCTGGAGGCCGGCCGGGCCAACGGGCTGGACGATGCCATGATCGACCGGCTGGCCTTCGATGCCGCCGGCATCCAGAAGATGGCCGAGGGCGTGCGCCAGATCGCGTCACTGCCGGACCCGGTCGGCGAGATCACCGACACGGTCTTCCGCCCGTCGGGCATCCAGGTCGGCCGCATGCGCGTGCCGCTGGGCGTGATCGGCATCATCTACGAGTCGCGTCCCAACGTGACCATCGATGCCGCCGCCCTGTGCCTGAAGTCCGGCAATGCCACCATCCTGCGCGGCGGCTCCGAGGCGATCCACAGCAACCAGGCGCTGGCCGCCTGCATCCGTGACGGGCTGGAGGCCGCCGGCCTGCCGGCGGAGACGGTGCAGATCGTCGGTACGACCGACCGCGAGGCGGTCACCGCCATGCTGCACAGCCCCGAGGCGATCGACGTGATCATCCCCCGCGGCGGCAAGGGCCTGGTCGCGCTGGTCTCGCGCGAGGCGCGCATGCCGGTGATCAAGCACCTCGACGGCGTCTGCCACGTCTACATCGACCCGGACGCGGATCTCGACAAGGCCAAGGCGATCGCGGTCAACGCCAAGACGCATCGCTACGGCGTCTGCAACGCGATGGAGACGTTGCTGGTCGACCAGGCCGTGGCCGAGGCCGTGCTGCCGGATCTGGCCAGCCGTTACGGCGAGCTGGATGTGGAACTGCGCGGTTGCGAGCGCTCGCGGGCGATCGTCCCGTCAATGACCGCGGCGACCGAGGAGGACTGGGGCGAGGAGTATCTCGGCCCGATCCTCGCGGTGGCCGTGGTCGACGGGCTGGATGCGGCGATCGAGCACATCGAGACCTACGGTTCGCACCACACCGACACCATCGTCACCGAGAACTACACTCGTGCGCGCCGTTTCCTGCGCGAGGTCGACTCCGCTTCGGTGATGGTCAACGCCTCGACGCGCTTCGCCGACGGCATGGAATACGGCCTGGGGGCGGAGATCGGCATCTCCACCGACAAGATCCACGCCCGCGGCCCGGTCGGCCTCGAGGGGCTGACCTCGCAGAAGTTCATCGTGCTGGGCAACGGCGAGACGCGTCACTGAGCTCGCCATGATCGGCATCTTTGGAGGCACCTTCGACCCGGTCCACATCGGCCACCTGCGTCTGGCGACCGAGGTGGCCGAGACGCTCGGTCTGTCGCGGGTGCACCTGGTGCCGGCCGCGATCCCGCCACACCGGGGCGAGCCGCTGCTCGATCCGGCCACCCGCCTGGACCTGGTGGCCCGCTCGATCGCCGACGAGCCGGGTTTCGTCCTCGACGACCGCGAGCACCGGCGGGCCGGACCGTCGTATACCGCCGACACCCTGGACGAGTTTGCCGCGGAATTCCCCGACGAGCCGCTGGTGCTGATGATGGGCATGGATGCGTTCAACGGCCTGCCGGACTGGCACGAGGTCGAGCGCATTCTCGATGCCGCGCATATCGCAGTGGCCACCCGGCCGGGCTCCGAGGCGACCGGCAGGGCCGCCGAGTGGCTGGCCGAACGACGTGCCGAGCCGGCGGAACTGGCCGGCGCCCCGGTCGGGCGCATCGTGCCGGTGGCGATCACCCGGCTGGACATCTCGGCGACCACGCTGCGCGCACTGGTCGAGCAGCGCCGGTCGCTGCGCTACCTGGTGCCCGATCCGGTCGCGGCGCATTTCGCTTCCGGTTGACCGCCGTGGTTGACCGCATTGGCGGATCGGTCGACCATTGCCGTCTTTCGACCGCGTTCCGATTCCAAATTTGACTCATGGGCGGCCCGCGCCGCCTCAAGCCGACAGGTTTTTCGCATGACAGCCAACCAACCGCCATCCTCCCGTACCGAGCCGGTCAAGGAGACCCCGCCGATGCCGGCCGAGGAGATCCTCGAGCACGTCGTCACGGCACTCGAGAACCTCAAGGCCGTCGATCTGGTCAAGCTCGACGTGCGCGAGCGCTGCAACTTCACCGACTACATGGTGTTCGCCTCGGGCACCTCGGACCGTCACCTGAAGGCGATGGCCGACGAGGCGGTCAAGGAGCTCAAGAAGCACGGCATGCGTCCGATGAACGTCGAGGGCGACGACACGCCGCAGACCGAGTGGGTGCTGGTCGACTTCATCGACGTGATCGTTCACCTGATGATGCCGGAGACCCGCGCGCTGTATCAGCTGGAGAAGCTCTGGTCCGCGCCGGCCGCCGATCCGAACGCGTAAGCCGGGGTGCGGATCGAGCTGATCAGCGTCGGCCACAAGCTGCCGGGCTGGGCCGAGGAGGGCACGCAGACCTACCTCAAGCGCCTGCCGGCCGGTTGTCCGGTACGCCTGACCGAGATTCCCGCCGCGCCGCGCGGCAAGAATGCCGACATCGATCGCATCAAGACGATGGAGGCCGAGCGCATCGAGCGGGCCATACCCAAGGGCGCGCGCGTGATCCTGTTCGATGAGCGTGGCCGTGACCGCGACACCCGGCAGTGGTCGGCGGCCATGGGCGACTGGTTGCTGGCGGGACAGGACGTGGCGCTGGTCATCGGCGGGCCCGATGGCGTGGCCAAGTCGCTGCGCCAGCGCGCCGACGAGACCTGGCGGCTCTCCGCCCTGACCCTGCCGCACCCGCTGGTGCGCGTGCTGGTCGCCGAGCAGCTCTATCGCGCCTGGTCCTTGCACCAGAATCACCCGTACCATCGTGACTGACCCGGGGCGGTCGATCGTCCCGGCGGCGGGTCGAGTCGTTAGAATGGGGTCATGACCCCGAACCATCCCACGCTCTGGCTGGCCAGCGGCTCGCCGCGTCGCCGCGAGCTGCTCGAACAGGCCGGCTTCGCCATCGCCGGCCGTGCGCGACCGCCCAGGCCGGTGGACGAGACGATCGGGTCGAACGAGTCGGCCGAACACGCCGCAGTGCGCCTGGCACGGGCCAAGCTCGATGCTGCCCTGGATGCGACGGGCCTGCCGGCCAGCGCGGTGCTGCTCGCGGCCGATACCCTGGTCGCCGGACCGGATGGCCGGCCGATGGGCAAGCCGGCCGATGCGGCCGATGCCGAGCGCATGCTGGGCGCACTTTCCGGCCGGTGGCACGGGATCACGACTGCGGTCGCCGTCGGCGACCGGGACGGGTGCCGCGAGGCGGTGGTGAGCAGCCGGCTCAAGCTGGTTCGCCTGACTGCGAACGAGATACGCGCCTACGTGGCGACCGGCGAGCCGCTCGACAAGGCCGGTGGTTACGGCCTGCAGGGGCGGGCCGGCAGCTTCGTCGAGGCGATCGAGGGGGACTGCAGCGCGGTCATCGGCCTGCCGCTGGCCGCCACCCGCCGGCTGCTGGCGGCATTCGGTATCCGGCCGGCATGGATGGACGAGACAAGGAACGATAACGAGAACCAGCAATGAGTGAAGAAGTCCTGATCAACATCACCCCGCAGGAGACCCGCATCGCGATGGTCGAGAACGGGGTGCTCCAGGAGATCAACATCGAGCGTTCACGCTCGCGCGGGATGGTGGGCAATATCTACCGGGGGCGCGTGACGCGCGTGCTGCCGGGCATGGAGGCCGCCTTCATCGATATCGGCGAGGAGCGCGCCGCGTTCCTGCACGTCTCCGACGTCGAGCTGAAGATGGACGATCCGGACACCGAGCTGGAATCGGCCACGCCCTCGATCGACACCCTGCTGCGCACCGGTCAGAACGTGCTGGTGCAGGTGATCAAGGACCCCATCGGCACCAAGGGCGCCCGCCTGACCACCGAGATCACGATCCCGTCGCGCTATCTCGTCTACGTGCCCAACGGCCGCAACATCGGTGTCTCCAGCCGGATCGAGGACAAGAACGAGCGCGAGCGTCTCAAGACCCGCCTGGCCGACATGATCCTCGAGGAGGAGGGTTCGCTTGATGGCGTCGGCGGCCTGATCCTGCGCACGGCGGCCGAGGGCGTCGAGGACGAACAGCTGCGCCACGACTACCGCTTCCTGCGCCGGCTGTGGAGCAATCTCGCCGAGCGTCGCCAGCAGATGACCGACCCGGGGCTGGTCTACGAGGACCTGCCGCTGGCGCTGCGCACCCTGCGCGACACGCTCGGCCAGTTCGTCGAGAAGATCCGCATCGACTCGCGGGAGACCTATCACCGCGCGATCGCGTTCGCCGAGGAGATGGTCCCGGACATCCTGCCGATCGTCGAGCACTACCCGGGCGAGCGGCCGATTTTCGAGCTGCACAACATCGAGGAAGAGATCCAGCGTGCGCTGGAAAAGCGGGTGGCGCTCAAGTCGGGCGGCTACATCGTCATCGACCAGACCGAGGCGATGACCACCATCGACGTCAACACCGGCGCCTTCGTCGGGCACAAGACGCTCGAGGAGACGATCTTCAAGACCAACCTCGAGGCGGCCGCGTCGATCGCCCGCCAGCTGCGCCTGCGCAACCTCGGCGGGATCATCATCATCGACTTCATCGACATGGCCGAGCCCGAGCACCGCGTCCAGGTGCACCAGGCGCTCAACCGGGCGCTGGAGCGCGACCATGCCCGCACCAAGGTCTGCGACGTCTCCAGCCTGGGGCTGGTGGAAATGACGCGCAAGCGCACCCGCGAGTCGCTCGAGCACGTGCTCTGCGAGACCTGCCCGATCTGTGCCGGCCGCGGTTCGGTCAAGACCGCCGAGACCATCTGCTACGAGATCTTCCGTGAGGTCACCCGCGATGCCCGGCAGTACCAGCCCAAATCGATGCTGGTGATCGCCAGCGCTTCGGTGATCGACCGCCTGCGCGAGGAGGATTCCACCTCGCTGGCCGAATTGCAGGAATTCACCGGCGTTCCGCTTAAACTCCAGATTGACCTGCACTACCAGCCCGAGCAGTACGATATCGTCCTGATGTGATCGGGCATCATCCGGCCCGGCGGCCGGTGAAGGAGTGCCGGCAGTGGTACGCGGAGTGGCCAGGTAATGGGGATTAGCAGCGCAAAACGGGAACGCCGTCTTCGACTGGCGTTGCGACGCCTGTTGATGGTGCTCGCCGTGCTGGTGGTCCTGGTCGCCGCGCTCAGCGCCGCCTCGCGGGCGCTGCTGCCCTGGGTGGAGCGCTACCAGCCCGACTTCGAGGCCCTGGTCAGCGAGCAGCTCGACGTGCCGGTGCGCTTCGGCAAGCTGGACCTGCGCTGGCAGGGCTACCAACCCCAGGTCATTCTCCAGGACGTGCGCGTTGACGCCGGTCCCCGCGCCGATTCCCTGGCGCTGGGCCTCGCCTGGTGGCGCAGCCTGATCGAGCGCCGCCTGGTCGCCGACAAGATTACCCTGGATGCCCCTCGCTTCACCCTGATTCGCGGAACCGACGGCTGGTCGGTGGCCGACCTGGCGCTCGAGCCGCGGCCCGGGGTCACCGGTCAGCGCGTGTCCTGGTCACAGGTCGAGGATCAGCTCGCTCGCCTCGGGCACGTCTCGGTGCGCGATGCGGTGGTCGACTTCCGCGACCCGGCCGGCGAAACCGACCGCCTTACCTTCAGCCTGGCCGCCGAGCTCGACCGCAGCCACTGGCGTGGCTCGGGCACGGCGCGACTCGAGGGCATCAGTGCCGAGGCAATGCGGTTTGCCGGTGAGGGGCGGTTCGGCGAGCAGAGCGACGTGTCGCTGTTCGTCCGGGTCGACGACTGGCGTCTGCCCGAGGTCCAGCAAACGCTGGGTCGTTATGGCGGCCCCAAGGTCCAGCGCAGCCTCGGCGGCTGCCCGGGTGGCAACGATCCCATGCGCTGCGAGGTGGGCATGCCGCGGGTGGATTCGGGCACGCTCAATGGCAGGCTCTGGCTCGACTGGCGCGAGAGTCGGCTGGAGGGGATGACCTTGCAGGCGGATGTCCGCGAACTCGCCGTCACCCGAGAGGCGTTCCTGGGTGGCAAGTCGCAGCGCGCGGCACTTGAGGAGGTGGCGACGACGCTGGCATGGCGGCGCGTCGCGGACGGCTGGGATATCGACGCCGAGGCGGTGCGGATTCGTCCCGCCGACGGGGAGATGCTGCCCACCGAGTTCGTGCGTCTGAAGGACCGCGGCGAAGGGCTGCGCTTCGCCACCAACCATGCCGATCTCGGCCATCTGGCCGTCTGGCTGGCGGCCGCGCCACTGCCGGCCGATTTTCTCGAACTGCTCGATCAGAATGTGCCGCGTGGCCAGGCACGAGATGTGCGCCTGCGCTTCGATCGCGGCCGGTTGGTCGAGGGCTTTCTCAACCTGCGCAACTTCGGCAATACCACCGGCGTGCCGTTACGGCCCGTGGTCGGCACGCGCTCCGGACGCGGCGGGGCCGACCTCACGCTGTACCGGCAGCCAGGTGGCTGGCTGGCACAGGTCGATCAGCGTGACCTGATCCTTGCCGTTCCGGGCATGTTCCGCGAGCCGGTGCCGATCGACCATATCCAGGGGCGGCTGTATTGGTTCGACCGCATGGGGCTGGCGCTCTACAGCCCGGATCTGGTGGTCAGCTCGGGCAGCCTCGATGTGGGTGGACGCTTCTACTATCGCGAGGCGTCGGCCGGCCGGGCCGGGTATCTGGGGGTCGACGCCGGCTTCGACCTCGACGATACCCGCGAGGCGCCGGGTTACCTGCCGCGCCACCTGATCGGAGAGCAGACGCTGGCCTGGCTCGACCGTGCCCTCGAAGACGAGGGGGCGCGCGGGCAGGTCGGCGAGGGGCATTTCACCTTTCACGGCGACCCGGCACGGGCGCCATTCACCGACGGCGGCGGCTACTTCTCGGTGGTGTTCGACTTCGCCGACGTGACGCTGCCGTTCCGGCCCGGCTGGCCGGCGCTGACCCAGGCGAGTGGCCACATGGCCTTCGTCAACAAGCAGTACCACGTCGACATCGAGCAGGGCCGGCTGGGCGAACTGGCAGTGGGTGAGTCGCGGGTGAGTATCTTCGATCTAAAAGACCCCAAGTTGCAGGTGGCGGTCGATCGTGCCGCGGCGCTCGACCCGGTGATCTCGACCCTCGAACAGACCCCCCTGGTCGGTGCCTCGGCCTTCGACTGGCTGTCGGCGGATGGCGACGGCCGGCTGGCGCTCGACCTGCAGATCGGTCTGCGCGCCGGTGCGCCACCGCCGACCGTGTCCGGCGTCTATGTGTTTGGTGGCAACCGGCTGTCGATGGCCGACGACCGGGTGGTGCTGAACGACCTCCGAGGTGACCTGCGCTTTACCGGGACGCGTTTCTCCGCCGACAGCCTGGCGGGCGCCTTCCTCGGCCGGCCGTTCCGCGCCCAGGTTGCCCCGCGTGACGGGGGGCAGGGGACACGGATCCGCGCCCAGACGCGCGTCTCGCCCGCCGGGGTCAAGTCCGTCCTCGGCGAGGCGGGAGCGACCCCGCTTGCCTCCGCCGCGCTTGGGTCGATCGACGGGGTGACCGACGCGGGGGTGCGCGTTGACGTGCCGCACGGCAGGGGGCCGGTGGGCGTGCGGGTGGAGAGTGCGCTTGCCGGCTGGCAGAGCACGCTGCCCGCGCCGCTGAACAAACCGTCGGCGATCGCCTGGCCGCTGCGCCTTGACCTCTCGATCGCCTCCGGGGTTGTCGATGCCGTCTCTGCTCGTCTCGAGGGCACCGAGACCTGGCGGGCGGAGCTGGATTTCGCCGCCGATGGGCGACTGGCGAGCAGCCGGGTCGGCAATCGCGATGTGCCGGTCGGCGGTATGGAAGGGGGCTCGGAGGCACCTCATCGTGTCGGGATCACGCTCGATTCGCTGTCACTTGGTCCCTGGCTTGACTGGTGGGCAACGCTGGACGAGGCGCCGACAGGGGCAGGAGGCCATGCCGACGCGCCGGGTGATGTCTGGCTCGACGCCCATCTGGGTCGACTACGGTTGGGCGACTGGGGGCTCGAAGGGGTCAGCCTGGGCTTCGCGCCGCGAAACGACGGCTGGTGGCTGGGTGTGTCCGGCGAGGAGAACCGTGGCGAGTTGCGGATGACGGGGCGAAGCGTGGCGTCGGCCGGTCGTCTGGAAGGGGCATTCGAGCGGCTCAAGCTCCATCGCCTGGAGGAGGCGGCACCCACCCCGGCTGCACCGGCGACGGCCTGGACGCTGTCGACCTTGCCGGTCGCCGATCTGTCCGTGGATTCGCTGAGCGTCGACGACATGGCGCTGGGACAGCTGGCGGTCTCGGCCCGTCAGGGCAACGGCGACTATCGTATCGACGAGGTCGACTGGCAACCGGTGCCGACCCTGTCGGTTTCGGGCAGCGGTCGGGTGGAGGACAACGTCGGCAGCGGCCCCGGCGGGCAGCAGACACAGCTTTCGTTGACGCTGCGCGGCAAGGATTTCGGCCAGGCGATCGCGGCTATCCACGGCGATTCCCCCATTCAGGGCGGCACGGTGGAAGAGGGCAGCCTGTCGATCTCCTGGCCGGGCAGCCCGTCGAGTTTTGCCGTTTCCCGGGCGGCCGGGCATGGCCGTTTCACCCTCAACGAGGGGCAGCTCAAGGCGATCGATCCCGGTGCCGGTCGCCTGGTCGGACTGATGAGCCTGGGGGCGTTGACCGACCGGCTGCGTCTGGACTTCCGCGACGTCACCCGCGAGGGTCTGTACTTCGAGAGCCTGACCGGACAATGGCGTCTCGACCGCGGACACCTGGCGGTGGATCGGCTGGAGATGACCAACCCGTCGCTCACCGCGCGGATCGACGGTGACGTCAATCTGATCGACCGCACGCTCGACCTATCCGCGCGCGTCTATGCCGATTTCGGCATGTTGCTGCCCCTGATCGGCACCGTCGCCGGCGGGCCGCTGGTGGGGGGCGCCGTGCTGGCCCTGCAGGAAACCTTCAAGCAACTCGACGAGGCCCCGGACCCCTCGGTGACCTACCACATCGGCGGCAGTTTCGATCAGCCGCAGGTGACCCGGGGGGGCGTTCCCCTCATGCCCGAAGAGACAGAAGGAGAGACCGATGCGCCGTGATTGCCCTGAAGTCGCCGTCGTGCAGATGAACGGGCGGGCCGACTGGTCGGCCAACCGGCCGGTGGTCGAATGCCTGATCGCCGAAGCGGCCGGGCAGGGCGCCTGTCTGGCGGTGCTGCCCGAGAATCTCCTGGCGATGCCGGCCGAACCGCGCGCACTGGTCGCGATGGCCGACCGAGACACCCCGGCGGCGATCGAGTCGTTGTGCGACATGGCGCGACGCCACGAGATCTGGCTGGTCGCCGGCACGCTACCGGCCGTCCCCGACGGCCCCGAGGCAGGTCGGCGGGTGGCCTCGCGAAGCCTGGTGATCGATGCCGGCGGCGAGGTGGTCGCGCAGTACGACAAGATTCACCTGTTCGACGTGGTGCTCCCGGACGGCGAAAGCTATCGGGAATCGGCCACCTTCATCGCCGGCGACACGCCGGTGGTCGTCGATACCCCGGCCGGTCGGCTGGGGATGGCGACCTGCTTCGATCTGCGCTTCCCGGAACTGTTCGCCCGACTGGTCGCCGACGGGGCGGACTGGTTCTGCCTGCCGTCGGCCTTCACGCGGGCGACCGGTCAGGCCCATTGGCACGTGCTCAACCGGGCCCGCGCGATCGAGAACAGTGCCTGGCTGGTGGCCGCCGCCCAGGTCGGTCGCCATGCCGATGGCCGGCAGACCTACGGACACAGCCTGGTGGTCGACCCGTGGGGGCAGGTGCTGGTCGATGCCGGCGAACAGGCCGATTGCGTCCGACTCGCTCGCCTCGACTACGAGTGGTTGCACGGCTTGCGGGAACGGTTTCCCGTGCGTCGCCTGCATCGCCCGGACCTGTTCCCGGGCGGGCAGTGAAACGTGGTCGGCGCCCATGGCGCAAAATGCGCTTGGCCTTTACCATGGGCGGACTGAATTACCCGCGCCGGGTGGCCGTCAGGGCCGATCCGGTATTTGCCTACGGAATAGTTGAGCGAAGATGACCGTACAGACCGACGACCTGCGTATCGAGGAGATCCACCAGCTGACCCCGCCCGAGGTCTTCCGGGGCGAGTATGTCCTGTCGGACAAGGGGGCGGAGACGGTGGACCACGCGCGCCGGACGATCCAGAACATCCTCAACCGCCGCGACGATCGACTGATGGTGGTGATGGGGCCGTGCTCCATCCACGACGTCGATGCCGCGCGCGAGTACGCCGCCCGCCTGCGCGAGCTGGCCGAGGAGGTCAAGGAGGATGTCTTCCTGGTGATGCGGGTCTACTTCGAGAAGCCGCGCACCACCGTTGGCTGGAAGGGCCTGATCAACGATCCGGACCTCGACGGCAGCTTCAACATCAACAAGGGCCTGGGTGTCGCCCGTCACCTGCTGGTCGACCTGGCGGACATGGGCGTGCCCACCGCGACCGAATACCTCGACCTGATCAGCCCGCAGTACATCTCGGATTCGATCAGCTGGGGCGCGATCGGGGCGCGGACCACCGAATCCCAGGTCCACCGCGAACTCGCCTCGGGGCTGTCCTGCCCGGTGGGCTTCAAGAACGGCACTGACGGGGGTCTGCGTGTGGCGCTGGATGCCATCCGCGCTTCCGGTCGCCCGCACCACTTCCTGTCGGTGACCAAGGCGGGCCGCTCGGCGATCTTCGCCACCAGCGGCAACCCGGACTGCCACATCATCCTGCGTGGCGGCCGGACCACGAACTACGACGCCGCCAGCGTCAGCGAGGCCCTCGAACAATTGCGTCAGGCCGAGATGCCCGAACGCCTGATGATCGACTTCTCGCATGCCAACAGCCAGAAGCAGCACGCCCGCCAGATCCAGGTGGCCGAGGATGTCGCCGGCCAGATCGCCGGCGGCAATGCGGGCATCGTCGGCGCGATGGTGGAGAGCCACCTGATCGCCGGGCGCCAGGACGTGGTCACCGGCAAGCCGTTGACCTACGGCCAGAGCATCACCGATGCCTGCATCGGCTGGGACGACAGCCGCGCGGTCATCCACCGTCTGGCCGAGGCGGTCCGCATTCGCCGTGCCGGTGGTGGCGTACTCGACGAGTTGGCCGAGCATGGCTGAACGGCGGTGCGCGCGGTCCCGTAACGGGCTGGCCGCACTGCTGGCCGGGGTATGTCTGCCGCTGCTCGCCGATCCGGCGCTGGCCGTTTCGGATGCCGAGCCGGATGTCCGGGCCCTGATCGCGGAGGTCGAGGGCCATGTCATGGCCATCGACCGCCTGACCGTGGCGCCGGCCGGTGCCTGGGTGACGCGGATCCTGGCGGTCGGTGAACTGGCCGAGGCGACCGCCGACGGGTCGGAACCGACCGCCGGTATCCAGATGGATGCGGCCGACAAGGGCGGTCGCCTGTGGGTGCTCGGCCTGCCGGACGGGCTCGAGACCGAGTCGCTGCGCGTCCGGGGCGCCCGGGTGGACCGCGAGGCCGGCGTGCGGGTCGAGCGCGAAGTCATCCGCGAAACGCCGCGTTACCGTCGCCTGCAAGAGCGTCTGGATGCAGTGCGGGCCGATGCGCGCGCCGTCGAGGTCGAGCTGGAGGAGAATGGATTGCGTCGCGGCATTGCCCGCGACCAGCTGGCCGCTCTGGTGCCGGGCGAGGCCGGCCTGGCCGCCCTGTGGCGTGATGGTGGCCCCGTGGCCGACCTGATGACCCGCCTGAGCGACGAGCGCGCCGCGCTGCTCGAGCGTCAGGCCGCTCTGCGCGAGGACATTCGTGCCCTGCGTGCCGCGCTCGACGAGATGGAGGCCGAGGCCCCGGGCTGGCGCGTCGGCGTGACGCTGAACGCCGATCCCGGTGGTCTCGAACCCGACAGCGACGCGCTGCGGCTCGAATACCGGGTCGAGAACGCCGGCTGGGAGCCGGTCTACCGCGCGCGGCTGGATACGACCGAGCGGCACGTGGACTGGCGCATGACCGCCCGGGTTCATCAGCAGACGGGCGAGGACTGGCCGGCCGTGCCGATGACGCTGGTCACCAGCGACCGCCGCCGGTTCTATCCCGTGCCGAGCCTGTCCCCGCTGACCATCGGTTTCGTCGATCCGGCAACGGATCGCCCGGTGCGTCCGCTGGCCAAGGCGTCGGCGATGCTCGCCGAGAGCGCCTCGCGGGCCGTGGGCGCCCGGGTCGAGGATGAAACCGGTTTCGCCGCCTCGGTCGCGATCAACAAGCCTTCGGCGGTGCCGAGTGGCGACGGCGGCGTGAATCTGTCGGTGCTCGATCAGCGTCTGGACGCCGCGCTCGAGCTGCGTGTCGCGCCGCAGTCCGGCCGGGATGCGGTGGTGGTGGCCGAGTTCGAACCCAGTATCGTTCATCCGTTGCCGGCCGGTCGCTGGGAACTCTACCGCGATGGTCAGCAGCAGGCGGGCCAGGCCCGCGCCGCACTCAAGCCCGAGGAGCCGGTCGAGCTCAGCTTCGGTGTCGACCCGCGGCTGGTGGTCGAGTACGACCAGCCACCCGACGAGCGCGCCGAGCATGGCGTGATCGGCACGTTCCGGCAGGTCGAGCGGGTGCGTCGGATCACCGTCACCAGTCGTCACGAACAGGCCGTGCCGGTGGTCGTTCTGATGCGCCTGCCGACGGCGCTGGACGCCGACATCGTGGTCGAACCGCTGGCCGATACCAGCAAGCCGGCCGTGCGCGACTACGACGGACAGAAGGGCGTCTGGGCCTACCGGCGCAAGCTCGCACCCAACGAGCCTTGGCAGATCGATTTCGCCTATCGGGTGCGCTGGCCGGAGGAAAAGCGGATTTCGCCCTTCTGACGAGGCGGCCCGGCATCGCACGTCTCACACGCATCATTCATTCGTTCATTCCAGGGAAGAGGGTCCACCGAGAACATGCTTGATCTGGTTCTGGCCGGCGGCGGCATGATGCTGCCCATCATCATCGCTTCGGTGATCGCCATGGCGATCATCTTCGAGCGCCTGTACACCTTGCGTCGCGGCCGCGTGATGGGCGGCGACCCGGTCGGCATGATCGAGTCCTGGCAGGGCCAGGGCGGGATCACGCCGGGGCGGCTGGACGAACTGTCGCGCACCTCCCCGCTGGGCCGGATTCTTGCCGCCGGGCTGGAGGGCAGCCACTCGGCCGAGAGCATGCGCGTGCGGATCGAGGACACCGGTCGCCACGTGGCGCACGAGATGGAGCGCTACCTGAACACCCTGGGCACCATCGCCCTGATCTCGCCGTTGCTGGGCCTTTTGGGCACGGTGATCGGCATCATCGACGTGTTCCAGGCGATCACTGCCGTCAGCGGCGCCGGCGCGGTTGCGCCCGAGCTGCTCGCCGGCGGCATCGCCAAGGCCCTGGTCACCACTGCCGCCGGCATCATGGTGGCCGTCCCCGCGTTCATCTTCCACCGCTACTTCCGCGGTCTGGTCGACGAGCTGGTGATCGACATGGAGGCCGATGCCATCCGCCTGGTCGATCTGATCCATCCGGCCGGTGCCGGTCGGAGGCGTGCGGCATGAATTTCCGGCAGCGATCGCGGGAGCCGCTCGAGCTCAACCTGATCCCCCTGATCGACGTGGTGTTCATGCTGCTGATCTTCTTCATGCTGACGACCACGTTCGTTCACGATCGTACCCTCGAGGTCGATCTGCCGGTCTCCGAGTCGGGCAGCGCCGAGCGTGCCGAGCTGGAGAACCACGTGATCGAGCTCGACGAACGTGGCGAGATCGCCGTCGATGGCGAGCGGGTGAGCGAGCAGGAGCTGCCCGCCGTGCTGGCCGAGCTTGCCGGTGACGGCCGGCCGGTGATGCTGTGGGCCGATGCGCAGGTTGTGAACCAGCGTGTCGTCACCGTGCTGGATCACGCCCGGCGTGCCGGTATCGACAAGATCGGTATGGGGACGACGCCGCCCTGATGAATCCCGAGTCGCTCACCCAACGCGCCCACGACGTCGCCGGGGTCGAAACCTATCGGCGTCTGCTGAGCTACACCTGGCGCTATCTGCGCGTGCTGGTGATCGCGATCGTCGGCATGGTCGTCGCCGGCCTGTCCGAGGTCGGCTTCGCCGCGCTGATGAAGCCGCTGCTCGACGGCAGCTTCGTCGAACGCGACCCGACCCTGATCACCTGGATGCCGGTCGCTCTGCTGGGCGTGTTCGTCTTTCGCGTGATCGGCGAATTCGCCTCCAACTACGGCATGGCCTGGGTGGGACGCTCGGTCATCCGTGACCTTCGTGGCGATACCTTCGATCAGGTCCTGCACTTGCCGCCGCGCTACTTCGACCGGGTGCCGTCGACCGAGGTGCTCACCCGCTTGAACTACCAGAGCGAGCAGGTCTCCGAGGCCGCCTCCAAGGCACTCACCATCCTGATCCGCGACACGGTGACCGTGATCGGTCTGCTGGTGTGGATGCTGTATCTGTCCTGGCAGCTGACCCTGTTCATCCTGGTGCTGTTGCCGCTGCTGGTGGGGATGGTCGCCGGCATCTCGCGGGCCTTCCGTCGTTACGCCCGGCGTATCCAGGAATCGATGGGGCAGGTCTCGCACGTCGCCGAGGAAACCATCACGGGCCACCGGGTGGTCAAGCTCTACGGCGGCGAGGACTACGAGAGTGCGCGCTTCGACCGACAGAACCAGAGCAACTTCCGCGCGTTCATGAAGATGCAGGCGGTGCAGGCCGCTTCCTCGCCGCTGACCCAGTTCGTGCTGGCGATCGGCGTGGCCGGGGTGGTCTGGTTCGCCACCAGCGGCGAGCGCATGGAACAGATCAGCGTCGGCACCTTCGTCTCCTTCATCACCGCGCTGGCGATGACGCTGGCCCCGGCCAAGCGGCTGATCAACCTCAACGCGATCATCCAGAAGGGCATCGCCGCCGGCGAGAGCCTGTTCGCGCTACTCGACGAGCCGCGCGAGAACGAGAAGGGCACCGTGCCGACCGATCGCGTCAGCGGCCGCATCCGTTTCGATGACGTCTGGCTCAGCTACCGCGATCCGGCGCCCGAACGGACCGATGACGGTGACTGGGTGCTGCGCGGTGTCACGCTCGAGATCCCGGCCGGGGAGACCGTGGCCTTCGTCGGCCAGTCCGGCGCCGGCAAGTCGAGCCTGGTGGGCGTGCTGCCGCGGTTCGTCGAGATCCAGCACGGGCGCGTGCTGCTCGACGACACCCCGCACGAGGACCTGCCGCTGGCCGACCTGCGCCGCCAGTTCGCCTATGTCTCCCAGGAAACCGTGCTGTTCAACGCCAGCATCGCCGCGAACATCGGGTATGCCGACGGTTCCGATTACGACGAGGCGCGGGTGCGCGAGGCGGCCCGGGCGGCATTCGCCGACGAATTCATCGAACAGATGCCCGACGGATTCGACACCAGCGTGGGCGAGAACGGCGTGCTGCTCTCCGGTGGGCAGCGTCAGCGGATCGCCATCGCCCGCGCGCTGTATCGCGACGCACCCATCCTCCTGCTCGACGAGGCCACCTCGGCGCTCGATACCCGTTCGGAGGGATACATCCAGCGGGCCCTGGCGAACCTCACCCGCGGTCGGACCACGCTGGTGATCGCCCACCGGCTGTCGACCATCGAACATGCCGACCGGATCGTGGTCATGGATGGCGGGCGAATCGTGGAGCAGGGACGCCACGACGAGCTGCTGGCCGCCGACGGCGCCTACGCCGGGCTGTACCGACTGCAGTTCGCCGAGCAGGCCGGCTGATGCGTTATCCGGGATTCTGGCAGCGCCGTGGTCCGTTGGCGCGACTGTTGTGGCCGCTGGGGTGGCTGGTATGCGCCGAAGCGGCACGCCGGCGGGCCGGAGCGACTCATGGCGAACCGCGCTGCCCCACGATCGTGGTGGGTAACGTCACGGTGGGCGGGACCGGCAAGACGCCGGTGGTCATGGCGCTGGTGGAGGCGCTGCGGCAGGCGGGCTACCGTCCGGGCGTGATCAGTCGCGGTTTCGGCGTCAAGGTCGGCATCGAGCCGGTGGATCTGGCCGAGGCGGAAGACCCGTCGAGCTGCGGCGACGAGCCGTGGCTGATTCACCGCCGGACGCAGGTCCCGGTCGTGGTCCATCCGCGCCGGCGCCAGGCCGCCGACCAGCTGCTGGCTCGCTACCCCGAGGTGGACGTGATCGTCAGCGACGACGGTCTCCAGCATCATCGGTTGCCGCGCACGCTGGAGTGGGTGGTAGTCGACGGCCGTCGCGGCCTGGGCAATGGCTGGTGCCTGCCGGCCGGCCCGCTGCGCGAATCGGCGCAGGTGCTGGCGGAGGTCGATGCCGTCCTGGTCAATGGTGGCGAGCCGGACAGGCTGGTGCCCGGTCTGGCCACCGATGCCTGGCGTGTCGATTTTGCGCCGGACGTGCTGGTCGATGCGTTCGACGAGCGCGAATTGCCGGTGGCCGAGCTGGAAGGGCAGGCCGTGCTGGCCGTCGCCGGCATCGGCAACCCCGAACGATTCTTCGCCATGCTCGAGGCGAAGGGCGCGCGCGTTGCCCGACGGGCACTTGACGATCACGCCGCGCCGACGCTTTCCCAGGCCCGAGCCTGGATGGCCGACGGTCGGCCGGTTGTCATGACGCAGAAGGATGCGGTCAAATGGCCCGAGCGTCCGACCCGCCCCGGCCAGGTGCTGGTGGTGCAGGGCGGTATCCGGCTGCCCGACGAGCTGGTGCAGGCGACCCTGGCGACCCTGGCTGAACACCGTTCCCATCCCGATGGTTCCACAAGGTGACGTGAATCGATGGACAAGAAGCTGCTCGACATTCTGGTGTGCCCCGTGACCAAGGGGCCGCTGATCTACGACAAGGCCAACGCCGAGCTGATCTCGCTTTCGGCGCACCTTGCCTATCCCATCCGTGACGACATTCCGGTGATGCTCGAGGACGAGGCACGTCGCCTCTCCGACGACGAGTACCAGCATTGGCGCAAGAAGCACACGGCCGATGCGGGAGATGCGGGCTCATGATGGCCGAGAGCGACTGGATCATCATTCCCGCGCGCCACGACTCCAGTCGCCTGCCGGGCAAGCCGCTGGCCGAGATCGACGGGCGCCCCATGATCCACTGGGTCTACGAGCGGGCCGTCGCCGCGGGCAGCGAGCATGTCGTGATCGCCACGGACGACGAGCGCATCCAGGAGGCTGCCGCCGAGATCGGCGCCCGGGCCGTGCTGACCAGCGAGGGGCATGAATCCGGCACCGATCGCCTGGCCGAGGTGATCGACCACCTCGAACTGCCCGACGAGACGGTGGTGGTGAATCTGCAGGGCGACGAGCCGCTGATGCCGCCGGTCCTGCTCGCCCAGGTGGCCAACCTGCTGCGTGCCAAGCCCGATGCGGCCATGGCGACCCTGATGGTGCCGATTTCCGATCGCGAGGAGTTCCTGTCGCCGGATGCGGTCAAGGTGGTGGCCAACGAGCGGGCCGAGGCGATGTACTTCTCGCGCGCGCCGATCCCGTTTCATCGCGACGGCGTGCCCGAGCTCGGCGAGGCCGGCCTGTTCGGCTTCCGCCATCTGGGCTTGTATGCCTACCGGGCGGGGTTCCTGCGTCGGTTCGTGGAAACGTCCAGTCCGGAAATCGAGCGGCTGGAGAAGCTCGAGCAGCTCCGCGCTCTGTCGATGGGCGAGACCATCGCGATCGAGATCGCCGAAGTCACGCCGCCGCCGGGCGTGGATACCCAGGCGGACCTGGAACGGGTGCGCCGGCTGCTGGTCGAGGAGGCCGCCGGCTGAGGAGCCGGGGCGCTAGTCCTGCGGGGCGTCGCGCTTGCCCTTGCGCTTGAGGTAGATCGCGCCGGCAATGCCCCAGCCGATCAGCAGCAATACACCCGCGCCGGCACCCAACCAGAGGGTCGCGGCCATGATGCTGCCGAAGATCAGGGTGATAAGCAGGAATTCGAAGGTGCTGCGCTGGATGACCATCGGGTTCGGACTCGTTATCGGCTCGTCTCGTCGGCATCGAGGAATTCGGTATCCTCGTCGCGGTAGGCCGGTTGGCAGATGCACAGGAATCGCAGTGGCGTCTCGCTCTTCGCCTCGATCCGGTGCGGCTGGTTGGGTGCGATCCGGATGATATCACCGGGTACCACCGCGAGCCGCTCCTCGCCGAGCTGCAGAATGCCCGCGCCGTCGAGGACGTGGTAGACCTCCTCGGCGATGGGGTGGCGATGCAGCCGGGTCGTCTCGCCCGGTGCGACCTCGGCTTCGGCGACGCTCATCCGCTCGATCGCGTGGTGGGTCGGATGCAGCAGTTCGCGCACGGCGGAGCCGTCCGGGGCGTGGATCGGCTCGACGTCGCTGCGGTGGTTGAGATAGGGGCTGCGGTCGACAGCGGGCTTCCGGCGACGGGCCATCGTTGCTCCTCGAGTACATTCCGACAAGGTTCAGGTAATCGACAGATCATGACAGAAATTCCCTCCAATCTCCCCGAGACCGGGCCGGACGCGCTCGACGACGAGACCCTGTACGCCGATCTGGTGGGCCAGACGGCCAAGATCGACTGGAGCGAGATCGAGCGCTTCTTCGCCAAGGGGCAGATCCTCAAGATCGCCCCGTCCCTGGACCTGGTCGAGGTGGCGTTCGCCATGATCCGCGATCGCACCGAACCGGTTGCGGCCTGGCAGGAGGCCGGGGACCTGGCCGCGCTGGATACCGAAACCGCACGCCGCTGGGCGGGCGGCGGCGTGACGCTGTGGGCGGTGGTCACGCCGCCGTGGATCCTGGTGCAGGAAACCGACGGCGCACCGGCGCGGCACTGAGCCTCGTCCGCTGCGGTGCCGGACTGGCATTTCGTGCCGTTCTCGGCTACAAGTTAGCTGGCTAACAAAATTCCCGCGCCGGCCGAAACGTCCTGAACATCCGACCAGAGCCGGCGCCAACCCTTGCCGAGGATTCATGAGTCAGGACTCAGCATTGCTCTCGCCGGTCGCCCTTGGCGACCTCCACCTGCCCAACCGCGTCATCATGGCGCCGCTGACCCGTTGTCGTGCGACCGTACCGGGAAACGTCCCCAACGAGATGATGCGCACCTACTACCGGCAGCGTGCCGGTGCGGGACTGATCATCAGCGAGGCCACCCAGGTCGTGCCCGAAGGGCAGGGCTATCCGGCCACGCCCGGCATCCACAGCGACGAGCAGCAGGCCGGCTGGGAGATGATCACCCGGGCGGTTCATGACGCCGGCGGCCGCATGATCCTGCAATTGTGGCACGTCGGTCGGGTATCGCACTCCGATTTTCAGCCGGGTGGCCAGTTGCCGGTGGCACCGTCGCCGATCGCCATCGACGGCGAGGGCTACGTGCCCTCCGGCGAGAAGAAGCCGTTCGAGACCCCCCGGGCGCTGGAGACCGAGGAGATCCCGGCGTTGGTGGAGGCCTACGCGCAGGCGACCAGCCGGGCACTGGCGGCCGGCTTCGATGGGGTGGAAGTGCATGCCGCGAATGGTTATCTCATCGACCAGTTCCTGCGCGACGGTACCAACGAGCGCAGCGACCGTTATGGCGGCTCGCTGGAAAACCGCATGCGCCTGTTGCGCGAGGTGCTGGCCGCCGTCACGCGCGTGGCGGGTGCCTCGCGCACCGGCGTTCGCATCTCGCCGCTGCAGCCGATGAACGGCATGTACGACAGCGCTCCCTGGGAGACGTTTTCCTACGTGGTGCGCGAGCTCAATGCCTTCGGCCTCGCCTACCTGCATATCGCCGGTATGGGCGAGGATGCCCCCGGTGCCGCCGGGCCGGCCTTCGATCTGGCCGAACTGGTGCCGCTGTTCCACGGTCCCGTGATCCGCAACTACCACTACGACCAGCCTCGGGCGGAGGCGGATGTGTCCGAGGGACGTGCCGCGGCGGTCGCCTTCGGTGTGCCCTTCATCGCCAATCCGGACCTGGTCGATCGCATGCGCCGCGACGCACCCTGGAATGAACCCGACGCTGCGACGTTCTATGGTGGCGGGGAAGAGGGCTACATCGATTACCCGACGCTGGCCGATCTGGCCTGATGTCGTTTTCCGCTACTAGAACAAAGCAACGAAAAGAGGGGATAGGCATGAAAGCAATCACGCGCACACTCAAGCAGACCGCCATTGGCGCCAGCCTGGCGCTTGCGAGCACCACGGGCTTGGCCGCCTCCGACCAGCCGGCGACCATCAGTGTCGAGCGGCTCTCGATGGAGATGGCGCTCAAGGCAGCCCAGGGGGCGGTCGAGGCCTGCCGCGAGGAAGGGATCCAGATCGGCGTGACGGTGGTCGACCGCGGCGGCAACCCGCAGGTGGTCCTGCGGGATGTGCTGGCCCCGGATCTCACGCTACGCATCTCGAAGATGAAGGCGTACACCGCGCTGTCCTTCAACACGGCCACGTCGACGCTCGAGGAGCGTGGGCAGGGCGCGCTGGGCAACGTCCCCGGTCTGATGATGGGTGCCGGCGCCGTCACCATCGAGGCCGGTGGCAAGATCTACGGGGCGATCGGTGTCTCCGGCGCGCCGTCCGGCGATACCGACGAGATGTGCGCCAGCAAGGGTGCCGAGGCCGTGGCCATGGAGCTGGAGTTCCTCTGATCGCACGACCACCGTTGATGCCTCACCGATCAGCAGGGCCCGGCGCATGCCGGGCCTTCGTCGTTGCGGGTCCGGCTTTCAACGGGTTAGCCGTGCGAGGCGCTCGTGGTCGCATTTTTTCTCGCATCGGGTGTTGACGCACCCCGGGTGGATCATTAATATGCCGCCCCACGTCGAGAGACGTATTCCCCGATAGCTCAGTTGGTAGAGCAAGTGACTGTTAATCACTGGGTCGCTGGTTCGAGTCCAGCTCGGGGAGCCAAAGCGCCCGTAGCTCAGTTGGATAGAGCGTCTGGCTACGAACCAGAAGGTCGGGAGTTCGAATCTTCCCGGGCGCGCCAATCAGGTCCCCATCGTCTAGAGGCCTAGGACACCGCCCTTTCACGGCGGTAACAGGGGTTCGAATCCCCTTGGGGACGCCATATAGTCGGGCAGTGCGTATCACGCGTGCTGCCTTACTTGTTGGTCACCTTGAAACGTGATCGACCCGGCCGGGCCAGTCCCGGTCGACAACTAGGTCCCCATCGTCTAGAGGCCTAGGACACCGCCCTTTCACGGCGGTAACAGGGGTTCGAATCCCCTTGGGGACGCCATACAGAGAAAAGCCCGCGCGGGTTATCCGCGCGGGCTTTTTTTCGTCTGGGGAGACCGCGACTCAGTGACCGCCGCCCACACCGGGGTTGCCGCCCCCAACGCCCGGGCCCCCGCCCATGCCGCCACCGGTGGTGGGTGAACCACCCAGCTTGCCGTAGGCGTTCCGGTCCATCACGCCCAGCATCTCGTCCTCCCCGGGAGTGTCCTCGCTCTGTTCCAGGTTCTCCTCGTGATACTGCATCAGCAGATCGTCCTCGGGAGTAGCCCAGGGGTTGGCATGACCGGCGTGTGCCGCACCGGTGGCCAGCATGGTGGCGAGAAGGGTGGAAAGGGTAGTCAGTCGCATCGGAATACCTCCTGCGTGTGTCGTCAGTCGCCCGGTTGTGCGGACTGCTCTGTCAGACGAATAAAAAATTAAATGGTTCCATAAGTCAAATCTAGATACTTGGTCGTCTTGTTGTCGGCGAGGTCGCGAGATGACTGCTTTACTTGAACCGTCACGAGGGAATCCGCACCGCGAGAGGTCGATATGGCCGGCAAGAGCGACAGTCACGACGGACAGTTCGTCATCCAGCTGCATGACGCGAGCCAGCGGCACTACGACTTTCGCCTGGAGGTCGATGGCGCGCTCAAGTCCTGGGCCGTGCCCAAGGGGCCGTCCACGGATCCTGCCGAAAAGCGTCTGGCCATCGAGGTGGAGGACCATGAGACCGATTACGCCGACTTCGAGGGCGTGATCCCCGAGGGCAACTATGGGGCGGGGACGGTGATGGTCTGGGATCGTGGCTCGTACCGGAATCTCTCCGATGACACCCCGATGAGCGAGGGCCTGGAGAAAGGCCTGGTCGAAGTCTGGCTGGATGGCGAGAAGCTTGGCGGCGGCTATGCGCTCAAGCGCATCCAGGGGGGTGACAAGCCGCAGTGGCTGCTGATCAAGATGCGCGACGAGGCTGCCGACGCCCGGCGTAATCCGGTCTCCACCGAGACCAAATCGGTCAAGTCAGGTCGCTCGCTCGACGAGATCCGTCGGGAAGAGGCATCGACATGAGCCACGAGCAGGGGGTCACGCATCCGGACAAGGCGCTGTATCCCGACGATGGCTGGACGAAGGAGGACGTGGTCGGTTACTACCGGCGCGTCGCCGAATACATGCTTCCGCATCTGGCAGGGCGGCCGCTGACCCTGCACCGGTTCCCCGACGGGATCGACGAGGAAGGCTTCTTCCAGCAGGCGCATGCCGAACATTTCCCGCAATGGGTCGGAGCGCTGCTGGTCCGTCATGACGAGCCCACCGGGCCGGTGCGACATATCCTTTGTCAGGATGTCGACTGCCTGGCGTTTCTGGCCGATCAGGCGACCCTTACCTTCCACCGCTGGGGGTCACGTGGCAATGCGATCGACCAACCGGATCTGTTGATATTCGACCTGGATCCGCCGGACGACGACATGGGGGTGCTCAAGCGGACTGCGCGGCGCATCGCCGCACTGATGCGTGATTGCCAGCTCACGCCCTTCGTCATGACCACCGGTTCGACGGGGTTGCATGTGGTCGCGCCGTTGAAGGCACGGCGGGGGTTCGACGAGGTGCGCGCTCTGGCCGAGTCGATGGCCGATCGACTCGCCGCGCTCTACCCGGACGAGCTTACGACCGAACAACGCCGCAAGGCGCGTCGTGGGCGGCTGTACTTGGACGTGATGCGCAACGCCTTCGGCCAGACGGCCGTGGCGCCATATTCGCTGCGTGCCCGTCCGGGCGCGCCGGTGGCTACACCGCTCGACTGGGTCGAGCTCGACAAGGGCGAGTTGCGTTCCGACAGCTACACGCTGGCGAACATCTTCCGTCGGCTCGGCCAGAAGGGTGACCCCTGGGCGGGGATGTTCGACCACGCCGGTGATCCCGACGAGGCACGCGCTGCGCTTGATCGACTCGACTAGCGCAGGGCGTCAGTCGCCGGTCGGTGCCGGTACCTGCCGGCATTCCCGGGTGCGGCCGTCACGCGTGAAGCGGCCCTGCATGCCCTTGCCCCAGAAGACGATCTCCCCGCTTTCGTCGGCGTAGCGCGATCCCGAGGCGCTCTCGGTCTTCGACATCATCACCGTGGTGTCGTCATGGGTGAGGCGGATGTCGCCGCGACGGATGACGTCGAACACCACACGCTCGCCCTGGCAGTCGAAGTGGTAGGTGGGGATGATGGGTTCGAGCATCATCGCCAGGGTGCGGCCGGCGTCGTCTTTGAGCAGCAGGCGCTCCTCGTCCACTTGCCACTCCTCGGTGTGCCGGAGTGCCTGCAGGAAAGCCTTCTCCTGGCGCATCTTCTCGTCCGAACAGAGCTTGCGGGTCACGGCGATCTCGCCGTAGCCACCGTTCTCGCGCGGCTGACTGTAGTCGTTGCAGCCGGCGACCCCGCTGAGGTTGCCGTCGGCATCCACCATCAGGTCGGTGAGACTGGGGTCGATCGTCGGCAGGGTCGCGATGTTGGAAAGGCGCCAGTGGCTGTCCGCGGGCGGCATCGAGGCGGCGAACAGCAGCGGTGTGGCCGTCAGGCCGAGCAGGGCGACGATCAGTCGTGGCAGGCGGAAGACGGAGGCAAGGCCTTGTGGCATGAGACGAACTCCTTGTCGATGAAAAATGGGTGGACTTCAGGAATGTTGCGATTTGATGAAGTCGTCCAGCGCCCGCGCGGTTTCCAGCGGGAGCTGGCGTTGCAGGTCCGGGTGCAGACTGCGACCCGAGTCGGCGGTGATCGGCTGGGTCCACGTTGGTTGTGCCATGGAACGCGGCCGTCCCAGGTAGTCCACCTGGAAGGCATCCGGGCTGTTCTCCGCGCGCAGGATCAGTGCCGGCGGATCATCGTGGATCTCGATCACCGTGGCGCGATGCTCCCCGATGTGGACCTGCTGACCGATCAGGGGTTCAAGCAGCTTGAGGATGGTGTTCATGGAATACCCGTGGCCGGGCGAGTGGTCTCGCCGAAATGTAAGCTAACCTGTGACATCGGCCGGTCCGGCCTGAACCCGGCTGCCCGCCGTAGTGCTCTCGAATCAATCCGACGATGGTAGCAGGAGCCACCCCTGATGCGTTTTGACCTTCTGGCCAACGAAACCCTCTATCGCGGTTTCTTTTCCCTGCAGCGCTACCGGCTGCGCTTCGAGTATTTCGATGGCAGCTGGTCCGAACCGATCGAGCGCGAGATCTTCGAGCGCGGCCATGCCGTGGCGGTGTTGCCGTACGACCCCGAGCGCGGCGAGGTCGTCCTGATCGAGCAGTTTCGTCCCGGGGCGCTGGATGCGCCCACCGGGCCGTGGCTCGCCGAGATCGTCGCCGGCATGATCGAGCCGGGCGAGTCGGCCGAGGACGTCGCGCGACGCGAGTCGGACGAGGAGGCGGGGCTCGCCATCGACGAGCTTTATCCGCTCACCCGCTACTGGGTCAGCCCGGGCGGCAGCACCGAGAGCATCTACCTGTTCCTGGCGCGCGTGGACACTGCGCAGATCGAACGTGACGGCGAGGGTCTGGTCGACGGTCGTTTCGGCCTCGATCACGAGCACGAGGACATCCGCGTGCGGGTGGTGCCGATCGAGCAGGCGGTCGCCGATGTCGAGGGCGGTCGGATCGTGGCCGCCGCCCCGGTGATCGCGCTGTTGTGGCTCGACCGGCTGCGGCTTGCCGGCAGGCTTTGACGGTGGCGGACGGGCTGGGCGGCCGGATTTGATAGAATCCCGCCTCTTTCGAATTTATTGCGGTCGGCCGGTGGGGCCGGTGCGAACGACAACCTTCCCAGAATTCATGATCACAAGCCGTTGAGGATCACCCATGCTTGAAGCCTATCGCGAACACAAGGCCGAACGTGCCGAGCAGGACATTCCGCCGCTGGCGCTGGACGCCGAGCAGACTGCCGAGCTGATCGAGCTGATCAAGAACCCGCCGGCCGACGTCGACGGTGACGAGCTCAAGTACCTGCTTTCCCAGCGCGTGCCGCCGGGCGTGGACAAGGCCGCCTACGTCAAGGCCGCCTTCCTCGCCGCCCTGGCCAAGGGCGAGACCGAGTCGCCGCTGATCGATCGCCACGAGGCGGTCGAACTGCTGGGCACCATGATGGGTGGCTACAACGTCGACCCGCTGATCGAGGTGCTCGACGACGAGGTGGTCGGCGACGACGCGGTCAAGGCACTCTCGCGGCTCGTGATGGTCTACGACGCCTTTCGCGACGTCGAGGACAAGCACCGCGAGGGCAGCAAGAACGCCGGCCGCGTGCTGGAGTCCTGGGCGAATGCCGACTGGTTCAAGGCCAAGCCCAAGCTCGAGGAGGAGATCGAGGTGATCGTCCTCAAGGTGCCGGGCGAGACCAACACCGACGATCTGTCCCCGGCCCAGGAGGCCTGGAGCCGCCCGGACATCCCGCTGCACGCCCGCTCGATGCTGCAGTCTAAGATGCCCGAGGCACTCGACACCATCAAGGAGCTCAAGGAGTCCGGCCACAAGATCGCCTATGTCGGTGACGTGGTCGGTACCGGCTCCTCGCGCAAGTCGGCGATCAACTCGGTGCAGTGGCACATCGGCCGCGACATCCCGAATGTCCCGAACAAGCGCACCGGCGGCGTGGTTCTGGGCGGCAAGATCGCCCCGATCTTCTTCAACACCGCCGAGGATTCCGGCGCGCTGCCGATCGAGTGCGACGTCGACCAGATGGAGACCGGCGACGTGCTGACCATCCGGCCGTACAAGGGCGAGATCCTCAAGAACGGCGAGGTGGTCTCCACCTTCAAGCTGCGCCCGAGCACGCTGCCCGACGAGGTGCGAGCCGGCGGCCGTATCCCGCTGATCGTCGGCCGTGGCCTGACCGGCAAGGCGCGCGAGACCCTCAAGATGGAGCCGTCCGACGAGTTCCTGCGTGCCGAGCAGCCGGAGGACACCGGCAAGGGCTTCACGCTGGCGCAGAAGATGGTCGGCCGCGCCTGCGGTGTCGAGGGCGTTCGTCCGGGCACCTACTGCGAGCCGAAGATGACCACCGTCGGCAGTCAGGACACCACCGGCGCGATGACCCGCGACGAGTTGAAGGAACTGGCCTGCCTGGGCTTCTCCGCCGACCTGGTCATGCAGTCGTTCTGCCACACCGCCGCCTACCCGCGTCCGGTGGATGTCGCCCTGCAGCACGAGCTGCCGGAGTTCATCTCCACCCGCGGCGGCGTTTCGCTGCGCGCCGGTGATGGCGTGATCCACTCCTGGCTCAACCGCATGATCCTGCCGGACACCGTCGGTACCGGCGGCGACTCGCACACCCGCTTCCCGCTGGGCATCTCCTTCCCGGCCGGTTCCGGCCTGGTGGCCTTCGCCGCCGCGCTGGGCGTGATGCCGCTGGACATGCCGGAGTCGGTGCTGGTGCGCTTCAAGGGCGAGATGCAGCCGGGCATCACCCTGCGTGATCTCGTCAACGCCATTCCCTACAAGGCGATCCAGAACGGCCAGCTGACCGTCGAGAAGAAGGGCAAGCAGAACGTCTTCAATGGCCGCGTGCTCGAGATCGAGGGCCTGCCGGACCTCAAGGTCGAGCAGGCGTTCGAGTTCGCCGACGCCTCGGCCGAGCGCTCGGCCAACGGTTGCACCGTTCGCCTCGGCCCCGAGCCGATCAAGGAGTTCCTCAAGAGCAACATCACGCTGCTCGAGTGGATGATCAGCCAGGGCTACGAGGACAAGCGCACCCTGGGTCGCCGCATCGAGGCGATGCAGGAATGGCTCGACAACCCGGAACTGCTCGAGCCGGACGCCGATGCCGAGTACGCCGAGGTGATCGAGATCGATCTCAACGAGATCACCGAGCCGCTGCTCGCCTGCCCGAACGACCCGGACGACATCAAGCCGCTCTCCGAGGTGGCCGGCGACGACGTCCAGGAAGTCTTCATCGGTTCGTGCATGACCAATATCGGTCACTACCGCGCTGCGGGCAAGGTGCTCGAGTCCAACGGCGGTTCGGTGCCGACCCGCCTGTGGATCGCGCCGCCGACCCGCATGGACCAGCATCAGCTGACCGAGGAGGGCTACTACAACGTCTTCGGCAGTGCCGGCGCCCGGGTCGAGATGCCGGGCTGCTCGCTGTGCATGGGCAACCAGGCGCGCGTCGCCGACGGCGCCACGGTGATGTCGACCTCGACCCGCAACTTCCCCAACCGCATGGGCAAGGACGCGCGCGTCTACCTGGGCTCGGCCGAGCTGTCTGCCGTGACCGCGATCCTCGGCAAGCTGCCGTCGGTCGAGGAGTACCAGCAGCACGTCGCGCACCTGGCGACCATGTCCGGCGAGATCTACCGCTACCTGAACTTCAACGAGATCGAGGAGTACCAGGAAGAGGCCACCAAGGGGCTGCAGATGCTCAAGGACATTCCCGTGGTCACCGCCTGATCACCGGGGCCGATCAATCCCCGGTCGTCGACCGGGGTCTCGAAACCTTGAAAACGCTGGGCTGTCGCGTGATTCTTGCTTGTCAGGACACGCCACCCGGCGTTTTTCTTTTTTCTGCTAGGACGATTCGCCGCTCGTGAACAGCCATCAGCTCGACCACGATCCCCGTATCGCCGATATCCTGCCCGCCGGGCGCGAGATGCTCACCTGTCCGCCGGACACCCCGGTGCACGAGGCGGCATCCAGAATGCGGGCGGCAGGAGTGAGTTCCATCGTCGTGGTCGAGGAGGATCGGCCGGTCGGTATCTGGACCGAGCACGACGCCCTTGCCCTGAACCTGTCGCTCGATTCGACGTTCGATCAGCCGGTCACGGCGGTGATGAGCCGGCCGGTGAAGTCGATCCGTGCCGAGGCCCCGCTGACGGAGGCGGCGCATCAGTTCCGCGAGCAGCACATCCGGCACCTGCTTGTGTGCGAGGGAGACGGCAAGGAGAAGACGCTTCGCGGCATCATTTCCCTGACGGATGTGGTCCTCAACCAGGGGATCGAGCACTACCTGCACTTTCGGACCGTCGGCAGCCTGGCCGGGCTGAACCATGTCGAGGTGGCGGAAGCCGATACCCTGTCGACGGCATCGAAGCGGATGCGCGAGGCGCGTGTCGACGCGATTCTCGTGCGGCTGGACGGCGACGGTTTCGGCATTCTCACCGAGCGTGACCTCATTGCCCTGATCGCGCAACGACAGGGCGATATCGCCGTCGGCAAGGTCTGTACCCGCAACCTGTTCTCGGTGCCGGCCTCGACCAGCCTGTTCCAGGTGCGCCGCGAGATGAACGAGCGGCATGTCCGTCACATCGGGGTGGCGCGTGACGGCACCATCGCCGGTCTGGTCAGCTTCACCGACCTGCTGTCGGGCATCGAGCTGGCCTACGTCGACGAGCTGCGTTCGGCGCTCAAGGCCCGCGACTCGGCGCTGGCGAGCTCGGAACGCAACCTGCAGCTGGCCGAGAAGGTCATCCAGACCTCGCTCGAGGGCATCATGGTGACCGACGCGAAGGGGCGCATCATGCGGGTCAATCCCGCCTTCACCGACCTGACGGGATACCAGCCGGAGGAGGTGATCGGCCAGTCGCCCTCGGTCCTGCAGTCGGGGCGGCACGACAAGGCGTTCTACGACCGG
This sequence comes from Guyparkeria sp. WRN-7, assembly GCF_001641825.1. Lineage (GTDB taxonomy): Bacteria > Pseudomonadota > Gammaproteobacteria > Halothiobacillales > Halothiobacillaceae > Guyparkeria. The sequence continues at coordinate 130,426 of NZ_LRFH01000003.1, read as the reverse complement.
ATGTGGACTACCCTCTCGCGAGAGGGGCAGTGGCGCGGCGAGATCTGGAACCGGCGCAAGAACGGCGAGATCTACCCGGAGCTGCTGACCATCACGGCCATCACCGACGAGGCGGGGGAGATCACGCATTACGCCGCCCTGTTCTCGGACATCTCCGAACTCAAGGAGAACGAGCGGCGCATCCGTCATCTCGCCTACTACGACCCGCTGACCGGATTGCCCAACCGGCGACTGTTCCGCGACCGCCTCGATCTGGCCATCGCGCACGCGCATCGCAGCGAAGGGCGCCTGGCGGTGCTGTTCATCGACCTGGACCACTTCAAGACGATCAACGACACCCTCGGCCACGCCGTGGGCGATGAGCTCCTCGAGCAGGTGGCGGCGAAGCTGACCGGCTGCCTGCGGGAAGACGACTCGGTGGCACGCACCGGCGGCGACGAGTTTCTCGCCCTGCTGCCCGAGATCGAGGATTTCGAGCCGGTCGCCGACGTCGCCCAGCGGATCATCGATTCGCTGAGCGAGCCCGTCGAGTTGCGCGGGCGGGAACTGGTCATCGGCTGCTCGATCGGCGTGGCCTTCTATCCCGAGGACGGCCAGAGCGGCGAGGAGCTGGTCAAGCACGCCGATATCGCGATGTATCGCGCCAAGCAGAGTGGCCGCAATACCTACAGCCTGTTCACGCCGGCGATGAACGAGGCGGCGCGACGACGGCTGGACATGGAAACCGGGCTGCGCCGTGCGATCGAGCAGCAGCAGTTCCACCTCGAGTATCAGCCGGTGGTCGACGGGGCAGGGCGCCTGGTTGCGGCCGAGGCGCTCCTGCGATGGCAGCACCCGGAATGGGGGCTGGTGCGTCCGGACGAGTTCGTGCCGCTGGCCGAAGAGACCGGCATGATCCTCTCGATCGGCCAGCAGGTCATCCGTCAGGCCGTCGCCCAGGCGGCCGAATGGGCTGGCGAAGTGCCCGTGTCGGTGAACCTCTCGGCTCGCCAGTTCGCGGATCCGGGGTTGGCAGACTGCCTCGAGAACACCGTGGCCGAGTTCGGCCTGACCGGCGAGGCGGTGAGCCTCGAGATCACGGAGACGGCACTGATGAGTGACGTGGACAGCCACGTGATCACCATGGCCCGCCTGCAGCGCGCGGGTTTTCGTTTCTCGATCGATGATTTCGGTACCGGATACTCCTCGCTTGCCTACCTCCGACGCCTCCCGCTCGACTGCCTGAAGATCGACCGGAGCTTTATCTCGGAGATCGAGGAGAGTGCCGAGGCGCGGTCGATCGTCTCGGCGACCATCGCCCTCGCGCACAATCTCCGTCTCGGCGTGATTGCCGAAGGGGTGGAGACCGCGGGTCAGGCCCGCCTGTTGACGGAGCTCGGAGCGGACTCTCAGCAGGGGTTTCTGTACGGCCGGCCCGCCTCGGCAGACGCGCTGACCCGAGAGTGGCGCCTCTAGACCGCTTTTGCCTCCCTGTTGAAAAACGCTAATCCCCTGACTAGATTGGGGGTTTAGGCCGGCTGGCGTACGTCGTCATCGGTCTGGGGCATGGTTGGTTACGGTCACGGAGGCGGTCGATGAGCAAACGCATGGCCATGGAAGGGGAATCGCTGGACGTCGAGGCGAGTCCCAAGTATTCGGGATTCGCGAGAATGCTCGCTCAGGCCGACATCCGGCTCGACGGCGACCGCCCCTGGGATCTTCGCATTCGTGATCGGCGCGCTATCGATCGCATCCTCGGCTACGGCAACCTCGGACTGGGAGAGGCCTACATGGCCGGCTGGGTCGACATCGAGCGGGTCGACGAATTCGTCTTGCGGGTGGTTCGTTCCGGTCTGGCGCGCGAGGTAGGTCGTTCGCCATGGCTGTGGTGGCACGCGCTCAAGGCGCGCCTGTTCAACTGCCAGACCCGTGATCGTTGCTGGGAGGTGGGCGAGCGGCACTACGACATCGGCAACGATTTCTATCGCGACATGCTCGACCCGCGCATGACCTACACCTGCGGGTTCTGGGGCGAGGGGGCCCAGACTCTCGCCGAAGCGCAGGAACACAAGCTCGACATCATCTGCCGCAAGCTCGACCTCAAGCCCGGCCAGCGCGTGCTCGACATCGGCTGCGGCTGGGGCAGCTTCATGATCTATGCCGCCGAGCATTACGGCGTCGAATGCGTGGGGCTGACCATCTCCAAGGAGCAGGCCGCGCTTGGCCGGGAGCTGGCCGGCGATCTGCCGGTGGAGTTCCGCCTGATGGACTATCGCGACGTCGACGAGCCCTTCGACCACGTGGTGTCGGTCGGCATGTTCGAGCATGTCGGCCGTCACAACTACGACGAATACATGCAAGTCGCCCGTCGCTGCCTCAAGCCCGACGGGCTTTTTTTGCTGCACACGATCGGCACCAATCGCGAAGGCGCGCCGCCGGATCCGTGGATCAGCAAATACATCTTCCCCAACGGCGAGCTGCCCGCTTTGCAGCAGGTGGTCGACGCCTGCGAAGGACGTTTCGTGGTCGAGGACATGCACAACTTCGGTGCGGATTACGACCGCACCCTGATGGCATGGCACGAGAACTTCGAGCAAGCCTGGCCGCGCTGGCGCGCGAGCTACGGTGATGCCTTCGGCCGGATGTGGAAGTACTACCTGCAGTCCTGCGCCGGTGGATTCCGTGCCCGTCAGATCCAGTTATGGCAGTTCGTGCTCTCGCCGCATGGCACGCCCGGTGGGTATCGTCGACCGGTATGAACCCGGTCGGCGGGTCATGCACGACGGGTCGGTGCCGGGCGGCTCGACACGAAGGTCTCGGATGAGGTGAGCCTTGGCCGATTCCGTCGCAACCTCCTCCCGCCTGAGGTGTCCCCTGTGCGGTGAGTCGTCGCGACACGACGTGCCGGAAGATGCCTGTCAGTGGTTTCTGGAGTGCCCGGCCTGCGGCGAGCTGCTCACGCCTCGTCGCGGAGATTGCTGTGTTTTCTGCTCCTATGGCGATGTTCCCTGTCCGCCGGTACAGCGCGCCCGTCGTGGCGAGGCATCGGCAGGCTGTTGCGACTAGCTCAAAGCGGTGGGTTGGTGCTGAGCAGAGCCGTTGCCACCAGCAGAGCCAAGGCGAGGCCGATCAGAATGGCGAGATCACGCCAGTAGCGCCAGTCCTGCCTGGAGTGGCGCGAGAACGACCAGCCTTCCTGTCGCGGTCGTTGTCTTGTTCCCGGTCGCGGCGGAGGGGATTGTCGCCGTCGGCGTCCGCGAAGGGCGAGCAGAAGCATGGCCACGGCGATCAGGACGACAAGTAGCAGGTCCACGGCTATCAGCGCTCGTCGTGTTCCGGACCGCCAAGATCCTCGAGGCGGACGCGGTAGGCCTCCTCCAGCGAGGTGATGCCGGCCTGCGCCATCTCCAGGGCATGCCGCGTGAGCGTGCGCATGCCCTTGTCGACCGACAGCTGACGCAACTCCTCGGTGGTGATGCCGTGGGCGATGTGATTGGCCATGTCGCGGTCGACCACGATCAGCTCGTAGGCCATGGTCCGACCGACGTAGCCGGTCTGGTCGCAGTGGTCACAGCCCTTGGATTGCCAGAACGTCGCGTTCTTGTCGACGCCCATGGTCTCGCAGACCAGGGCGTCCGGCTTGTGTTTCTTCTTGCAGTGCGAGCAGAGGATGCGCACCAGGCGCTGGGCGAGCACCGCCATGACCGTGGAGCTGACCAGGTACGGCGCGACTCCCATGTCGACCAGGCGGGTGACGGCACTGGGGGCGTCGTTGGTGTGCAGCGTGGAGAACACCAGGTGGCCCGTCAGCGCGGCCTTGACGCCACTCTCGGCGGTCTCCAGGTCGCGCATCTCGCCGATCATGATCACGTCCGGGTCGTGGCGCAGGATGTTGCGCAGCGCCCGGCCGAAGGTGTAGCCGATGCCGCCGTGGACCTGGACCTGGTCAACGCCGTCCATGTCGTACTCGACCGGGTCCTCGACGGTGATGATGTGCGGGTCGGCGGCCTTCACTTCCTGGAGGAGCGAATAGAGCGTGGTGGTCTTGCCCGAGCCGGTCGGCCCCGTGACCAGGACCATGCCCTGCGCACGGGCGATCAGGTTGCGGATGATCCGCTCGTCGCCCTTGGAAAAGCCCAGCGCATTGAGCGGTTTCAGGCCCATGTTCTTGTTGAGGATGCGGATGACCACACTCTCGCCGGTGGAGGTCGGCATCACGGAGATGCGCAGGTCGACTTCCTGCTTGCTCATGTGCACCCGGGCGTGACCATCCTGCGGCAGCCGGTGCTCGGCGATGTTCATGCGGCCGAGGATCTTGATGCGGGCGACTACCGCCGGCAACTCGGCCTTGTCGATCGAGCGGATGGTCTGCAGCGCACCGGAGAGACGGAAGCGCACCAGCACGTTTTCGCGTCGCGGCAGGAAATGGATGTCCGAAGCGCCGCGGCTGATCGCCTGCATCAGGATGGTGTTGACCATCTTGACCACCGGCGGGCTGCTGGCCTTGTTCTCGATCTCCGGTTCCTGCTCGGACGCCGCGGGTTCGGCCGCCGGTTGACCGACGTCCCCACCGGTGGTCTCGACCCGGTAGGCACGGTTGATTGCACTGGTGATCTGGTGTCCCGAGCCCAGTACCGGCTCGATGCCCAGGCCGGTGTAGAAACGCAGGATCGAGAGCAGTTCCTGGTCGGTGGGCTTGGCGCAGGCCACCACCAGTACCGAGTTGCGACGGGCTAGCGGCAGGACGTTCAGCCGCAATGCCATTTCGTAGGGGATCAGCGCGGCGACTTCGGGTGGTGGCGTGAACGAGCCGAGGTTGATCTGCGGAATGCCCAGCTGCGAGCACAGCGCTTCCTCGAGCTGGTCGGGCGAGATGATCTTGTTCTCGACCAGCCAGTCGCCCAGATGCATCGCGGGGTGATGCCGGAGAGACTCGAGGGCCTTGTCGAGGGTTTCGCGGGAGATGGTGCCGCGCTGGACGAGCACCTCGCCCAGGCGCTGGACACGGGCATTGCGCGCCGAGTGCAGGGCCTGGTTGATGTCCGCCTCGCTGCCGATCCGGGTGACCGTTCTGCTCTGGGCCGCTTGCGTCATCCCTGTCCGTCTCCGTTGCCGCTGTTCATCATCCAGTCACTATCCTAATCCTACACCCTGTCGGTGTGGGCCGTGCTAACCTGCCGCACCCCTCGGGCCACACTCGAGCATGACCATGAGCCACGACAGCCCGCCTTTCTGGCGCACCAAGCGCCTGACCGACATGACGCCCGCCGAGTGGGAATCGCTCTGCGACGGCTGTGCCAAGTGCTGTCTGGAGAAGGTGGAGGACGACGGGGGCGATGTCTACTACACGGATGTTGCCTGTCATCTGCTCGATGCCGGCACCTGCCGCTGCACCGACTATCTCAACCGCCAGACGCGCGTGCCCGGTTGCGTCTGGCTCAGACCCGAGGACGTCGAGGAATTCGACTGGCTGCCGCCCACCTGCGCCTACCGGCGCGTGGCCGAGGGGCGCGATCTGCCGCCGTGGCATCCGCTGATCACGGGCGACCCGGGCAGCACCATGGCAAGCGGCTATTCGGTTGCCGGTCGGGCAGTGATCGCCGAGAACGCCGACCGCGAGTCGATCGACTGGGAGGCCCACGTGGTCGACTGGCCGCTCGAGGAGAGCGACTGACCCGAGGAAGCTCGGGCTCAGCGCTTGAGCTTGTCCTGCAGGCATTGCATCAATGCCTTCTCGTCCGGCGGGCCACCGTTCTGTTGTGCCTGCCAGAGTGCCTCGCCCAGGCAGTCGATCATCTCGTGCTCGGCTTCGAGCGGATCGGCCTTCTTCAACGACAGTTCGGCATGCACCGAGCGGATACCCGTGGGCCGGTCGGTCTGCACCATCTCGCGCAGTGACAGGTGCATGCTCATGTGCAGGAAGGGGTTGGTCACGCCCATCTCCGGCGGCCAGTCGGCCTCGAGGGCGAATTCCGGCTGATCGAGCAGCGAGTGATACTCGGGGTGGTCGCGCACCACCTCGAAGATCATCTGTTCGATCGGCGCGAGCGGTTTCTTCTGCTTGCCCTTGGTCCAGGCGTCGATGAACGGCTGGCGCATCTTGCGGCGGTCGGAGGAGTACATGCTCAGGTCTCTTCGGTGGCGTAACGGGCGATCAGCTCCGGGCTGCATTCCTCGGTCTTGTCGCGATAATCGCACAGGTCGCAGACGATGCAGGCGCCGCAGTCCGGTCGGCGTGCCTTGCAGACGTAGCGCCCGTGCAGGATCAGCCAGTGGTGGGCGTCGATACGGAATTCCTTCGGAATCACCTTCAGCAGGCGATCCTCGACGGCACGCACCGTCTTGCCCTTGGCCAGACCGGTGCGGTTGGCCACCCGGAAGATGTGGGTGTCCACCGCCATGGTCGGCTGGCGAAAGACGGTGTTCAGTACCACGTTGGCGGTCTTGCGTCCCACCCCGGGCAGGGCCTCGAGGGACTCGCGCTCGGCCGGCACCTCGCCGTCGTGCTTCTCGATCAGCTGGCGGGAAAGCGCGTAGACGTTCTTCGCCTTGGTCTTGTACAGGCCGATGGTGCGGATCGCCTCGGTCAGTTCCTCCAGGCCCAGGTCGAGGATCGCCCGCGGGGTGTTGGCTCGCTTGAACAGCGGGCGGGTCGCCTTGTTCACGCCCGCATCGGTGGCCTGCGCGGAGAGCACCACCGCGACCAGCAGCTCGAAGGGAGTCGAGTACTCGAGTTCGGTGGTGGGTTCGGGGCGTTGGCGCTTGAAGCGCTCGAACATCTCGCGTCGGGTGCGGGGGTTCATGCAGTCCGGGTCACTCGGGGATCGGGTGGAGGCGTGCATGATAAACTCCGCGCCCTTGCCAAAGAACCGTCAGACGGACAACGGGTCCGGGAGAGTCGATACGTGAACAAGCAACTGGGTGTCATCGGAGCGGTCTGGGGCGTGCTGGGTCTGTGCGCGCTGCTGCTCTGGGCCATCTACCGCCTGTCGTTCTATGCCGTTGCCGCCTGGGAGGTACCCTGGGCCTGGTGGCACTGGGCCTTCTTTGCCGTCTGGATGGTGTTCATGGTCTACAGCGAGGGCTACAAGGGCTTCCAGAAGGGCTTCTCGCCGCGCGTGGTGGCCCGGGCCGTGCACCTGTCGCATCACCCGGTGGGCTGGCACGTGCTTCTCGCGCCGCTCTACTGCATGGGCTTCATCCACGCGACGAAAAAGCGCCGCATCGTCGCGCTTTCCGTGACTGCCGGGGTGGTGACGCTGGTGCTGCTGGTCAGCCAGTTGCCGCAGCCGTGGCACGGCATCGTCGATATGGGCGTGGTCGCGGGGTTGCTCTACGGGGTAGCGGCGATCCTCGCCTTTGCCCTCCAGGTCGTCGCCGGTCGTCCGCTCGACTGGCCCACCGACGTGCCGGGCAGCGAGCCGCAGGCCGGCTGACATGGCCGAGTCGAACGACGATCGTCCCCGCCTGTCGCGCGTCGTCACCCGCAGCGGTGATCGTGGCGAGACGGGACTGGCCGACGGCAGCCGGCTGCCCAAGCAGGACGTTGCCATCGAACTGCTGGGCGAGCTCGACGAGCTCAACGCGCGTCTCGGCTCGCTGGCCGTCTCGCTGGCCGGTGAGCCCCGGTTGCTGGGTTTCGTCCGCGAGCAGCAGCAGGCGATTTTCGATCTGGGTGGATTCGTCGCCATGGGCGCGATGGCCGAGCCGGCGCAGCTGCCTTCGCTCGAGCGGCTGGAGGCCTGGGTCGAGGCGGCCAATCGCGATCTGCCGCCGCTGCGCGAATTCATCCTGCCGGGCGGCAGCGAGGCCATGGCGCGGGCGCATCTGGCCCGTACCGGCACGCGTCGAGCCGAGCGACTCGCCTGGGCCTGGTGCGAGGGCGACGAGAGCGCCGCCCTGGCCACCTACCTCAATCGCCTCTCGGACGCCTGGTTCGTGTTTGCCCGCCTGCTCGACCCGTCAGGTGAGCACACCGTCTACTGGCGGGGCGCCTCCCCGGAAGACGCCTCGGACTGATCCCGCGCCGACAGGGACGTCCGGCCCAGCTCGGCCTGCCATTCCCGCTGGTGCTCACCGAACCGCGCCAGCGCGGGGATTTCCTCGAGCAGGGCGGCCGGCAGGTCCGGCGCATTCCCTTCGACGGCGTTCTCGACCTCCTCGAGCGTGATCGACGACCCCGGCCGGGCCGGCAGGAAGCAGGTGGCATCCTCCGGTTCGGTCACGCGCAGCAATTCCGCCTCGACGAGCTTTTCCAAGAGCGGGTCGACCCACACCGGTGCCAGCGTCGGGTATCGGCCGATGCGCTCGACCAGCCGATCCCGATCCGGCGGTGCGGCCCCGGCCTCGAAACGCCGCTCGATCTCGTCGAGCAGGACGATGGCGGCGACGAGGCGCTGATTGGGATGGATGCCCTTGTCCTCGCTCAGACTCAGGCGGTCGCTGTGCTGCCAGCCGTAGCTGATGCCGGCCCCGACCAGCACGATCATCCACGCGATCTGCAGCCAGACCAGGAACAGCACCAGCGAGGCGAAAGCCGAATAGACGGCCGTGTAGCTGGTCGACCCGGCGATCAGGCCGCCGAATACCAGCCCGAGCAGGTTCCACAGCACGGCGGCGACCAGCCCGCCGACCAGTGCCGAGCTGGCCTTCACGCGGGTGTTGGGGATAAACAGGTAGAGGAAGGCGAACGCCCCGGTCCAGATCGCCAGCGGCACCAGGTAGCCCAGCCACTTGAGGATCGTCGCCAGGATCGACAGTTCGGCGAAGTCGCGGATCACCGGCGCGGCCAGCAGTGTGGCGGTCAGGCTGCCGGCGGCGATCACCAGCACCGGGCCGACCATGAGCACCGAGAGGTAGTTGGCGAACCGCGCCGACATCGAGCGCATCTGGTGGACGTGCCAGATGCGGTTGAAGACCCGCTCGATCTTCTGCATCAGGGCGATGACGGTGTAGAAGAGCAGGGCGACGCCCACCGCGCCCAGCACGCCGACACGAATGTTGTCGACGAAGGACAGGATGCGCAGCGTCAGTTCGTCCGCGGCATCGCCCAGCGGCGCCATCAGCGAGAGCAGAAACGGCTCGATCACGGCCGACGAGCCGAACGCCTTGAGCACGGAGAAGGTGACGGCGAGCAGCGGCACCATCGACAGCAGCGTGGTGTAGGAGAGGCTCATGGCGTTGAGCTGCAGGTCACCGCGGGAGGCCGAGGACATCACGTTGAGGAACGCGCGGGTCAGGCGCTGGGCAAAACGGGTCAGATTGCCGGTCGGGCGGTCGTGCCAGATCCAGCGCTTGACCGGGCGAATCCATTCGGCGGGCTTCAGGGGCATCATCGCGTGATGAGGTCCTCGTGCGGGGTGATTGGCAGGCTTGGCATCGGGTCGATGTCAGCGGCGCTGGCTGCGTTATGATGTCGAGCCCGGCGCGCAGCGGCGTGCCGGTGCCGCCACGGCATGCATCATCGTTCGAGGGAGCTTAGCACCAGATGGAAAGCAGACAGACGCTCAACGACCTCCCCGAGGTTCCCGTCGTCCTCGCGATTGCCGGTCACGACCCGAGCGGTGGGGCGGGCATTCACGCGGACATCGAGGCGATCGTCAGCCAGGGGGTGCATCCGGCGACGGCCATCACGGCCCTGACCGTTCAGGACACGGTCAACGTGCACGGCTTCGTGCCCAGCGACCCCAAGCTGGTGATCGACCAGTCGCTGGCGGTGCTCAACGACATGCCGGTCGGTGCGATCAAGATCGGCATGCTCGGCACCGTCGAACTGGTCGAAGCGGTCGCCACGGTGCTGGCGCGCCACCCGGAGATCCCGGTGGTGCTCGATCCGGTACTGGTTGCCGGCGGAGGCGGCTCGCTGGGCGACAATGCCGTGGCCGCGGCGATCGCCGAGCACCTGTTCCCACGCGCCACCATCGCGACGCCCAATGCCCACGAGGGCCGTGTGCTGGCGCCGGATGCTCGCGATCTCGAGGAGCGTGGTGCCATGCTCTCGGCGCTGGGCGCCGAGTACGTGCTCCTCAAGGGCGGCGACGAGCCGGGCGAGAAGGTCGAGAACTGGCTGTTCGGCGTGGAGCCACCGCGCCGCTTCGTCTACGAGCGCCTGGCCGGCAAGTTCCACGGCTCGGGGTGCACGCTTTCCTCGGCGATCGCCGGCCTGATCGCCCAGGGCAGTGACCCGATCAACGCGGTCCACGAGGCCCTCGAGTACACCCACCAGACCCTGATGCACGCGGCGGCCATCGGCCGCGGCCAACTGGTGCCGCATCGCTTGTTCTGGGCCGACGACGAAGGCGGCGCCGACATGAACGACGAGCCTCCGGGCTCCTCGCGAGTACACTGAACGACCGAGAGGACGCGATGGAAAACGTTCGCCCCAGCACCGATCAGATGCTGCGCCAACTCGAGCACATCGCCCACGAGATGCAGCAGGCCGGCCTCTGGTCCGACGAGCGGCCCAGTGAGGAGGCGCTGGCCAGCCCCAACCCGTTCTGCTTCGACACCCTGGCGTTCGAGGAGTGGCTGCAGTGGAAATTCCTGCCGCAGATGCGCGAGCTCCTCGAGCAATTCGGCACGCCGCCGGAGAACTGCTCGATGGCACCACTGGCCGAACACCAGTTCCTCGAGCTCGAAGAGGATACCGACCGCCTGCTCGCCGAGATCACCGAGTTCGACAACCTCGCCTGGCATTTCTTCAACGCCCGCTGAGCCGGGCCCGACTGACCTGCACCGGATACTCATGACCGATTCGAACCGCCGTCCCGAAAACGACTGGTCGCTTGCGACCCAGGCCATCCGCACGGGGCACCACCCGACGCCCGAACGCGAGCACGGCGAGCCGATCTTCACGACCTCGAGCTTTACCTTTGAGTCGGCCGAGCAGGCCGCCGCGCGCTTCGCCGGCGACGAGCCGGGCAACATCTATGCTCGGTTCACCAACCCGACCACGCGCATCTTCGAGGAGCGCCTTGCCGTGATGGAAGGCGGCGAGGACTGCGTGGCCACCGCCTCGGGCATGTCGGCCATCCTCTCGACGGTCATGGCGCTGTGCGAGGCCGGTGACGAGGTCGTGATCGCCCGCCAGGTGTTCGGTACCACCAAGGTGCTGTTCGACAAGTACATGGCCAAGTTCGGCCTGGTGGTCCACTGGGTGAACCTGACCGACTGGTCGCAGTGGGAGGCGGCGGTCGGCGAGCGCACTCGCATGCTGTTCATCGAAACGCCGTCGAACCCGCTGACCGAGGTCGCGGACATCCGCCGCCTGGCCGATCTAGCCCATGCGCGTGACGCGGCCCTGGTGGTCGACAACTGCTTCTGCACCCCGGCGCTGCAGCGACCGCTGACCCTGGGGGCGGACATCGTGATCCACTCGGCGACCAAGTTCCTCGACGGTCAGGGGCGCGCGATCGGCGGGGCGGTGGTCGGCGATGCCGAACGCGTCGGCAAGGAGGTGCGTGGTTTCCTGCGTACCTGCGGGCCGACCATGGCGCCGTTCAACGCCTGGATCTTCGCCAAGGGGCTGGAGACGCTCAACCTGCGGATGGAGGCCCACAGCCGCCACGCCCGCGAGGTGGCCGACTGGCTGGTGGCGCATCCCAGCGTCGCCCGGGTGCATTTCCCGGGGCTGCCCGATCACCCGCAGGCGGAGATCATCGCCGCGCAGCAGACCGGACCCGGCGCGATCGTTTCCTTCGTGGTCGAGGGCGGCCGCGAGGCGGCGTGGAAGGTGATCAACGGTACGCGGATGCTCTCGATCACCGCCAACCTCGGCGACACCAAGACCACCATCACCCACCCGGCCAGCACCACCCACGGTCGACTGTCGCCGGAGGCACGCGCCGAGGCGGGTATCGACGAGGGACTGGTGCGCCTGTCGGTCGGCCTCGAGGACCCTCAGGACATCATCGCCGACCTGACGCGCGGCCTGGGCGAGCAGATCGACTGATCCGGTCGCCGGGGCGCGTCAGTTTGGCAGGCGCTTGAGTCGGTCGCGCCGCGGCTTGACCTGCACCAGGTCGCCGCTTTCCACCGCATGCCGGCCAGTGTAGCGCAGCGTGCTGTCGCGTTGGCCCAGATAGGTGACCCGGGCGTCCCCCTGTGAACGGGGTTCACGAACGGGCCCGGCGGTGGTTTCCAGCGTCGGTCGAGTCAAGAGATTGACGCCCAGCCAGTCGGCCGGCATGCCCGGATCGATCACCGTGAGCCGATCCCCGGCGCGCAGACCATCTTCCCGACCCAGATCGACATGCAGGTCGATCATGCTGCCGCGCGCCTGTGTGGAGAGCACCCGCCCGACCAGGGGGCGGCAGTGCAGCGTGGCGAGAACCTCCACGGCGAGGCGCTCGACACCTGCGTCGAGTGCCTCGCCCCAGTCGCTCTGCCAGAAGGCGCCGGCCTGCGCGTCGGCTTCGGGGGAGTACGGTTTGCCGTCGGCAGGCTCGAGGTCGAATTGCCAGTCGCCCAGTCGGGCGCCCTGCGCGCCGTCGTCCAGGGTGGCCGACAGCTGACCCGCGCGGGGCTGGTATTGATCGGGCAGCAGCACGAATGCGGAGGGCCGCCCCTGGGTGCCCACGTCGCTGGCGGCGAGGCGCAGGAAGTAGGGCGCGGCATGGCGGGAGAAGGCGTCCATCGCCGGGGACAACCCCTCGCTTCGGGTCGGCGGGACGATGTCGACCACCTGCAGGCCTGTCGTCTCCAGCCGGCGTGCCAGACGGTCGGCGATCGCCGTCGGCAGCCCGGTGACGTCACCGGGCTCGTGCCCGATGCGCGCCTCGGTGATCACCAGGCGGTGATTGGCCTGACACGCCCCGGGACCGGTCTGCGGCTCGGCGGATGCCGCGATCGGCAGCAGGGTGGCGAATGCCAACCATGTCAGTCGGCGCGTAACGGGATGTCCGGGCATGGGCGGTCTCGGCGTTGGGATCATGTCGGCTACTATCGTGATTTGTCAGCGTATCGTTTCAGAGCACGACCCGTGCCATCCCTGAAATCTCGGGGCGTGATGGGCAGCGATCCGGCCTGCCCGGTGCGAGGGATCCAGATGGACGGGCGTCGAAAGCGGGCGGGTGCGATGCCGGGAACACCGGCTTTTATCGCATTCCCGATTGGGGTTGGCTGTCGCCGTCCCGCCGGATGGCCGCTGTCGCCCTGCCTTGTGCGGCCTTCGCTCGGGGCGGGCAGGGCGATCGGTACGGGCCCGATTCGTTATGAGATTCCCGACCATCTATAATGCGCCCTTTGCCCTGCCGGCGACGAGTAGCGTCCCGGCGACCGCGACCACCTTCCAGCTGTCCTTGAGGTACCGATGACCGTTCGCACCCGTTTCGCTCCGTCGCCCACCGGCTATCTGCACATCGGCGGCGCCCGTACGGCCCTGTTCAGCTACCTGTTCGCCCGTCGCCATGGCGGCGAGTTCGTGCTGCGGGTGGAGGACACCGACCGCGAACGTTCCACCGCCGAGTCGGTCAACGCCATCCTCGAGGGCATGACCTGGCTGGGGCTCGACTACGACGAGGGGCCGTTCTACCAGACCGAACGCATGGAGCGGTATCGCGAGGTGATCGACCGGCTGCTCGCCGAGGACAAGGCCTACTACTGCTATGCCACCCGCGAGGAGCTCGACGAGCTGCGCGAGCAGCAAATGAAGCGCGGCGAGAAGCCACGTTACGACCGCCGCTACCGTGACTTCACCGGTACGCCGCCGGAGGGCGTCAAGCCGGTGGTGCGCTTCAAGAACCCGCTCGACGGTCTGGTGGTGGTCGAGGACGCCATCCGCGGTCGCGTGACCTTCCGCAACGACGAGCTCGACGACCTGATCATCGCCCGCGGCGACGGCAGTCCCACCTACAACCTCACCGTGGTGGTCGACGACATGGACATGCAGATCACGCATGTCGTGCGCGGTGACGACCACCTCAACAACACCCCGCGGCAGATCAACCTCTACCGCGCGCTGGGTGTCGAGCCGCCATCGTTTGCGCACCTGCCCATGATCCACGGCCCGGACGGTGCCAAGCTTTCCAAGCGTCACGGCGCGGTCAGCGTGGTGCAGTACCGTCACGACGGTTTCCTGCCCGAGGCGCTGCTCAACTACCTGGTGCGCCTGGGCTGGTCGCACGGCGACGAGGAGATCTTCTCGCGTGCCGAGCTGGTTCAGCTGTTCGACATCAAGGACGTCAACCACTCGGCGTCGAGCATCAATCCGGAGAAGCTGCGCTGGCTCAACCAGCACTACATGCGCGAGCTTCCGGTCGCCGATGTCGCCTCCGAGCTGCGCTGGCATCTCGGCCACCTGGGCATCGACCCCGACGAGTTCGGCCCGCAGCCGGCGGCGATCGTGCCGGCCTACGTCGACCGCGTGCACACGCTGGTCGAGATGGCCGAGGAGGCCAAGCCGTTCTACCAGGATGCCGTCGAGCCCGACCCCAAGGCGATGGCAAAGCTCGATGCCTCGGCGGCCATGGTGGTCGACGCCCTGATCGTCGCACTGGACGACGATGCCGCCTGGGAGAGCACCGACACGCTCGAGGCCGCGGTCAAGGGCGTGGCCAAGACACTGGATCTCAAGCTGGGCAAGGTGGGGCCGGTCCTGCGCCTGGCCCTGCTGGGACATACCTCGTCGCCCAGTTTCGGCGTGATCCTCGAGCTGATGGGACGCATGCGCAGCATCCAGCGTCTCAACGCCTTCCGGGACCGGGTCAGCGCCTGACATGAGGATCGGGGCCATGCGACCGGCATTGCCGATCACGGTCGCATACCTGTTGCTTGCCTCCCTGTGGATCTGGGCCACGCAGTGGCTGCTCGGGAGGCTGGGTGGGGCCCATTGGGAAATCTCCACCGCCGGGCTCGTGTTCGGCGAGATCTTCGTTCTGGTCACCGGCGCGCTGCTGTACGTGCTGGTCGACCGCCTTCATGTCGCCCGCACCGGCCAGCTGGATTTCGGCTACGGCCGCGTTCGCGGTTCGCAGACCTGGCTGACCGCGATGGTGATCGCCCTGGTGGTGATCGCCGCGGCACAGATTTTCATCACGGTCATCGCTGCCCGCCAGTATGCGCCGCTGCTGCTGGACAAGGCGCAGCGCGAAGTCGGCAACCTCGCTGCCATCCGTGCGATCGAGGTCGACAACTGGGTCGACCAGCGCGACCAGCAGGTCGAGGCCCTCGCCCAGCGACGTGAGTGGCTCAAGGCGTGGATAAGCGATCTCGACGAGGGACGCGTCGAGGGGTTCCCGGACGACCTGCGCCGGGGCGGTCTCGTCTCGCGCTTCCAGGCGATCACGCTGCTGGATCCGGACCGCAACCCGCGCCTGCAGACCGGCTCCTCGACCGTCGTGCCGCCGGACATGCGCCATTTCGACCAGGCCGCCGTTACCACCGAGGTGCAGACCGTCACCCGCTTCACGCGCGGGCGCGGCGGGGTCGACCTGTTCTGGATCCTGCCGGTCTACGACGACCGCACGGCGGTCAGCCGCGGCCCCTGGTACCTGCTGTTCTGGACGCGACTGAACACCCGGGCGCTGGTGGATGGCGCCGAGTCACAGAATCGCCGCGTCCGGGCGGACGAGGCGTTGCGCATCCTGCTGATTCGCGTGCCGTCCGAGCCTGAGACGGCCTCTAGCTTCTGGCCCATGCTCACGCTCGACCCGCGCGAGGAGTCGAACCAGGTCGGTGAGACACCGGCACCGATCGTCGACCGTCTGCAGGCCGGCCTGTCGGATTCCCCCGATCCAGAAGCCGCCGAGGGCGTGACCCGCATCAAGGGCAGCGACCGGGTGTATGCCACGGTCGCGCTCGACCGTCTGCAGGCGCGGCTGCTGGTGCTTCAGGATCGGCGGGCGGTGCTCGCCCCGGTCGAACAGATGGAGAAATGGCTCAGCCTGACGGCGATCCTTTCCACCCTGGGTACGCTGGCGGCGCTGTTCTTCCTGTGGCGCTTCCTGCGGGGACGCTACCGCCTGCAGACCCGGAACGTCGTGCTGGAACGGGACTTCTGGCATCGCGCCTGGCTGGACATGCCGGCACTGGGCCTGATCGAGATCGACCCGCTGCGCCTGAACGTGGTGGCCGCCAATCGCCAGGCCGCCAACTGGCTCGGCCGGGCGCGCGACTCGCTGGTGGGCAGTTCGCTGTTCGAACTGTTCCGTCCCACCGACCCGGCCTCGCCGTTGTCGGGTGACCCGGAGGCGGCGTTGCCGGCCTATTTCGCCCGCGGGGCGGTCGACCGGGTCGCGATCGAGGGCTGCGTGCCGGACTTGCCGGCGGCCGGGCCGATGTGGCTGGAGCTGCGGGTGCAGCGGGATGCGGAGGGCAATCCCGAGCGGATGATCGGCATGCTCCGCCCGGCGCGTGAGACGGACAACAGTGCCGTGATGGCGCAGGTGGACCACCTGGCCGCCTTCTGTGCCTCTCTCACGGCGGCGGAACGAGCGCGGATGCAGGACCGTCTGGCCGATCACGATGCCAGCCCGTTTCTCGAGGTGCTCCCGGTGACCGTCGACATCAGCGAGGTGCATGATCGCGAGGCGCTCCGCCGGCGCATCGAACGCTGCCTGCCGCCCGCCCTGCGGCGGCATCGAGCGCTGTTGCGTGCGCTGGCCGAAGAACTTGGCCGGGTGCTCGTCAGCGGGGAGGGGCGCTGGGTTCACAGCGACAACGAACCGGCGGATCCCGGGCTCGAGAACGAGGGCTCGCCGGTGGTGATCAACGCGGCCGGGCACTCGGTCGTGATCCTCCCGGCCAGGACCGGCACCCAGGCTGCCGGCGAGGTCACCGCCTGGCTCTACATCAGCCGCGATCGCTGGGAGATGACGCCCGAACTGCTCGAGGCGATCGAGCGCCTGCACGCCATCTGCCAGTAAAGCCGCCGGGAACGCTCACCTGGAACGCCCTGAGCCGCGATGCCTTGTCGTCGTGGCTGACTGCCTCAGTCGCGCTTGTCCTCGTGGGACGGATTGTCCCCTTTCAGCCCGCGGTGCATGCCGGCGCGCGCCATCAGCAGAGCGCTGACGGGGGCGGTGAGGAACAGGAAGATCAGTATCAGGATCTCGTGCACCGACAGGCCGCCTTGCGCCGAGAAGTAGACCGCCGAACCGAGCAGGATGCTGCCCACCCCGAGGGTCGAGGCCTTGGTCGGGCCGTGCAGGCGCATGAAGAAGCTGGGCAGCTTGGCCAGCCCCAGCGAGCCCAGCAGGACGAATGCGGCGCCGAATAGGATCAGGGCGCTGACGATCAGGTCGAAAATCATGGCAGGTCTCCGGCTATTCGACGATATCGCCGCGAATCAGGTACTTGCTCAACGCGACCGTGGTGATGAAGCCCAGCACCGCGATCAGCAGGGCGGCCTCGAAATTGATCGAGGTCTCGAACCAGATCCCCAGGGCAATCAGCAACGCGATGGCATTGATCGACATGGTGTCGAGTGCCAGCACGCGATCGGCCGTTTCCGGCCCCTTGAGCAGGCGGTAGGTCGCCAGTCCCATCGCGATAACGATCAGGACCAGGGCAATCCCCAGGCTGACATGGATCATGACTCGGCTCCCCGGCTGGTGGATTCGGTCGCCCCGGCCGTGACCGGCTGGCCGAAGATGCGTTGCAGCCTCGCCTCGTAGCGCTGCTTGATGGTCGTGATTTCCGTCTGCGCATCGTCGGCATGCAGGGCGTGCACCCACAGGCTGCGCTGATCCGGGCTGACCCGGCAGGACACCGTGCCCGGTGTCAGGGTGATGGTCGCGGCGAGGATGCTGATCGGCAGGGCCCCTTCAAGGTCCAGCTCCAGTTCGAACAGCTGCGAGTTGAGCGACCGGTTTGCCCCCAGTACCTGGCGGGCGACGACAAAATTCGCCTGGATGATGTCCACCAGGACGATGCCCACGTAGCCGATCAGGGCGGTGAAATCCTTCACGCCGGCACCGATTTCCCAGAAGCGATGCGTGATCCAGGGCACGATCAGCGCGACGATCGCTCCCATGACGATCGATCCCGGCGCAATGCTGTTGTTGAGCACCAGCCAGCTGATCAGAAGGACGAGACTCAGGACGGGTTGCGGAAGAACGCGTTTCATCTCAGTGACTGCCTCCGTCTTGGTCCGCGCCGAACTTGCCGGGGGCGTGGGCCGGATCGAGCACGCCGTCGGGCATCACCGCGTCGAGATAACCGTCCGATGCCGCGATCTGGGCGGCCGTGCCGGCGAGCCAGCCGGACAGGGGCTGCGCGCCGACGACCATGGCCCCCGCGAGAACGAGCGGCAGCACGGCCATGCCCACCCCCGGCAGCGCGACGCGGGCATCGGCCGGCCTGGCGTGCGCCGGGTGGCCCGGCGTGGCCTGCGACTGGTAGAACAGGCGGCTGCCGGCGCGCGCCAGGGCAATCACCATGATCAGTCCGCTGGTCAGGATCACGGCGAAGATCGGCGCCATCAGCGGGCTGTCCAGCGCGGCGGCGAGGATCATGATCTTGCCGAAGAAGCCGGTCAGCGGCGGCAGGCCGGCCATGGCGATCGCGTAGGCGAAGAACAGCGAGCCCACCAGGATGGCGTGCGGCATCGGCGGGGCGCTCTCGATGCCATCGCCCGCTTCGGGGCGGTGGTGCAGGATCAGGCCGGCCAGCAGGAAGAAGCCGGCGCTGAGCACCGTGGTGTGCATCCAGTAGTAGAGCGCGCCACCGATCGCCGCCTCGCCTGCATTGCCGGTGACCAGCCCCAGGGCGATCAGGATGGTGCCCACCGAGGCGATGATCAGGTAGGCGACCTGGCGACGGACGAAGCGTGCGGCGACCACGCCGAGCGCGGCCAGCAGCAGGGTGACCAGCCCCAGCCACAGCAGCCACGGCGCGATCAGGGTGGTCGTCTCGACCAGCCCGCCGATGCTGTTGTCCGAGAGCATGACGCTGTCGACCCGCAGGACCGAGTACAGCCCCACCTTGGTCATGATGGCGAACAGCGCGGCGACCGGGATCGAGGCATGCGCGTAGGCGCCCGGCAGCCACAGGTACAGCGGGAACGCCGCGCCCTTGATCAGGAACACCGTGAACAGCAGGAAGATCGCGGTGGTCACCAGCGGCACCGCATCGGGCGCGACGTCGGGCAGCTTGAGGGTGATGTCCGCGAGGTTGAGGCTGCCGACCGTGCCGTAGAGCGCGCCGACGGCGAACAGGAACAGCGTCGAGCCGATCAGGTTGACTACCACGTAGTGGAAGCCGGCGCGGGTGCGCTTGCGGCCGTTGCCGTGCAGCAAAAGACCGTATGAGGCCAGCAGCAGCACCTCGAAGAACACGAACAGGTTGAACAGGTCGCCGGTGAGGAACGCGCCGTTGAGGCCGAACAACTGCGCCTGGAACAGGGCGTGGAAGTGCGGCCCGGCCTGGTCCTCGTCGCGGCGGATCGCGTAGACGAGGGCAAGCAGGGCGACGGTGGCGGTCAGGAGCAGCATCAGCCCCGACAGGCGGTCGAACACCCAGACGATGCCGAACGGCGCGGCCCAGCTGCCCAGCTCGATTACTTGCGGGGTGTCGCCGGCCCCGGTGAGCAAGAGGCCGGCGCTGACGGCCAGCAGAACGGCGACACCGGCCACGTCGAGGCCGCGCGACAGCGTGGGCAGGCGCTGGCCGGTCATCGTCAGGATCGCCGCCAGGGCGACCGGCAGCAGGACCAGCAGGGAGATCAGGTTCGCCGTCATGCGCGCGGCTCCTCCTTGCGGTCGAGGACCCGGTCGGCCTGCGGGATGTGCATGCCGTCGACGTGATCATTGCCCAGCGCGGCGCGGGCCTTCAGTGCCAGCACGATCACGAAGGCGGTCATGGCGAAGGCGATCACGATCGCGGTCAGCACCAGGGCCTGCGGCAGCGGGTCGGTCGGGTTCTCGACCGCGCCGATCACCGCCGGTGCGGCCGTCTGCAGCCGGCCCATGGTGAACAGGAACAGGTTGACGCCGTAGGACATCAGCGTCAGGCCCAGCACCACGGGGAAGGTCTGGGCGCGCAGTACCAGGTAGACCCCGGCACCGGTGAGCACGCCGATCAGCAGAGAGAGGGCGAGGTTGGTCATGCGTCGTTCCCCCGGCGGGTGGAGCGTGGGGCGGGGCTGGTCTCGATCGCGCTGTAGTCCGGGTGTTCCACGGCGTGGTCGGTCAGCCGGCCGAGGTTGAGCAGGATCAGCATGGTCGAGCCGACCACCACCAGGAACACGCCCAGATCGAAGGCGATCGCCGAGGCGAGATGGATCTCGCCGATCAGCGGCAGCGAGAAATGGGCCATGGCCGAGGTCAGGAACGGCACGCCGAAGCCCATCGAGGCCAGCCCGGTGCCCAGCGCGATCAGTAGGCCGGCGCCAAGGATGCCGTGGATCGGCAGATGCAGCTTGCGCTCGGCCGTCTCGATGCCGTTGGCCATGTATTGCGCGACCAGCGCGCTGGCGACGATCAGGCCGGCAATGAAGCCGCCGCCCGGTTCGTTGTGACCACGCAGGAACACGTACACGCCGAACAGCAGCGTCAGCGGCAGCAGGATCTGCGTGAAGGTGCGCAGCATCAGCGGGTGCGGGTCCTCGGTCCAGGTGCGACCGAACGGATCGCGCTTGGAGGCCGGCAGCGACAGGCCCTTGAGCATGGCGAAGATGCCCAGTCCCGCCAGCGCCAGCACGGTGATCTCGCCGAAGGTGTCGTAGCCACGGAAGTCGACCAGGATCACGTTGACCACGTTGGTACCGCCCCCGCCGGGCACCGACTGGTCGAGGAAGTAGCCCGAGATCGACTCGAACGGCCGGCTGATGATCGCGTAGGTGAGAGCCGAGATGCCGCCGCCGATCGCTGTGGCGATGCCGGCATCACGCCAGCGCCGTGCCGGGGTGGAAAGCTTGCGGCTCTGCTGCGGCAGGTAGAACAGCGCCAGCAGCAGAAGGATCATCGTGACCACCTCGACCGACAGCTGCGTCATGGCCAGGTCCGGTGCCGAGAAGCGGGCGAAGATCATTGCCACGCCCAGACCCACCACGCTCATCGTGATCAGGGCGAACAGGCGCTGGCGGTGCCAGACCGTGGTCACCATCGCCGCCAGGATGATCAGGCCGATGCCGAGCCAGGTCACCCAGTCTCCGTTGTCGGGTGTCGCTCCGCGCTCGACGGCGTTGCGGACCGGCTCGAGCCCCAGCGGCAGCAGATAGCCCAGGATGCCGGCGCCGAAGGCGAAGGCGAGCGTGAACAGGACGATGCGACCCAGCCGACCGGTGTCCACCATGGCGGTCACGCCGGCGCCGGTGCGCATCAAGAGCTCCATCAGCCGGTTGTAGACCACCCGCGCATCCAGGTGGGCGAGCGAGAGGGCATGCCAGCGGAAGATCGGCCGACGCATCAGGTAGAGCGCCACACCGCCGGCCAGCGCCACCGCGCTCATCAGTAGCGGAATGTTGAAGCCGTGCCACAGCGACAGGCTGTAGTAGGGCGGTTCGGTCTGCAGCACGCCGGTCACCGCGATGTGCAGCAGCGGCCCGATCACCAGGGCCGGCAGAATGCCGACCGCGAGGCACAGCACCACCAGCAGGTCGACCGGCCGCTTCATCATGCCGGGCGGCTCGTGGGGCTTTTTCGGCAGGTCGCCGTCCGGCCGGCCGAAGAAGGTGTCGTGGACGAAGCGCAGCGAGTAGGCCACCGAGAGCAGGCCGCCCAGCGACACCAGCAGCGGCAGCAGCCACACCGGTCCCATGGAGCCGGCCACGCGCACCGACTCGGTGAAGAACATCTCCTTGGAGAGAAAGCCGTTGAACAGCGGCACGCCGGCCATCGCCATCGCCGCGATCATGCCCAGTGCCGCGGTGTGCGGCATGAACCGGATCAGTCCGCCCAGGCGGCGCATGTCGCGCGTGCCGGTCTCGTGGTCGACGATGCCGGCGACCATGAACAGGCTCGCCTTGAAGGTGGCGTGGTTGAGGATATGGAAGATGCCCGCCACCGCGGCCAGCTGGGTGCCGAAGCCGAACAGCAGCGTGATCAGGCCCAGGTGGCTGATGGTCGAGTAGGCCAGAAGCCCCTTGAGGTCATGCCGGAACAGCGCGGTGTAGGCGCCCAGCAGGAAGGTGGCCAGGCCGGCGCTGGAGACGATGATCACCCACAGGTCAGTGCCGGCCAGCGCCGGGAAGAAGCGCGCCAGCAGGAAGATGCCGGCCTTCACCATCGTGGCCGAGTGCAGGTAGGCGGAGACCGGCGTCGGGGCGGCCATCGCGTTGGGCAGCCAGAAATGGAACGGGAACTGGGCCGACTTGGTGAACACGCCCAGCAGGATCAGGATCAGCGCCGGCGCGTAGAGGTCGTGATTCTTGATCAGCTCACCCGCGGCCAGTACGTCGGTGAGCTCGTAGGAGCCGACGATGTGGCCGAGGATCAGTACCCCGCCCAGCAGCGCCAGCCCGCCGGCCCCGGTGATCGCCAGCGCCAGACGCGCGCCGTAGCGTGCCTCCTTGCGGTGCTGCCAGTAGCTGATCAGCAGGAAGGAGGCCAGCGAGGTCAGCTCCCAGAAGATCACCAGGTTGATCAGGTTCTCGGAGAGCACCACCCCGAGCATCGCCCCCATGAACATCAGCAGGTAGGCGAAGAAACGCCCCATCGAATCGCCGGGTGAGAGGTAGTAGCGGGCGTAGATCACGATCAACAGCCCGATCACCAGGATCAGCCCGGTGAACATCATCGACAGCCCGTCGAGGCGGAAGCCGAAGCTCAGGCCGGCCGCCTCGATCCAGGCATGCGAGGTGGCCACCGGCATCAGATCGATGTGGCCATACACCAGCCAGGCGAACAGGGCGAGCGCCACCAGGGTCGCCCCGCCGGCGACCCAGGCGGCCGCGTATCGGTTGAAACGCGCGCTCCACGCCGCGAGTGGCGCGGCGAAAAACGGCAGCAGGACGACGATGGCCAGGAGTTCGATCGCTTGCACGGACACTGTCCTTGGAGCAGGGAAAGCGGGTCGGGACCGCGGACGGAACCCGGGCGCCAAAACGGCACGATTGGCGAAAAATCCTAGCACAGAACCCGACAATGCCGCCCGCCCAAGGCGCAACAGCATCGCGTTTGCGCACGGCCTGACGAGTTAAACCCGCGCGCAGGCGCGGACGCGAGAATGCCGCGCACTTCGCCGCAGGCGGCATAGTGATAGACTGCCGAGCGTAATTTTTCGGATTACCGGCCCGCGAGCGCCCCGAGAGAACCGTGCGCCGGGTACCGGAATCCGCCACATCACCCATGGCCCGTCCCCGCGCCCCGGTGCCGTACGCCGGCGAGGCGCAGGCAGGCGACGGCCATGGCGGTAATCGTCGACCAATAACGGCAGACTGTTTTGTCAGAAAACGTGACACCAACCCAGACCCGAATCCCCGCCGAGACCCATGGCATCTCGCTGAATGACCTGAGCGACAACGCCCGGTTCGTCCTCGAGCGCCTGCACGAGGGCGGCTTCGAGGCCTACGCCGTTGGCGGTTGCGTGCGCGACCTGCTGCGCGGCCGCAGCCCGAAGGATTTCGACGTGGTCACCGACGCGCGCCCCGAGCAGGTCAAGCGCCTGTTCAAGCGGGCCCGGATCATCGGCCGGCGTTTCAAGATCGTCCATGTCGTCTTCCGCGACGAGCTGATCGAGGTCACCACCTTCCGCGGCGGCGACGCCGCCGAGGTGAAGCGTGCCGACGGCGGGATGATCACCCGCGACAACGTCTTCGGCACCATCGACGAGGACGTCTGGCGGCGCGACTTCGCCTGCAACGCCCTCTACCTGGATTTCGCCTCCGGCGAACTGGTGGACTACGTCGAGGGCCTGACCGACATCCAGAGCGGCCGGCTGCGCGTGATCGGCGAGCCGGAGTCGCGCTACCGCGAGGACCCGGTACGCATGCTGCGCGCGGCGCGCTTCGCCGCCAAGCTCGGCTTCCACCTCACCCAGGACAGCGAGCGCGCGGTCGCCCACTGCCGCGAGACGCTCGCCGACATCTCGCCGGCACGCCTGTTCGACGAGACCGTCAAGCTTTTGCAGGGCGGTGCCGGCCGTCAGACCGTGCTCGAGCTCAAGCGCCTCGGCCTGCTCGAGTACCTGTTCGACGACCTGTCGACCTGGATCGAGCCGAACGATCCGGCCAGCGACTGGGACCTGATCGAGGCGGTCCTCGAGGCGACCGACGACCGCGTCGCCAAGGACCTGCCGGTCAACCCGGCCTTCCTGTTCGCCGGTCTGTTCTGGCGCATGCTGGGCCGTCATCGCATCCACTGGCTGCACCAGCGCGTGCCGGCCGACGACGCCCTGGTGCTTGCCGCCGACGAGGTGCTCGCGGTCGCCGCGCGTCGACTGATGATCCCGCGCCGCCTGGCCGAGATCATCCGTACCATCTGGTCGCTGCAGCCGGATCTGGAGCGCGCAGCGCCGTCTCCGGGCGGCAAGGCGCCCAAGGAACTGACCGACGAGCAGCGGGCGCTGACCGAAGCGCCGTGGTTCCGCGCCGCGGTCGATTTTCTCTGCCTGCGTTCGCGCACCCACGAAGTCGACCAGTCGGTGTGCGAGTTCTGGCGCAAGCACGCCCCGGAGCGCGGCCGTGAAGAGGAACAGCCGGTCGAGGCCCTCAAGCCCTCGGACTTCGGCAAGAAGCGTCGCCGTCGCCGGCGTCGCCGCTCCGGCGGCAACCGGCAGAAGACTGGGGCCTGAGGGCGCCCGAGAGCCGGAGGGAGTGATGGTTCGGGAAATCGCGACCATCGGCCTGGGCGCCAACCTCGGCGACCCGGTCGACCAGATCGAACGCGCCGTCGAGGCGATCGACAGCCTGCCGCTCTGCCGCGTTCGGGCCGTGTCGGGCCTGTACGCCAACCCGCCCATCGGCCCGCAGGACCAGCCCGACTACATCAACGCCGTCGCCGAGATCGAGACCGCGCTCGCCCCGGAAGCCCTGCTGCGGGCGCTGAAGGGGCTGGAGCGCGCGGCGGGGCGTTCGTACACGCGTCACTGGGGCGAGCGGATGCTCGACCTGGACATCCTCGCCTTCGGCGACCGTGAGTTGTCGACCGCCGAGCTGACCATCCCGCACCCGGAGGTTACCCGGCGGCATTTCGTGCTCGCCCCCTGGCTGGAGATCCGGCCCGAGGCGCGCCTGCCGGACGGGTCGCGCCTGACCGCCTCGCTTGCGGCGGTCAGTGATCACCCGTTGCGCTTTCTGCGTCCGCTGCGCTGGCAGCGGCATGCCGAACAGCCTGCCGAAGGTGGGCGCGTCGACCACCCCGGTACGCGCCCGGTGGAAGAGCCCCCGTCCAACTCGAGGAGGTCGTCATGACCCTTGCCCGACTGCACCAGGCCAAGGCCGACGGCCAGCCGATCGCCATGCTGACCGCCTACGAGGCGGGGCTGGCGCGGACGGCCGCGGCGGCCGGGGTGGATGCCTTTCTCGTCGGCGATTCGCTCGGCATGGTGGTGCAGGGCCAGCGCGACACCCTCGCCGTCACGGTCGACGAGGTCGCCTACCACAGCGCGATGGTCCGCCGCGGCGCCGGCGACGTGCCGGTGGTCGCCGACATGCCGTTTCTGAGCGACGCGACCGTCGAGCGGGCCCTGGATGCCGCCGGTGTGCTGATGGGCGAGGGCGGTGCCGACATGGTCAAGCTCGAAGGTGGTGCCGAGAAGGCCGAGATCGTTCGCGCGCTGACCGAGAGCGGCGTGCCGGTGTGCGGCCACGTCGGCCTGCTGCCGCAACGGGTGCGCAAGCTCGGTGGCTACCGGGTGCAGGGGCGCGGCGAGGAGGATGCCCGGCGCATCCTCGACGACGCGCAGGCGCTGGTGGAGGCCGGCATCGACCTGCTGGTGGTCGAGTGCGTGCCGCGCGCACTGGGTCGCCAGCTTGCCGAGGCGGTGCCCGTCCCGGTGATCGGCATCGGCGCCGGCGCGGATACCGACGGCCAGGTGCTGGTGATGCATGACATGCTCGGCCTGACCGAGCGGGCGCCGCGATTCGTACGCAATTTCATGGACGGCGCGGACTCGATCCGGGGCGCATTCGCCGCCTACGTCGAGGCCGTGCACAGCCGGCGATTCCCCACGGAGGAGGAAAGCT
Source organism: Guyparkeria sp. WRN-7 (assembly GCF_001641825.1). Taxonomy (GTDB): domain Bacteria; phylum Pseudomonadota; class Gammaproteobacteria; order Halothiobacillales; family Halothiobacillaceae; genus Guyparkeria. The sequence goes on along the minus strand of NZ_LRFH01000003.1, from coordinate 104,385 downwards.
TCTGATGCAGGTGCTGCGAGACATCGACGAGCTGCGCGAGTGGCGGGCGGATACCGGCTTCGATGCCCTGCGGGTCGGTTTCGTCCCCACCATGGGCAACCTGCACGCCGGCCACATGGCCCTGATCGAGCATGCCCGGCGTCGCTCCGAGTCGGTGATCGTCAGCATCTTCGTCAACCCGCTGCAGTTCGAGGACCCGGACGATCTCGCCCGCTACCCGCGCACCGAGGAGCGCGACCTCGAGCAGCTGGAACGTGCCGGCGTGGCCGCGGTCTTTCTGCCCACCGAGGCGGTGCTCTACCCGCACGGCCAGGACGATCTTGTCCGCGTCGATGCCGGCCCGCTGGGCGAGCGTCTCGAGGGCGCGGCGCGCCCGGGGCACTTCACCGGCGTGGCCACCGTGGTCACCAAGCTGTTCAACCTGGTGCGCCCGGACGTGGCCGTGTTCGGCGAAAAGGATGCCCAGCAGGTGGCAGTGATCCGCCGGCTGGTGACCGACCTCGACTTCCCGGTGGAACTGGCCATCGAGCCCACCCACCGCGAGCCCGACGGGCTGGCGATCAGCTCGCGCAACCGTTTCTTGAGCGACGAGCAGCGCCGCCAGGCCCCGGCCGTCCACCGCGCGCTCAAGCGGGCCGCCGAGTCGCTCGCCGGCGGGCACACCGTCGCCGCGACCCTTGCGGGGGCGCGCCACTGGCTCGGTCAGCAGGGCTTCGAGGTCGACTACCTCGCCTATGTCGACGATGCCCGTTTCGAGGAGCAGCACCGCCTGGTCAAGCACGGCCGGCTGGTGGTTGCCGCTCGCCTTGGCGAGGTGCGCCTGATCGACAATCTCGCGGTTCACAGCCCGTCGCCGGCGATGCACGAGAGCGAACGCTGACGCCGGCGCCCCGCGCCTCCATGTGGTGCGGCGAATTTACGCTCGGCCGGCAATTTCGGCACAATACCCGTCTGTCTTGCCGCCGATCGGGACGAATAAGAAGCCCGACGCGCGACGAGACCGTCTACTCAAATACGACTACAAAAAGCGCAGCCACCATGAATCCGAACTATCTCGACTTTGAACAGCCCATCGCCGAACTCGAGGCGAAGATCCGCGAACTGCAGCTGATGGACGACGATCGCGGGCTGGAGATCGACGAGGAAATCGATCGGCTGCGCAACAAGTCGCAGGACCTGACGCGCTCGATCTTCGCCAATCTCGGTGCCTGGCAGGTCAACCAGCTGGCGCGCCACCCGCAGCGCCCCTATCTCGCCGACTACCTCGACCGGGTGTTCACCGACTTCCGCGAACTCCACGGCGATCGCGCCTTCGCCGACGACCCGGCGATCATCGGCGGCATGGCCCGCCTCGACGGCCTGCCGGTGATGGTGATCGGCCAGCAGAAGGGCCGCGACACCAAGGAGAAGATCCGCCGCAACTTCGGCATGCCGCGCCCGGAGGGCTACCGCAAGGCCAAGCGCCTCATGGAGCTGGCCGAGAAGTTCGGCCTGCCGGTGCTGACCTTCATCGACACCCCGGGCGCCTACCCGGGCATCGACGCCGAGGCGCGCGGCCAGAGCGAGGCGATCGCCCGCAACCTCTACGTCATGGCCGAGCTCAAGACCCCGATCATCGTCACCGTGATCGGCGAGGGCGGTTCCGGCGGTGCACTGGCCATCGGCGTGGGCGACCACGTCATGATGCTGCAGTACAGCACCTACTCGGTCATCTCCCCCGAGGGCTGCGCCTCGATCCTGTACAAAAGCGCCGCCAAGGCCCCCGAGGCGGCCGAGGCGCTGGGCGTGACCGCCGAGCGGCTCAAGAGCCTGGGGCTGATCGACGAGATCATCCCCGAGCCCTGTGGTGGCGCCCACCGCGACGTGCCGGCCATGGCCCGCTCGCTCAAGGCCAGCCTGAAAAAGGCCGTGCTCGGCCAGATCGACCGTTCCACGCAGACCCTGCTCGAGAGCCGTTACGAGCGGCTGATGGCCTACGGTGAATTCACCGAACGCTGAGCCCCGCCGACGGCGCACCGGCCCGGACTGGTCGGCGCTGCCCGCGATCCCTCCTGCCGAATCCCACGTGCTGCTCGCCAGCTCCGGCGGGCGTGATTCGCTGGGTGCGCTCGCCCTGCTGTCGCAGTGGCGCGATCAGGGGCACATTGCGCGCCTGTCGGTGGTTCACGTCGACCACGGCATTCACCCCGAGTCGGCCGACTGGGCCGAGATCGCACGCCAGCAGGCCGCGGCCCACCAATGCCCGTTCCAGACCCGTCGCGTGACCGTGCGACGGGCAGGCGTCGGCGCCGGGCGCGGCTCCACCGAGGCGGCGGCACGCGAGGCGCGCTACCAGGCCCTGGAGGCCGCACTGACCGACGCGGCCGCTGCCGACAGCGACCACTCGCCGGTACTGGTCACCGCCCATCACGCCGAGGACCAGGCCGAGACCGTGCTGCTGGCATTGATGCGCGCTTCCGGCGGCCAGGGGCTCTCCGGCATGCGGGCATGGCGGCCACGCGGGCCGTGGGCGCACTGGCGGCCGTTCCTGGAAACGCCGCGGGGGCAACTCGAGGCCACCGCGCGCCAGACCGGTCTGGGCTGGGTGGACGACCCGGCCAACGACGACCCCGGCTTTGCCCGTAACCACCTGCGCCACCACGTCGTGCCCGACCTGCAGGGCTTCTGGCCCGACGCGGTCGGTCGCATCCGTACCAGCGCCCAGCGGCTGTCGATGGAACAGCAGTTGCTCGGCCAGCTGGCGGAAATGGATGCCGGCCAGTCGCTCGATCGGCCGGTACTCGACTGGCGCGAGGCAATGGATCTCGAGCCGCTAAGGCAATGCAACCTGCTGCGCCAGTGGCTGGCGCGCCTCGGCTGCCTGCCCCCGCCACCCGAACGGCTCAGCGAGTGGCTCACCCAGCTGCGCACGGCGGGCGCCGATCGCCAGCCGTTGCTCGAATGGCCGGGCGGGCAGCTGCGCCGCTACCGCGACCGGATCCACTGGCTGCGCTCGTTGCCGGAACCGACACGACCGGTCGACTGGCCCGGCGATCGCGACTGCGTCGCGCTCGACGGCGGCGGGGAATTCTGCCGCCGCCGGGAACGGGCGACGCCGGCCGCGACCGGGTTGCTGCTGGATTCGGTCGACGAGTGGCGACTGCGCCCGGTCGGTGGCAGCGAACGACTGCGCCCGGCCGAGGGGCGGCCGAGCGTGCCGCTCAAGCAGTGGTTTCAGGACCAGGCCATCCCGCCATGGGAGCGCCCCGCGGCCATCGGGCTGGAAATCGGCGGCGCGCTGGCCGCGGTGGTTGCCGGTGATGCCTGGCTCGTGGATGTGACCTTCCAGCCGCAACCCGACGAGCCGGCGTGGCGGCTGATCCAGGCCGGTCGGCCCGTCGGCGCGTAGGCTCGAAGCAGGGGTGCGGCGTCAGCGGGCCTGCACGTCGATGCGCTTGCGCTTCGCGCCGCCGGTCTTCTTCAGCGTCACGGTGAGTACGCCATTGCGATAGGCCGCGCTGGCCGAGTCGGCCTCCACCGGGGCGGGCAGGGGGATCAGGCGGGCGAAACGGCCGTAGGCACACTCGGCGACGTGGTATTGCCCCTCCTGGTGCGAGCGCTCGACGCGCTTCTCGCCGCCGATCCGCAACTGGTCGTCCTCGACCTCGACGTCGAAATCCTCGCGCTCCAGGCCCGGCGCCTCGAGTCGGACCTCGATTCCGTCACCCTGGTCGAAAACCTCCACCGGCAGCAGCCCCCAGCCGACATTGCGCCGGTCCAGGTCATGGCCCTGTTCGACCGATTCCCGGTGGCCGGGCGTGAAGCGGGTGACGGCCTGGCCGGCGGCGTCGGTCAGCCGGTGCCAGCCCTCCGAAATGGACGTGCCGATCTGCTCGAAACGGTCCCGAATGCGATCGATTGCGGCCATGGTTCACCTCCGGTCATGCGTTTGCCTACCGGAAGGATTGGACGCGATTGGCCGGGATTCAAGTGGTTGCGGCGGGGTGTTGAAGCGGTGCCCTCGGTGTCGGCGCGGTGGTCCCTCAGCCGTTCTCGTACAGCCAGGTGAGCAGGGCATCCTGCACGCGGGTGCCGCCGCCGTACTGCACGCCCTGCTCGTTGTGCAGCATCACCACCACGTAACGACGCCCGGATTTGGCCAGCAGGAACCCCGCACCGGCGCGCACGTCGCGCAGGGTGCCGGTCTTGATGTGGGCACGGCCGCGGATCGAGCCCTTGTCGAGGCGCTTTCTCATGGTGCCGTCGATGCCCGCGATCGGCAGGGTGGCCATCACCTCGGGCATGTACGGGCTGTTCCACACCGACATCAGCATGTCGCCCAGCTGGCGGGGCGTGAGTCGGGCGAGACGCGACAGGCCCGAGCCGTTGTCGACCACCGCGTTCTTCCAGTCCAGTCCGCGCTTCTTGGCCCAGCGGTCGATCAGCTCTACCGACTTGAGCTCGGTGGCCGGCGGGCCTTTCACCTCCGCGCCCATGGTCAGCATGATGTGGCGGGCCATCACGTTGTTGGACCACTTGTTCATCAGCCACAGGTAGTAGGACAGCGGCCGGGAATCGTGGGTCAGCAGCTTGGGTGATCCGGCCTGCACCAGCCCCTCGCGCCAGTGGCCGTCGATGGTGCCGCCGGCGGACTCGAACAGTCGCTCGAAGGCATGGAAGAAGGCATCGTGCGGATCGCCGGCCACCCGGTAGTACAGATGCGGCGCGCACTGGCGCGACACGGTGCCGCGCACCTGGATCTCGGCGGCGGCCTCGGTGGGGTTGCGGATGTCGATCACCGGCCGGTTGGTGCTGTTGCGGCACGGCTTGTTGACCAGGGTGAGTTCGTTTTCCAGCGCCATGCGCGGGTTGGGCGGCCAGGTGCTTACCGCGCTCTCGCCCGTGCCGTGCGGGGCGATGCTGATGCGCACGGCGCGGTTGTCCAGCAGCAGGGCGTTGGGGATCGCGTTGTAGACCCGGTCGGGGCGATTGTCGAAGTCGCCCGGGTCGTCCTCGATGGGCCCGAAGTAGGAATCGTCGAGGACCACGTCGCCGCGCACCTCGCGCACGCCCAGCTCCTGCAGGCGCAGCGTCACGTTCCACAGGTCCTCGCTGCGGAACCACGGGTCGCCGTAGCCCTTGATGTAGAGGTCGCCGTCGATCACGCCGTCGACCGGCATGGCATCGGCGTAGATCTCGGTCTTCCAGCGGAAGGAGGGGCCCAGCGTGTCCAGGGCGGCGACCGTCGTGACCAGCTTCATCACCGAGGCCGGGTTGAACAGCTGGTCGCCCTGGTGGGCGATCAGCGGGCTGTCGCTGTCGACCGCCTGCACCCACAGGCCGAGGTTGTCGGCATCCAGCTTCTGCTCGGCCAGCTCGGCCCTGACCGACGAGGGCAGCTCGGCGGCCGCAGCGGTGCCGGTCAGCGGGAGGGCCAGCAGGCAGGAAAGCCCCATCCCGAGCAGTTGGCCGAAGGCGTTATGGCGGGCGTTTCGCATCAAATCCATGGTCGCGTCGAGTCTCCCCTGTGACGACTATTTCACCGGCTCCGGCCAGCCGGGCGAGGGCCATCATGCCACAGCAAATCGGGGCTGGGCATGGAGCATTTCGATGGCCCCGATACCGCGCCTGATAGCGCTTTGAGGTAACCGTTGGCATTCAGTAAACTACGGGCCTCCCGATCGAGACCGAACGCCATTTCCGGCGCGCCGCTTTTGGGCCGGCAGCGCCGCGTTCGGACTCGATCCGTGGGCCTTTTGTTCCACGCCACCTTTCATCGACGACAGGCGAAACCGCACTTACATGGCCGAAATCAACCCGATATTGAACCGTATCGACAACCTCACCGAGCGCTCCGAGTCGCTCCGGGGGTATCTTTAACTACGATGAAAAGAAAGAACGCCTGGAAGAAGTCGACCGCGAGCTGGAGGTGCCCGAGGTCTGGAACGACCCGGATCGCGCCCAGTCGCTGAACAAGGAGCGTGCCTCGCTGGTGCGCATCGTCGACACGCTCTCCGCGATGCGCGACGGCCTGACCGACTCGCGCGACCTGCTCGAGATGGCCGGCGAGGAAGACGACGAGGACACCATCGCCTCGGTCGAGTCCGACGTCCAGGAGTTCGAAAGCCAGATCGAGGATCTCGAGTTCCGCCGCATGTTCTCCGGCGAGATGGACGAGTCCAACGCCTTCATGGACATCCAGGCCGGCGCCGGCGGTACCGAGGCGCAGGACTGGGCCTCCATCCTGCTGCGCATGTACCTGCGCTGGGGCGAGAAGCACGGCTTCAAGACCGAGATCACCGAGATCTCCGACGGCGAGGTCGCCGGCATCAAGTCGGCCACCATCCGCTTCGAGGGCGAGTTCGCCTTCGGCTGGCTGCGCACCGAGACCGGCGTGCACCGCCTGGTGCGCAAGTCGCCGTTCGACTCGGACAACCGTCGCCACACGTCCTTCGCCTCGGTGTTCGTCTCCCCCGAGGTCGACGACAACATCGAGATCGAGATCAACCCGGCGGACATCCGCACCGACGTCTACCGCGCCTCCGGGGCCGGCGGTCAGCACGTCAACCGGACCGAATCCGCGGTGCGCTTCACGCACATCCCCACCGGCGTGGTGGTGGCCTGCCAGTCCGAGCGCTCGCAGATCCAGAACCGCGACCGTGCGATGAAGCAGCTCAAGGCGAAGCTCTACGAGCTGGAGATGCAGAAGCGCCGCGAGGAGGCCCAGGCGGTCGAGGACACCAAGTCCGACGTCGGCTGGGGTAGCCAGATCCGCTCCTACGTGCTCGACCAGAGCCGCATCAAGGACCTGCGCACCAGCCACGAGACCGGCAACACGCAGGCGGTGCTCGACGGCGATCTCGACCCGTTCATCGAGGCCAGCCTCAAGAGCGGCCTCTGATCGGGGCCGACCGAATACAGACCGGCCGGGATCGCCCGGCCGTTTTTCCTTTTCCCCAAGGCAGACACGAACCATGGCCGAGCAAAAGCCCGAACTCGACGAGAACCAACTGATTGCCGAGCGCCGCGAGAAGCTGAAAAAGCTGCGCGAGACCGGCAACCCGTTCCCCAACGACTTCGACCGCGAGAACATGGCCGGGGAACTGCAGGCCGAGTACGGCGAGCACGACAAGCCGTGGTTCGAGGAAAACACCGTGCGTGTTGCGGTCGCCGGCCGCGTCATGGCCAAGCGGGTGATGGGCAAGGCGAGCTTCCTCTCCATCCTCGACCAGTCCGGCCGCATCCAGTTCTACGTCGCCCGTGACGACGTCGGCCCCGATGCCTACCAGGACTTCAAGACCTGGGACATCGGCGACATCGTCGGCGGCGAGGGCGTGCTCTTCAAGACCAACAAGGGCGAGCTCTCCGTGCGGGTGGATTCCATCCGCATGCTCACCAAGAGCCTGCGCCCGCTGCCGGACAAGTACCACGGCCTGTCCGACACCGAGGCCCGCTACCGGCAGCGCTACCTCGATCTCGTCATGAACGAGTCGGCGCGCGAGACCTTCCGCCTGCGCACCCGCGTGATCCGCTTCATCCGCGACTACCTCGACGGCCACGGCTTTTTGGAAGTCGAGACGCCGATGATGCAGGCCATCCCGGGCGGCGCGTCGGCCAAGCCGTTCGTCACCCACCACAACGCGCTCGACATGCCGCTGTACCTGCGCATCGCGCCGGAGCTGTTCCTCAAGCGCCTCGTGGTCGGCGGCTTCGAGCGGGTCTACGAGATCAACCGCAACTTCCGCAACGAGGGCCTGTCCACGCGGCACAACCCCGAGTTCACCATGGTCGAGTTCTACCAGGCCTACGCCGACTACAACGACCTGATGAACCTCACCGAGGACCTGCTGCGCCGCTGCACCGAGGAAGTCCACGGCGGCACCTCGATCGAGTACCAGGGCGACACCTTCGAGTTCGGCAAGCCGTTCGAGCGTCTGACCGTCCGCGAGGCGATCCTGCGCCACAACCCGGACCTGACCGCCGCGGATATCGACGACGAGGACAAGGCGCGTGTCGTGGCCGAGAAGCTGGGTATCCCGCTCAAGGACTCTTACGGGCTTGGCAAGGTGCAGATCGAGATCTTCGAGAAGACCGCCGAGCACAAGCTGCACGACCCGACCTTCATCACCGAGTACCCGGCCGAGGTCTCGCCGCTGGCGCGCCGCAAGGACGACGACCCGTTCGTCACCGAGCGCTTCGAGTTCTTCGTCGGCGGTCGCGAGATCGCCAACGGCTTCTCCGAGCTGAATGATGCCGAGGACCAGGCCGAGCGCTTCGCCCAGCAGGTCAACGAGAAGGAAGCCGGCGACGAGGAGGCCATGCACTTCGACGCCGACTACATCCGCGCCCTGGAGCACGGCATGCCGCCGACGGCGGGGGAGGGGATCGGTATCGATCGGTTGATCATGCTGTTGACCGATTCGGCGTCGATTCGGGATGTGTTGCTGTTTCCGCATATGCGGCCGGAGTGACTACAAGGTCTTGATAATAATGTTAAAAAGCCCGCGAATAGCGGGCTTTTGTATTTTATAATGGATGTGTTTTAACCAAAAGGGAGTTGTTGGTCTTTAAATGCTTTATAAATTCAACACAGATAACGATGATCTAGACAAGCTCACGCCCGTCGCATTTAAAGATTTTTCGGCACTTGGGAGGCTTGAGAAGGATTTGGAAGACCTCGTTGCTAGAAGCGTTCTCGACGTTCTTTTTGAAGATGCCGGCCTGATGCCAGTGTTCCAAGAGCGTAAGTATCAGGCTGAAGCTGATATTTATGCTCTTAACGAAGAGGGTGATCTAACAATATTTGAGCTCAAGCGTGGGCTGGCAGGTGAAGAGGCTTTGCATCAGGCTCTTAGGTATGCCCAGGAAGCGGGTCAATGGACGTATGCTCAGTTGGAAAGTAAATATCATAAGTATTCCGGCCAAGACGTAGAACTTCACAAGGCGCATCAAGAAGCATTCGATCTCGAGCATGCATTAGAGCCACGATCAATCAACGTGAAACAGCACCTTGTGGTTATTGGTAGCGCTGCTGATGAAAGGCTCATAAACGGCGTGGACTATTGGAGGCGGCAAGGGGTTTCTATAAATTTCCTTCCCTACAGGATATACGATTTAGCCGGAGAGTATTATTTTGAGTTTTTTGCTCCGCCGTACGATAAACACAAAAACCCGGCTGATGCCAAAGGGGTTCTGTTTGATACAAATAGAAGCTGGGATGAGGAGTCTATTTGGTACATGGTGGAGCAGGATCGGGTAGCCGCTTTTGGTGATGCCAAAAGATTTGTTAGACACGTTCACCCCGGAGATATCGTGTTTTTCTCGCATAGGTGGTCCGGTATTGTTGCCGCGGCAAGAGTCAGGAATGGTCCTGTTAGGTCACCTGCGTACGATACATTGTATCGAGATGTTGAATTTATTACGCCAGTTCCCAAAAGAGGTTCCGCGATAGTTGGCATGCCCTTTAGTAAGGTCAGAGAGATAACTGGAAAGAATTTTTATTGGGCAAGAACAATTAAGGTTCCATATTTGAATAGCGATGAAGCCGAGGACTTGGCGCATCAGTTGAATTGTTTTCTTCAGAGTAACGACGTCTAAGGTTTGTTCGCAGCCAGTGGAAGCAGCTGCACGTGGGCGGGGTCGGACCTATCTAAGTCACTGGAAAGGTGAGGGGCTATTGCTTTTGGCCCGGCTGGTGTTCCCTTAGAGGGATTTTTTCGGGAGCGAAACCGGCGGTATAAGCGGCAGGAAGGAGGCGGGCAGAACGCTTAAAGACGTGGGAACGGTTTCGCACGCTCTTTACTTGGTACGGCTGCTTCATCGTTCCCAGTCCAGCGCGCGAGGCACTTTCTCTTGCTTGCCCAAGAGAAAGTACCCAAAGAGAACGGCACCCCTCGCCTTGGCCCTGCGGGCTTCCCTCCCGTCCGGGGTGCCGCGGACGGGTCGGTTCGACGCGACTTCCCTGTCGCGGCCGAACCTCGGCGCAACGTCCTTGTTGCGCCGACCCTGCGACACCCCGGCCGCTCGGCAAGGCGAAGGGGGCTCTCCAACCCGATGACTCCCTGCCATGTATATTTATCCGAGCACCGCTCTCCGTTCCGGGTAGCTGATGGCGGATGACCGAGGTAGAGGCGGCTGAATACGGGCGGGCCTACGCTGTGTGTCAGCTATTCCTCACCACACTGTTACGCACCTATTGAGTCAGCGTCGTGAGTGAAAGTCTTCCTATCGTGTTCGCGGCTTACCCATTGCTCCTCTCAGGTGCGGCTCTCATTTGGCTGATTTGCCTTGGAGGCCAGGACAAGCTCACTTGGGCAGTGCTGGTGTTGGCTTGTGGCAGCATCATGGCTTTCGCGTTCCTCGCGGGTAGCTGGGCCTTTACAAGCTATTTCCTTCGGTACGTTTTCCTTGGGCTATTCGCCGTTGTCTCGATGTTCCTGTACTTCCGGACCGGGTGCGGTAACTCCCATGGTCGGCCGCGCGGCAGCGGGATCACTGTCCTACGTGCTGCGATATTTCTCTTGTTCTCGGTGCTGAACGTGCTGGCGATCGCGTCGCATTACCCATCGGGCAAGACGCTTGATCTCGATTTTCCGCTCGGCTCTGGCACTTACTACGTGCTCCAAGGCGGGGCCAGTGCCGTCACCAACCCGTTCCACACCCTGAGTGGCGACAAGAAGGCTGTCGACATCGTCAAGCTCAACCGCTTTGGCAACCGGGCGGACGGTATCGCCCCGCGTGCATTGGGCGGCTACGAGATCTACGGCGAGACGGTTCATAGCCCGTGCCGGGGACGCATCGACCGGGTGCGCGACGGCCGGCCGGACAACCCGCCGGGGCACCCGGACACCGAGCGTTCGGAGGGCAATTACATCGTGTTGAAGTGTGCCGAGGCGGATGTCTTCATGGCGCACTTGAAGCGAGGCAGCATCAAGGTGGCGCCGGGGGAGGTCGTTACGGCGGGGCAACCGTTGGCCGAGATCGGCAACTCGGGAAACAGCCTCGAGCCGCATCTTCATATCAGTGGGACGGAAAACGGCAGGGAGATCGGGCTTCGATTCAATGGCCGGACGTTGTCGATCAACAGCGTGATCCGCCGAGGGGAAGTGGTGCCTAACTAGGGCGCTCACCCTGCCGCTTGGCAATGCGAAGGGGAGTCCCCAGCTCGAGGGCTCTATGCCATGTATATTTCAGGTCTCACTCCCACCGATCCTGCTAGCTGATGTCGGATATTGATTGGCACAACACCCATGCGGCCATCTGGCGCGCCGGTTCGCAACGACTGCGCCCGGTGCACCGGATCGATCCCGTCGTCCCCGAGCAGTTGCTGGGCGTCAAGCGCCAGAAGGCGGCGTTGATGGAGAACACCAGGCGCTTTCTTCATGGTCGCGGCGCGAACAATGCGCTGCTGTGGGGGTCGCGCGGCACGGGCAAGTCCTCCTTGATCAAGGCGATGCTCAATGCCTACGGCGATCAGGGGTTGCGGATGATCGAGGTGGACGCCGATGACCTGGGCGATCTGCCGGAGATCATCGACCCGTTGCTCGACCTGCCACAGCGCTTCGTTATTTTCTGTGACGATCTGTCCTTCGAGCAGGGCGATAGCCGCTACAAGGGCCTCAAGCGCGTGCTGGAAGGCTCGCTGGAGCTGCCACCGGAGAACGTGGTGGTCTACGCCAGCTCCAACCGCCGGCACCTGCTGCCCGAGCAGGCAAGCGACAACGACGGCGCGCGGCTGGTCGATACCGAGCTGCACCACACGGATGCCGTCGAGGAGAAGATTTCGCTCTCCGACCGCTTCGGCCTGTGGCTGTCGTTCTACCCGATCAGCCAGCCCGACTACCTCGAGATCGTCGATTTCTACTTCCGCGACTGGCAGGGCGACTGTGACGAGCTGCACGCGGAGGCCATCAAGTTCGCCCAGACCCGCGGCGTGCGCAGCGGCCGGGTCGCGCGGCAGTTCTTTAACGCTTTCGGTTGAGGGCCTTCGGTTGAGTCGCCGGCACATCGGGCTCAGGCGGATACTTGCGCCGTGGCATCTGGTTGCGACTGGATTCAGGGGGCATCCCGCAAAACCATCCAGGGAAACCATTTCGGGCAGATCGAGTCTCCCACAGGCAAGACAGGTAGCTCTCACGTGCCCCCCGGTCGCGGTAACTCGTTGACCGCCGTCGCCGTGGGTACTGGCTATACTTTTTTGCTTCCCTTCAACCGGACACGGGTGGACCCATCGACAGGATTCTTCAGTCGTTCCTGGAGCTCTCGCCCCTGACGGTCTATGTCGTGCTGGGGGTGTTGTGCTGGGCGGAAGCCGCCTTCTTCCTCGGCTTCTTCACGCCCGGAGAGCTGGCCGTGGTGATCGGCGGAATCCTTGCCTCCCGCGGTCAGGTCGAGATGGGACCGCTGCTGGGGGTGGTGATCTCGGCCACGCTCCTGGGCAACGCGACCGGCTTCTATATCGGGCGTCGCTGGGGCACTCGAATGCTGCAGTGGGGGCCGTTGGAGCGTTTCTTCGGCCCGTCGATCCGGCGGGTGCAGGCCTTCATGCAGCGCCGGGGGGAGTGGGCGATCGTGCTGGGTCGGGTGTCCACGCCCACCCGGATCATCGTGCCGTTTCTCGCGGGGGCCTCGCAGGTGCCCTACCGCCGGTTCCTGTTGTTCGACGTGCCGGCCAGCGTGGTCTGGGCGGTCACGTTCAGTACGCTCGGCGTGGTGCTCGGGGCATCCTGGGACGTGCTGCAGGAGGTCACCGGGACCGCCGCCTTCCTGGTGCTGATCCTGTTCATCATGGCGCTGGTCATTCGCTGGGTGGCCGCGCGCATCGCGGTCAACCGGCAGCGGGTGGAGCAGGCATTCCTCGTCGCCCTGCGGGTGACCGGCACCGAGGGCGTCGTTCGGGCGCTCGCCCCCGGTCTTCGCTGGCTGGCGCGGCGATTCAGCCCCAGCCTGGCCCACGGCTTGAGCCTGACGCTCAGCTTTCTCGCGCTGTTCGGCGCCGCCGGCGCGGTCGGCCTGGTGCTCAGCCACACCTGGGCGGTGGATGGCCTGGCGCTGATCGACTTTCCGGTTCTCGAATGGATCGCTGAGGTGAGAACCGACCAGTCCGTCGCCATCGCGCGCGGTGCCCTGCAGGCGTTTTACTGGCCGGGCATCCTCGGGGTGGCGATCCCGGTAATGGCCTTCGTTTCCTGGCGAGCGGGGTGGGGCGCGGCGCTTCGGATCGGTGTCGGGCTGCTCTCCGCGGCCGGCGGCGCCTATGTTCTCGATCACTTCGCGCTGGTGGGGCTGGTGCCCAACGCGGAGTTTCCTTCGGTGGCGGTCACGGCCGTGGCAGCACTGCTGGTTCAAACCACCGCGTTCACGTTCCGGATCTCGAACTGGCGGCCCGCGGTGGCCTGCGCCGCACTCGGCACCTTCGTGCTGGGCACCGTGGGGCTGGGCACCCTCGTGGCCGGCTGGGCGGCCCCCTCGGGCGTCGTGTTGGGGGTGGCGTTGGGGATCGCCTGGGCCACCGTGGTGGAACTGCTTGTGGATGCCCTGCGGGCGCCGGCCGCCTCGCCGGTGCGTGAGCCGGGTAAGTGAGCGATGAACGCGCCGGGTAAGTGAGCGATGAACGCGCCGGTCAGCATTCGTGCCGAGACGCCGGCCGACCGCGAGGCAATCGCCGCGGTCACCGAGGCCGCCTTCGCCACACTCGAGATCAGCGATCACACCGAGCAGTACATCGTCGCGGCCCTGCGCGCCGCCGGGGCGCTGAGCGTCTCGCTGGTGGCGGTGAGAGCGGGGCGGGTGGTCGGCCACATCGCCTTTTCGCCGGTGACGGTTTCCGACGGCACGCCCGGCTGGTACGGGCTGGGGCCGGTCTCGGTGCTGCCCGAACACCAGCGCCAGGGCATCGGCGCGGCGCTGATCCGCGAGGGGTTGGCTGAATTAAGGGGTCTGGAGGCTCGCGGCTGCTGCCTGGTCGGCCACCCGGACTACTACCCGCGCTTCGGCTTCGAGCACCCGACCGGTCTCGTCGTCGAGGGCGTGCCGCCGGAGGCCTTTTTCGTCCTGCCGTTCGACGGCGCCGTCCCGCAGGGCACGGTCCGGTTCCACGAGGCGTTCCGCGCGAGCGGGCCGGCCGACTAGTCGGCGGACCGGCGCGGAGGTCGTCAGAGGTTCTTCTCGAATTCGTCCAGTTGCTGGCGAGCCTCGTCCTTGGCGATGCCGTAACGTTCCTGGATCTTGCCGATCAGGTAGTCACGATGGCCCTCGGCCTCGGCGAGGTCGTCGTCGGTCAGTTTGCCCCATTGCTTCTTGAAGTCGCCCTTGACCTTGTTCCAGTTGGCCTTGATCTGCTCTGCGTCCATCGCGGTTTCCTCCGGCTGGTAGGGAAGGCGGCTCAGTGCGCTTTCAGCGTGAGCCGTTCGGCGAGATTAGTTCCGACGTTCCCGGCTTTCAAAGCCGGGGGAAGCGGCGCAGGGCAGAACGGGCTAAGCGAAGCGTGTCGCCGTTATCTCATGCCTGGCGGGCGATGCGCTCGCCTTCCTTGACGTCGACCCGCCACAGCAACAGGGCGCCGGCCACGAACAGGACAATCACCGACAGGATCCCCAGGCGCGAGCTGTCCGTCAGGAAAGCCACCGTGCCGATCAGCCCCGGGCCGATCACGGCGGCGAACTTGCCCATCATGTTGTAGAAGCCGAAGAACTGGCCGGCCTTGTCGGTCGGGATGATGCGTGCGTACAGCGAGCGGCTCAGCGACTGCACCCCGCCCTGCACGAGGCCGATGACGACGGCCAGCATGTAGAACTCCTGGACCTGGTGCATGAAGTAGGCCCAGACGGTGACCAGCAAATAGACGCCCAGGGCAATCAGTATCCCCGCCTTGGGGCCGATTCGCTCGCCGAGCAGCCCGAACAGCAGGGCGGCGGGAAAGCCGACAAACTGGGTGATCAGGATCGCCACGATCAGGTCCTGGCTGTCGAAGCCGATGGACAGGCCGAAGTCGACCGCCATGCGCACCACCGTATCGACGCCGTCGATATACAGCCAGTAGGAGACCAGGAACAACCAGACCACCCTGTATTGCCGGATATCGCGGTAGGTGGCGTAGAGATCGCGAAAGCCCCCCGTGACGGCATCCTTCAGGCCGATGCGCGTGCCGGCCCGATCGGCCGGGAGGTAGAAAAGCAGCGGCAGGGTGAACACCGCCCACCAGATGGCGACGCTGACAAAGGCGAAACGCACGGCCTCGATGCGGTCGGCAAAGCCGAACCAGCTCGGGTAGAGCGTCATCAGGATGTCGACGCTCAGCAGGATCCCGCCGCCCAGGTAGCCGAGCGCATAGCCGTAGCCGGAGACCAGGTCGTAATGCTCCGGCCGTGCCGCCTTGACGATCAGGGCATCGTAAAAGATCGCGCTGCCCATAAAGCCGATTACGCCCAGTACGTACAGCGTTGCCGCGGCGAACCAGGCGCCTTGTGCCACGCCGTAGAGCGAGGCGGTCATGATCATCCCCAGGGCGGCAAACGAGAGCAGCATGCGTTTTCTTGCCTCGCCGGCATCCGCGATGGCGCCGAGGATCGGGGCGAGCAGCACGATCACCACGCCGGCGATGGAATTGGCCACCCCGAGATGGAACGTGCTGGTGGTGACCGGCTGCCCGGCACTCAGGTACTCCTTGAAGAACACCGGGAAGATGCTCGCCAGCATGACCGCGGCAAACGCCGAGTTGGCCCAGTCGTACAGGGCCCAGGAGAGCACTTTCTTGTCGGTCAGAACTTTCCACATGGAACGAGGCATTCCGGTGTCGGGCTCATTCGGGATTCGGCTCTCGGGGAGCGACTCAGCTGGCGGGTGATTCGATGAACAGCGTCTGGGTGGGATAGGCGAACTCGATGCCTTCCTCCTCGAACCGCTGATGGATATGCAGGTTCACCGCCTGCTGGACGTCCATGTAGCGGTTGTAGTCCGCCGTGAGCACGAAGTAGACCGTCTCGAAATTGAGCGAAAAATTGCCGTAGGCCTTGAAGTGGGAGCGGTCGAAGCGGGTTTCCTCGCAAGCCTCGACCGCCTCGCGCATGATGGCGGGGATGATTTCCAGCTTGTCCCGCGGGGTCTGGTAGGTCACGCCGATCTCGAAGACCACGCGTCGTTCGTACATCCGCCCGTAGTTGCGAATGCGGCTCTGCAGCAGATCGGAGTTGGAAAACACCAGCTGTTCGCCCGACAGGCTGCGCAGGCGGGTGGTCTTTAGGCCAACGTGCTCCACCTTGCCGAGCAGGTCGTCGATGATCAGGAAGTCCCCGACGGTGAACGGCTTGTCCAGCACGATCGACAGGGAGGCGAACAGGTCGCCGAGGATGTTCTGCACCGCCAGGGCGACGGCGATGCCGCCCACGCCCAGCCCGGCGATCAGGGCGGTGACGTTGACGCCGAGGTTGTCCAGGGCGAGCAGCAGGATGAACGACCACAGCGCGATGCGGCCGAGAAAACCGACCGCGCTGAGCGTCATTTCGCTGCCGGGATCGGTCTCGCGTCGTTTCAGCCGGTAGCGCTCCAGTCGCTGGACGAGAAACGTGCTGGACCACAGGCCGGCTTGCAGCAGAAGAGCCAGCACGGTTGCCGACCGGATGAGTTGGTCGCCCTGGGCGGGCAGGTCGAAGTAGAGCGTGCCGATCGAGACCCCGACGACGAGCAGGAACCACCACTGGGTACGCCGCAATACGATCACCAGGTCGTCATCGATGGAGTTGCTCGTGCCTTCGGCGAACCTTGCCCAACGATTGAGCAGCACCCGCTGTGCGAGGACGAGCAGGGCAAAGATGCCCAGCGCGATACCCGAGGCGATCAGGGCGTCGACGAGATTGACCGGTCCGATGGTCCATTCCAGGGTGTTCATGACGGCATTCCTCGAGGTCGCGGTGCGGGAGGCCGCTTCCAGGCTGGCCTGGGTGGGCATCCCGCGACACCGGCGACGCGATTGGCAACAGGGATCGGTTCACTCGAACTATAGACACCTGCTGCGAGACGAGACAGGCAGCGGGAACGCCTTTCGACCGACGCTGACCTACGATGGAGGCGAACCCATTGTTTCCCCGACGCTCGCGTTGCCTGACGAGCAGGGCCGCGTCGCCGAGCTGCCATGGCTGAATTTTTCCAGCGCGTATCGCGGATGCTCTTGCACATTATCGTGGCCGGCGGGGCGGTCTCGTTGTTGGGGGCCTGCGCTACCACCATCGTGCCGCCGGCGTCGGTGGATCGCCCGCAGGCTGTGTTCGTGCTGGACCATGGCCGCCATTCCAGCCTGGTGCTCCCGCATCCCGAGGGGTTCGTCCGCTACGCCTTCGGTGACTGGGGCTGGTACGCCGAGGTGGACACGGGAAGGGTGGAAGCGAGCCGGGCCGTGCTCTGGCCGACCCGGGCGGGCCTGGGGCGCAGCCTCACCCACGAGCCGGCCACGCGAGAGGGGGTGCGCGGCGGGCTCCGTGTCGGTATCCAGGACATTCACGAAGTGCCGGTGGCGACCGACCGCGTCGCCACATTGCGCTCCTCGCTCGATGCCCGACACCGGGCGCACGTCGCCAGCGCGAAGCACAACGCCGTCTACGGTCTGACCTTCGTCGAGCACCCCGAGCCGTATGCCTTCTGGAACAATTCCAACCACAAGGTCGCGCAGTGGCTGCGGCAGTTGGGGTGTGCCATCGAGGGAAGCGCTTTCTGGGCCTTGTGGCGCGTGAGGCGGGTCGAGGACCTGCAAGCGGGGGACGTCAGCGAGCAGGCCATCCTTCGCTAGCGACCGTCTCCCTGCTTGCCGGCTCGAGCGCCATGCCCGACGACCGATTCCCATGGTTCGACAAGGCCCGCCTCGGAGCGCGTTTCCGCTAACTGCAACGGCCGTAAGGCCCTTCTAACATAGGGCGGAGTCTATGGCGCCCAGCGATAAATCCAATCTATGGACGCGTTTGGGCTTGCTATGGTGTCGGCCGATATTTCTGACGGTTCGAGAAGGGCGGACGAATGCAGGTTTTCAACCAGATCGGTTTCGGTAACGTAAAAGGGGACGTCTTCGGCGGCGTCACGGCCGCGATCGTGGCCCTGCCGATGGCCCTGGCCTTTGGTGTGGCGTCGGGTGCCGGCGCCGAAGCGGGTCTCTACGGTGCAGTGCTCGTGGGGCTGTTCGCTGCCCTGTTCGGTGGCACGCCGACCCTGATTTCCGAGCCCACCGGGCCGATGACCGTCGTGTTCACCGCGGTCGTCGTTGCCCTGATGGTCCCCGACCCCGCCACGGGGGTGATACCCGAGAACGCCATGGCGATGGCCTTCACCACGGTCATGCTCGCCGGCATATTCCAGGTGGTGTTCGGGGTGCTCAAGCTGGGGCGCTACGTCACGCTGATGCCCTACACGGTGATCTCGGGGTTCATGTCCGGCATCGGCCTGATCCTGATCATCATCCAGCTGCCCGGGCTGTTGGGGCACGCATCACCCGGTGGCGGGGTGCTCGGCTCGCTGGAGGCGCTGCCGGGCCTGTTCGCCGAGGTGAACGCGGGCGAGCTGATCCTCGGCGTGGTCGCCCTGGCCATTCTGTTCCTGATGCCGAAGGCGTGGCGGCGCTTCATGCCGCCCCAGCTGCTGGCTCTGGTGGTGGGCACGCTACTGGCAGTGTGGTTCATCGGCAGCGGTGACTACCGCGCGATCGGCGAGATCCCCTCGGGCCTGCCCTCGCTGGTGATGCCGAGTTTCTCCGCCGAGGACTGGATGACCATGGTGATCAACGCGCTGGTGCTCGCCATGCTGGGCTCCATCGACGCGCTGCTGACCTCGGTGATCTCCGATAGCCTGACGCGCAAGGAACACAACTCCGACAAGGAACTGGTCGGCCAGGGCCTGGGCAACCTTGCCTCGGGCATGTTCGGCGGCCTGCCGGGCGCTGGTGCGACCATGGGCACGGTGGTCAATATCCAGACCGGGGCACGTTCTGCCCTGTCCGGTCTGGTGCGCGCCGGGGTGCTCGGGGTGGTGGTCTTCGGTGCCAGCGGGTTGGTGGAGAACATCCCCAAGGCCATCCTCGCCGGTATCGCCATCAAGGTGGGCATCGACATCATCGACTGGGGCTTCCTGCGCCGCGCCCACCGCCTGTCGATCCGCGGTGCGCTGATCATGTACGGCGTGATCGCCATGACCGTGTTCGTCGACCTGATCACCGCCGTGGGTATCGGCCTGTTCGTCGCCAACATCCTGACCATTCGTCGCCTGTCCGACCTGCAGTCGGAGCACGTCCGTGTGCTGGGCAAGGCGGAGGAAGGCTACGAAAGTGACTACGAGGGCCTGGATGCCGACGAGAAACGTCTGCTCAGCGACGCCGGCAGCCGCGTCGCGTTGCTCGACCTCAGCGGTCCGCTGATCTTCGGTGCTGCCCAGACCCTCACCAGGCAGCAGAACCGTCTTGATCACGCCGACACCCTGGTGATCGACCTCTCGGGCGTCCCCCACCTGGGCGTGAGCGCCGCCCTTATCCTGGAGCGCATCATGCACGATGCCGCCCAGCGCGGTGCGCGGGTGATCATCTCGGGTATCCAGGAACAGCCGCGCGGCCGCCTCGAACAATTGGGCGTGGCCAAGGAAGTGCATGCCGAGGACTGGGTGGCCACCCGCGCCGAGGCGGTACGCCGTGCTTGTGGCGACCATGCTACCTCGCCGGGCGATATCGGGCAGCCGGCGGAGGGGTGATTGTTCGTCGACACCGTTGCGGACCCGCAGAAAACACAGCGTTGTCGCACGTTTCCCGTCCGGGCAACCCGAACGGTGCAGGTGGCTGTTCGTACCCTCGATAATTGGGTGAGAGCGCTGCCGACAAGGGTCTAGACTCCCGATGAGTGTTCTTGCGCCGGTATGGAGCGGGCTTCCAGTCTCCAGCCGGTAGTCGTCGCCAGGGAACGGGCACGAGTGGTCAGCGTTCCTGGCGAAAAATGGGGACGTCAAGGGAGGAGACGGACATGAGTCTCAAGAACAGGATTGTCATGGTGGCACTGGGCGTGGTGTTGGCGAGCATGGCGGGCCGTTCGGCGCTGGCCGAACTGCAACCGAAGAACGACTCGACGTTCGGAGCTGATGCGATCGTCTACGACACGGTTAGCGGGTTGTCATGGTTGAAACTGCCCTTGTCGGGGACGAAGTCCTACAACGACATGATCGGCGCGGATGGAAGCAACGAATTCGCGCCTGGCGGGGCGTTTGCCGGGTTCCGCTACGCGACCCTAGAGGAGGTCAAGCAGTTGTGGATCAATGCGGGAATCCCCGAGTCGGCCTTCTTTTACGGTTTTGACGAGCAGGGTCACAACATCGGCACCTACCAGACCAACGACAGTGCCGTCGTGACCGCCGTCCGCAATCTCCAGACGATGATCGGCTATACGCTCACGCAAGCCCGTCCCCCGCATATGAATGCCGGCGGCTGGCGGACCCAAGGGCTGACTCAAGCGCCCGAGGGCATCGGCTTTCCCAAGCTCGGTTCCTGCACTGTCGGGACGGGCTTCTGCGGCGGATCGTCCGCGCCCCTCATCCGGGCCCACGTGGACGTTCAGACGTCGGCCTCGTTGAAGGACATCCGCGGTTACCATCACTGGCTGGTACGCGATGCCGCGCCTCAACCGAAACTCCGTCGGCCCGACATACCCGTGCGCAAGCCAGACATCCGCATCCAGAAGCCGCAATTCTCCATCGACCCGCGCCACGAGCCCTGACTCAACGGCGAACCGGGTCAATCGGTGGCCGCCTGCTTTTCGCTTTATTAAAGCTTGTATCTCGCCGGGGCCGACGCCAACTCAGCCGCTCGATTCCTCGAGCAGATGCCGGAGGTCTTCGGTGATATTGGCGACCTTGGTTTCCTCGTCGACCAGCAGGCGGGTCTTGCCATGCGGGCCGAAGACGAATACCGCACCACTGTGATTGACGATGTAGAACCCGTCTTCCTGCGGCTCCTCGTAGCTGAAGGCGACGCGGTAACGCTTGGCGACTTCTTTCAATTGCTTCTGCGTACCGGTCAGGCCGACGAGATTGGGGTTGAAGCCGGCGACGTACTCGTCGAGCACCTTCTTGTCGCGCGCCGGGTCCACGGCCACGAACAGGATTTCGACCCGGTCGGCCTGCTCGCCCAGCTCCCGGGTCGCCGCGGCCAGTTTGCGCAGCGCGACCGGGCAGACGTGCGGGCAGCTGGTGTAGCCGAAGAACATCATGGTGACCTTGCCGCGGTACTCCTCCTCGGTGACCTGCTGGCCGGTGTGGTCGGTCAGTTCGAACTCGAGATCCGGCATGACGCCGGTGATGTCGTGGCCGTGCCAGCCGCCCGGTGGCTCCTCGCTGCAGCCGAGCAGCACCAGCGGGAGCAGGCAAATGGTCAGAAGGTTCTTGAGTCGCGACACGCTTTTACCTCGCGCAGCCAAGGGTGGGGGAGACGGGGTTTTCGCCCTGCCGGCTCTGGCGGTTCCAGCGATAAATCAGCACCAGTCCGCCGACAAAGCTCATCATGGCCGCGGGTACCCAGGTGAGCAGCCCGCCGATCGCCTGGTCCACCAGCGGGGTGATCGGCAGGATGCGCCCGCAGGCGGCGTAGATGCCGAACAGGTCGTGGTCGCTCAGGGCGATGAATGCGCCCAGGGCGATCTGCGGGAACATCACCAGGAACAGCACCAGCAGGCGATAGCCGTAGTGGCGCATGTCGCTGCTGCCGGGCACGCGCAGGTTGAAGATCATCCACCAGAACAACAGCCCGTCGATCGCCATGCCCCAGTTCATCGTGTTGTAGAGGGGCACGTTGAGCATGGCGTAGAAGTGCACCGACGGGATCAGCCAGAAGTAGATCAGGCCGACGAAGATGGCGCCGGCCACCATCGGTTCCTGGATGGCGGCATACAGCCACTGCAGGACCTGGTTGCGTCGCAGCGGTGCCACGACAAGGCGGCGGATGCCCTCCGGCAGGCCGGCCCCGAGGATCGCGGCCGGCGCCGAGACGGCGATCAGGAACGGGGCGACGTGATGCAGCACCAGATGCTGCAGGCGGTGCATGAAGAAGCTGTGCTGGGCGTAGTACTCGAACTGGGTCTGGAGCATGACGTACATGCCCAGCAGCCCGATCCAGAACATCAGTGCCTGGCCGAAACCGCCACCGGCCCGACGCCAGCCGCGCTGGTAGAGCAGGGCGGCACCGAGGCAGGCCAGCAGTACCGTGGGCGAGAACTCGTACGGCTGGAGGAAGGCGACGGCTTCCTCGAGTACGGTGGGCAGCGTCATGGTCGGTGCCCCTTCAGCCCGTCAGCCTAGCCAATCACCGCCGGCACGGAACCGAGCGGCAGGTAGTGATCCGCAAGCATCAGGGCGAACAGGGCGGTCAGGTAGGTGATCGAGAAGCCGAACAGCTTCATCGCCTGCTGATCGCTGTCGACGTGCAGCAGCCGCCAGGCGCGCAGGATGAAGCTGCCGCTCAGGAGCGTCGCGCCGACCAGGTAAACCGGGCCGCTCATGCCTACTGCCACCGGCAACAGGCTGACCGGCAGCAGGGCGATCGCGTAGTACAGGGTCTGACGCTTGGTGTGCGCCACCCCGTTGGTGACCGGCATCATCGGCACCTTGGCGGCGGCGTACTCCGCGCGTCGGGCGATGGCCAGCGGCCAGAAGTGCGGCGGCGTCCAGACGAAGATGATCAGGAACAGGGCGATGGCCTCCCAGCCGACGGCGCCGGTGACGGCCGTCCAGCCCAGCAGGGCGGGTGCCGCGCCCGAGGCGCCGCCGAGCACGATGTTCTGCGGCCCGATCCACTTGAGGTAACGGGTGTAGACCACGGCGTAGCCGATCAGGGTGAGCAGGGTCAGTACCGCGGTGAGCGGGTTGACCGCGAACCACAGCAGCCCCAGCGATGCCGTCGCCAGCAGGGCGGCGAATATTGTGGCTGCGGTTCTCGAGACATCACCGGTGGGCAGCGGCCGCGCCTTGGTTCGGCCCATCGCCGCGTCGATCTCCCGGTCGGCGACGTGGTTGAACGCCGCCGCCGAAAAGCCGGCAAGGGTGATGCCGATGGTGCCGGCCAGGAGCAGCGTCCAAGGCAGATCCCCCGGCGGCGCGGCCAGCAGCATGGCGACCAGTGCCGTGAACACCACCAGCGAGACGACCTTGGGCTTGCACAGCTTTACGTAGCTGCGCCACGGGAAGGCGCCGATAGCAGCAACCGTCTGGGCTCGAACATTCATGTGCACACTCCCTTCGGTGCCTGACCCATCGCGGGGGTCAGCGGATGATTGAGGTGATGATTGAGCGCGAGGACCGCGAGCAGCAGCAGTGCCGCGACCGCGTTGTGGGCGTCGGCCATCGCCAGCGGCAGGCCGAACAGGACGTTGCCGATACCAAGCGAGATCTGCACGCCCAGCAGGGTGCCGATGGCCAGCGCCAACCGTGGCGCGATGCGGCTGACCTTGATCGTCAGCGCCAACAGGGCGACGAATACCACCAGCGCGCCCAGCCGATGCAGCCACTGGGTGGCGATCAGGCCCGGGCCGTGGAGGTCATTTACTTCGTGCAGCCCGAAGACGGAGCTGTAGTCGGCATCCGGCCACCATTGCCCGTTGCAGGTGGGAAAGCCGCTGCAGGCCAGACCGGCGTAGTTGGTGGAGGTCCAGCCGCCGAGGAATATCTGGGCGATCAGCAAGACGAGGCCGACCAGGGCGAACCAGCGCATGCCCGGTGTCACCGATGATTTCGGGAGTTGGAGCGCCCCGGCCGTGCGCAGGCATCGGTGGCGATTGTCGAGCCATATCCACCAGAGCATGGACAGCACGGTCATGCCGCCGAGCAGGTGGGCCGTCACCACCAGGGGCTTGAGCAGCATGGTCACGGTCCACATGCCGAGCAGGGCCTGGAACACGACCAGGGCGGCGAGGGTGGACAACAGGGCGCGATGGCGCTTGTACCACCAGCCGATCCCGACCAGCATCAGGATCAGCAGGCCCAGCGTGCCGGCGGCATAACGATGCACCATCTCGTTGAGGGCCTTGCCGGCCTCCAGCGGCTGGTCGGGGTACATGGCGTTGACCTGACTTTCGTTGGCCTGGGCCGCGCCCACCGTCAGGTGGCCGTAGCAGCCGGGCCAGTCGGGACAGCCCAGACCGGCGTCGGTCAGGCGGACCCAGGCGCCGAGCACGACCACCACCAGGGCCAATGCCGTGGCGAGATAGGTCAGCCGGCGATAGACGCGGCCATCGCCGTGGGTTGCCTTGCGCTGTCGGGCGGACTGGTGATCCATCACATCAACCCTCCCCGGCCAGGCGCAGCAGGCGGTCCAGATCGTCCAGCAATCCCTGCGGATCGAACCCGGCGTCGTAGCGCAATGCCAGGAATCCCTGCCGATCGACGATGTAGACGGCGCCTTTTGCCTTGGGCCATTGCTGGCTTTCGAGCACCTGCAGTCCGTCGTCGAATGCAGCGGGGCGAGCGGACCCGGCAGGCTCGAGCAGCACGCGTTGCACGGCACGCATTCCCTCGTCCTGGGCAAGGCGTACCCGGCGGAGGGTGTCCATCAGCGAACGGCAGTCGGCGTCGCAGCCCACGGTGTTTTCGCCGCCCGGCACGTGATAGAGCAACGTCCATTTCCCCTGGAACCGGCTCACATCAACGCGCTCGCCATCGAGCGTTCTCAACCCCGACACGGGTACCCGCTCGACAGGGGTGAGCAATTCCCCGTGTTCGAGCCCGCCCCGTTTCTCGAATGGTTGAAGGCTGTACATGGTCCATGAGGCTGCCAGCGGCAGAATGAATACCGCCGCCAGGGCCAGCGGGATCATCCATTGCCGCCGGTTTCCATTCGTCATTACTGCTTCCATTCCTCGTTTCTCCTTTGACGGCCCCGGTGCAGGCCGTGCCACAGGTAAACAATCACCAGTACCACTGCGAATCCGAACCACTGCGCCGCGTAGCCGTGGTGCCGCGACGGACCGAAGTCATGCATGACCTTGACCTTGTGTGCCGCCACGTCCGACCCGTCGGGGTAGAGCACGACCGGGCGTAGTCGATAGCCCAGTTCCTGCTCCAGCGTGGCGGGCACTGCGGTCTGCACCACCTTGGGCCAGCCCGGGGCGAAGGTCTCGCGATCGGACAGCGCGAACGGTGGCGGCTCGGGCGTCATGGCCAGGCCGGTGACTTCCACGGTGCCCGACGGCGCCTCGACGGTCGGCAGCTGCTCGCGGCTCGCCCCCTGGGCCACCCAGCCCAGGTTGACCAGCACGGCAGCCCCGTCGGCAAGGCGCAACGGGGCCAGCACCTCGTAGCCCGCGCGCCGGTCCCGGACCCGGTTGTCGAGCAGGAACAGGTGCTCGTCGTACCGGCCGCTGGCCCGCGCATGCAACGGCACGTCGGTCGGACCGAGCGAGTCGACGGGCACCGGCGAGGCATGCCGGGCTGCCGATTCGGCCTCGAGCAGGTGATCCTTTTCCGCGGCACGCTCCATCTGCCAGAAGCTCAGGCCAAGAAAGACCGGCAGCAGAATCAGCGTCCCGAGGGTCTGCACCAGGGCAGGACGGAAACGACGCCCCCCGCGGCTGGTCTGCGTCGTCGACGCGGTCCCACCGGGAAGGTCAGCCGTTCGGTTGTCCCTGGCCATTGCCATGTTCGCCTCTTGCCAAGCGGCGCTGCCGCGGATGTCACTCATTGGCGTCGAGAGTCCGTTCACTGCGCCTGTTGCCGAGTGGTTCCGGGTTCGCGTCAGTGGTAGCCGTGCGGGCCTTCTTCATGCACCGTCTGGCGAGACGGCGGCGTCGTGAAGGTGTGGTACGGCGGCGGCGAGGGCAGCGTCCACTCCAGGCCCTTTGCCCCGTCCCAGGGGCGGTTGCCGACCTTCTTGCCGCCACGGATGGTCTGGATCACCAGCCAGATGAACAGCAGTTGGGACAGGCCGAAGACGAACGAGCCCACCGTCGAGATCATGTTGAAGTCCATGAACTGCAGCGGGTAGTCGGGAATCCGGCGAGGCATGCCCGCCAGACCGGCGAAGTGCATCGGGAAGAACGTGACGTTCACCGAGATCACCGACAGCCAGAAATGCCACTTGGCGAGCGCGCTGTTGTACATGTGGCCGGTCCACTTGGGCAGCCAGTAGTAGATCCCGGCGATGATCGCGAACAGCGAGCCGGTCACCACGACGTAGTGCAGGTGCGCCACGACGAAGTAGGTGTCGTGGTACTGGTAGTCAGCCGGCACGTCGGCCAGCATCAGCCCGGAGAAGCCGCCGATCGTGAACAGGAAGATGAAGGCGAGTGCCCAGAGCATGGGCGCCTCGAACGTCATCGACCCGCGCCACATGGTGGCGACCCAGTTGAAGATCTTTATCCCCGTCGGGATCGCGATCAGCATCGTGGTGTACATGAACAGCACCTGTGCCTCGACCGGCAGGCCCACCGTGAACATGTGGTGCGCCCAGACGATCGCCGACAGGAAGGTGATCGCGATCACGGCCCAGATCATCGAGGTGCGACCGAACAGCGGCTTGCGGCTGAAGGCCGGCACGATCTCCGAGACGATGCCGAAGGCCGGCAGGATCATGATGTACACCTCGGGGTGACCGAAGAACCAGAAGATGTGCTGGAACAACACGGGGTCCCCGCCGGCCGCGGCCTCGAAGAAGTTGGTCCCCAGGTGCCGGTCGGTCAGCAGCATGGTGACCGCGATCGCCAGCACCGGCATCGCCAGCAGCAGGAGGAAGCCGGTGATCAGCCAGGTCCAGGTGAACAGCGGCATGTCCCAGAGGCGCATGTCCTTGGTGCGCATCTTGAGGATCGTGAGGATGATGTTCAGTGCGCCCAGGATCGAGGAGATGCCCATGATGTGGATCGCCATGATCACCCAGTCGATCGATGGCGGGGCGTAGGTGGACGAGAGCGGCGCATACAGGGTCCAGCCCCCGCCGGGCGCGCCCTGCGGCATGAAGAAGCCGATCCACAGCATGATCGCCGCCGGCGGTAGCATCCAGAACGCCCAGTTGTTGACCCGCGGCCAGTACATGTCGTCCGCGCCGACCTGTAGCGGCACCATCCAGTTGGCCAGGCCGGTGAGCCCCGGCATGATCGCCAGGAAGATCATGGTGAGGCCGTGCATGGTGGTCAGCGAGTTGAAGAACTGAGGCTGTGTCAGTTGCAGGCCCGGCTGGAACAGCTCGGCCCGGATCACCAGTGCCATGACACCGCCGACCAGCAGCGCGACCAGGGCCAGCACCATGTACATGGTGCCGACGTCCTTGTGGTTGACGGTCAGCAGCCAGCGCAGCAGGCCTTTACGCGGCCCGTGATGACTGTGTTCGTGTTCGATGTGATCGACTACAGAATCCGCTGTTTGACTCATCGTGCCGCCTCCACTGCTTGCGGGGTGACCAGGTCACCGGTGTCATTGCTCCAGGCATTGCGCTCATAGGTGATCACGGCCGCGAGCTCCCGATTGCTCAGCTTGTCGCCGTAGGCCTGCATGACCGGGTTCTTCTCACTACCGTGGATCACGATTTTCATGTGGCCTTCCACCGGACCGGTGGTGATCTTGCCGCCTTCCAGGGCGGGGAAGGTGCCCTCGATGCCCTTGCCGTTCGTCTGGTGGCAGGAGGCGCAGGCCGATTCGTAGACATTCTTGCCCTGCTTCATGGCCACCTCGAAGTTGTAGGGAGCCGAAGCCTGCTCCGCTGCCTTTGCCGCGGCCTGCTGTTTCTGGGCTACCCACTCTTCGTAGGCCTCGGGCGTTACCGCTTCCACGACGACGGGCATGTAGGCATGCCCCGACCCGCAGAGCTCGGCGCATTGACCGCGGTAGGTCCCCGGTTCGTCGATACGGATGTCGGCGTTGTTGAACTGGCCGGGAACGGCGTCCCGCTTGAAGCCCAGCTCCTTGACCCACCAGGAGTGGATCACGTCGTCACTGGTAATGCGCAGGCGAACGTCCTTGCCTGTCGGCACGACGAGGGGATTGTCGACGTCCAGCAGGTAGTTGGGGTTGTCCGCCGGGTTGTCCTCGGCGTTGAGCTGGCTGGCATCGCGGCTGGCCGAGGCCAGGTTGCTCACGAAGGAAATGTTTTCTTCGGGATAGACGTATTCCCATTTCCACTGGGAACCGTGGACATCGACCACGACGTCGGGCTCGGGTGCTGCCGCGTTGGTCTTCAGTAGGACTGCTGTGGCGGGAACGGCCACCCCGACGAGAATCAGGACCGGGATAACGGTCCAGATGATCTCGACAGCGGTGTTTTCCGAGAACTTGGCTGCCTTGGCGCCGCGGGACTTGCGATGCCGGATCAGCGACCAGGTCATGATGCCGAAGACGACGACGCCGATGGCGACGCATATCCAGAGCAGCAGCATGTGCATGTCGAAGGCGTCGCGGCTGATCTCGGTGACCCCTCGGGTCATGTTGAAGGCGCTCGCTCCTTCCTGCGCGGCGGCTCCCACCGCCGTAAACAGGGTGGTCAGCGCCAGTAGCAGTCTTTTCCACATCATTGTGGCCCTCCTTGGCTTGTAAAGCTCTCGGAATGCGGGTGGACGGAATCGGAAGCCGTTGTCTGGTTAATTAGAAAAAGGTTATCTACTTAATATTCAGTGATGTTCGGATGATTTGTTTCGTTTCTTCTTAGCATATTTGCCGGTGTCCGGTACAACCCCCGATTGTTTTTCCAGAAACGCCGGGGTGACGTGTCGGGAAAAATCGTGCCGTGCGTGCGTCGCATCTCAAGTGACTGATCAGCAGGGTTTGTTTGCGCCGGTTCCGCCGTAACGACCGCCATTAGGCCATTCTGGTTGTGTCCAGTTTGGCGATTATGGTTGGTCCTAAAATGGTTTTTTGGGCCATTTATCACTATTTTTTATTCCACAAAACCGCGCGATTTTAGTGGTTATTGTGGGCGCACTCTCGGGTGGCTTCAGAGGGGTGAAATGACCCTTCGGTTTTTGTGGCATTTCAGGCAGTGCCCCGGTTTTTCCGGCAGGAAGTGGGAGTGAGTGCGCTATCTAATCCCGGTGACCGCGTGAGGCAGGATGGTCATCCTTGGCCGGAAAAGAGCACAGGAGAAGAGCATGAACGCCAATCTGTTCGAGAATCTGCCCGCGCCAGCCGCAGAGGAATGGTTCGAGGCCCTGGTCGAGGCGGACCACGTGACGGTCGAGCGGATCGTTTCACGGGGGCATGCTTCGCCCGCATCCGGCTGGTACGACCAGCCACGGCACGAGTGGGTGGTGGTGCTCAAAGGCTGCGCCGTGGTGGCCTTCGACGGGGGTGACGAGGTGAGGCTGGGCCCGGGGGATCACCTGACGATTGCGGCCCATCGTCGCCACCGGGTGGCCTGGACCGACCCGGACGAGGACACCGTGTGGCTGGCGGTGCATTACGACTGACTCGGGGTTCGGCTGCTCACACATCGGGGGAACCGGGAGGCCGGTGCCGATGAATTGCCCGTCGCCGCCTGGTTGTCGAAGGCAGCAACCCTCCCGGCACTTTCCGGGGCTTCCCCTGTCCGAGGAGTGAATCGGCCCTGAACGCGTGGGCCCGGATCACCTCGAACCGGAAGGGGGGAGTGCTTATGAGCAATCATGACTCCAAACAGATCGACCGCCGGCAGATCGACCGTCGGCGGCGCCTGCTCGTGACACTGGGCGCGGGCATTGCCGGGGCCTATGTCGCACCGACGGTGGTCAACGTCGCCCAGGCGCATCCGCACCACGGCGGCAGTCATCCCAGCTATTCCCGTCCGAGCTATAGCCGGCCCAGTGGCAGGCACCACGAGCATCACTACCGTGAGCGTCGCTACTATCGGGATGATCACCGGCGGCATTACCACGATCACCACGACGACGGCATGCACTTCAATATCCTTCTGCATCCCAGCCGCTGGTGATGGTGGCCGGCGCACAGGATCTGATGCTGCCGGGCATCGGTTCGGCGCTTCGCGTGACCGGGTGCCGGGTGTTTCCGAAGGTGCTCGAGGCCGCGTTGCCGGGGTGGCCGCTTCGTGCGGTGAGTGCCGGCGGCCCGGCGCCACCCATCCGGGTCGATGGCGAGGTCGGCGCGTATCGGCTGGTTTCGGACGCGTTCCCCGAGGGCGTGGCGCTGGAATCACCGGTCGAAGTCGCCGGTAACGTGATTGTCGACCTGATCGAGCAGTTCCTGGACCAGCACCCGGAGTGGGTCGGGCTTCACTGTGCCACTGTCGAGGTGAACGGTCGGCTGGTGCTCTTCCCGGAATGTCACCGCTCGGGCAAGAGCACGCTGACCGCGGCCCTGGCCGGTGCCGGTCAGCGGATATTCGGCGATGACGTGTTGGTGCTGGATCGCGAAGGGCAGGGGATGGCGCTCGGAATAGCGCCCCGATTGCGCCTGCCGCTGCCAGCGTCCGTTGACGTGGCCCTGCACACCTATACCGCGGCGCATGCCGGGCCGGAGGATCAGCGCTATCGTTTCCTGGCGCTTCCGGCCGGGCAGCTGGCGCGTCATGACGAAAGCCTGCCGCTGGGTGCAGTGGTCCTGCTGGAGCGCGACGAACGCCTGGAAACGCCGGAGCTGATTCCGTTGGCCCCGAGCGAGGGGCTGACCCGCCTGCTGCGACAGCATTTCGCCCACGACCTGTCCAGCGAGGCGCTGATGACCCGCTTTCTGCCATTGATGCAGTCGTTGCCCTGCCGCCTGCTTCGCTACTCGGAGCCACTCCAGGCGGCCCGCTGCCTGGGCGATCTGCTTCCCGGTGTCATCGACGGCCCGGGCGAGTGCGCCGACGAGACACTTGCGGAGCCGGCGGCCGAGACCCGTCACGCCCCAGTGGCCATCGACGAGCCCTGGCGAGCCACTACCCATGTGCGCGAGTACACCCTCGAGGACGAACGCTTCCTGATCCTTCAGCCCAGCGGAGCCATCCATCGGCTCAACGCGACCGGCCAGCTGATCTGGGGGCTGCTGCGCTCGGAACCGATGACGGCACGCGAGATAGTCGAGTTGCTTGCCGGGCACTTCAACGATGTGCCGGCCGAGCGCATCGACGCGGACGTTCGCGCGCTTCTGGGAGGGCTGCACGCAGCCGGCCTGGTCGTGCCGGACTGATTCCGGCCGTTGCCCACGCGCGCGCGGCGCCATGCCGTCGTCGGCCCATCGGCACGGCTGCAGTTCCGTCATCGTTTCCCTCGAAGTCCTGACGCAGTCCCATGCTCCGTTTTCCGCGGTGATCGCCGCGGCCTCGCCCTGCTGAACGGCTTGTCCCACGGCAACGGTTTCAGTGGCGGCGCGGTCGGGGTCACGGAATGTGGTGCGTGGCCGCGGTAGGCGATCCGAGCCGACCCGTGAGGGGGTGTTGATGCGGTATGCCAGACTGGATGGTCATTCACTGATCCGCCAACGGAAGGATTCACCCCATGGCCTCAGCCGGTCTGCTCGCCCTGCTCGACGACATTGCCACGCTGCTCGACGATGTCAGCGTCTATTCCAAGGTTGCCGCGAAGAACACCGCCGGGGTGCTGGGTGACGACCTGGCGCTCAACGCCCAGCAGGTCACGGGCGTGGGAGCGAAGCGCGAACTGCCGGTGGTCTGGGCCGTCGCGAAGGGCTCGTTTCTCAACAAGCTGATCATCGTCCCGGCCGCGCTCCTGATCAGCGCCTTCCTCCCGTGGCTGATCACGCCGTTGCTGATGCTTGGCGGGCTGTTCCTGTGCTTCGAGGGTGCGGAGAAGATCGCGCACAAATGGCTGCACAGTGCCGAGGAGGACGAGGCGCACGAGAAGGAACTGCGAGAGGCTGCCGGTCAAGGCGGCAAGGCGATGAAGCAGGCGGAGCGTGACCAGATTCGGGGTGCGATCCGTACCGACTTCATCCTCTCGGCGGAGATCATCGTGATCGCGTTGGGTGCGGCGAGTGACGCGGGCATCTGGACGCAGACGGTGGTGGTGTCGCTGGTCGCCCTGGTGGCCACGGTCGGTGTCTACGGGCTGGTGGCCGGGATCGTGCGGTTCGATGATTGGGGGCTCGCCCTGCTGAAGGGCGCCGGCGCGGATGCCTGGGGGCGATTCAGGCAGGCGCTGGGGCGCGGCATTCTCGCCGCCGCGCCGAGATTCATGCGCGGGTTGTCGATCGTCGGCATGGTGGCGATGTTTCTGGTCGGCGGCGGCATCCTCGTCCATGGCCTGCCGTTCCTGCATCATCTGGTCGAGGCGGTCACGCACGGGCTGGGTGCGGTGAGTCAGTGGCTGGTGCCCATGCTGATCAACGGGGCGGTCGGGCTGGTCGCCGGGGCGATCGTACTGGCGGGAGTGACCGGGTTCCAACGCGCCCGCAAGGCGCTCTGAGCTGGGTAATCGTGGGCGTTTTTCGAACATGTCGAAATGACGACGCAGCCGTTCGGCCCCGATTCCCGCGAGCACATGGATCGGCAAGTCCCGGTTTTTGCTTGCGCCGGCTTGCTTCGAATTTTTTCCATGACAGCGCAATGACATCTGACCTAAGGTGGACCGGTGGAATGCCCCGGCGGATTCGGCGGGGATCGCCACTCACCTGAGCCGACCGCCGTCTCGCGGCACGGCTCGTAATCACGACAAAGGTGTGATGCTCATGGCAGAGAAGATGGACGCGGAACGCGGTTTCTACCGCAACGGCAACATCCTGGTTGAACAGGCCGCCGACGGCATGTACCTCGTGCAGCGCCCCTCGAGGCGTCCCCGCAAGGGCTCGACCAACGGGCGTATGGCAGTGCCGGGTGATATGGAAACGCTCTACGAGACCACGGTGTTCGACGATGCGGTCGACCGTGCCCGCGACCTGGCCAAGGCAAGCTGACGGCCTTGTGGGCCGCTTGGAGCGGCCCCGTGACGAGAAAGCCCGGATCCAGCGGATCCGGGCTTTTTTGTGTCCGGTCGATCGGTCGGGAAGTTTCCCCGACGAGGCGGTGGTGCTTGTGCTCCATATGTCGGTCCGCCGAGAATGCCCCATGGGCGCCGATCCGCCGATCGGTTGGCTCAACAAAAGGGACGACGCGGGGGTCGGTGTCCTCGAATCAACACAGGGAGAGAGTTTTCATGTCCGTGGCACCCTTGGCGTCGAGCCGCAACGATTTTCTGATCTGCCGGCAGCGGCAGGATGATTCGTATCGGTTGTACCGGGTGGACCCGCAGGCAGCGGAGGTCTTTGTCCCGATGGAAACAGGGGGGCAGGGGAGCTTCGATCATTCGTATGGCATGGCTCAGACGGGTGGCTACCTGCTGCAGTGGAGCCCGTTGTGCGATAACGATGGGACGCCGGGGTACCGGTTCGCGTTACGGGCGTTCGATCCGCATGCCGCCGACCCACTCAATGGCACCTTGGTACAGAGCGGTTTCTGGAAGAAGACGAAATTCTGGGGACATCGTGACTACTACAGCGACGATCCGGACGAGGACAGGCATCTCGACCTGCTGCCCGTGTCGAGCTTCGTCTTCAGCCTGATCCCGGCCAGGGGCCGCGGCACCTTCGAGCTGTGGAACTTCGATCCGAAGCCGGACGACCCGGGAAATGCCGATCCGATGCCGGAACCCTACACCCGGCAGGGTGGCTTCCCGCTGATCAGGCGGGGTTATGCACTGATTCCGCTGGGCAATTACGTTCTCGAACGCCTTCCCGACGGCAGTCGCTTCCGGCTATGGAGTTTCGACCCCCAGCAGGAGGTGCCGCTTTCGCTGCCTACGGTGCAGTCGGGGCGGTGGGACGAGATCGATGCCAGCCACGAACTGGTCGCGCTCGGCGACCATGTGCTCGACTGGCGTCCCGAGGACGGGCGCTTTCGTCTGTGGGGCTTCGATCCCCAGCGTCCCGAGGTGCTCATCGGGCCGGTCCGCGAAGGCTCGCTGCCCGAGGGTATCGGCCCGGATGCGCGCCTGATCGGGTTCCAGTCGCGGCGGCCTGTCGATTCCCTTCGTGCCGGGACACCCGGCACCCTCGACTTCATGCGCTCGAAGATCCGGCATGTCGTCTATTACATGCTCGAGAGTCGCTCGTTCGACAACGTCTGCGGCTGGTTGTACCAGAAGGGCGAACCGAACCATGTCATCGGGCCAGCCGGGGATTTCGAGGGGGCAAGCACGGATGACTACAACTGGCATGAGGGTCGCAAGGTCCACGTCAGCCAGTTCAAGGACGGTCAGCTGAGTGACAAGTGGGACCTCAAGGCGCTCGACCAGGACCCGTTTCACGACACCACCGACGTTCTGCAGCAGATGTTCGCCAACCCGGCGGACTACTGGGAACGTGCCACCCCGGACATGGGGGGCTTCGTTCTCAATAACGCCAACGACCAGGTCATGGAAACGTTCAGCCCGGCACAATTGCCGGTGCTCAATGGCCTCGCCGGCGAGTTCGCCGTCTCGGATCGATGGTTTTCCTCCATTCCCGGTGGCACCGACGTCAATCGCGGCTTCTCGGTCACCGGTTCGGCATTTGACCGGCTGGGTACCTGGGAGGGCGGGAACGCCTACGAATACTGGCCCAAGTCGCGCCACCGTCAGTCGATCTGGAAGGTGCTGTGGAGCCAGGGCATCACGGACTGGAAGATCTACGATGCGGTGCTCTGGAAAAAGCACGTCTTTACCTACCAGCTGTATCTGCAGGGGCAGATTCCGACGGTCGATGCCGATCCGTCGCGATTCATCGCCGGCCTCGACCAGTTCAAGCAGGATGCGAAGGACGGCAAGCTGCCGTCGTTCAGCTACCTCGAGCCGATCTGGTACGCCCCGTCGGACACCACCTCATATCACCCGGGGACGGATCCGATTCCCGGCGAGCGCGCCCTGAACGAGATCTACGAGGCGATCAGTAACGGGCCCGGTTGGGAGCACACCCTGTTGGTGGTCACCTTCGACAAGAATGGCGGGGTGTATGACCACGTCGCTCCTCCCTACGCGCGCAAACCCTGGCCGAATGATTGCCATGATGGTTTCGCCTACGACCTGATGGGGCCACGCGTGCCAGCGATCATGGTCTCGCCCTGGATTCGCGAGGGGACGGTCGTTCGGGCGGATGGCGAGGTGCCGTTCGATTCGACCTCCTTTGCTGCCACCCTCCTGGACTGGTTCGGCGTGCCTCGCCCGCAATGGGGGCTGGGTGACCGCATGGCGGTCGCTCCAACCTTCGAGACGGTGTTTCAGGCCGCTCAGCCGCGAACGACCACGCCGCGCTTCACGCCGCCTTACGACAAATCGTTTCCGCAAGGCAGCTGACTGACGTCGGGCGCTTGCTCGCCAACTTACCGATACGAGTTGCAGGTCCGGCCCCAGCCCGCCGGCCTTTCCGACGGTACGGCTACGGGCCCCGAAACCTTGTCGGCGTCGTACTGGCAGTCGTGGCTGGCGCAGGCATTGGCCCCGTGTGCCGCGCAGTACTTCCAGGCCTCGGTGTAGGAGCTGCAGGTGGCAGCCGGGTTGTTGTTGTCGAGTTTCGCCTGCACGCACAGCGCCTGCTGCGCCTGAGCGTTCGGGGCGCTCATCCAGCGCTTTTCGCATTGCTGCCGGACGGTTTCCGGTGACTGTCCCGGCGTCTCGCTCATGGTGATCAGCCAGCAGGCGGCGACGAAGTCCTTCTTCTCGTCGCCGATCAGGTTGTGGCTGTTGCCGCAGCGAGAGGCCGGATCGCCGGGGCAGCAGTTGTATGAAGTGACGTCGGGATGGTTGGTGGCAATCCAGGGCGTGGCCGGGGCGCTCTTTGCCAGGTGTGTGGTGCCGGCATCGAGCACGTCCACCGACTTGCGCCCCACCATGTTGGCCCAGGCATCGCGGGCATCGGAGCCGAACACCGCGATCGGGCGGGAGGTCCCGTCGCTCTCCGTCAGGAGCTGCAGCATCGGCGCGAGATAGTCGCCACCGGCGGCCGTATCGGTGTTGAAATGCGTGATCGGGTCGGGGAGATACTGGGACTCGCCGCTGCCCGGTGCGGCGATCGGGCGGGCGTCGACGATGGTTTCGAATGCCGTGGGCGTAGCCGCGCCTGCCGCGCCCATGAGGCGCCCCCAACGACACATGGTGTAGTTGTTCAGGTAATCACGGCCGGTCAGCGCGGGAATGGGTGGGTAGTCGAGAAAGAGAACAGTCTGCTGGGTCGCGAGCGGAAGGCCGAGCGGCAGGAACATCGCCCAAGGCTGGTCGGCGCGAGGCTTCGGATCCCAGCAGCCTTTCGTGGCCTTGCAGGCCGAGACTCCCGCCCGTGCCTGACCGGCATGGTCCGAGTCGAAAAAGGCCGGATGGATGTCGGCGTAGCGGCGAGTGATCTCGTTGTCGGGGTGGATCGTCACCTCGACGTTTCGTGTCTCGTTTTCCTCGATGAATCGGACGTCGACCCGCGGAGCCTCCACCCCGTCCCGGCGCAGCGATTGCTCGGTGTAGTGCTCGATTGTTTCGGCCAGGTTCGTGTAGCTGTCGGCATAGGCCGAAGGCAGCCAGGAAGCGTCCGGGTAGAGGTTGCGCAGGGTCGATTCGGAGCCGAGCGTGTAGACCACGCCTTCGGTGGTTGTCGCGTGTGCCTGGGGCGAACCGAGGACAGCCGTCATTACCAGGATGCAAAGGGCCGCCGGCGAGCGGAGCCCAATGATGTGCGGCGGGGTCGTCATGTGAATCTCCTGGCGGGTGTCTCGGGTGGCGGGTAGGGAAAACCGAATCAGGACGGGGCGTGCAGATCGTCACGCAATGCCGGGCCGGCTGCCACCCGGTTCCGTCCGTTGCGTTTGGCCTGATAGAGGGCGACATCGGCCGTGTCGATCAGCCGGTTCTCGCCATCTTCTTCCGTGGGAATGCAGGTGGTGACGCCCACACTGATGGTGACCATGGTCTCCGTGGGGGAGTGCGCGTGCGGCAACTTCCTTTCCTCGACGGCCCGACGGAGATGTTCGGCAACGGTCGCGGCACCTCGGGCATCGGTCCGGGGAAGGACCAGCATGAACTCCTCGCCGCCGTAGCGGATCGCCAGATCGGCGGGGCGCTTGAGGGTGGACTGGACCGTTTCGGCAATGACCTTGAGACACCGATCGCCCATCGGATGGCCGTAGTTGTCGTTATAGAGCTTGAAGTGGTCGACATCGAACAGGATGACGGAAAGCGGACTCCGCTCTCTTCGCAGCGCGTTCCAGGTTTCCCGCAGGTATTCGCTGCCGCGTCGGCGGTTTGCCAGGCCCGTGAGTTCGTCATGTTCGGCGAGGTTCTGCAGCTTGCTGTTGAGCTGTTCGAGCCGCTCGGTCCGTTCGGCAACCCGGGCCTCCAGCGTGTGCGAGTACTCCTGGATCTGTTCGTAGAGCCGCGCGTTCTCCAGGGCAACCGCCGCCTGGGCGGCCAGCAGGCGGACCACCTCGGCACGGTCCCGGGTGAATGCGCCGGTCGTGAGGTTGTTCTCCATGTAGAGTGCGCCGAACTGGCGCTCGCGACGTATCGGCACGCACAGCACCGACAGGGGACGCCGGGCCCGGATGCACGGATCTTCCGTATAGGGACCTGCGGCCCCGGCATCATCCAGTACCACGGTCTCGCCGCTGGCCAGCACGTGGCTGAGAAGGGTGAGCGGCAGGGGCACGGTGCGTCCGGTGGCATCGACCGTGCAAGCGTGGTGAGGGAGGTCGTCGGTCGGCTCGGGAAGGTCTCCGCCCACGGTCTCCACGTATGGCTGGCCGTCTTCGTGTCGAACCAGGCAGGCCCACTGCCCAGCGGCGTTCTCCAGCAGGATGTCCATGGTGGTCCGGAGCAGGCTTTCCGTGTGTATTTCGCCGGAAATCGCTCGTGAAGCCTTCATGATCGAGGCGAGATCAAGGTCAAAGTGGTCCAGGCCGCCACGGCTGACAGTTGTGGTGATTTCCCGCAGTACGGGATAGGTCGTCTCCAGTTGTGCGGTCTTTCGCTTCGCACCCCAGCGTGCATAGAGGCGGTGCGCGGCGCGGAGGTAGCCCTCGGCGGCCCGGTCACGGCCCCGGCGGGTCAGATACGCGCCAGCCCGCTCGCAGGCCATCGCCTCGTCGCGGCGAAAGCCGTTTTCTCCGGCAGTGGCGATGGCCTTGTCGAAGCCCTCCATCACCGCATCCGGCTGTCGGTCGGCGACGACGGACAGCTCGGCTTCCATCAGGTATTGCAGGTGACGGAAGTTCTCCGGGCAGTTGTCCGCCCATCGGCGAATCCGCTCATGATCACGGTGCACCCGTTGATGAACGGCGTCGTTCGGCCGCAAGGCCCTCTCGGGGAAGACGCTGATGTTGGCCAGGAAGTCGATCAGGTAGAAGCGCACCAGTTGGGGTAGCGACATTGCCGAACGAATCAGCCGGGACTGATCCTCCAGGTGCTCGAGCGCGCGTTCGGCCTGCCCGTGGAGGAAGCATATCTCGGCCTTGTAGATGTGGTAGTTGGCCACTCCGGTCATGAACTGGCGGTCGTGCATGCCGGCCAGGCAGGCACTCTCGTCGAACCGCTCGTCGCTCAGCGCGCAGGTGTCGACGGTGTCGCCCTGCAGGGCGTACTGCATCTGCAGGAACAGTGTCGCGGAGTCGAGCGAGTCGCGGTAATCGCATTCGCGAACGATCTCGAGGTTCTCCTCGTGTCGGCGCGTGGCCTCCGGCAGGTCGAGGGTCGGGTCCCAGATCACGCAGTCCTGAGCGCTATAGGCCAGGTAGAGCAGATCCCCCGACTGGTAGCCGGCCTCGATGCCACGCTGGAACCAGGGGGTTAGCGTTGACCAGTGCTCGTTCCAGTGATGGACGAACATCGCGTAGACGTAGATCACCCGCGCGCGCAGGGCGATGTCGTCGAACCGTTCGTTGATGGCCAGACCGATCCGGCCGTATTCGTGACCGACGGCGGGTTCGTCAAGTTGCCCGCAGAGCAGCATGCCGTAGGCGGCGTAGGCAAACGCCGATTCGGGACAGTTGCCGTGACGCAACGAGAGGTTCACCGCCCGGAGGACCAGGAACGGGAACAGGTTGCCGCTGCCCGAGAGGAACGCTGCCGGAAAGATTTCCATCAGCAGGCGCATGGCGAGCAGCACGGAGCGATCCGCCACCGCAGGTGCCTCGACCAGTTCGACCGGGTCACGCCCGGCGCGATTGGTGATGATCCGGTCGCGCTCGTCGGCAACCATGGCATCGCTTGGGTCGCCGTCTACCGGCATGCCGAGCAGCGACAGTCCCTCGACGGCTGTTTGGATGGAGTCGTCCATGCGTCCGAGCGTCGCGTATTGCCGCGTACGGGTGGACAGGAACTCGACCCGCTCGAGATCGTTTCTCGCTGCTCGCAGTAGTGTGTCCGTCCATTTCTCGGCGTCGTCCTGGCGGCCGGTGAGGTAGGCGCATTGCTGGATTTCACGGCCCAGGTCGATGGCCAGGTCGGTATGTGTGGACCAGGCCTGTGCCGGCAACAGCTGCCAGCCCGTCTCGAGCAGTTCCAGCGCTGTTTCGTAAGCCGCCACCCGGTGGGCGCGCCGCCCGGCGCGAAGATTCAATCGCGCCAGGGAAAGTTGCTCGTCCGGAACGGTGATCAGTGCCTGCCCGGCGTTCAGGTGGCGGACGATCTCCATCAGGCGGTCACCGTCGGGATTCTCACCGGCGTGATGCCGCATCAACCGACCGATCGAGAGGTGTACCCCTTCCATATGGCGGGTATCGGAAAGGGCGTAGGCCGCCTGCTGGACGCGGTCGTGCACGAACCGATAGGCGGGATTCCAGTCGGAGTTTGCCGGGGTGCCTTCCGTCGAGCCGCCGGTGCGGCCCACGAGCCGGTACTCCGAGTGCAGCGGAACGACCATGTGCTGTCGCAACGCGGGCATCAGGGCATTGGCCACCTCGTCGGGCGTGCGTTCGGAGATGATTGCCAGCGTCTGGAGATCAAACGTACTGCCGATGCATGCGGCCAGCTGGAGTGCATGTCGGGTCTCCCCGGGCAGCTTTCCCAGCGTCGTGACCATGAAAGCGACGATGTCGTCGCTGAAGCCGGACCAGATGGCGGCATCGAGATCCCAGTGCCAGCTCTCTCCGTTCGGGGCGGGATGAATGATCCCTTCTTCGTGAAGCGTCTGCAGCAACTCGTTGGTGAAGAACGGGTTGCCCTGGGCCTTGCTGTAGATCAGGTCGCTTAGCGGACGAACCCGGTCGTCGTCGGCGCTCAGGGTGTCGGCCACCAGGCGATGGACGGGCTCGCGAGTCAGGGGGCGGACCGGCAGGTCACGCACGGACCGGGAGGCGCGTATCCGGTCCAGCATCAGTCGCAACGGATGGCCGGGGCCGACCTCGTTACTGCGATACGCACCGATCAGGAGGATGTGGTTGAGGTCGCGCGAGAGGGCGAGTTGCGCAATCAGATCCCGGGTGGGACCGTCGCTCCACTGCAGGTCGTCGAGGAATAGCACCAGGGGGTGGTCTGCCGAGGCGAACTCGCGAATGAAGTTGACCAGCACGATCTGCCGGCGATTACGTGCCTCTGCTGGCGGCAGATCGGCCACAGCCGGTTGCGGCCCGATGATCAGCTCGAGTTCCGGAACCAGCTCGGTAACCAGGCTCGCGTTCGGGGCCAGGGCGTGGTTGAGGCGCTCGCGCCATTCGCCCAGTCGGGTTTCCGACTCGGCCAGCAGCTGCCGCACGAGGCTGCGAAGCGTATCGACAAGGGCCCCGTAGCTGGCGGTGTGGAACTGATCGAACTTTCCCTGGGCGAAAAAACCGCGCTGGCGCACGAGGGGGCGATCGATTTCGTTTACCAGTGCGGACTTGCCGACGCCGGAAAAGCCGTGCACCAGGCAAAGCTCGTTTCCGCCGTCGGCGGCGGACTCGAAGAGTTCTCCCAGCACATCGAGCTCTCGTTCGCGTCCGTACAGCGCCTGAGGGAAGGTGAATCGGAGAGTCTGGTCGTCCGCGCCGGCCACGAAATTCTGCAGCGTGTCGCCGGCGTCGATCGCCTCGATGCAGTGTTGCAGGTCTTGGCCGAGCCCATGGCCGCTCTGGTAGCGCTCGTCCGGGTTCTTGGCCAGCAGCTTGAGGACGATGGCCGACACGGCGGCGGGGATGTCCGGAGCGAGCGATTCCGGGGGCAGTGGTTTGCGGCTGATGTGCTGGTGAACCCATTCCAGGGCGCTGTCGGCCTGGAACGGCAGCTTGCCAGTGAGCAGTTCGAACAGCGTCACGCCCAGCGAGTAGTAATCGCTCCGGTAGTCGAGTTCGCGGTTCATCCGCCCGGTCTGCTCGGGAGAGAGGTAGGGAAGCTGGGCCTCCAGCCCACGTTCCAGCCCTGCCTGTCGTTCGCGCTCGAGTTCGGAGGCGATGCCGAAGCCGGCGAGGCGCAACGAGTCGTCGACGGGGTCCAGGCGCACGTTCTCCGGGGTGACCGACTTGTGAACGATGCGCCTGGCATGGAGCGTGTCGAGGATCTCGGCAAGCCGTTTTCCGATCGAGAGCGCCTCGGTGAGGGGGAGCCCGCGTCCGTCGCGGCCGGCCAGCCGGTCGGCGGCGGTGTGGACGACCGGTTCGGTGATCAGGGCGACATTGCCGCTTCCCTGCGCGAGGACCGCATGAACCTTCAGTACGCCGGCAACATCGGCCAGTCGGCGTGACAGGTGGCCGTCGCGCCGTATGTCGGCAACCTGTCGGCGAGAGGGGAACGGGGTCGCGAGTGTCTCGACGACGACGGGGTGACCCCACTCCGATTGGCGGGCCTGATAGACGATCCGCTCGCGGCCCCGCCGAAGGACGGGGCCGATCTCGTAGCCTGGCAGGTCCGGTTCGTTGCCGTGCATGTCGGATGCCTATGGGGCTGCCGGCTGAGCGAACGCGCGGTCGCGCACCGCGGTGCTCCAGGCCGGCGTGCGAAGGACGGGCTGTTGTCGACGGCTGTGAAACACGTCGACAGGGTTCATCCGTTGTTCGCCGAGGTGTTTTCGGAGTCGGCGAACAGCCTTTCGACGGTGGCGGAGAAGTCGTCGCGGGCGGTATCGCAGAGCGGCGAGCCGTGGCCGCAGAGGGCGTGACGGAAATCCCGCTCCATCAGTCGGTGGAAGTCTCCGGCCTGCGGCTCGGCCTTCTGCATCCACAGCGGGCCGACATTGGCCGGGGTGAAGAACCCCATTTCCTGCATCATCGCGCGGGAATCGTCGGAGAAGAATTCGTCCGGAGCCTCCCAGTTCTGCAGGGCGTCGCAGGCAACCAGAATGCCGCCGGCCCGGTCGATGTGGAGGATGCCTTCGGGGATCGCGGTGGTCTCGAAGGTGAACAGCTCGGCGTCGGCCAGCGGCAGTGGTCCGCCGGGCGAGAGTGTCTCGTCGGCCTGCAGACCGGTCTCGTGCTCCATGCCGGGCATCATCCAGTAGCGGGCGCCGTAGTGCCGGACGTAGAACGGGTCGTCACGGCCATGCAGGGAGCCCAGACGGACCACGTCGGTCACCCGTCCCAGCTGGTCCAGTGCGGCGAGTCCCTCGTCGTCGAGTCGCACGCTGTTGATCACCACCAGCCGGTCGCCGTCACGGACGACGGTCATGTTGCGGCTGAATTTCCAGTCCATGTCCAGCAGACAGGTCTCCATCGCACCGGAGACGAAGAACACGTCCGGAAAGATTTCCTGGATGGGGCCGTGCGAAAGGGCGTCGGGAAGCGCGGTCATCTGGGGTCCTCCTTGGAAACGGTCGCCAACGCTCAATAGTACTCGAAGCGGCCGATATATCGGTATTCCCGTTTATATTCCTGCAGGTAGGTGTTCAGGTAGCGTCGTTGGGCGTCGTCGAGCCGATCGTCGCGGATGTCGTCGAGCGTCTCGCTGCCGTCGCTCGAGTCCATGCGCTGCAGGTGGAACAGGGTCATGTCGCGCCCGCCGAACAGGCCCTTGAGAAACTCATGGCTCGGGCGGGCGGCCCTCATGTCGAAGACGGCACCGTAGAGTGCGGTGTAGTCGGGATGGGCGCGCAGCGACTCGGCGTCGAAACGCGAATGGGGGCCGGGAGGGTGTTCGAATGGCGGCGCCTCGGTGACGGGCAGGGTCGGCTGACGTTCGAGCTGCTCGATGTAGGCCGGGTCCAGCTCCGCCAGTCGGGCGCCGCGCAGCAGGATGTTGAGATAGCGGCGGCTCGGCAGGCAGCTGTCGTCGATGAAGTCGGGGCGACCGACGTAGGCGAAGGCAGGCACGATGCCCTCGTCGGTCTCCACATCGACCATGATGCGGTCGTAGCCGACGCCGCGCGCTTCGGCCCGGTCGAGTGCCGGCAGGCTGTCGTCCGGGCATTCGTGAATCACCCCCAGCACGCGGTCGTGCAGGTTACCCGTCTGCTCGATATTGCCTACGCCGCCCTCGTGCCGGAAGAAGTGTCGGACGTTGAACCGCAGGTACCAGCCAGGCAGTGTCGCGCGTTGCGAGGAAATCGGTTCGACGCCCTTGGCCCGGAGCGAAGTCATGTCCAGATTCGATCCGAAGCCGAAGTACCTGATCATTCCCTGATTTCCCTGCGCAAGTGAACCAGTCGGCGAGTGTCCCGCGGGCCGGTGACGACGTCAACGTCGGCTCGGCCTGCACGCAGGCAGCGGTTCGTCGGGCGGTGATCGGTTTTCGAGGGAGGCGGGTGCCGGTCCGGGCAGGGGTGGCGCTGCGATCAGCGCATCTTGCGCGTCTTGTCGAGCATGCGCAGGGTCGAGCGGCTGTTGCTCAGGCGGGCGACCATGGGAATCTCCACCCAGCGCAGTTCGAAGGACTCCTCGTTGCCCGGGACGGGAACGCGGTCGTCGATCTCCACCAGGTAGCGGATATCAATGTGGTGATGTTCTTGGGAATCCGGG
Source organism: Guyparkeria sp. WRN-7 (assembly GCF_001641825.1). Lineage (GTDB taxonomy): Bacteria > Pseudomonadota > Gammaproteobacteria > Halothiobacillales > Halothiobacillaceae > Guyparkeria. Next base: position 60,641 of record NZ_LRFH01000003.1, on the reverse strand, counting down.
TGCGGCTCCTGCGTCGCATGGATGTCGACGTCGAAGATGCCGTCACCGACTAGCCGGATGTGCTCGGGCGAGACGCCGGTCTCCTCGGCGCATTCCTTGAGCGCGACCATGCGCATGTCGGTGTCGCCGTCGGCGTGCCCGCCCGGCTGCAGCCAGCGGTCGAGCTTGCGATGGTGCATCAGCAGCACGGCGGTGCGCGACGGGTTGACCACCCAGGTGGAAGCCGAGACGTGCGCCGGCAGATGGTGCCGGTAGAAGGTGTCCGGATGCGTGGCGACGAACTGGCGGGCCCGCTCGACGAATGCCGCTTCGTCGAGATAGCGGGTCTGGTAGCGGGCCAGTTGTTCCAGCAGGTCGCAGCGATGCATGGGATCAGGTAAAGGCCGGGTTCTTCACCGCGGCGATCGCGGCGCGCGCGGCCTCGTCGACGTTGCCTTCCGTGCCGGCGATCGTCAGGCGGCCGTACTTGCCCACGGCGCGCACGTCGATCAGCGAGATGTTGGCCGCCTTTTCCGCCTGGTTGGCGGCGTAGACGACGTAACCGGCCGGCTCGACCTCGAGGATGAACATGCTCTGGTCCGGCAGGATCATGTTGCCGCGGCGGTTCTGACGGTTGATCAGGACCGTGTGGTCCGGTGTCATGCCGCGGATGATCTCCTGCCAGGCGATCTCGCAGGGCTGGCGCTCGGTCTGCTGGCGGCCGAGGTAGTCGAGGATCGTATCGCCGGCCTGGACCACGTCGCTCTGCACGCGATGGTGGATGACCATCGAGCCGAAGGCCCGCTCGACCACCTGCTGCGCGAGGCGCACGCTGGAGGATTTCAGCGCGATGTCGGTCAGGCGGTGAACGGCCATGCCCGGCGAGACCTCGACCCACAGGCAGGCATCACCCGGCACCGGCAGAAAGCCCTGGGACGCCGTCGCCATGTACTCCGCCACCTGGGGCTGGAGCGAGTCGATAAAGACGTACGTCCGGAGTTCGATCATCGAGAGGGGGCCTTCCCGCAGGGCGATTGATGTATCAGCAAAGGTCGAGTGCCGCGGAGTCTACCATCAGGCGCACTCGGGAGGAATTGCGATCCCTTATGGTTGCCATACGATCCGATGCGAAACGACGGAACGAGTCACGGCCGCGCAGAGTGCCTATAGTGGGGCGGAGCAGCGGAAGTTGCCCGGGGGCCGGGCAAGCGACATGCCACGAACGGTGGGAGGAGTCATGACGATACCGATGCCGAAGCCTGTCCCGCCCGCCGACTTCGAGTCGGCCGGTCGGGACATCCGGGTCGAGAAGCGGGCGAGGTGTGGCGATGATCGATAGATTGTCGGTCCGGTGCTGGTGGATGTGGCTGGCCGTTCCGGCCCTGCTGGTGCTGGCAGGTTGTGGCGAGGCCCCGCTCGATCGGCTTTCGGCGGGGGATCGCATTCTGGCTTTCGGTGACAGCCTCACCGAAGGCGTGGGTGCACCGGACGGCGCTGCCTATCCCGCACAGCTCGAGGCCCTGACAGGGCATGCCGTGATCAATGCCGGCGTTTCGGGTGAGACCACGGCCGAGGCCGTGACGCGTCTGCCCGCGGTGCTCGATCGTCACGAGCCGGCCCTGATGATCCTCCTGACCGGCGGCAACGACGTGCTGCAGAACCGGAACCCGATACGGGCCAAGGCCAACATCGCCCGCATGATCGAGCTGGCACGTGGCCGCGGCGTCCAGGTGGTCCTGGTGGGAGTGCCCAGGAAGTCGCTGTTCTCCAACTCGGCGCCGCTCTACCGGGAGCTGGCCGATTTCTACCACGTGGTGCTGGTAGACGACCTGGTCGCGGACCTGCTGCGCCGCCCCGGTTACAAGTCCGATGCCGTGCACCTGAACGCCGCCGGCTATCGGGCCATGGCCGAGCGTCTCGACGAGGTGCTGCGCGAGTCGGGCGCCCTTTGACGATTGGACAAGCGCCGCGACGCTGGCGCAGGATTGGGCCACGGGCGGTGAAGGCCGCCTGGACCGGATATTTCGCCACGACCTCAAGGAGTGACTCATGACCTTCCACATCGAACTCGCCCCGTTGATCTCCCTGCTTGCCGGCATCCTGATCCTGGTGTTCCCGAAACTGTTGAACTACATCGTCGCGATCTACCTGATCACACTCGGCGTGCTGGGGCTGCTCGGCTACGGCTTCTGATCTGACGGTTCGTCGCGAATCGCGTCGAGACAGCAGTCACCCGGTCAAGGGGTCTAGGCTGACGGCAGGCCACCGTGAGGTGCCTGCCGTTTTTTGGTTTTGACAACGAGGAGACAGACACATGTACGACTGGGGTTACGGTGTCATGCCGCACACGGGTATGGGATTCGGTTTCGGCGGCTGGATCCTGATGATTCTTTTCTGGGCCCTGCTGATCGCGGCGATCGCGCTGTTGATCAAGTGGCTGGTCAGCCCGCGGCCGGGATCGGAGGGTGAGTCGACCAGCGAGCGGCGATCGAACCGGGCACTCGATATCCTGCGCGAGCGCTATGCGCGGGGTGAGATCGATCACGAGGAGTTTGAGGAGCGTCGCCGGCGACTCGAGGACTGATCCGTCGCCACGTATTCCTGTGGGGTAAGCCGGTGCTCGTCAATCGGGCGCCTTGATCGGTTTGCCTGTCGCAAAAAAGAAGGCCGCCCGGTTCGTTCGGGCGGCCTTTTGCTTGCTGGGATGGTTGTTCCGTTCAGTCCTTCTCGAGGACGTCGCGCATCTTCCGGTGCATCTCGATGCGCTCTTCGGCCATCTCCTGCTGGAGCTTGCCAAGCTCGCGCGATTTCTCCTTGATCGCGTCGTAATTCGGTTCGTCGGCGAGCTGCATGCGGTAGAGCTCTCGCTGGTGTTGCTGCATCTTCTGCATCCGCTCCCAGTGCTCCTTCTTCTCCTCCTGCTGGAGCTCCCGCATGCGTTCACGCTGTTTCTCGGTCAGGCGGCCGAGATTGCTCGAGCCCATGCCGTAGCCCGGCGCCATCATGCCGGGGCCGTAGCCCTGCATCATCCCGCCGCCGTATCCGTGCATCGGTCCGTAGCCTTGCATCATGCCCTGGCCGTACCCCGGTCCATAGCCCTGCATCATGCCGGGGCCGTAACCGTGCATCATCCCCGGCCCCATCATTCCCGAGCCATATCCGCCGCCCGGGGCGCAGGGGCCCGCCCCCTGCATGCCGTACCCGGGTCCGTAAGGGCCATAACCGTCCATCATGCCCGGGCCCATCATGCCGCGACGCGGTTGGTCGTCATCGGCCACGGCCATCATCGGTGCCGAGCCGAGCAGTGCCACCGCAAGCGAACAGGCGGTCAGGTTGCGAACGAGTCTGATCTGTTTCATGGCGCTTCTCCTCCTTAGCTGGAATGAAGGCCGACGGGGACGACCCAGGCATCAATCGCGCCCGGTCACCCGTCCTGAATCCGAGGTAGCCCGGCTGACTAAGCCGGCATGCGCGCCCGCGCTGGGGAGGCACGTACTCACAAGGTAGCAGGTGGATGGAGGGTTTTCGTTCCTCCAAGCAATTGATTTGGGGGCGTTAAACACGGCCTGTCCGGCAGGCACGCAGCCTGTCGAGGAATGGCTATAGTCAGTGCAGGGAACGGTCATCTCAGGAGGGCGCGATGCGATTCACGAACCGACGCGAAGCCGGTCGTCAGCTGGCAGAGGCACTAGAGAGCTTTCGCGGGCAGGCCGGCGTGGTCTACGCGCTGCCACGAGGGGGGGTGCCGTTGGGTGAGGAGGTCGCCCGGCGTCTTGAGATGCCGCTGGACATCCTGATCCCGCGCAAGATCGGTCATCCGATGCAGCCCGAGTACGCCATCTGCGCGGTGCCGGAGCACGGTCAGCGAGTCTGCAATCCGCGTGAAGAGGCGGCGGTCGACCCGCAGTGGCTGGCCGAGGCCGAGGCGCGCGAGCGGGCCGAATCACGCCGCCGTCGTGCGCTGTATGGCAGGGCGGATGCGCCGTCGGTGGCCGGAAAGATCGCAATCATCGTCGACGACGGGATCGCCACGGGGCTGACGATGCGGGCGGCGATACGCGACGCCGACGCTCGCGAGCCGGTGCACGTGGTGGTCGCCATCCCGGTGGTGCCGTCCTCCACCGCGGCCACGCTGGAGACCGAGGCCGACGAGCTGGTCGCGCTGGAGATCACCGACCACTACCTCGGGGCCGTCGGGGCGTACTACTACAGCTTCCCGCAGGTGTCCGACGAGGAAGTGATCAGGATGCTTGAACAGGCCGCCGACCGGGAGGGGTGAGATGATGTCCGATGCGGAGCGTGCCGTGCAGATGCGACTGGGAGGCGGCCTCCACGAGGGCATTCTCGGGATGCCGCGACAACCGAGGGGACTGGTGGTATTTGCCCACGGCAGCGGCAGTAGCCGCCACAGCGCCAGAAACCAGTTCGTCGCCCGCCAGTTGCACGAGGTGGGCATGGGCACCCTGCTGTTCGATCTGTTGAGCGAAGAGGAGGACCGCGTCTACGAGAACCGGTTCGACATCGACCGGCTTGCCGAGCGGCTTGTCCAGGCCTCCGGCTGGGTGGCCGATCAGCCGGAGCTGGCCGATCTGCCGCGCGGTTACTTTGGCGCGAGCACCGGTGCGGCGGCGGCGCTCAAGGCCGCCGCCCGGCTGCCCGACTCGGTTCGGGCCGTGGTGTCGCGAGGCGGGCGGCCGGACCTCGCCGGCGAGGCGCTGCCACAGGTGAAAGCCCCGACCCTGCTGATCGTCGGTGGGGCGGACACCCAGGTGATCGAACTCAACAGCTGGGCAAGAGAACGCATGCGGGCCACCAGCGAGATGGCGATCGTGCCGGGGGCGACCCACCTGTTCGAAGAGCCGGGGACGCTGTTCCAGGCCGCGCAGCTGGCCGCGGACTGGTTCACCCGCTGGCTGGTGCCTGCCTAGGTGCTCCATGGCTGCCCCGTTTCTGGACACGCCTATCTCTCGCCACATCTGGGCGACCCGCTATCGATACGGTGCCGAGCCGGATATCGAGGCGAGCTGGCACCGGGTGGCCGCGGCCATCGCCAAGGTCGAGGCTGAGCCGGCGGTCTGGGCGCGGCGCTTTCGCGACCTGTTGGCCGATTTTCGCTTCCTGCCCGGTGGCCGCATCCTGGCGGGTGCCGGCACCGATCGACAGGTGACGCTGTTCAACTGCTTCGTGATGGGGCGGATCGAGGATTCCATGGACGGCATCTTCGAGGCGCTCAAGGAAGGCGCGCTGACCATGCAGCAGGGCGGCGGGGTTGGCTACGACTTCTCCACGCTGCGCCCGGCCGGGACGGCGGCACGCCATGCCGGCACCATCGCCTCGGGGCCGGTGTCGTTCATGCGCATCTGGGACAGCATGTGCGCGACCATCCTCTCCACCGGCGCACGGCGCGGCGCGATGATGGCGACCCTGCGCGTCGATCACCCCGATATCGAGGCCTTCATCGATGCCAAGCACCAGGCCGGCGAGCTGACGCATTTCAACTGTTCTGTGCTGGTCACCGATGCCTTCATGGCAGCGGTGCACGCCGATGCCGACTGGTCGCTGGTGTTTCCCTCCGCGGCTCTCGGTGAGGCTCGGGAGGAGGGCGAGGGCGAGCTGGTGCGGCGCGCTTGGCCGGGCTTCGACGAGCCGGTCGCCTGTCGGGTAATCCGCCGGGTGCGCGCCCGCGACCTGTGGGAGCGGATCATGCGCGCGACCTACAGTCACGCCGAACCGGGTGTGTTGTTCATCGACCGGATCAACCAGTGGAACAACCTCGGTGACCGCGAGCACATCAGCGCCACCAATCCCTGTGGCGAGATCCCGCTGCCACCCTACGGCGCCTGCGATCTGGGCTCGATCAACCTGACGCGCTTCGTGGTCGAGCCATTCCGGGACGGCGCGCGGCTCGATCATGAGGGGCTCGGGCAGACCGCCGCGCTGGCGGTGCGTTTCCTCGACAACGTCATCGACGCCTCGCACTTCCCGTTACCCGCCCAGACCGAGCAGGCCCGCGACAGTCGTCGTCTCGGACTGGGCGTCACCGGACTGGCCGATGCGCTGATCATGCTGGGATTGCACTACGACAGCGAGGTCGCCCGCGAACAGGCCGGGCAGGCGATGGCGACCATCACCCAGGCGGCCTATCGGGCATCGATCGCGCTGGCTCGGGAAAAGCGGCCGTTTCCGTTGTTCGACAAGGCTCAGTTTCTCGATCGACCCTTCGTCCATGCGCTGCCCGGCGACATCCGCGCCGGGATCGCGCGCGATGGCATCCGCAACAGTCATCTGACCGCAATCGCGCCCACCGGCACCATCAGTCTCCTGGCGGGGAATGTCTCCTCGGGGGTCGAGCCGGTATTCCGGCGCGAGTTGTGTCGCCCGGTGCTCACCACCGAGGGGCAACGCGAGAGCTTCCGCATGCAGGATGCTGCCTGGCGTCGCTGGCAGGCTGATCACGGGGAGGAGTCGCTGCCACCGGCGTTCGTCGAGGCGGAGGAATTGCCTCCCGAGGCCCACCTGGCCATGCAGGCGGCGCTGCAGCCACACGTCGATAGCGCGATCTCCAAGACCATCAACGTGCCCGAATCGATGCCGTTCGCCTCCTTCGAGGCGATCTATCAGCGTGCCTTCGAGCTGGGGTTGAAGGGCTGCACCACCTATCGCCCCAACCCGGTGACCGGCGCGGTGTTGCAGGGTGTCGACACGGCCACGCCTTGCTGCGGGATTGATCGCGAATCGGACTGACTGGCCGTCAGTCGATCCAGTGACAGATCAAGTGGCTGCCGGCATCGCTGACGTGGCCACCGAAGCGTTGTGCCTGCCGGTCGAGCATGCCCACCAGCCATTCCCGGTCCGGTCCCGAGCAGGACTGCAATTGCAGTCGGCGGATCACGAACGGATCGAGTTCGAGTCGAGACAGCCGCCCGCCGTCCAGGGTGGGGCGGTACAGCAGCGCCAGGTCGGACCGGTACGGTGTGGTGCCACCGATGCCCTCGTAGTCGTTGAGCAGATCGCCGCAGCCGTAGAGGATCAGCCGCTCGTTGTGCACCTCGAAAGCGCGCGGGTGGTGCGATGAGTGGCCGTGAACCACGTCGACGCCGGTCTCGTCGATCAGGTCGTGGGCGAAACGCCGGTGGGCCTCGGGGATCTGGTAGCCCCAGTTGCTGCCCCAGTGAATCGAGAACACCACCGTATCGCCCGGTTGACGCTGGGATTCGATCTGGCCGGCCAACCGCCGGATCGTCACCTCGTCCAGATCGGGCAGGTAGTGAACGCCGGGACGCGATTCCGTGGCGGCCCAGTCGGAAGGGATGCCGCTGTCGCGGTGGCCGGCGGCGAAGACCAGCAACCGCTTGCCGTCAGCCCCCGGCAGCACCACCGGGCGTTCGGCCGCCTCTCGATCGCGCCCGGCACCGACGGTCGGAATGCCGGCGGCCTCGAGCGCCTCGAGGGTCTCGATCAGCCCGGCACGCCCCCAGTCGAGCAGGTGGTTGTTGGCCAGCACCAGGCAGTCGGGGGCAATGGCCGCCAGGTAGGCGATATTGCCCGGATACATGCGGTAGTTGATGCCCTTGTCCGGCCATGGCGTGTCGCTGGTGGTGATCGCCGTCTCGAGGTTGAGAATGCGCCGGCAGGCCGGATCGGCGAGCGTCTCGCGGGCTGCACCCCAGATATAACCGGGGTCTACGGCACGCGGCACCGGCCCGTTGACCCGCTCGGCCAGACGCACGTAACCGCGGGCGTCCTTGATGTAGTCCTCGTAGAGGATGGGATCGGAGGGCGAGGGCAGGATCTGGTCGATGCCGCGACCGAGCATCACGTCACCGCCGAATAACAGGTTGAGGTGAGTATCGATGCCTGGACTCCCAAGAGAGGATCATGATTGCGCACCCTGCCGGTGGCGTCGGTTGGTCTGGCCTATGCTCCGATTAAAGCAAACGGCACGGCAATCGCATCGCCCTCGGTCGGAGGCGCATCACCATGACACTGGAAACCACGCTTGGTCTGGCCCTGATGGCCGGTCTGGCGATTCCCGCCGGCGCGCTGGTGTCGGCAAACCCCCGCTTGCGGACGTTCTGTCTCGAGCACGAGATCGACAGCTTCGTGTCGTATTTCGGTGGTGGGGCCTTGCTGGCCGCCGTGGCGCTGGTGCTGGTGCCATTCGGCATGGCGCACAGCCATGTCGCTGCGGCAGCAGCGGCCTTTCTGCTCGGCGGCCTGGTGTTCTGGCAGGTAAGCACCTGGCTGAAACGCCGGGGCTCCACCGCGTCCCAGTTCCTCGGGATGTTGCTCGATTTCATACCCGAAGGCATTGCCCTGGGTGCGGCGCTGGCGACCGGTTCGCACGTTGCCTATCTGCTGGCTCTCCTGATCGCCCTGCAGAACATGCCGGAGGGGTTCGCCTCCTTTCACGAAATGCGTCGGGGCGGGATGCGGCTCGGGCGGCTCTGGATGGTGTTCCTGCTTGCCCCACTGGTGGGCCCGATCGCCGCATGGCTTGGGTTTGCCTTCCTGTCGGCCGAAGACCAGATGCTGGCCCTGCTGATGCTGTTCTGCAGTGGCGGGATTCTCTACCTGATCTTCGAGGACATCGCGCCGGGCGCGCACATGACGCGCGAGACCCTGCCAGCAATGGGGTCGGTGGCCGGCTTTTTGCTCGGGCTGATCGGCGCGATGCTCATCCACTGATGCAAGCGGATCAGCGGCAGAGCTTGTTCGTGATCTCCGCGACGTGCTGGCCCTGATAGCGGGCGATGGTGTGCTCGGTCGGGCTGGGCTGACGACTGCCGTCGCCTCCGGCCAGTGTCCCGGCACCGTAGGGGCCGCCGCCGCGCGGTTCGGAGATGTCGAACAGTTCGGGGATACCGTAAGGCGTGCCGACGATCACCATGCCCAGGTGTGCCAGTGTGTTCCAGGTGGAGGTGATGGTGGTCTCGTTGCCGGCGCCGGTGCCGGTGGAGGTGAACACGCTGCCGACCTTGCCGATCAGCTTGCCCTCGGCCCACAGGCTGCCGGTCTGGTCGAGGAAATTGCGCATCTGCGCGGCCATGTTGCCGAAGCGGGTCGGGGTGCCGATGATCACCGCATCATACTCGCCGAGTTCCTTGGGGGCGGCGATGGGTGCGGCCTGGTCGAGCTTGGCGCCCGCCTTCTTCGCCGTCTCCTCATCCATCAGTTCGGGCACGCGCTTGATTGTCACCTCGGCACCATCGACTCCCTGCGCGCCTTCGGCGACGCTTTCCGCCATCGTCTCGATGTGGCCATACATGGAATAGTAGAGAACGAGGATCTTGCTCATGCGGTGCCTCCTTGGTCGCCTGAGGGAGTTCGGGTAGAGCAAGCGTAGACGACCGCAAAGGGATTGCCGGATACGCGGCGGGCGTGACCGTATGAGCCATACTCTGAAACAGTTCAGGCGAGATCGACCAGCGAGGAAGAGCGCATGGCAGAAGGACGAGTCGATTCGATGACGATGGCAGACGGGGCGTTGCAGGAACTGATTGCCCGCACGATTCGGGCACCGTCCAGTCACAACACCCAGCCGTGGCGCTTTCGTCCGGAACGCGGCGGCGTGTCCGTTCTCGCGGATCGGGAACGACGTCTGCCGGTCAATGACCCCGCGGACCGGGAGCTGACGATCAGTTGCGGCTGTGCGTTGATGAACCTGCGTGTCGCGACGGCGGCGGCAGGTCGCGCCTATCGGCTGGACCTGTTGCCGGAGGGAGAACGTTCCTCGAGCCTCGCTCGCATGACGTGGCAGGACGGTGCCCCCGATGCCGAGGACGCGAGCCTTGCTTCGGCCATCGAGACACGGCACACCTGGCGTGAGCGTTTTGCGCCGATTTCCGTGTCGAGTGAGGTAGTGGAAGCGCTTGCGGCGATGGCCGAGCAGGAGGGCGCACGCCTGCAGGAAATCGAACAGGGCAAACCGCGACGCGAGGCGGCGCGACTGGTTGCCCAGGGCGATGCGGTCCAGTGGCGGGATCCTAGCTGGCGCCGCGAACTTGCCGGCTGGATTCGGCCGCGGCGTCTTCGGGATGGGCTGGCGGTGCCCGGACCGGTCGCTCCATTCGCGCGTATGGTGGTGAGGACCTTCGACATGGGGCAACGAGTTGGTCGCCATGACGCCCAACTCGCCGAGGATGCGCCACGGCTGATGGTGCTATCAACGAACGGCGATGAGCGTATTGACTGGCTACATGCGGGGCAGGCGCTGGAGCGCGTGCTGCTCGCGGCGAGCCAGCTCGGATTGCAAGCCTCCTACCTCAATCAGCCGGTCCAGGTCGCCTCCTTGCGTCCGCGCTTGTGCGACGCACTTGGTGTGCGTGGTCACCCCCAGATTCTGCTGCGGCTCGGTTACCCGCAGCGGGAACCGGTAGCCTCACCGCGACGTCGGGTCGCGGAGCTGGTCGAGCCGGTCCCGGGGCTGATTCGCTCGTCGTTCATTTGAACAACCGACCGGCCCAGGAAGGAGCGAGCTGATGGAAGAAGCCGTTCACGCGGTCAATGCTTTTGTCTGGGGGCCGGTCACGATCCTGTTGCTGGTGGGAACGGGGCTGTACTTCACGGTTCGGCTCCGCCTGATCCAGGTGTTCCGTCTGACATTGTCCCTCCGCCTTCTTGGTCGTCGCGAGGCGGTGGGTGAGGGTGATATCAGTTATTTTCGATCGCTGACCGTGGCGCTATCCGCAGCGATCGGAAACGGCAATATCGCCGGCGTCGCAACCGCCATCGCGATGGGTGGACCTGGAGCCATTCTTTGGATGTGGTTAACAGCCATCGTTGGCATGGCGACTGTCTATGCATCCACCGTGCTGTCGCTGCAATTCCGTGTGTTTCGTAACGAGACGGGAGAATACGCCGGCGGCCCTATGTATTACATCGAACAAGGGCTGGGGCCTCGCTGGAAGCCAATGGCCCGCTTCTTCGCCATTTGTCTGGTGATCGCCACCTTGGGCACTGGCAACATGGTCGAGGCCAACTCGGTGGCGGATACCCTCGAATTTTCCCTGCGCGATCTGGTGGGGTACTCGCCCGATCCTGAGCACATCTTCGGAGTTAAGCTCCTGATCGGCGTGGTCTACGCGGCGATGATCTGGCTGGTGATAGTGGGGGGAATCCGGCGGATCGGCCATGTGGTCGCCCGGTTGGTGCCGACGATGTTCCTGATCTACGTGGGTAGTGCGCTGGTAGTGCTGGGGATCAACGCCGAGGCGATTCCCGCCGCGTTCGCCACTATTGTTCAGGACGCGTTCACGGGGACCGCCGCGGTGGGCGGTTTTGCTGGGGCTGGCGTAATGGCCGTGATCCAGTTTGGTGTGGCTCGCGGCATATTCAGCAACGAGGCGGGACTGGGAACCACCCCGATCGCCCTGGCCGCCAGCCGCGGCGATCATCCCGCCAAGGCAGGTTTGGTGGCAATGAACTCCCCGCTGTTCGATACGCTGATCGTCTGCACGCTCACGGCGCTGGTCATCCTGACCACAGGCGTCTGGGAAACCGGCAAGAGCGGATCGGAGCTCACGACCATGGCCTTCAATGCCGCGGTTCCCGATCTGGGAAAGCTTGCGGTTACGCTCACGCTGATCTTTTTCTCGGTCTCCAGCGTGATTGGCTGGAGTTACTACGGGGAAAAGGGCACCGAATACCTGTTCGGTAGCCGCTCGATCGCTCGCTATCGGCGGGTGTTCAGCCTATTGCTCCCACTTGGTGCGGTGATGAATCTGGAACTGGTCTGGGCGCTTTGCGACATCGCGAACGGCCTGCTCGCCATTCCCAATCTGATCGCCATTCTATTGCTCTCGCCACTTGTGGTTCGCATCACCCGCCAGTATTTCCGGGGAGATAAGAGCTGAGTCTGCCGAGTGGTCGGAAGACCGCTGTCCGGAGAGCCGTCGGGAAAGGGCTTTGACGGGAGTCGTTATATGGGTGGGTGAACTTGCGGTGAATGGCCGCTAAGCGGCATTCCCCCCCAGTCGACGCCGGCGGTACCCTCAAATGCTCCGTATGCCACGGATGTCGGGCCGAATCCATGCGATTGGGTTGATTACGGCGATCGGTCGGCACGAAACGATATTGGCGGTAGATATATCCCGGTCGCTGATTTGGTGTATTTCGGCGACACCGCGTTCCATGGCCGGAAAATCGAGCTAAAGACCACGGCAGTGCTCGCTTCCACACTTTGCCAGGCGGCATGGGTTGCCGGGTAGGTATGCCGGTGTGCTTTGCAGGTTGGCTGACCCCGGCCTACGCTGTTTAAAACAGGCCGGTGGGGGCTCGGGATGGATTATCGATTTGATCTCCGAGCGGCAAGGCCGATGTCATGAATGGTCGTTGCCGTAATATTTTCGTCCTCGGGCTTGACGAGGAGCACCTCCGGGATCTCGAGAATATCCCGGATCGAGACCGGTTTCGCTTTCATGGTTTGCTAGATCGTGAAGAGGTAAGTGTCGATCGCGATGTGGACGTCATGATCGACAAGGCTCAGGCGGTCCTGAATGCGTTTGACGGGCCAATCGACGCGATCATCGGCTACTGGGATTTCCCGGTCACGGCGGTTGCTGCCATTCTCTGCCGGCGCTTCGGGCTTCCGTCGCCCTCTCTCGAGGCGGTGCTTCGCTGCGCACACAAGTACTGGGCACGTCTCGAGCAGTGGCGTGTGATGCCAGAGTGCACGCCGAGGTTTTGCGCCGTAAATCCCTTTTCGGATGATCCGCTTGCCGAGGTCAGCATTGATTTTCCCTTCTGGCTCAAACCGGTATGCGGTTATTCGTCGACGCTCGGCTTTCGTATCAACGACGAGCGTGGCTTTCACGAGGCCATAGGCCTCGCGCGCGAGCGGCTTCCTCGCTTCGGTGACCCGTTCAATGCGGTATTAAAGCGTGTCGACACGTCGGATCTGGAGGGCGTGGGCGGGAATCACATGATCGCCGAGGCGATGATGGGCGGCGTGGAGCTTGCGCCGGAAGGCTCCATCCGCCAAGGGAAGGTTGTCGTCCATGGGGTGATCGATATGGTCCGAGCCCCGAACCACAAGAGCTTCAAAGATTACCGCTATCCCTCGATTCAGCCCCGGCGGGTCCAGGAGCAGACCGGTAAGCTCGTTGAACGATTCGCTCGCGCCATTGGATATGACAACGGTTGTTTCAACGTCGAGTTTTTCTGGGATCAGGACAGGGACGAGTTGCATCTGATCGAGTTCAACGCTCGTATCTCCCAGTCCCACAGCACCATGATGGCAATGGTCGACGGCATGTCCAATTACGAAGTGGCCATTCATGTCGCCCTCGGCGACGAGCCGTCCTTCGAGCATGGGGGAGGGCCTTACCCAATGGCCGCCAAGTATCTCTATCGCCGTTTCGACGTTGGCGACGCGTTTTGCATCTCGGCTCCCGAGGAGGCTGATCTCGCGCGGCTGGCCGAAGTCCAGCCGGACACGCGGGTCTCGCTCAAGATTCACCCAGGCATGCGACTGAGTGAGACGGTCGACCAGGACGCCTACAGTTGGGTGCTGGCCGACTTGGTCATCGGTGGCGAGGACGTCTCCGATCTTAATCGTCAGTTCGAGCAGGCCAAGTCCTTGTTGCCGTTTCATTTTGAGCCCATTGACTCCATTTCCCGCCAACAACGGCAGGGAGGTCAAGACTAATGACAGCTCAACCCCTACATCACGTCGACCCCGATCAGCTGCCTTGCGCCGTGCGTCATATCGAGAACGTCTGGATTCCGTTGCCGGATGGCGACCATCTGGCGGCGCGTCTCTGGTTGCCCGTGGATGCCGGTGATGCCCCTGTTCCCGCGCTGATCGAGTACATTCCGTACCGCAAGCGCGACATCACGCGAGAGCGTGACGAGATCAATCATCCGTATCTCGCCGGGCATGGTTATGCCTGCCTGCGCGTGGACCTGCGCGGCAGTGGCGATTCGGACGGCGTGCTGCGCGACCAGTATCTCGACCAGGAGCAGGATGACGGCGTGGCGGCCATTGCCTGGGCGGCAGCTCAGTCGTGGTGCGACGGCAATGTCGGCATGTTTGGCATTTCCTGGGGAGGGTTCAATGCCCTGCAGATCGCCGCCCGGCAGCCGCCGGCCCTCAAGGCTATCGTGGCTGCCTGTGCCACTGATGATCTGTATGCCGACAACATGCATTACATGGGGGGCTGCCTGCTGGCGGACAACCTGTCCGAGTCGACGACCATGTTCGGCCACACGAGTTGTCCTCCCGATCCGGCCATCGTCGGCGACGACTGGCGGGAGATGTGGCTGCGGCGCCTAGACGAGAGCGGCGTGTGGTTGGACATTTGGCTGCGCCATCAGCAGCGCGACGAATTCTGGAGACGAGCGTCCGTCTGCGAGGACTATTCGGCCATCCGTTGCCCGGTCATGGCAGTCAGCGGATGGACTGATGGTTACACCAATGCCGTATTCCGTCTGCTCGAGCACCTCAGCGTTCCTCGCCAAGGGTTGGTGGGCCCCTGGGGACATAAATACCCGCATATGGGGGAGCCGGGCCCGGCGATTGGTTTCCTGCAGCACGTGCGGCGCTGGTTCGACCGTTGGCTCAAGGGAGTGGACAACGGCGTGGAGAACGATCCCCTGCTGAGAGCCTGGCTGCAAGACAGTGTGCCGCCGTCGACTCAGTACAAACTTCGTCCGGGGCGGTGGGTGATTGAGGACGCCTGGCCGTCGCCCAATGTCCGAGAGCAGGTGTTTCCCTTGGCGCGACACCGCCTCCTGATGCCCCATGAAAATGCGGATGACTTTGAACCGGTAGTGGATCGCATGCAGTCGCCATTGAGCCTCGGCCTGTTCGCCGGGAAGTGGTGTTCCTACGCCTCGGCACCCGACCTGCCTCATGACCAGCGTGAAGAAGATGGCGGTGCGCTGCTCTATACCTCCGAGCCCCTCCCTGAGCCCATTAACATCCTTGGCGCGCCGCGTGTGGAACTTACGCTGTCGGCCAACCGGCCGATAGCACAGGTCTGCGTTCGCTTGGAGGATGTTCTCCCGGACGGCAGGGCGACACGGGTTGCCTATGGCCTGCTTAATCTGACGCATCGCAATGGAGACGAGGCGCCAGAGCCGCTGGAGGTTGGCAAGCGGTACACCGTGGAAGTGCCCATAAATTATGTGGCGCAGTCGTTTCCCGCTGGACATCGTATTCGTTTGGCCATCAGCACGTCGTACTGGCCGCTGGCATGGCCACCACCGGAGCCGGTGGAACTGGCGGTGGTCCCCACCGAGAGCGCCCTGATCCTGCCTTGTCGAGGCGATAAGTTCGACGACGAACGATTGTGCGAGTTTGGTCCCCCCGAGGGCACACCGGCCATGAGCAAGACGCTTATCGAACCGGGCCACCACAATTGGCTGGTACATCGGGATCTCGCAGCCGACACGTCCGAGCTTGAGGTGATCAAGGATGACGGTCGCTGGCGGATCGATGATCTCGACCTCACCGTCAGCACACTGACTAACGAGTGGTACCGCAGCCAGGGAGGCGAATTCGAGTCCGTCTCCGGCGAGACCTCGACGCGCAAGGAGTTCTTGCGTGGCGACTGGCGGGCCACGATCCGGACCTCGACCTCCTTAAGCTCCACACCGACCCACTTCATTCTTCGAGCGGAACTGGACGCCTGGGAGGGTGAGATGCGGGTATTCTCCAAGAACTGGAATCGGCGCATACGCCGGAACCTGCTTTGAAGTGGAACTTGTGCTGGAAGTGGATAGATCGTTTCCGAGGACGTGCGAACGCTTGGCCGATGGCTGAGCATAGTGGATCAATTCCCCCACTAAAAACAGGGGGATAAACAATTCATGACGTGCTAATGTCCGAGCTCGATGCAGGATGCATCGGATGGAAAGCTAGAAAGGAGTCAGGGATGAGTTTGCTCGGATCGAGGCACGTCTTCCGTACGCTGGCCTGGAGCATGGTGGCCATGGGTGTGCTCATGGGGGCGATCTTTCCGCTCGCCGCCCTTCAGATGGGGGTGTCCGCCGATCTGGCTCTCTCCCCGACCTTCATCGGAACGACACTGGCCGCCGGGCTGATCGTCGGCGGGCTCAATTTCGCGCTCGCCAGCCGTATCGTCCGTCCCCGTCTGCGTCGCCTCAGCGGCCGCATGCGCAAGGTGCGCTCGGCGATGGACCAGGCAACCTACTCGGGGGACTGGTCGGAATGTGACCCGGCGGTCTGTCGCCTCCAGGAGCAGGCCCAGGACGAGCTGGGCGAGGTGGCCAACAGCTACAACGCGCTGCTGCAGGCGCTGCACTCGGCGCACCGGGTCGAGGAGCGCATCCAGAACTTCAACAACACGCTGTCCAGTCAGCTGGATCTCAGCGATCTCAGTGACCAGGCGCTGACGCTGCTGATGGAGCATTCGGACGCCGATGGCGGCGCGATCATTCTGGAAAAGCAGGGCGACTGGACCATCCCGGCGTCCAAGGGGCTGATCGAGCCGGATGCCATTTTGCGGAGCCCCGCCCTGCAGGCCGCCCACGAGCAGGCAACCGTGCGTCGTTTCGACCTGCCGGCGGCGGTCAAGGTCGACGCCGTGCTTTCGCACTTCACGCCCAGCGACGTGCTCCTGCTGCCGATCAGCCATCACGGCCTGCTGCTCGGCTGGGTTGTCCTCGCGGCGGCCCAGCCATTTACCGAGCGCACGCTGCGACTGCTGCCCCTGATGATCCAGGGGCTGGGTCTGGCGCTGAACAATGCGCTGCTGCACGACGACCTGCAACGGGTCGCCGCCCTCGACCCGCTTACCGGCCTGTACAACCGTCGCTTCGGCATGAAGCGTCTCGAGGAAGAACTGGCTCGCATCCAGCGCAGCCAGACCCCGCTGTCGCTGATCATCGTCGATCTCGATCACTTCAAGCGTCTGAACGACACCTACGGCCATCTGGCCGGTGACAAGGTGCTGGTGCGTGCGGCCGGCGTGATCCGCGACATGCTGCGCAAGGGCGACGTGGTGATGCGCTACGGCGGCGAGGAGTTCATCGCCATTCTGCCGGGGTCCGATGTCGAGGATGCCCGCGAGGTGGCCGAGCGGATCCGTTTTGCCATCGCCCAGAGTTCGGTCGAGATCACGGGGCACAGCCTCACGGTGACCGCGAGTATCGGCGTGGCCTGCTCCTCCAACGATCGGCTGACGGCCGCCGAGCCTCTGATGCGTCTTGCCGACGCGCGTTTGTACGCCGCCAAGTCGGGTGGCCGGGATCGGGTGATCGCCGATGGGGCAGGCGAGGCGCTGGCGAGCTGAGCGACACCCGATCGCCGGCCTAGGTGTCTTCTGTCCCTCCCGGTTTGGCAGGCTCGGTTTGCGTCGTTCGCGTATGGGATTCCTGGGCCCGGCGTGCCGCGTCCCGTTGCTCGATCAGCCAGTAGACGCCGCCAAGCACCAGCACGCCGAACGACAGGGCGAGGATCATCAGGGGGGTCGTCGAGGCGGTGTCAAGGATGATGAACTTTCGCGCCAGGGCGAGCAGGGCGATCAGGACCACGATCTTGGTCTGGATGATATGTTCGCGGCGTTCGATCACCTTGATTATGGAGTGCTGAAACTCCATTGCGATCAGCAACGTCAGGATGGCGCCAAACAGTTTCTGGAACACGCTGTGCGCCAGCACGTTCTGGTGTTGCAGAACGAGCGTTTCGACCACCAGTCGGATCAGCTCCCAAAGCGCGAGCAGGATGACCACCGCGATGATCACCCCAAGCACCGCGGCAATGACCTGCTCGAAGCGCTCGGAGAGGCTCATCACCTTCCAGTAGCGTCGCAGATCCGACTGGCGTTGGGTTCGACGTTGATGGATGTGCCACATGCCCAATCCCTCCATGCTGGCGGCTCGCGATCGGGTCGAGAATCCCTCCGGACGGGAATCGTCGTTCAGTCAATGGCTTGGGGTCGCTCGACGCCGCTTCAAGCCCTCTGCTACCTGCTAGCCTAGCGGTATCCGTCCCCCTTGCCGCCGGAGGCATCATGCAGTGCTATCTGGGCACGTCCGGCTGGAACTACCGCCACTGGCGCGAGGCGTTCTATCCGTCCTCGTTGTCGGCTTCCGAGTGGCTGTCCTTCTATGCCGAGCGGTTTGCCAGCGTCGAGATCAATGCCACGTTCTATCGCCTGCCGAGCGACGAATCGCTGGATACCTGGCGAGAGAGCGTGCCGGCGGACTTTCGCTTCGCCGTCAAGGCCAGTCGCTACATCACCCACATGAAGAAGCTCAAGGATCCGGCCGAGAGCATCCAGGCGTTCTTCGACAAGGTCGACCGACTCGGCGACCGGCTGGGTCCGATCCTGTTCCAGTTGCCGCCACGGTGGCACGTCAATGTCGAACGGCTTGCGGCGTTCCTCGAGGCGCTGCCCCCCGGGTATCGCTATGCCTTCGAGTTCCGGGATGAAAGCTGGTGGACCGAGCCGGTGACCGATCTGCTCGCCGAACACGGTGCCGCCTTCTGCCTGTTCGATCTCGAGGGACAGACCACGCCGGCCTGGACAACCGCCGATTTCGTCTATCTGCGCTGGCATGGCAGCGACGGTCGATATCAGGGCCGATACCCGGATACCGTCCTCGACGACTGGGCCGGACGCATCCGCCGCTGGACACGTGATGGTCGCGAGGTGTTCGGCTATTTCGACAATGATGCCCAGGCGCAGGCTCCCCAGGATGCCGATCGGCTGTTAAATCGTCTCGAGAGTTAGTCGCGGCAACGGCGCTCGCCCGGGCCACGCTTGTTCGAAGCCGCAGGGGACGGCCGCGCTTCGTGCGATACTCGTCCCATCCACCGCTTCCACGCGCCACCAAACGGACTGGTGACCACGAATGTTCCGCCGGCTGATCGCCCTGCTGTTTCTTTCTCTCGTCGTTGCCTCGGCCCCCGTGGCGGCGAATGACGCGATCGTGCTGGACGACGGGCTGGCCAACCCGGTAGGGGAATCGGTTCGCTATTTCGTCGATGCCGGTGGATCGTTGTCGCGCGAGCAGGCCTGGCAAGCCCTCAAGATGGGCCGATTCGAGGCAAGTGACTCGCCGGTGCTGGGCTTCGGGATCGGGGCGGCACCGGTCTGGATGCATCTGCGAATCGAGAACCCGGCGCCGACACCGGCCGCGCGCATCCTGACGGTCGAGACGGCCTGGCTCGACGAGGTCGGCTTTCACTTTCGTCACGACGGCCGCTGGGTCGGGGAACAGCAGCTCGGCGACCGTCTGCCCTTTGGTGAACGCCCGCGCGACAGTACCGGTTTCAGCCTGGACTGGACGTTCCCTCCCGGCTCCACCGATGTGCTGCTGCGGATCGCGACGCCCGATCCCATGGCTGTGCCGCTATACGTGGAAACCGAAGCCGAGCTGACCGAACGCAGCCTCTGGACCGAATACAGCTACGGCTTTCTCTACGGCTTTCTGGTGGCCTTGTCGATCTACAACCTGATGCTGTTCTTCGGCATGCGCCAGTGGCGGTATCTGCTCTATTCGGTCTACCTGGCGTTCTTCCTGGTGATGAACATTTCCTACACCGGGCATGCCTACGCCTGGTGGTGGGGCGAGAGCCCAATCTGGGCGCAGTGGTCGCAGCCGGTGCTGATGATGCTCTATGCCAGCAGTGGTCTGGCCTTCGCGTTGACCTTTCTCGATACCCGGAAGCATTTTCCGCGCATTCATCGAGCGGTGCTCGGCTATGTCGGGGTGGGTGCGGCATTGCTGGGCCTGGCCATCCTGCTGGACCGGCAGGCGGTCGCATTGCTGCTGGCCTTCACCTTCGTGACGCTGTTCACCGCGATCATGCTGGGCCTGGGGGTTTTTTCGGTGGCCAAGGGGCTGACCGCGGCCCGCTACTTCCTGCTCGCGGCGGTGTCGGCCATGGTCGGCGCGGCCATCACCGCGCTGGCCGTATGGGGTGTCATTCCGTTCAATATCTGGACCTTCCGGGCCGTCGACCTGGGCATGCTGGTCGATGCGACCCTGCTGGCCCTGGCGCTGAGTCACCAGTTCCGCATGGGGCAGGTGCGTCGTCAGGCGGCGGAACGGCTCGCCCATCATGACCCGCTCACCGATCTGGACAATCGCCGAGCCTTCTACGAGGCCAGCGCGCCGATCTGGCAACTGGCCGAACGCCACGAGAGAAACCTGTCGGTGGCACTGCTGGACCTGGATCATTTCAAGCGCATCAACGACCGCTACGGTCACGCCTGTGGCGATGAGGTGCTCAAGGCCATCGCCCAGATACTCAAGCGATCGGTCCGCGTGAACGACAAGGTGGCCCGCTGGGGTGGCGAGGAGATCATCCTGCTGCTGCCGGAAACCGGACTGGACGAGGCGGTGCAACTGGCCGAACGCTTGCGCGAAAAAATCGAGGCGGCCCGCATCGACTGTCTTGGTGGACGTATCCAGGTCACCGCGAGCTTTGGTGTTTCGACGCGGAGCACGGCTCACCAGAACATCGAGCAGCTGATTTCCGAGGCGGACCGCTATCTCTACGAGGCCAAGGAGGCCGGACGCAATCGTGTTTGCCATTCGGGCTGGTCGGCCTCGTCCGAGGTGGGGGAAGCCCCCGACCCGGGGTTCCCGAGGCGACCCTGACAAGACCCCGTCGGCATTGCCTACACTCCCGTTCCAATTCGTTAAGGAACAGGAGGTGCCCATGTCGGTAGTCAAACGCCTGATGGCGGGATTGTTCGTCGCCTTCGCGCTGCTCACCTCGGGGCAGGTGCTCGCAGGCGATGAGGACAAGACGTTCTTCTACAACATCACCACCGACGAGGTCTGGCCGGCGGGGATGGCCTCGGCCCAGGCCTACAACGCCGCCAAGCGGGGGCATGACGTGATCGCCTACCTCAATGTGCGCGGCGTGTATCTCGCTGCCAAGGATCGGCAGCAAGACACGCTGGGTGCGACCGGCCGAACCGCCCAGGAGACGCTCAAGATGGCGATCGAGAACGGTGCACGTGTGCTCGTCTGCCCGATGTGCATGCGCCAGGGCGGTCTGTCGCCAGACGACCTGATCGATGGGGTCGAACTCGGCAAGCCGGAGATGCTGTTCGAGCTGCTCTCGCGGGACGAGGTCGTGGCGTTGAGCTACTGACCGGCGTTTCTCGTCGGGCCTGAAAAGCGGTCGTCCCTTGCGGGGCGGCCGCTTTTTCTTTGTCGGTCAACTCGTCGAGTGGTTGGTAGGGAATGCGGGTAACGGGCCTATCGAGGCTGGCAATCTGGTCAGCAATCGGCAGAAGGGGGGTAGGGCGTGCCGACCATGCAGGACTAACGTCGCGGCGGATCCGCCTCGCGGGGCACGCCACTTTGGCTTCCCGCCCCATGCTGACGCGGTCGATAAATTAGCGGCTGGAAAATCAAAAATATTCAATGGGTTAAGTCGAGGACGTGGGCCGGTCCCGGGTCTATAACCCATGGGATGGAATGCAAGAGGACGGCACCATGAGTCTGGTATCCCACCTGATGGAGCTCCCCGGAGTGATCGCAGTCGGCGATTTCGCCTATCGGGGCGGCCATCACTATCACCATGAGGGTGATCTTTCCGAGAACGAGACACGGCTGATCGCCACGCTCTGCCGAGCGAACACCGAGGCCGTCGGCATGGAGGGCGACATGCTGAGCATGTTCTCGCGGGTCTGCCAACCCGGGGCGGGGGGCTGCGGGTTCGAGCCCTTCGATGGCTGGGTGGTTCACGGCCAATCCAAAAGCATCTGCGTGATGTCGAACGTGTACTGCGTGCTCGACAATCAACAGGCCTCACTCACACAGGTGCTGCGGATGCTGCGCGAGCGCCATGGCCAGTCGTCCGCCACTGCATGACGCGGGCGAACGACCCGATTTCCATCAAGGAGGAACGATCATGTCTGATCTCAATGCACTCAGTTCGATGCCGGGCGTCGTGGCGGCCTTCCGCTTCGATGAAGATGGCCGTCTCGAGGATGCCGTCATTCCGGACGACAGCGTTATCGACCGGGAGACGCTCGACCTGCTCGGCCACCTCAGCGTTGCCAACATGGCCATCGGAGCGATGCAGGCGCGCGGTTGGGAGGGAGTGAGCGAGGTCAAGGGCTTCTACCCGGTCGAGGGGTTCACCTTCATTGGTCTCGACTGGTCGGCAGTGGCCCGCGGGCACCAGGGACTGGTGCTGAAGAACCAGCTGGCCGATTACGACGCCGCCTACAAGGCCCTTGGCGAGTGAGGAGGGAGTCATGCTCAAGCAGCTGCTCGATCTCAAGGGTGTCCAGGCAATCGCGCATTTCCGCGAGGAATCCGGCGAGCCATGGCGGGTGGAGGGAGAACTCTCTGACCAGGACGCCCGCCGGCTGACGCGACTGGCCGTCGACTTCAAGAAAATGATGCAGGGGCATGCCGACCAGTTGGCCCTGTACGTCCATCAGCCGGGGTGGACGCCGGCCAACGGCTGGATGATTCACGGCGACACCCGCACGGTCTGCGGGGTCGCCAGCTTCGTGGCCGTGATCGACAGTCACGAGGCCAATCTCACCGAAGTGATGAAGGCACTGGCAAACGAAGCGTTCTTCAGCTGATTGGGTCCCGTCTGGCGTGGGCTTTTTTGTCGGTACGGGTTCAGATGGATGCGGGAATGCGGATGATGGGCGTATCGAGATCGGCGATCAGGTCGGCCATCGGTATCCCGAACGCAAGGGCCGCCTGATCGTCCAGGACCAGTGCCGCGGCGGGTTGTTTTCGCAGGGCGCGGCGCAGGGCCTCCAGCCCGCGGCCGGCCAGTCGTTCGACCGTCATTGCAGGGCAGTCGGCTGGTGGTGCCGAGCTCAGGACCGGCAGCTCGGCCGGATCGGCCCCTGGCAACAGCAGCGCACGGACGCCGCGGTCGCTGGCGCGGGCGAGCAGTCGGGCGGTTTCGATAATCGTCCCGCTCGTCTGCGGCTCGCCGATCAACGCGACAATTGCCGCCTCGCGGGAAGCCGTCCGCTCCTCCCACAGCAGGAGCCGGCAGCGTGTGGTTTCGACCAGTTGGCGGGCCGTGGTGCCCAGTCGTGCTCCGCGCTCGGCGGACCAGCCGGCCTTGCCGAGGACCACCCAGTCCGCGCCGATGGCGGCCTGACGGATATTGTCGATCACGGGTCCGGTGACCACGTCGAGTCGCCAGCGCAGCGGCGGCTGCTGCTCAAGCGAGGCCAGGCGGGTCTCGATCCGTTGACGTTGCCGTGCCAGGCGGGCGAGCAGGATCTCGCGGTCGAACGGGCGGGCCTGGCCGGAGAGCAGGCTGATCTCGCGCGCGAACACGTGGCCGGCCGAGGCGATCAGGTCCTGATCCTCGACGAACAGGGCGATCAGTTCCTGCTGTTGCTGGCGGGCCAGCCGCGCGGCGCTATCGAGGGCCGCCTCGCTGGCGGGCGAGGTGTCCAGCAGCACCAGGACGTACGGGTCAGCCATGCTCGTCATGCGACCCGTGACGGTCGTGGTCGTGCCGGGTGGCGCGTTCGAAACGGGCCAGTCGGTCGACGACACGCCGATTGAGGCTGTCGGCCGGGAAATGCCCGTCGGCATCGGCCTCGCCGGGCTCCATCCCGGTCAGTAATTGCAGCGCCTCGTCGACGTGGCTGATGGCGTATATCTGGAATCGGCCCGCGGCCACCTCGCCGCGCACCTCCTGGTCGAGCATCAGATGAGGCAGGTTGGTACGCGGGATGATCACGCCATGCTGGCCGTCGAGGCCGCGCTCCCGACAGATGCGGAAGAAGCCTTCGATCTTCTCGTTGACCCCGCCGATCGCCTGCACTTCGCCCAGCTGGTTCATCGAGCCGGTGACGGCGAAGGACTGTCGGATGGGCACCCGCGCGATCGCCGAGACCAGGGCGCAGAGTTCGGCCACAGAGGCCGAGTCCCCCTCGATCGAACCGTACAACTGCTCGAAGGCAAGGCTGGCCGAAAGGGACAGTTCGCCATCCGGGGCATAGCGGCTGGCGAGATACCGCGACAGGATCATCACCGCCTTGGCGTGGATATTTCCGCCGAGCTTGGCCTGGCGTTCGATATCGACCACCTGGTCGCGGCCGGGGCGGGCGGTGGCCGTGATGCGCGTCGGCAGGCCGAAGGTGAAGTCGCCCAGCTGCGAGACCGCCAGACCGTTGACCGCCGCGATGCGCTCGCCGTGGGTCGGGAGGTTGATCGTCTCGCGGAGGATGGCTTCCACCGCTCGCTCGCGCAGCCGCTCGGCGCGTTTCTCATGCCGGCGGATCGCCGCCTCGATGTGGCGGGCGCCAATCTGCTCGGCGTGGCTCGATCCGGCGAGATGGTTGGCCTCGGCGAGCAGGTCCGATAGCGGGCGGGTGCCGGCGGCCAGTTTCTCCCGGTCGCCGGCCAGGCGGCTGGCATGCTCGATGGCCCGGGCGACCGCGCCGCGATCGAGAGCACGCAGACCGTCGCGCCGGGTGATCGCGGCCAGCGTGCGGGCGTAGTCCATCTCGTTTTCCGGCTGGCGGGCGAGGCTGTCCTCGAAGTCCGCCTGCACCTTGAACAGCCGGGCGAAGTCCGGATCGTATTCGGACAGCAGGTAGTAGAGCAGGCGGTCGCCGACCAGCACCACCTTGACCTCTAGCGGCAGCGGGTCGGGTTCCAGTGTGGTCGTGGTGAATACCGCGTAGAGCTGCTCGAGCGACTCGATGCGCACCTGTCGGCCGTACAGTGCCCGCTTGAGCGTCTCCCAGGCGAATGGCTGCATCAGGATGTGGCGGGCGTGCAGGATCAGGTAGCCGCCGTTGGCACGATGCAGGGCGCCTGAGCGAATCAGCCGGAAGTCGGTCAGCAGGGCCCCTTCACGGAAATAATGCTCTATCCGGCCGATCAGGCGGGCGTGCGTGGGCAGATCCTCGTAGATCACCGGGGCACCGTCGAGATCGGCGTTGTCGACGATCAGGTTGAGCTGGTACTGGTTGAGGATCTCCTCGGGTACCGTGCTGCCCTCGTCGTCGAGATCATTGACGTGCGAGATGATGTCGTCGCGGATCGCGCCGAGGTACTCGGTGACCGCCGGCAGCGTCACCCATCGGCGCTCGAGCGTTTCCAGCTGCTGGCCGACCGCCACGCCGAGCATTTCCTCGTTCAGTTGTTGCAGCTGTTCGCTCGCTTCCTTCTGCCATTTCGGGATCTGTTGCAGCGTCTGCTTGAGCTTTTCCTCGAGCTCGTTGATGGCGGCCTGCCATTCCTCCTGCTCTTCTTCCGGCAGCTCGTGGAAGGCCTCCGGGTCGAGGATCTTGCCGTCACGATAGGGGCCGAGGGTGAAGCCCGACGGGGTGCTCACCATGGCGACGTGGCGCTCTTCCGCCTCCTTGCTGATCGCCTCGATGGCCTCGCGCTGGCGGCGCTTGAAGGCCTCGCGCAGCTCCTGGATGCGGTTGTGGTACTCGTCGCTCTCGAATACCGCCGGGATCGCGGTGCCGAATTCGCTCACCAGCGTCTCGAGATCCTTCTTCAGCTCGCGGCCGGCCTTGGCAGGCAGTTCCAGCAGCCGGGGGCGGTCGGGGTGCTCGAAGTTGAACACGTAAGCCCAGCTTGGCGGCGGTTCGTGTGCGCGGGCGCGTTTCTCGAGAAAGTCCCGAACCACCTCGTACTTGCCCAGACCCTCTGAACCCAGCGCGTAGAGATTGAAGCCGCCGTCTTCGATCTCGGTGCCGAACTCGAGGGCCTCGAGTGCCCGCTCCTGGCCGGGTGCGGCGTCAGGCGGTTCGAGATCCGCCGTGCTCCGGAACGGCAACGAGCCGGCGTGGCAGGGGCGGTAGAGCAGATCGGCATCCAGCCGGGCGGGCGCATCTGCCATCGGTGTCCTCACGGGTCGGGTTTGCGGGAGGTGTTGATTCGAGACTAGCACGCGCCGGCAGGTCCGTTCGGCTCTGGCCTTGCGGCGGCCAAACGGGGTAGGGTTTGCTCTTGTTGTGCCATGCCGCGGCGGTCGCCCGGCCGTAAATCTCAGAGGGAGTTTGCAGATACGATGGACGCATTGACGGAGTTTCTCGGCAGCATCAGTGGATTCGTCTGGGGGCCGGTCATGCTGGCCCTGTTGCTTGGCACCGGGGTGTATCTGACCGCCGGGCTGCGCGGCATGCCGATCCGTCGGCTCGGCTACGGTTTCCGCCAGCTGGTCCGGGGACGTCATGCCGGTGCCGAGGATCGGGGTGACATCACGCCGTTCCAGGCGCTGGCGACCGCGCTTTCCGCGACCATCGGCACCGGCAACATCGCCGGGGTGGCCACGGCGATTGCCCTGGGTGGCCCGGGGGCGATCTTCTGGATGTGGCTCACCGCCTTGGTGGGCATGGCGACCAAGTACGCCGAGGCGGTGCTGGCGGTCCGCTATCGCGAGGTCGACGAGCGCGGCCGCTTCGTCGGCGGGCCGATGTACTACATCAAGAACGGCATGGGCGCGAAGTGGAAGTGGCTGGGCGCGGCCTTCGCCCTGTTCGCCATGATCGCCGCTTTCGGCATCGGCAATACCGTGCAGGCCAATTCCGTGGCCGACGTGCTCGAGACCAACCTCGCCATCCCCGCCTGGCTGACCGGCGTGGTGCTGGCGGTGCTGGTGTTCGTCGTGATCATCGGTGGCATCCGTCGCATCGCCCATCTGGCCGAATATCTCGTGCCGACCATGGCGATCCTCTACGTCATCGTCGCGCTGGTGATCATCCTGATGAACATCACCGATGTGCCGGCGGCCCTGGCCCAGATCGTCAGCGATGCCTTCACCGGCACCGCGGCGACCGGTGGCTTTGCCGGTGCGGCCGTCTGGGCGGCAATCCGCTTCGGCGTGGCCCGCGGTATCTTCTCCAACGAGGCGGGCCTGGGTTCGGCGCCGATCGCGCACGCCGCGGCGCGCACCAACGATCCGGTCCGGCAGGGCACCATCGCCATGCTGGGCACCTTCATCGACACCATCATCATCTGCACCATGACCGCCCTGGTGATCGTGCTTTCCGGGGTCTGGACCACGGGCGAGAGCGGGGCGGCACTCACCTCGGCGGCGTTTGCCGAAAGCCTGGGTGGCGGCAACTGGGTGGTCACCGCGGGCCTGGTGCTGTTCGCCTTCACCACCATCGTCGCCTGGAGCTATTACGGCGAGCGGGCCGCCGAGTACCTTTTCGGCGTCAAGGTGATCCTGCCGTACCGCTACCTCTGGGTCGGGGCCCTGTTCGTCGGCGCGATCGCCAACCTCGAGCTGATCTGGCTGATCGCCGACATCCTCAATGCCCTGATGGCCGTGCCCAACCTGATTGCCCTGATCGCACTCTCCGGTACCGTGTTCGCCATCACGCGCGAATACTTTGCCCGCGAAAACAATGTGGGAGGGCAGCAATGACGATTCCCCGGCATTCCGTCGGATCATGGGGGCGTGCGGTGCTCCTTGGCGCGGTCGTGCTGTCACTGGGCGGTTGTGCCATGTTCGGCGGTCCGGACGGGGACCAGCGCACCGTGATCGTCTATCCGGGGGGCGACACCTCGCTTGATCCGGTGATCCTGCCGGCAAGCGAACTGCCGCCAGCGGGAGAATGCAGGATCTGGTATCCGAACCGAGCGGTCGATCAACAGCCCGGTCCGGGTGACTGCGATGAGTTGCGCAGGCAAGTGCCGCCCGGGGCGGTGCTGGTGCGCGGCTGATGTGGCTACCTCCGTGTTGCCGTGGGGCAACGAGTCGTTGTCGTAGCGCTCGACAAGGCGAACGTTCGGCGCTATCTATGACGGTTAGATAACCGGGGAGAAGTCGGGGTATCGGTTTCTTCCCCCGTGTCCGCGGAGCCAAGGAGGATCGTTCCCATGGATAAACGCAGGCTGGCCGTGCAGATCGCACTGGCGCTCGGAGTCGCGACGGCCGGGTCGGCCGGGGCACAGGACGCGTCGACCAAGGAAGGTGGTGCGGCGCCATCGCCCGGCGAGGCCGTCACCGCGGACGATGTCGACTCCTCCAGCGGTCTGGCTACCGGCGGGTTTCGCTTCTTTCCCCAGGTCAGCGTCACCACGCTCTACGATTCCAACATCTATGGCGTGAACGGTTCGGTGCCCAACGCCAGCGGCGAGATCGAGGAAGAGACCAGCGACACCGTGGGCATCCTGACGCCGAGCCTTGCCGTGCGCTCGGACTGGGAGCGCCACGAGCTGAACGTCAATGCCGGTGCGAACCTGGCGCGTTACCGCGACAACGGCGACGAGGACTACCAGGATTACTGGCTCAATGCCGACGGTCGGTATGACATCAATGCGCGTTCGAACGTGTTCGGCGGGCTCGGCATCACTCGCGATCACGAGGACCGCACCTCGCCGGAAGGCGCCGCCGGGGTCGAGCCGGTCCAGTACGACAGCCTGGACGCCCATGGCGGCTATGCCCGCCGGATCGGCCAGACGGTGCTGCGTCTGGGTGGCACGGCCCAGCGGCTCGACTACGAGAACGGCGTCGACGCCGACGGTGCCGTCATCAACCACGACGACCGCGACCGGGACATCTACGCGCTCGGCGCGCGCCTTACCTACCTCAAGACCCCGCAGATCCGTCCATTCGGCCAGGTGTCCACGGAAGTGCGTCGCTATCGGCAGGACCGTGACGATTTCGGCTTCCAGCGAGACTCCGACGGCTATCGGGCGGCCGCCGGCATCGAATTCGACTATGGCTCGACGCTCGATGGCGAGGTCTATGGCGGGGTGCTGCACCAGTCATTCGACGATCCGCGCTTCGATTCGATCACCCGGCCCGACTTTGGCGCTCGCCTGACCTGGCAGGCGACCCCCTATACCCGCGTGCGAGGCACGCTGGACCGCTCGCTCGAGGAAACCACCTACTGGCAGTTCGAAGACGGGGTGCCGGACTTCGCCTCCAGCTATCTTTACAGCCGTGCCGAAGTGCTGGCCGAGCATCGCCTGACGCCGCGGACGACGCTTTCGGCCGTGGCCTCCTACGGGCAGGCCGATTACCAGGACATCAACCGTACCGACGACCTTATTGGGGCGGGCTTTGGCGTGGAGCACAGGCTGACGAAGAACCTGCTGTTGCAGTTCGACTACCGGCACTACCAGCGTGATTCGGACTACCGCTACCTCGACAACGAAAAGGCCGGGCGGACGAATATCGACCTGATGGCCGGCAACTACCAGCGCGACCAGGTCTACCTGCGCCTCAAGGCCTTGCTGCACCCGGTGCGCGACACGCCGGTGGTCGCCGGCACCTTCTCGGGACTCGCAGATGGCCGTCAGAGTGACGGGGTCGGTGATGGCTTCTACCT
This sequence comes from Guyparkeria sp. WRN-7, assembly GCF_001641825.1. GTDB lineage: Bacteria > Pseudomonadota > Gammaproteobacteria > Halothiobacillales > Halothiobacillaceae > Guyparkeria. The sequence continues at coordinate 31,431 of NZ_LRFH01000003.1, read as the reverse complement.
CGGCGCGCAGAGCGGCATCAGCACCCTGTCGACGGAGACCAGTGGCCCGCGCGGCAACCAGGGCACGGACTCGGGTGACAACGCCGGCTGGGGCTGGACTTCCGGGCTGTTCGGCGGCTGGGGGGTCACCAGCCGGAATCACTGGTATGGCGGCATCGAGCTCGATGGCGCTCGCAGCGATGCCGACTGGAATCATGCCAAGGACAAGTCGACCAGCCGCATGTTCTCGTTGGACATGAACGACAGCTGGGGCGCGAGCCTGCGTGGCGGCCGTGTCCTCGCGAATGGCTCATTGCTGTATGCCCGGGCTGGCCTGGTGCGCAGCGAGTTCGATACCTATTTTCAGGCCAACGACGCGCCCGAGAACGCCGCCGACGAGTCGGATCGCGAGACCGGCAAGCGTTACGGCGTCGGTATCGACGTGCCGGCCGGCGAACACCTCTTCTGGCGCATGGACTACAGCGTGACCGGGTACGACGACTATTCGGTGGTCTACGACACCACGCGCGACTCGATCGAGAGCTTCGATTCCCGCGAAGGGCTGTTCCGTATCGGCCTGGGTTGGCGCTTCGGTGGCAACGACTACCAGGCCGTCGATCCGACCGATGGCGATGTCAGCGGCTTTTACGCCGGCGCCCAAATGGGACGCACTCAGCTGCGCACCGATCTCGATGCCATTCATAACGATGGTGGTTCCAACCCCGGGACCTATCGATTGCAGGCCGATTTCGGTGATGCCGGCACCAGTGCCGGCCTGTTCGCCGGCTATGGCTGGCAGTGGGATCGCGTGTATTTCGGTGTCGAGGCTGGAGCGGAAAACAGCGCGGCCGAGTGGGATCACGTCCGTGAACCCACCGGGCGCAATTTCTCGGTCGAGCAGAAGGGCGGCCAGTCGCTGTCGGCGCGCATGGGCTACCAGCTGGACAACGGCACGCTGCTGTATGCCCGGCTGGGCAAGGCGCGCCGCCAGTTCAACTACCGCTACGTGAAGGGCGGCGATCGTCGCAACGACATCAACCGCGACGAGATAGAGGTCGGCAATCGCTTTGGCCTGGGCGCCGAGGTGCCGGTCACCCCGAATACCTTCGTGCGCTTCGACTACAACCGTACCGATTACGGTGAGATTGCCTTTGAAACGACCCACGGCAATACCGATAGCGTCAGCCTCGAAAACCAGACCGACCAGTTTCGGCTCGGGATCGGTTATCGATTCTGAACCGCTAACTCTCACCGTCCGAGAACCCGCCGCCGAGGCGGGTTTTTTTTATTTCCCGAGACAGCCTTCAAAACCGCTCGCCCATTGCCTAAGGTCGCGACAGAAGAGCAAAAACATCACGTTTGATGCGGGCATAAGCCGGAAAGGCAGGGCGAGGAAAAGTTTGATGGCTCTAGCCTTGTTAGCTCCCGCTTATGCTCGTATAAAAAGGTTAGGTCAGTTGAGGCTAAAAGGAGGTGACCAATGAACCGTCGTCATATCAAACAAACCGCTCGCCGCACGGCGCTGGCCGGCAGTCTGGCCGTGGCCGGTGTGCTGGCGGCCCCGATGCTGGAAGGCACCTACACGCACAACCTGATGCCGATCGGGTCGGCCCAGGCCGCGGAGCACGCGGGTCATGGCGGCGGCGAAATGAAGGGACAGGGCGGTCCGGGTGGTTCCGGCGGTGTTTCCGGTGGCATGCACAGCATGAGCGTCGATGACATCCTGCGTGGCGGCCCGCCGGCAGACCGCGGTGGTGATGGCCGTCCGGACGACAAGGGACCGCCGGAAGGGGACGGTCCGTCGACCGGCATGGGCGGCGGCAACCCCAATGCCGGCGACCGGATGGGTGACCTCTACGGCGACCTTTATGTCGTCAAGCGCGATCCGCTTACCGGCGAACCGATCCTGGATGACCTGGGTCGCCTGCAGATGCTCGATGCGGATGGCAACGTGATTCCCTACCTCTCCGATGACCCGGATGACGAGGGCTTCACCGAGTTCAGCCCGGAAAACGAAGCGCTGTTGCAGGAGGTCGAGTTCGATCGCCTGAACCTGGCCCGTTCGCCCCAGGCGGTGCTCAGCCACGCGCTGGATACGGCGCTCGACACGATTGCGCTGGATGCCGACGGTGTGCTCCAGTTCGACGCGGGCGGTCGCGTGGTGGTCGAGGACGCCGATGGTGTGATCTACACCATCGACTCGCCGCTGGAGAATCTGGCGCTGTACCAGGACGCCGTTGCACGGCTGAACGATGACGTCGACGGTAACGAGACGTTCACGCTCGAGCAGACCGACTCCCTGCTGGCGGCGGCCGCGAGCAAGTTCGGCAACGTGAGCCTCGACATGGTGGTTTACCTGAACACCATCCTGGGTCTGAATACGACCGCCGATGACGGCACGGTGGACTACGTCGATCTGGCCGCCTACAGCTATGACCGCACGGCGGCCTATACGGACTCAGACGGCAACCCGATCATGGTGACGTATTTGACCGACCCGGAAGGGGATGGCACCTACATCACCGTCACCGAATCCGTAATCGACGCGGTTTTCGGCGGTGAAACCGCCGCGGGCGACGGGGCCACTGGCTACGCCCTGTCCACGGACGACGCCCTGCAGGTGATCGAGTTCATCCACGAGCCGATCCACTGATGAACGCCGTCATGCAACGGCAAGGCTAGTCATCAAAGACCCCTCGCCGAGGGGTCTTTTTTGTTCGGGCAAGGAACATGTATCGCCCGGGCTTTGGTTTAGAAGAGGGAGGTATCCGATGACGGAACCAGTCCAAATAAAACCTATTTTCTCGCCTCGTGCGCTGATGGTCGGTATGGCAGTGGCCGGCCTGCTGGCGCTTCCGATGGTCGCCCCGACAGCGCTTGTGGGCCTGTCGGCCGCTTACGCCGATGAGGGCGGCCACTCATCGGGTGGTCGTGGCGGTGCTGGCGGGCACGATTCCGGAAGTATGCACACCGACGGCCTCACGGATGATCACGATGACGACAGTCACGCCGACAGCGATCACGGCAAGAAGGGGCCGGGCTATCACGGCGGTTCGGTCAGCCGGGGTGGTGGCCATGCCGGCAGCGGCAGTCAGCACCTGGTCGACAGCGTGTTCCGCGGCAAGGGTCGGGATAACCTCGACACCATGCAGGGAGGATCGGCCGGCAAGGGCAGCCTGTACGGCGATCTGTACGTGATTCTGCGTGAACCCGACGGCTCGCCCGATCTGGACGAGTTCGGCCGGGTGCAGTTCGTCGATGCCGAGGGGAACGTAATTCCCTACCAGTCCGACGACCCGGATGACGAGGGCTTCGGCGAGGTCACGGACGAGGCCGCCCTGCAGGAGGTCGAGTTTGAGCGGCTCAACGTCGGCCGGGCACCGGCTTCCGTGCTGGCTCACGCGCTGGCCGAGGCGGAGCGGATCATCGGCCTGGATGCCGACGGCGTGCTCGAGCGAGACGCCGCCGGCCGCCTGATCATCGTGGATGCCGACGGGGTCAGCTACACCATTGACTCGCCGCTGGAGAACCTGTCGCTCTATCAGGAGGCGCTCGAATCAGGTGAGTGGACACTGGCTGACGCGGCCGCCTTCCTCGGTGCGGCGTCGTCGAAGACCAAGGAGATCACGGTCGATACCGTCGTCTATCTCAACAGCATCCTCGGCATCAACAACCCGGATGACGGCTATTACGACCTGAGCGGGTTCAGCTACGACCGGGCGTCGCGATATCCCGGTACGGTCACCTACCTGTCGGATCCGGACGGGGACGGTGTCTACACCGAGGTGACGCTTCCGATCATGGACGTGGTGTTCGAGTCCCAGGACTACAGTGGTTCGGGAGCCGACGCGTTCGCCACCGCCGCCGACGATGCCCGTGCGGTGATCGAGTTCGTCCACGAGCCGATCCACTAGACGGTCCCCCTCGCCGTGAAAAGGCCCCTTGTGGGGCCTTTTTATTGCCCGGCGGATCGAGAGGTCAGCTGGCCGTGCGCCGGCGCAGGAACAGCATCTCGCCGACCAGGATGGCGAACATGCCGGCCGCGGCGACGCCGACGACCAGCGGGTCGTTCTGGATTTTCACCCAGAGAAAGCCTCCCAGGGCCAGCAGGTCGAGGCCGATGGCGGTGGCGAGTATGCCGCGATTGGCCTTGACGTCGCGATGCAGGTGGCGGAACACGCCCCAGTGGATGGCCATGTCCATGACCAGGTAGAAGATGATGCCGAGCGACGCGATGCGCGAGAGGTCGAAGAAGGCGGTCAGGATCAGCCCCAGTGCCACCGTGTAGACCAGCGTGTGCTTCTGGATGCTGCCGGGCATGCCGAAGTGGCTGTGCGGCACCAGCTTCATCTCGGTGAGCATGGCGAGCATCCGCGAGACGGCGAAGATGCTGGCGACGATCCCCCCGGCCGTGGCGATGATGGCCAGGATGACCGTGAACCAGAGGCCCCATTCGCCGGCAACGGGCCGGGCGGCGGCCGCGAGCGAGTAGTCGCGGGCCTCGATGATCTCCGGCAGCGAGAGGTTGATCGACACGGCCGTGCCGACCAGCGCATAGATGCCGACGCACAGCAGGATCGAGATCACGATCGCCCGCCCGACGTTGCGGTGAGGGTCGGTGATCTCCGAGCCGCTGTTGGTGATGGTGGTAAAGCCCTTGAAGGCGAGGATGCCGAGTGCGGTGGCGGCCAGAAAGCCGCTGAAGCTTGCCTCGGGAGCGCTGCCGCCACCGTCGGGCGGTGTCAGGGTATCGGCGGCAAGGATGCCCACGATGCCGAACAGGATGATGCCGCCGATCTTGATCAGACCGAGCCACGAGGCGAATTCCTCGATCAGCCGGTTGCCGGAGAGGTTGATCACAAAGGCGAACAGCAGCAGCCCGATGCCCAGGGTCGGGACCAGCAGCGACAGGCCCGATGCATCGAACAGCTGCACGGTATACGAGCCGAAGGTGCGCGCGAGGAAACTCTGCGCGATCACCATCGAGAAGTACATCAGCAGCGCGTGGAAGGCGGTGGAGAGTCCCTTGCCGTAGGCCTTCTCGAGGTACATGGCGATGCCGCCGGCCGAGGGATAGGCGTTCGACATCTTCACGTAGCTGTAGGCGCTGAAACCGACGATCACGGCCGCGGCAATGAACGCCAGCGGGAATAGTGGGCCGGCCACTTCTGCCATCTGGCCGGTGAGGGCGAAGATGCCGGCGCCGATCATCACGCCGGTGCCCAGCGCGATGGCTCCCACCAGGCTGAGGCTGTTCTCGCGGTATTGTGGTGTCCGATCGTCGTGATCTGCCATGCGTTACCTCGATGGTCGAATGAACGCCGGTAAATCCGGCTTCGGATTGCTATACAGACCCTAGACGTCGGAGAGGCGCCTGACATCGCCACGGGGCGGCCGACAGGGAGGGGAGTAGCCGGAATGCCTCTGGGAGCACTGTTCGTACTGGCCCTGTTGCCGCTGGCAGCCGTGTTTGCGTTGCTGGTCATCTGGCGATGGCCGGCCTCGCGCGCCATGCCGGTGGCCTGGATGGTCACGGTGATCCTCGCGCTCGCGATCTGGCGGACCGAGCCGGCCGTCGCGGCGGCGGCGACGGTGCATGGACTGGTGACCGCGCTGAATATCCTCACCATCGTCTTCGGCGCGATCCTGCTGCTCTATACCTTGCGCGAGTCCGGCGCGATCGAGTCGATCCGGGCGGGGTTCACGAACATCTCTCCCGATCGGCGGGTCCAGGCGATCATCGTGGCCTGGCTCTTCGGCGGTTTGCTCGAGGGGGCGGCCGGGTTCGGCACGCCGGCGGCGATTGCCGCACCCTTGCTGGTGGCGATCGGCTTTCCGGCCATGGCGGCGGTCCTGTCGGCGCTGATCGTGCAGTCGACCCCGGTCTCCTTCGGCGCTGTCGGCACCCCGGTGCTGGTGGGCGTGAATGCCGGACTGGCCGGCCACCCGGCAGTCGAGGGGCTGATGGGCGGGCCCTTGCAGGCCGACTACCTCGAGCGCATCACGCTGTATGCCGCGTTGATCAACACGCTGGTGGGCGTGCTGATGCCGTTGATCATGGTCGCCGTGCTGACGCGCTACTTCGGCGCGTCACGGTCGTTTCGCGAGGGATTGGCCGCCTGGCCGTTCGCCCTGTTCGCCGGCCTGGCCTTCACCTTGCCGCATCTGGCGGTCGCCGCCTGGCTGGGGCCCGAGTTTCCGTCGCTGGTGGGCGGCATGGTCGGGCTGCTGATCGTGGTGACAGCCGCGCGGCAAGGGTTTCTTGTGCCGTCGCAGGTGTTCGATTTCGAGCCGCGGGATCGGTGGCAGCCGGACTGGGTCAGCACGTTGCAGGACGAGCTTTCGGCCGCGACGCCCGGTGTGCGCATGCCCCTCTGGCAGGCCTGGCTTCCCTATGTCCTGGTCGTGCTGATGCTGGTTGCCAGCCGCACGCTGACGCCAGTGCGTGACTGGCTGCAGTCGCCGACACTCACATTGTCCTGGCCCGGCATCTTCGGCACCGAAGTCGGGACGTCGGCGCAGCCGTTCTACCTGCCCGGTTTCATCCTGGCGGTGGCATCGCTGCTGACCTTCGTTCTCCACCGGATGTACCGACGTCCCCGCAGCTATGTCCGCGCATGGCGCCAGTCGGGGGGGGTACTGTTCGGCGCGGCCCTGGCGTTGGCGTTTGCAGTGCCGATGGTCCAGGTGTTCATCCATTCGGGGCAGGCCTCGCCCTACGCCAGCATGCCGCTTGTCCTGGCCGAAGGCGTGTCGTGGCTGGCCGGTCCGTTCTGGCCGCTGTTCGGTCCGCTGATCGGTGCCATCGGTTCGTTCATGGCCGGTTCGGCGACCATCAGCAACATGATGTTCTCGTTGTTCCAGTTCGCCTCCGCCGATTCGATCGGTCTCGATGCCGCCGGGGCGGCCTGGGTAGTCGCCCTGCAGGTGGTCGGCGGGGCGGCGGGCAACATGGTTTGCGTGCACAACGTCGTGGCCGCCTCGGCGACGGTGGGGCTGGTCGGTCGGGAAGGGGACCTGATTCGCAAGGCCCTGATACCGCTGGCGTACTACGTCCTGACGGCCGGCACGCTCGGGATGGCGCTGATCGTCGGTGGCCTCAATCCGTGGTTCGGCGCATGGTTGCTGGTGCTCCTGGTCATGCTGCTGGGGATGTGGCTCGCGCGGTCGCGTCGCTGATTCGATCCACTGCCGTGCCCCGGTTTTTGGCAAACTGCACGGCAGGTTCATAGACGGGGACACGCATGTCCTGGATTGGAAAAGCGCTGGGTGCCGGGCTCGGCTTCTGGATCTTCGGCTGGGTCGGGGCCGGCATCGGCCTGTTGCTGGGGCACTTCGTGGATCGGTTCCTCGGCCGCATCAAGCAGGTCGGCGGGCAACTGCTTGAGGTGCAGCAGACGTTCTTCGACACCACGTTCACGGTGCTCGGCTACGTCTGCAAGGCCGATGGCCAGGTGACGCAGGCCGAGATCCGTGCCGCCGAGCAGATCATGACCCAGATGCGGCTGACCAAGCCGCGACGGCGCGACGCGATTGCGGCGTTCAATCGTGGCAAGGCGGCCGAGTTCGACCCCGAGCCGGTGATCGAGCGGTTCGTCCGCGTCTGCGGCAGCCAGCCGACCCTGTTGCGGGTGTTCCTGGAAATCCAGATCCAGGCGGCGTTCGCCGATGGCCGGATCGAATCGGCCGAGCGCGAGGCACTGCTGCGCATCGCGCATGCGCTGGGCCTCTCGGATGCGGAATTTGCCCGGCTCGAGGCCCTGCTGGCGGGCCACTACCAGCAGGGCCCCGGTGCGCCGACCACCGCCGCCGCGCTCGACAACGCCTATCAGGCCCTCGGGGTGGACAAGCAGGCCAGCGATGCCGAGGTCAAACGTGCCTATCGCAAGCTGATGAGCGAGCATCACCCGGACAAGCTGATCGCCAAGGGGCTGCCCGATTCCATGATCGAACTGGCCAAGGAGCGCAGCCAGGAAATCCAGAATGCCTACGAGACCGTGCGCCGCTCACGCGAGGCGCGCAGCTAATCGAACGGAAAGGAGGTCGAGATGACCGGTTTGCTCAAGGTGATTCATCTGCTCGCCGCCGTGTTGTGGATCGGCGGTGTGTTCTATGCCTACGTGATCCTGCGCCCGTCGGTGGGCTATCTGTCCGGCCCGGACCGGGTGACGCTCTGGGACCGGGTGTTCACCCGCTTCTTCCGCTGGGTGTGGGTGCTGATCGCCGCGCTACTGATCAGCGGCTACGGGATGCTGTTCACCGCCTTCGGCGGCTTTGCCTCGGCGGGATACCTGCACGGCATGCAGCTGTTCGGCTGGCTGACGATCATCGCCTTCGTCGTTCTGGCCTTTGGCCCGTATCGCCAGCTGCATGCCGCAGTGGCGGCCGAGGATTGGCCCCGGGCGGGCGAGATGATCCCGCGCATCCGCCGACTGGTGCACATCATCCTCTGGTTGGGCCTGATCAGCATCATCATTGGTGGGGGTGGTGCCTATCTCTGAGGGGTGCCCCGAGTAACCCGAGGCGTCGTCTGATTGTCGCCCCAATGCCCGTTCGCTTGGCGCCTCGAACTTGCTTGCGACGGCTTTCGGGGTGCCTCGGGTTTGAAAAACGCCCCATCGAGGGACTATGGTCGTGGTCGTTTCTTTCGCCGATTCCATCACACGATTTCATTCATTGAATCAAGGAGATCGCGCATGACTACGTATCGTCCCGAGAAGGCCGACGAACTGATTCAGACTGCCAAGGCGATGGTCGCGCCCGGCAAGGGCATCCTGGCCATCGACGAGAGCAACGGCACCTGCAACAAGCGTTTCGAGGCGCAAGGCATCGAGCCGACCGAGCAGAAGCGTCGCGAGTACCGCGAGCTGCTCTTGACCACGCCGGACCTGGAGAAGTACGTCAGCGGCGCGATCCTTTACGACGAGACCATTCGCCAGTCCACCGCTGACGGCAAGTCGTTCATCGACGTGATGCGCGACCGCGGCCAGGTGGTCGGCATCAAGGTCGACACCGGTGCCAAGCCGCTGGCCGGCTCCGATGGCGAGAAGGTCACCGAGGGTCTCGACGGCCTGCGCGAACGCCTCAACGAGTACTACGACATGGGTGCGCGCTTTGCCAAGTGGCGCGCGGTGATCGCGATCGACACCGCCAAGGGGCTACCGACCCGTGGCTGCATCGAGGCGAACGCCCATGCGCTGGCACGCTATGCGGCCCTGTGTCAGGAGGCTGGTCTGGTGCCGATCATCGAGCCGGAAGTGCTGATCGACGGTGATCACGACATCGCTACCTGCGAGCGTGTGACCGAGGAGGAGCTCAACGAGGTCTTCCGTCAGCTCTATCATCAGAACGTCATGCTCGAGGGCGTGATCCTCAAGACCAGCATGGTGATTTCGGCCAAGGGCGCCTCCAATCGTGCCGGCGTCGAGGAAGTCGCCGATCGCACCGTCGAGACCCTGCTGCGCACGGTGCCGGCCGCACTCGGCGGCGTGGTGTTCCTCTCCGGCGGCCAGGGCGTGGAAGAGTCCACCGCGCACCTCAATGCCATGCACGAGCGTCATGGTGACCGGCTGCCGTGGGCACTGACCTTCTCGTATGCCCGCGCCATTCAGGGGCCGGCGCTCGAATACTGGAAGGGCGAGCCGGGCCACGTGGAGGAGGCCCAGAAGCGCGCGCTCAAGCGGGCCCACTTCAACGGGCTGGCAAGCCAGGGCGAGTACAGCCCGGACATGGAAAGCGCCTGATCGAGGCGTTCAGTCAGATCGACACAGGAGATCCCGCCCATTTGGCGGGATTTTTTTGTGCGCCCCCGCGGTGCACGTCGGTCATTCGGCGAAGACGAGCGGGCCGAGCCGACGAAGGCGCCCATGAAGGCGATCGCTGCCCGGTCCGTCCAGCGCCGGGGCGCAGGCGTGGCGGGGGCGGCGTTGAACTCCGGCGGTCCAGCGCCTACCTTCCGGACTGTCCCCTGGCTATCCGCCGTGTGCGGATTTCCCTTTCGCCAGATCAGGAGCCTTGTCGAGGAGATCACCATGACCGAACTGAGTGCCGCCCATTGCGAGGCATGTCGCGCTGACGCGCCGACGCTGGGTGACGACGAGATTGCCCGCCTGCAAAAGGAACTGGGCGAGGGCTGGGAGGTGGTCACCCGCGACGGGGTGCGTCAGCTCGAGCGGGTGTTTCGCTTCGATAATTTCGCCCGGGCGCTGGCATTCACCAATGCCGTCGGTGAGATCGCCGAGCGCGAGGGGCATCATCCGGCCCTGTTGACCGAGTGGGGGCGGGTCACCGTCACCTGGTGGAGCCACAAGATCCGCGGGCTTCATCGCAACGACTTCGTGATGGCGGCGCGCACCGACAAGGAGGCCACGGCATTCTAGCGGCCGCCCGCGTCGATGCTCGGAGGAGCGATTGCGTCGCTTAAACAAAAGCCGGCCCGGGAAACCCGGGCCGGCTGCGTTAGCGGACGCTCGAGCGGATCAGTCGAGCGCGAAGCTGACCTTCGCATTGATGCGGTAACGCGTGATGCGGTCGTTCTCCACCTTGGCCTCGAAGTCCTTGATGTAGATCGACTTGATGCCGTGCACGCTTTCGCTGGCCTTGGCGATGGCCTGATTGGCCGCGTCCTCCCAGGACGTTTCCGACTCGGCCAGTACTTCGATCACCTTGAGCATGTCATTACTCATGTCGTCTCCCTCCTCCATACGATCGTGAATGGACGGGTTGCCACTGAGAGTGTAGATGCCCGGCCAGGGATGTCTTTCCCGGATCGATCGCCGCGAGGATCGGCGATCCGGCGAGGTCACGACTCCTGGAGTTGTCGTTCGAGGTAGGCGGTGAACTCGGCGACCGGCATCGGGCGGGCATACACGAACCCCTGAACCACCTCACAGCCGATGGCCCTGAGCGTGTCGACCGTGTCCCAGTCCTCGGCCCCCTCGGCCACCACGCGCAGGCCCAGCTCGTGTGCCAGCTGCACGGTTGCACGCACGATGGTGTGTTGCCGCTGGTGTGAGCCCATCTTCCCGACGAAGCTGCGGTCGATCTTGACCGTGCTGACGGGAAAGTCGCTCAGGTAGGACAGGGAGGAATAGCCCGTGCCGAAGTCGTCGACCGCGCATTCGACCCCGATCTGGCGCAGTCGCTCGAGTGCTTGGCGGACGCGGTCGGGCTCGGTGATCAGCCCCGTCTCCGTGATTTCCAGGCGCAGATCGTCGGCGCGGCCCTGATGTCGATTCAGGGTGGCCTCGATCATGCCGATCAGGTCGTGCTCGAGGATGTCGTCTGCGGCGATGTTCACCGAGATGGGGCAGGGGTGTCCCACGACCCGGAACTGTTTTGCCAGCTGTACGGCCTCATCGATCATCCATTGCGTAACGCGATAGATCACCCCCGATTTCTCCAGGATGGGAATGAACACACCAGGCAAGAGCATGCCGTGCTGCGGATGCTGCCAGCGCACCAGCGCCTCGGCGCCGGTTACCCGTCCGGTAATCGGGTCGAACTGGGGCTGGAGGTAGGCGAGCATGTCGGTCGTGCCGTGGTGCCAGTAGTCGCGCAGCAGCAGGACGGCGTGCTGGTCCGGCTCCAGGCCGGGGTGATAGGCCTGCCAGCAACGCCGGCACTCGGTAGCGGCGGAAACCGCGGTGCGGGCCTTGCGCAACAGTTCCTCGGGTGGGTCGTCGCCCCGGTCATTCACCAGCCCGAGCGAGAGTTGCGGGTCGATCTCCATCTCCTCGAGCTGGACGGGGCTCGTGATCACGTCGACAACGTGTTCCGGGTCCACCGGGTGCTGGCTGGCGACTGCGAATGACCCCGAGCCCAGGTAGCCGATCGCCTCGAAGCCGTACTCGGCAAGGCGATCACCGAACGCCTGGAGCAGCTCGGTGGCTACCGTGTCGCCGAAGGTGAGCACGACGTCTTCGATCCGGTTGAGTCGAATGCCGACGACCGTCAGGTCGCCGTGTGGCTGTTGCTTGCGGATCTGGGTCACCCGACGCAGGAAGTTGGCGCGGTTGGGCAACCCCGTCTGCGGGTGATGCATGGCGGCGTGCGCCAGGCGTCGCTCCGCGGCACGGCGGCGCCGGAGCGCGCGGCGCAACGCGGCCGTACGCGTCTCGACACGGCGCTGCAACAGGCCTGACCAGAGACTGATCAGCACCAGCATTGTCAGGATCGGTGCGATCAGCCAGCTGTAGTTGCGCAGCACGTCGGAAAGCGTCTGGCGGTGCCACTCCAGCTGATCCTCCCAGTCGCTGTAGATGCGGTAGTAGCCGCCGTTGGCGTGGCTGACCTGCAGGTGATACTGCAGCCAGTCGAACAGCTCGGGTTGATCCTTGTTGACGCCAAACGCGTAGGCGCGTGGCCAGATGGGCGGACTGACCTGGTCGATCATCAGGCCCATGTCGGCGATCAGACGGCGAGTGGTGTGGGTGGCCAGGAGGGCGAAGTCGGCCTTGCCGGTGTCGACCGCCCGCAGGGCAGCGGCGATGTCCTCCATCTCCATGCGGTCGATGGGACGGTCGAGTGCGCGCAATCGCTCGGCCGCATAGCCATTGCCCACCACGGCGACGGAGTGGCCGGTCAGATCAATGACCTCGCCGGCGGTCGGTCCTTGTGGGTGGCCGTAAATCGCGTGCGTGACGTAGTAGAACGGGTCGGTAAAACGAAATCGCCTGCGGCGCTCCTCGGAAATGAACATCGGCACCACGTCGACTTCGCCGTGTTCGAGCGCGTAAAGGGCAAGGCGCCATTCCATCTGCTGGTGTCGGGCGGTGATACCCGCCTGCTCGGCGAGGGCATCCTCGAGGTCGATGAGAAAGCCTCGTGGCTCGCCGTCCGGGGGCTGCCATTCGAAGGGCGGGTAGCCTCGCGAGCCGGCAAAGACGATCGACTCGCGTTCGAGGGTAGGTATCGCCGCATCCGTGTCGGCCGACGATGCGACGGGCGGGGCCAGTGGCCCGCCGATCAGCATGCAAAGGCCGACGACCGTCCTGGCCATCTGTCGTCGGAGGCACGGCAATCTCGTTGCCATCCATCCCGGGTGAGAAAGGCTATGGGCACGCGTCATGTCCGTTACGCGGCCTCCATCGTAATAACTGGTTGTTTACATAAGGTACTACGGCGGGAGGTAATTGCACGGATGTCGAGGCCGCCCCCCTGTCCCGGTCGAGCGGCTATGCTGATCAGGGGCACGCTGGCCACGTGCAAGGCACGTTCCGCGACGCTTGGGAAAGGAGACTCGATGCCAGACTTCCTGACGAGCCCGGTCGATGCATTCCTGCATGCCTCGCCGGTCATGCAGGCACTGATCGCCACGCTGTTCACCTGGGGCATGACAGCGGCGGGCGCGTTGCCCGTCTTCTTTACCGACCGGGAGAATCGGCGCCTGCTCGACATCCTGCTGGGCTTCACCGGCGGGGTGATGATCGCGGCGAGTTTCTGGTCGTTGCTGGCGCCATCCATCGAGATGGCGGAAGACCTTGCGGTGCCGGCCTGGTTTCCGGCCGCGGTGGGTTTCATGCTTGGTGCGTTGTTCCTGCGCGGGACCGACATGATCCTGCCGCACCTGCATCTGAACGCGCCGATGGCCGAGGCCGAGGGCATCTCGACCACCTGGCGGCGCACCACGCTGCTGGTGCTGGCTATCACGCTGCACAACATTCCCGAGGGGTTGGCGATCGGGGTGGCCTTCGGCGCGCTGGCCTACGGCTTCGACAATGCCAGCCTCGGCGCGGCGATTGCGCTGGCCGTCGGCATCGGCATCCAGAACTTTCCCGAGGGCATGGCCGTGGCGATGCCGTTGCGCCGCGAGGGGGTGGGGCGTTTCAAGAGCTTCTGGTACGGACAGCTGTCCGGCGCGGTCGAACCGATCGCCGGGGTGGTCGGCGCAGCGGCGGTGCTGTTCTGGGAGCCGGTGCTACCGTACGCGCTCGCTTTCGCCGCCGGGGCGATGATCTTCGTCGTGGTCGAGGAGGTGATCCCGGAGGCACAACGCAGCGGTCACGCCGATGCCGCCACGCTTGGCGTGATCGGCGGTTTTACCCTGATGATGGTCCTCGACGTTGCCCTGGGATGAGGGCGATCGCTAGAACCAGCGGCGGCGCTTGAGCCAGATGCCGAGGCCGAAGGCGAGCGCCGCGACAAGCAGGGTGACCCACCAGAAGCCGAGCTCCGTCTCCACCCACGGCATGCCGCCGACATTGATGCCGAACAGGCCGGTGATGAACCCGAGCGGCAGGAAGATCGCCGCGACGATCGACAGCAGGTACATGCGGGTATTGAGCTGGTCGGAAAGACGTGTGAGCAGTTGCTCGTGGATCATCGCGCCGCGCTCGCGGGCCATGTCGAGATCCTCGACCAGCCGGGTGAGCGCATCGGCCTGCTCGCGGATGCGTCCCCGGTCCAGTTCGGCCAGCAGGGGGCGGTTGATGCTGGTCAGCCGGACCAGGGCGTCCCGTTCGGGGGCGAGATAGCGGCGGATCACGATGATGGTGCGACGCACCTGGCCGATCTGGCTGCGCAGTTCGCGGTCCGCTCCCTCGAGCAGCGTGGCCTCGAGTTCGTCGATTTCCTCCTCGATCGACTCGATCAGCTCGTCGATCCGGTCGGTCAGGCCCTCGATCAGTTCCAGCAGCAGTTCGGCAAGCGAGGCCGGTCCGGTGCCCTCGTCGAGTCGTTCGACGATGCCCGCGACAGTGCGTAGCGGGTAGCGCGAGGTGCTGATCAGCCGCTCGCCGTCGAACCACAGACGCAGCGAGATCATGTCCTCCGGGCGCCGGCCGGCGTTGAGGTTCACGCCGCGCAGGATCAGCAGCAGGCCAATCTCGTGTTCGACCACCCGCGGGCGCGTGTCCTCGGCAAGAAGGCTGTCGGCTGCCAGCTCGTCCACGCCGGACTCGTCCTCCAGCCAGGCCCGGTCGTCCCGGTCCTCCCAGTTCAACTGGATCCAGGTGCCGACCGGATTCCGGTGCGGTTCGGTTCGGCCGCCACTGCCGTCAAGCCGGATGATCTGGCGCGTGCTCATGCTGAGGATGCTCCGTTTGCGTTCGTCCGTCGGAGTATGGCTCAACGGCCTTGGTCGATCAGTGCTTGAGCTGTACCGATCCCGCAGCGCGACGGGCGCGCTCGCGCGCCTGGTCGACAGACTCCCCGCGGGCAAGCGCCACCCCGAGCCGGCGCTTGCCGTGGAGGGTCGGCTTGCCAAACAGGCGCAGTTCGGTGCCGGGTTCGGCCAGTGCCGCCGCCGCACCGGTGAGCTTCGGGTGGCCGGTGTCGCCCTCGCGCACGATCGCGCAGGAGGCGGAGGGGCCGCGCTGAACGATTTCGTGGATCGGCAGACCCAGCATGGCGCGCAGGTGCAGGGCGAACTCAGACAAATCCTGCGAGGTCAGTGTCACCAGACCCGTGTCATGCGGTCGCGGCGAGACCTCGCTGAACCAGACCTCGTCGCCCTTGACGAACAACTCCACGCCGAAGATGCCGTAGCCGCCCAGTTCCTCGACGACTGCCCGGGCGATCTTGCCGGCGCGTTCCATGGCCGTTTCGCTCATCGGGTGTGGCTGCCAGCTCTCGCGGTAGTCACCGTCGACCTGGGTGTGACCGATCGGTGGGCAGAGGGTGATGCCGTCACGGTGGCGGACGGTGAGCAGGGTGATCTCGTAGTCGAAGTCGATGAACGACTCGACGATTACCCGGCCGCGCCCGGCACGTCCACCCGACTGGGCGAATTCCCAGGCCCGCAATGCGTCCCGTTCCGCTTTGATCAGCGACTGGCCCTTGCCAGAGGAGCTCATCACCGGTTTGACCACGCAGGGCGTACCGATGGCATCGATCGCATCGAGGAACTGCTCTTCGGTTTCGGCGAACGCAAAGCGGCTGGTCGGCAGCGAGAGCGTCTCGGCGGCAAGCCGCCGGATGCCTTCGCGGTCCATGGTCAGTCGGGCGGCACGGGCCGTGGGCGTAACCACGAAGCCCTGGGCTTCCAGCTCGAGCAGGGTGGGCGTGGCGATCGCCTCGATTTCCGGAACGATCAGCGCGGGCATCTCCTGCGTGATCACGCTCCTGAGTGCCGTCCCGTCGAGCATGTCGATCACGTGCGAGCGGTGGGCCACCTGCATCGCCGGGGCGTTCGCGTAGCGATCGACGGCAATGATCTCCAGGCCGAGTCGCTGTCCCTCGATGGCGACTTCCTTGCCCAGCTCGCCCGAGCCCAGCAGCATCAGTCGCAGGGCGTCCGGCGAGCCGGGCGCGCCGATGGTCGCCGCGCGGGTCTCGATGGTTTCGTGATCAGCCATGACCGAAGTTCTCCGTGACGTAGTCGATGTCCTTGTCGCCACGTCCGGAGAGGTTGGCGAGGATGGTGGCACCCGGGTTTTCCCGGCCGAACTTCATTGCCCAGGCAATCGCGTGGGCCGATTCGAGTGCCGGGATGATGCCTTCCTTGCGCGAGAGCGTGTAGAAGGCCTCGAGCGTTTCGTCGTCCGTCACGGCATGGTAGTTCACCCGGCCGGAGGTCTTCAGGTAGGAGTGCTCGGGGCCCACACCGGGGTAGTCTAGGCCCGAGGCGATCGAATGCACCGGTGCCGGATTGCCTTCCTCATCACTCAGCAGCATGCACTTGAAGCCGTGGATCATGCCTGGCTTGCCGAAGGTCATGGTGGCCGAGTGCTGCCCGAGCTCGGTGCCCTTGCCGAGTGGCTCGACGCCATGCAGCTGCACGTCCGCATCGTCGATGAAGCCGGAGAACAGGCCCAGGGCGTTCGAGCCGCCGCCGACGCAGGCGGAGACGTGGTCGGGCAACTCGCCGGTCATCTCGATGTACTGCTCACGCGCCTCCAGGCCCATTACCGACTGGAAGTTGCGCACCATCTTCGGGAACGGGTGCGGGCCGACCACCGAGCCGATGGCGAAGATCGCCTCGTCGGCCTGCGACAGGTAGCTCTTGAAGGCCGAGTCGACCGCTTCCTTGAGGCTGCGGCCACCGAAGTCCACCGGCACCACGTTCGCGCCCAGCAGCTTCATGCGGGTGACGTTGGGCGCCTCCTTGGCGATGTCGATCTCGCCCATGTGGATCTCGCATTCCATGCCGAAGTAGGCCGCGGCGGTGGCCAGCGCCACGCCGTGCTGGCCGGCGCCGGTCTCGGCGATCAGCTTCTTCTTGCCCATGTGCTTGGCCAGCAGCGCCTCGCCCATGCAGTGGTTGAGCTTGTGCGCGCCGGAGTGATTGAGGTCTTCGCGCTTGAAGTAGATGTGTGCACCGACCGCTTCGCTCAGGTTGTGGGCGTAGTACACCGGCGTGGGACGGCCCTGGTAGTGCTTGCGGATGTAGCGGAGTTCGTTGAGGAAGTCGGCCGACCGCATCAGGCGCAGGTAGGCGCGTTCGATCTCGGCAAAGTGCGGTTCGAGCTCCGGCGGCAGAAAAGCGCCCCCAAATTCACCAAAGTAGCCGTCTTTGTTCGGAAAATCCTTGAGGTAAGACATTCAGACTCCCTGCCAGTCGGTTGCATTTCGGAGATGGTGATCACAGGCCATCGCTGCCTGCATGATCCAATGCCAAACCCTGCTTGCCAAGCCCGGCAAGCTCATCGGCGAGCACATACTTGTGCAGAACTGATACAGGAGTTGTACACTGGCGCTACACAAACGTTATTGGCTGCGTCGAGACGACAGGTTTTGGCAACCGGCCGGAGGAGTCAGGATGTTTAATCGTCGGACGCGTGAGGAGTTGGTCGATTGCCGTCGCGAGCTGCGGCAGACCCGGGCGGTGATCGAGGCCGTTCGCGACTCGGTTGCCTTTATCGAGTTCTCGCCTGATGGCACCGTCCGGGACGTCAACGATCATTTCCTCGATGCGGTCGGCTTTCCCTACGACGAGGTGATCGGGGCGCACCATCGCATTTTCTGCGACCCGGATTACGCCGCCTCCTCGGCGTATCGGTCTTTCTGGGACAAGCTGCGCCGGGGCGAGTCGCACGGCGGCACCTTTCCGCGCCGTCGGTTCGATGGCGAGCGCCTGTGGCTCGAGGCGACCTATTTCCCGGTGCGGGGCGAGGATGGTGCGGTGGACCGGGTGATCAAGGTTGCCGCCGACGTGACCGAACGCAGTCGCGAGCTCCGGGATCACGAAGCGGTGTTCGAAGCGCTCGATCGGTCGATGGCGGTGATCTCGTTTACGCCGAATGGCGAGATTCTCGATGCCAATCACAATTTCCTTGATGCGGTCGGTTATCCATTGGGCGAGGTCGTCGGCCGCCATCATCGCCTTTTCTGCGACGAGGCCTTCTACCGGGACAATCCCGATTTCTGGGAGAGACTCGCCAACGGGGAATTCCGCTCGGGACGGTTTCGCCGCCTGCGCGCGAACGGCGACGAGCTATGGCTCGAAGCCACCTACAACCCGGTCATCGGTCCTGATGGCAACGTGGAGAAGGTGATCAAGTTCGCCACCGACATCACCGCGGCCGTGCAGGCCGCCGAGCAGACCCGGGATGCCTCCTCGGTCGCCTATTCGACCGCCCAGCAGACCGCGGATATCGCCGCGCGCGGTGCCGATTCCCTGCGGACCTCCATCAAGACCTCCGATCGGATCACCAACCTGATCGCGGAGGCAAAGGCCGTGATCGGCAACCTCGATGCCGAGTCGAAGAACATCGCGACCATCGTTGCGACCATTTCGGCGGTCGCCGACCAGACCAATCTGCTTGCGCTGAATGCGGCGATCGAGGCCGCTCGCGCCGGAGAGCAGGGGCGCGGGTTTGCCGTGGTGGCCGACGAAGTGCGCCAGTTGGCCGCGCGTACCAGCACGGCCACCACCGAGATCGCGGAGGTGATTCGCGGCAACCTCGAGCACACGGGGGACATCGTCCATCGCATCGAGAGCGCGAGTCAGGTTGCCCAGCGTGGCCGGGAGCAGGTGCGTTCGGTCGAGGCGATCGTCGACGAGATCCGTCAGGGCGCCGATCATGTGCTCGATTCGGTCTCGGCGATTCCCCGGGAGTAGCCTCGGATCAGGCGGCGACGGCCCGCCGTCGGGCGGGCAGGCAAGCGCAGAAAGGGTGGCCGGTTGGTGCGGCAGCGGCGGCACGCGATATGCTAGGGGTCTATAAGTCGAGCAGGAGTCGTTCTCGAGCGTGTCGGAAAGCAGGGGCCCCGCAATGTCGTCGACCGACGGTCACCATGATCGGATCGTACGCCGGAATACCGTCATCGCCGTTTTCGGGGCGCTGGTGTTCCTGCTCCTGGTCTGGTCGTACCTGGATTCCTACCGCAATCTCATCGACACCACGCGTGAGAAATCCATCGAGCATCTGACGGTCGAGTATCGCGCGCTGAATCAGCACCAGGCAGCCCTTGCCCATCAGGTGTTCGAAGACAAGATCAACGAGCCGGCGATCCGCCGCCTGATGTTCGAGGCGGCGCATACGCAGGACGAGCAGCGGTTGGCCGAGCTGCGTCAGGAACTGCTCGAACGGCTGACCCCCCTCTATGAAAGGATGCGCGAAAAGGGCTTTCGCCAGCTGCATTTCCACCTGCCCGGCGCGATCAGTTTCCTGCGCTTTCATCGCCCGGAACGGTTCGGTGACAACCTCTGGAAGGCGCGCGCCGGCATTGCGCGGGTGAACGCCGAGCGCGAGCCGGTCAGCGGCTTCGAGGAAGGGCGGATCTTCAACGGGTTTCGCTACATCTTCCCGATGTTTCACGACGGCAGGTTCGTCGGCTCGGTGGAAACGTCCTACTCGTTCCGCTCCTTCCTCCTTTCGCACGCCGATCGCTATCTGGGCGCCTATCGCCTGCTGGTTTCGCGTGATCTGGTGGTGAAGAAGGTCTGGGATGACGAGCGACAGAAAAACTACATGGACTCACCTGTTCATCCGGGGTTCGTCATCGATCGACATGCGGACCTGACCCAGCTCGGCTACTCGTTTCCCATGGCGCGTGAATGGAGCCAGGAGCGGCTGAGGGCAATCGGCCGCGTGATCGCCCCCCGGGTGCGCGACCGCATGGATGACTGGCAGGCCTTCTCGGTGGTGACGCGCCAGCCCGAGCCGGTGGTGGCTTCCTTTCTCCCCATCGAGACGACGACCGGCCTCAAGGGGGCCTACCTGGTGCGTTATGCGGCGGTGCCATCGGTTGCCCAGGCATGGTCCTGGTTGTGGATCAAGGTGGGGCTGACCGCGATTCTCGTGCTGCTGACCATCGGTTCGCTCATCCACCTGAACCTGCGCGAATCGGGTCGTCACCGCGAGCGCGAACACTGGTTGCGCAGCCTGAACGAGGCACAGCGGATCGCCCGGGTGGGCAGCTGGACCTTCGATGTCACCAGCGGCGAGCTGAACTGGTCCGACGAGGTCTATCGCATCTTCGGTCACGCCCCGCGGAGCTTCACCCCGACCTACGAGCGGTTCCTGGAGATGACGCATCCGGACGATCGCGAGCGCATCAAGCACGCGGTCGAGGACTCGCTTATCAGCGGCGAGTCGTACGAGATCGATCACCGTATCGTGCGGCCGGACGACAAGATCCGTTACGTACACGAGCGCGGTACGGTGGAACTGGATGGTCGAGGCCGGGCCATCCGCATGCAGGGTACCGTGCAGGACATCACCGACCGGATCGTCGCCAACGAGGAATCCCGTCAGGCGGCGACCATTCTCCGATCCACGCACGAAGGGGTGGTCATCGCCAACGAGGAGGGGCGCATCCTCTCGGCCAACCCGGCGGTCGAGCACCTGCTGGGCATTGATCAGGCCGAACTGCTGGATCGCTTCGTCGACGAGCTGGTGTTCGAGCGCGAGGAAACCACGCCGTTCAACCTGGTGCGCGAACAGTTGCGCGCCAGCGGCGCCTGGGAAGGCGAGCTGTGGCTGCGCCGCTTCGGCAACGGCACCAACTTCTTCCCGACGCTCGCCTCGTTTACCGCGATCACCAGCGATCTCGGCGAACAGCGATTCGTGGTGATGTTCTCGGACATCTCAGAGGCCAAGGCGCGCGAGTGGGCCATGTGGCACCAGGCCCACCACGATGCGCTCACCGGGCTGGCCAACCGCACCCTGTTCCACGAGCGACTCGAGCGGGCGCTGTCCTCGGCCGAGCGGCATGGCGAGCTGGTGGGCGTGCTGTATGTCGATCTCGATGGCTTCAAGCCGATCAACGATACCTATGGCCACGACGTGGGTGACGAGCTGTTGATTGCGCTGGCGCGGCGCATGGAGAAGGTGACGCGGGACGAGGACACGGTGAGTCGCCAGGGTGGTGACGAATTCGCCGTGCTGGTAGCCCGCCCGGCCACGGTGACGGCGGTCGATCGAGTGGCGAAGAAGATCCTGAAGGCGATTGAGAAGCCGCTTCAGGTGGGGGATGTGACCCTACATCCGCGGGCCAGCATCGGTCGGGCGGTCTTCCCCGATTCCGGTGACAGCGTCGAGGCACTGATCGCGGTGGCCGACGAGTCGATGTACCAGCAGAAACAGTCCCACAAGCACGAACCGGACGATCCGCCGCCTCGAGACGGCGCGTAACCCTCCGACCGGCAGTGGACTCGTCCGACTGCTATCTTCTCCTCGACGATCCGCACGGACAGGCAGCCGGCCTTGGCTGGCTGCGAGCAGACTGTGCGAGGAGGCCGCATGACCAGGCACGTGTTCGTTATCGGGCTGGACGACTTTCACCTCAGGCAGCTGAATACCGTTCGGCACGCGCACGACTACGCCTTTCACGGGTTGCTGCACTACGACATGGTGGTCAACCCGGATTCCTACCCGATCGAGGAGATGATCGACGAGGGGTGTCGGCAGATCGAAGGCGCCGGCGTGCGACCCGATGCCGTCATCGGCCACTGGGATTTCCCCACCACCGCCCTGCGCGTGATTTTTCGCCAGGCGTACGGGCTGTCCGGCCCGAGCCTCGAGAGTATCCTGATCGCGGAGCACAAGTACTGGTCGCGCCTGCGCCAGGCCATGGCCATTCCCGAACACGTCCCGGCGTTCCAGAGCTTTGACCCCTTTGACGAGCATGCGGTGTCGCAGGTCACCCTCGACTACCCGTTCTGGATCAAGCCGAATATCGGTTTCTCCTCGCAGATGGTCTACCGGGTAGATGGCCCGGAGATGCTGGAAGAGGCGATCGAGGGGCTGCGTGCCGGCATCCGCCGCTTCGGCGAGCCGTTCGCCAGTTTCATCGAGCGAGCTTCGCTGCCCGACGACATCCCCACGGAGCTTGATGCGTATCACTGCACGATCGAAAAGCCCATCGACGGCTGGCAATGCACGGTGGAGGGGTATGTCCGTCACGGCAAGGTGGTGGTTTACGGAGTGGTCGATTCCGTACGCGAAGGGGAGATGAACTCCTCGTTCGCCCGCTACGAATTCCCCTCGCAGCTACCCGAATCGGTGGAGAACCGCCTGCTGGAGATCACCCGCCGAGCGGTCCCTGCGATGGATCTCGATGACACGCCGTTCAACATCGAGTTCTTCTGGGACGAGGAGGGCGACCAGATCTGGTTGCTCGAGGTGAATACCCGGATGTCGAAATCCCACTCGCCGCTGTTCATCAAGGTGGCCGGTGCGTCCCACCACGAGGTGGCCATCGATATCGCGCTCGGCCGGCGGCCTTCGTTCCCGCGCTGGGAGGGTCGGCACCACGTGGCGATCAAGTACATGGTGCGTCGCTACGAAGACGCCATCGTCAGCCGGGTGCCGACCGAGGAAGAGCTGCGCGAACTCGAGGAAGCATTCCCCGGCGCGGAGATCCAGATCGAGGTCGAGGAGGGCGACCGGCTCTCCGAGATGCGTGGCCAGGATGCCTACAGCTACGAGGTGGCGGTGATCTTCCTTGGAGGCGCGAGCCACGACGAGGTGCATGCCCGGTACGACGAACTGCTCGAGCGTCTGCCGCTCGAGTTCCGGGGGATCGAATGAAGCGAGACCGACGAGGCTGCCAACCCGTTCGCACTGGAGGTGCCGAGTGAAGACTGTTGACGCCTTCCCGCAGGCGGTACGCGAGATCGAGCATGTCTGGATTCCCTTGAGTGACGGGACCCGACTGGCCGCCCGGATCTGGCTGCCGGAAAATGCCGAGGCCGAGCCGGTTCCGGCCATTCTCGAGTACATCCCGTATCGCCGTCGTGACAACACCCGGGCCCGCGACGACGTGATGCACCCTTACTTCGCCGGGCACGGCTACGCCTGCGTGCGAGTCGACCTGCGTGGCAGTGGCGACTCCGAAGGGGTGTTGCTCGACGAGTACCTGCAGCAGGAGCTCGACGACGGCGTCGAGGTGATCCGCTGGATCGCCTCGCAGAGCTGGTGCTCCGGCTCGGTCGGCATGATCGGCATCTCCTGGGGTGGCTTCAACGGTCTGCAGATCGCCGCGCTTCGCCCGCCGGAGCTCAAGGGCATCGTAACGGTGGCCTCGACCGACGACCGCTATGGCGATGATGTCCATCACATGGGCGGCTGTCTTTTGGGCGACAACCTGTCCTGGGCGTCCACCATGTTCGCCTTCAATTCCTTGCCGCCCGACCCGGAGATCGTCGGCGAGCGCTGGCGCGAGATGTGGCACGAGCGCCTGGATGGCAGTGGGCTCTGGCTCGAGAAGTGGCTTCGCCACCAGCGTCGCGATGCCTATTGGCGTCACGGCTCGGTGTGCGAGGACTGGAGCGCCATCCAGTGTCCGGTGATGGCCGTGTCCGGCTGGGCGGATGGCTATACCAACTCGGTGTTCCGTCTGCTCGCCGGGTTGCAGGTGCCGCGCCTGGGGCTGGTCGGCCCCTGGAGTCACAAGTATCCGCATCAGGGGGTGCCGGGGCCCGCCATCGGTTTCCTGCAGGAATGCCTGCGCTGGTGGGACCAGTGGCTCAAGGGCGAGGAGACCGGAATCATGGAAGAGCCCATGTTGCGGGCCTGGATGCAGGACTACATGCCGCCGACCACTTTCTACCAGGAGCGCCCCGGGCGCTGGGTCGGCGAGGCCAGCTGGCCCTCGCCGCGGATCCGGTCGCGGCGGCTCACGTTGGCCTGGCCGGCATTGCTCGAACCGGAGGGTGCCACGGTCGACGACGTGCCCATGTCCATCCAGTCGCCTCTGTCGGTGGGCCGTTTCGCCGGCAAGTGGTGCTCGTATGCCGCCACCCCCGACCTGCCGCACGACCAGCGCGAGGAAGACGGCGGTGCGCTGGTGTTCGACACCGCGAGCCTCGACGAGCCGCTGGAGATTTTGGGTGCGCCCAGGCTGGCGCTGGATCTGTCCGTCGATCAGCCGGTGGCAATGGTCGCCGTGCGACTTTCGGACGTCGCCCCCGACGACAAGGCGACGCGGGTGACCTACGGGTTGCTCAATCTTACCCATCGCAACGGCTCGGAAGAGCCGGAGGCGCTCGAACCGGGCAAGCGTTACCGCGTCGAGGTCACGCTCAACCACATCGGCCATGTGTTTCCGGCCGGCAGCCGGGTGCGGGTGTCGATTTCGACATCCTACTGGCCGCTGGCCTGGCCCGCCCCGCAACCGGCCCGGGTGACCATCCACACCGGCGCGAGCGAGCTGGTGCTGCCCGAGCGTCCTCGGCGTGATGCCGAGGATCGGCTGATCGAATTCGCCGAGCCGGAGGGTGCGTCACCCACGCCGACTCGACGACTCGAGGCGGGGCAGCACAAGTGGCGCGTGATCCGTGACCTGGAGACCGACGAATCCACCCTCGAGGTAATCAACGATGATGGCACGGTCTACCTCGAGCCCGTCGATCTGGAAATGCAGCGCAAGGCCCTGGAGTGTTACAGCTACCGCGGCTACGACTACCAGTCGCCCCGCGGCGAGACCCTCTGGGAACGAGGCTACCGTCGCGATGGCTGGGCCGTGCGCACCGTCACCCGCACGGTGCTGACCGCCAATTCCACCCACTTTCTGCTTCACGCCGAACTCGACGCCTACGAGGGTGAAGGAGAGGCCGAGAAGCGCGTGTTCTCCAAGAACTGGGACTACGAGATCCCGCGTGATCTCAACTAGTCGTCCCTCGTGTCCGGGTGAGGTGGGCGCTCCCACCATAGTCCGGCGTGCTTGAGCGACTGGACGATCAGCAGGGGCAGCACGGAGAAGCCCAGGATCAGCAGCCACTCACGGGCGCCCGGCGGCGTGACCCCGAGAATATCGGCCAGTGGGGCGAGATACGTGGCAACCAGGAGCAGAAGCACGCCGACGCCGATGGCGGCCCAGACAAAGCCGTTGCTTGTCACCTCGTTGAGCAGCAGTGGCGAGCGACTGCTGCGCATGTTGAACACGTGCCATAGCCGGGCGAAGCCGAACGTCAGAAACGAAATGGTGACCGCCATGGCCGTGTCCAGTTCCAGAACGAGCAGGGCGACGGCGAAGGCCGCCAGGGCCGTGGCCGCGATGATGACGGCATAGCCACCGATGGCCGACCAGTGGCGTCGCATCAGGATGGGTTCGGCCGGGTCGCGCGGCGGGCGATCCATGATGCCGGCCTCGCTGCGGTTCAATCCCAGCGCCAGCGCGGGCATCACGTCCGAGACGAAATTGATGTAGAGGATCTGCAGCGGCAGCATCGGCAGCGGTGCCGCGACCATGGCGGCGGCGGAGATGGCCAGGATCTCGCCGAGGTTGCCCGAGAGCAGATAAACGATGAAGCGGCGGATGTTCTGGAATATCGTCCGCCCGTGGCGCACGGCGTCGACGATGGTCGCGAAGGCATCGTCCTTGAGCACCATGTCGGCCGCCTCGCGGGCGACTTCGGTACCGCGCTGGCCCATGGCGATGCCGATGTCGGCCTTCTTCAGTCCCGGTGCATCATTCACGCCGTCACCGATCATGCCCACGACCCAGCCGGCTTCCTGGTAGAGCTGGATCAGCTCGAGTTTCTGTTGCGGCGAGATGCGCGCGAATACCCCCTGGGCGAGCAGGGCCTCGCGTTCGGCGGTTGTTAGAGCGCCGAGGCGGTCGAGGGTGGCCGGGTCTGCGGGCGGCGCGTCGGCGTCGGCGATGCCGACCTCGCGGGCCACCGCCCGGGCCGTGGCGTCGTGGTCGCCCGTTACCATGACCAGTCGGATGCCGGCCTCCTGGCAGGCCGCGATCGTCTCGCGGATGCCTTTGCGCGGCGGGTCATACAGCCCGGCGACCCCCAGCAGCGTCAGCCCCTCGTAGGGATTGCCCGATTCGTCGTCGACGCTCTTCTGCGCCAGCATCAGGGTGCGCAGGCCGTCGGCGGCGAGTGACTCGCTCCGCTGCATCCAGTCGCGACGGTCCGACTCGTCCAGGTTCCGTTCGCCATCGGCGGTCAGTACGCGGGTACAGGCCTCGATGACCGATTCCGGTGCGCCCTTGACAGCCACCCGGAATCCGTCGGCCGCGGCATGGTAGGTGGCCATCATGTTGACCGCCGGGTCGAAACTCACCTCGCGGGTCTCGGGCAGTGCGTCAAGCAGCTCCGAGCGCGTGATCCCGGTTCGGTTCGCGGCCTCCAGCAGCGCGACCTCGGTAGGGTCGCCGACTGCCCCGTGCGATTCCAGGCTGGCGTTGTTGCAAAGCGTTGCTGTTTCCAGCAAGGCGGCGAGGTCGGGCGTGCCCTGGGGATCAAGAGGCGTGTCACCCAGGCGTGGCTCGTCGTCGTGAAGCTCTATGACGCCCCGATCGAGCGCCAGTCGGCTGAGCGTCATGTGGTTCTGGGTCAGTGTGCCGGTCTTGTCGGTGAAGATGACGTTCGCCGCGCCCAGGGTCTCCACGGCCGAGAGGCGCTTGACCAGCGCGTTGCGGCTGGCCATGCGGAGCATGCCCTGGGCAAGGGCGAGCGTCGCCACCACCGGCAGCCCCTCCGGGACAGCGGCAATCGCCATGGCAATCGCGGTCTCCACCATCAGGCGCAGATCGGTGCCGGCGAGCATGCCCGCCCCGGCGACCAGCGCGGCAACCACCAGGGTTAGCCAGATCAGCCGCTGGCCGAGTCGGTCGAGGCGTTTTTCCAGCGGCGTAATCGATTTCCCCGACTCCGCCACCAGCCGGGCGATCGCGCCGAGCTCGGTCGCCAGTCCTGTCGCCACGACCACGCCAGTGCCGGATCCCTGCGTGACCGCGGTGCCGGCATAGCCCATGTTGCGTCGGTCGGCGATGGGCGGGTTGCCCTCCGGCAGCGGTTCGGTGATCTTGTCGACCGCGGTCGACTCGCCGGTCAGTGCCGATTCGTTGCATTGCAGCCGATTGGACTCGACCAGCCGCAGGTCGGCCATGATCACGTCGCCGGCTTCCAGCAGCACGATATCGCCCGGTACCAGCTGGTCGGCGCCGATCCGGTGCGTCTTGCCGTCCCGTCGGACGTGGACCTGGGCGGTGCTCATGCGCTGCAGCGCCTCCATGGCTCGGCTGGCGCGCCATTCCATGGCAAAGCCGACAACGGTGTTGACCACGAGGGCCGCCAGAATCGCGATCGCCTCGATGGTGCTGCCGAAGGCCGCGGCCGCGACGGCGGCACTGAACAGCAGGATCACCACCAGGCTTTCGACCTGGTTGAGCAGTAACCGCCACACGCTGGGGCCCCGAGCCTCGGGGAGGCGGTTGGGACCATGCCGATGCCGGCGCGCGCGGACCTCGCCGGCCGTCAAGCCGTTCTCGAGCGAAGTGGCCTGCTGGGCGAGCACCGCATCGACAGGCTGCCGATGAGCGGGCTTCACTGCATCCGGATGGCCGTCGTGTCGAGGCATCGGTCGGTCTCGCGTTTCATCCTGTCGGCCGGGCTGCCGACGTTCCGACCTTAGCACCCGCGAGCACGGGTTGACCGACCGGATAGAGTCCCGGAACGAAAAAAGCCACCGCGAAGGCGGTGGCTTGGTTGCCGGGGCGGGAGGCCCTTACCGGTCGCCGGTAGTCGGCGTGGCCGTGATGCGGTGGATCGAGAGGTCGGCGCCCTCGAATTCCTGTTCCTCGGTCAGGCGGATACCGACGGTGCTCTTGAGCGCCCAGTAGATGACGAAGCCGCCGATCAGGGCGATGCCGATACCGACCAGGGTGCCCACCAGCTGCGAGAGCAGGCTGACGCCGCCCATGCCGCCGAGCGCCTCGAGGCCGAAGATGCCCGCGGCGATTGCGCCCCAGGCACCGCACAGGCCGTGCAGCGGCCAGACACCGAGTACGTCGTCGATCTTCCAGCGGTTCTGGGTCAGGATGAAGGTGCCCACGAACAGGGCGCCGCCGGCTGCACCGATGGCGAGCGCACCGAGCGGGTGCACGATGTCCGAACCGGCACAGATGGCCACCAGGCCGGCCAGCGGGCCGTTGTGCACGAAGCCCGGGTCATTGCGACCGACGAACAGTGCCGCGAGTACCCCGCCGACCATCGCCATCAGCGAGTTGAGGGCCACGAGGCCGGAGACGGCTTCGACCGACTGGGCGGACATGACGTTGAAGCCGAACCAGCCGACAGTGAGGATCCAGGCGCCCAGCGCGAGGAACGGGATGCTCGACGGCGGGTGCGCGGCCATGCCGTTCTTGTTGTAGCGACCGCGACGGGCGCCGAGCAGCAGTACGGCGGCCAGCGCGATCCATCCACCCATGCCATGCACCACCATCGAGCCGGCGAAGTCGTGGAAACCGGCGCCGAACGTCGACTCCAGCCAGCCCTGCAGGCCGAAACGACCGTTCCAGATCATCCCTTCGTAGACCGGGTAGACGAAGGCGACCAGCAGGAAGGTGGCGGCGAGTACCGGGTAGAACTTGGCCCGCTCGGCAATGCCACCGGACACGATGGCCGGGATGGCCGCCGCGAAGGTCAGCAGGAAGAAGAACTTGACCAGCTCGTAACCGTTGCCGACGCTGAGCTCGGCGGCTGCGGCGTAGAAGTCCATGCCGTAGGCGATCGAGTAGCCGATGAAGAAGTAGGCGATCGTCGCCACCGCAAAGTCACCGATGATCTTTACCAGGGCATTCACCTGGTTCTTCTCGCGCACGGTGCCCACCTCGAGAAAGGCGAAGCCGGCGTGCATGGCCAGCACCATGGCCGCGCCGATCAAGAGGAAGAAGGTGTTTGCACCATCCTGAAAGGTTTCCATCGAAGTCTCCTGTCTGAATTGCTGGCTGCACCAAAAGCAGGAATCGTTCCATGCCTGAGTGCCGCATCTGAGGGCATGAAACGGCCCTTGGGCGCCCCACAAAGGTGCATTTGGTGTATCAACTGCACTATAGATGTGCTTTCGTCGCTTGTCCGACTCGTGGCCACCGAACGGCTATGCTTCGACCAGAGGCCACTGGAGAAGGAGCACATCGGGAGGTGATCCATGCCCGATCGGGATCAGGCCAGCCGTCGCGAGGCGATGGTGGACTACCAGGTGCAGGCGCGGGGCGTGCGCGCCCCACGAGTGCTCGACGCGATGCGGCGCGTGCCACGAGAGATGTTCGTGCCGGTCGACATGCGCGAGTTTGCCTACGAGGACACGGCGCTGCCGATCGCCGCCGGACAGACCATCACCCAGCCGGCGATCGTCGCGATGATGGTCGAGGCGCTTGCCCTCGAGGGGGGCGAGCGGGTGCTCGACGTGGGTACGGGGTCGGGCTATGCCGCCGCGGTGCTGGCCTGCATTGCCGAACGGGTCTATTCCATCGAGCGCATCGGCGAGTTGGCGGATCTGGCCGGGCAGGCCCTGGCTTCGGGCGGTTTCCACAATGTCGAGGTGCGTACCGGTGACGGTTCGCTCGGCTGGCCGGAGGCCGCGCCCTTCGATGCGATCATGGTGGCGGCCGGCGCGCCGGCCGTGCCCGAGGCGCTCAAGCACCAGCTGGCGATCGGCGGGCGTCTGGTGGTGCCGGTCGGCTCGGAGGACGAGGTCCAGGAACTGGTGCGCATCACCCGGGTGGGCGAGAACGACTTCCGCACCGAGGACATTGCCGATGTCCGCTTCGTGCCGCTGGTCGGTGAGGCGGGGTGGGCCGAGGGCCGTCCGCGGCCGCGGCGGGGTTTCGGTCGCCGGACCGTATCCGAGGCGGATCAGCGCCTGATCGAACGCATCGCCACGGTGTCCGAGCCGTTCGATTCGGTCGACGATCTCCCGTTGGACGGCCTGCTCGAGCGCATCGGCGATGCGCGCCTGGTGCTGATCGGCGAGGCCTCTCACGGCACCTCGGAGTTCTACCGCGCCCGCCAGCGCATCACGCGCGCCCTGATCGAGGAGAAGGGCTTCGATTTCGTCGCCATCGAGGGGGACTGGCCGGATGCCGCGCGTATCGATCACTACGTGCGGCATGCCGAGTATCCGCCCTCGGAGTGGACGGCCTTCGCGCGGTTTCCCACCTGGATGTGGCGCAACGAGGAGGTGCGCGGTTTCGTCGACTGGCTGCGCGGGCACAACGCCGAGCGGGCGGCGGCCGATCGTGTCGCCTTTCACGGGTTGGATCTGTACAGCCTCTACAACTCGATCGCGGCGGTGCTCGAGTACCTCGACGAGGTCGACCCCGAGGCGGCGGCCGTCGCCCGTGAGCGCTACAGCTGTCTGACCCCGTTCGAGCCTGACCCGGCGACCTACGCCCGCATGGCCCTGAGTCCGGGCTATGCCGGTTGCGAGGCGCCGGTGGTCGAGATGCTGCGCGACCTGCAGCAGCGCCACCGCGTCTACGCCGAGAAGGACGGCGACCGCTTCCTTGATGCGGTGCAGAACGCCCGCCTGGTCGCCAATGCCGAGGAGTATTACCGCTCGATGTTCTACGGCTCGCGCAGCTCCTGGAACCTGCGCGACACGCACATGTTCGAGACCCTCGAGGCGCTGCTGGGCCACCACGGCGAGGGAAGTCGCGGCGTGATCTGGGCGCACAATTCGCACGTCGGTGACGCGCGGGCGACCGACATGTCGCGACGCGGCGAGTTCAATATCGGCCAGCTGTGCCGGGCGCGCTTTGGCGAGGCCGTCTATTCGATCGGTTTCGGCACGGATACCGGCACGGTGGCGGCCGCTTCGAACTGGGACGAGCCGATGGAGGTCAAGAACCTGCGTCCGGCGCTGCCCGACAGCTACGAGCGCCTCTGCCACGAGACCGGTCGGGCCGGCTTCCTCCTGCCGCTGAACGCGGCGACTGCCGATCCGGAGGTGCGTACCGGGCTGAGCGAGCAGCGCCTGGAGCGCGCTGTCGGCGTCATCTACCGCCCGGAGACCGAGCGGGTCAGCCACTACTTCCACGCCGAGTTGCCGCGCCAGTTCGACGAGTACATCTGGGTTGATCGCAGCCGGGCGGTGACGCCACTGGACAGCCGGGCACTGGCGGGGGCGGCCGATACCTATCCCTTCGGGTTGTGAGGCCCGATCAGAACGTCGACAGGCCGGTGGCCTCCATCAGCCGGTAGCGCCAGTAGCGCCACCAGGAATCGTCGGCGTATTCGGCGAAGGGGAGGCTGTGGCGCTCGCCGTGACCGTTGCCCCAGCGCAGGGTGAAGTAGTCGGTTGCCGCCGCCAGTGCCGGGTGGCCGGCCGG
>NZ_LRFH01000002.1 GCF_001641825.1 Guyparkeria sp. WRN-7 | reverse complement strand
CCTGCCACTCGACGTTGGTCTCCATATTGAAGTTGTCGAGATTGCGGCGGGTGAAGTTGGCCGAGCCCAGCAGCACCTCGCCGCTGCCGTCGGCATGACGCAGCAGCAGAAGCTTGGCATGGCACTGCTCGCCGGTGGTCAGGCACCAGCGCACTTCGACACCGGCGCGGTGCAGCTCCATGCCCACCGGGCGGTTGGGCAGGCCGCTCTTCTTGCGGCCGAAGGCATCGTGGTTGGGGTCGAGCAGGGCGCGGACCGGCACGCCGCGACGGGCGGCGCGCTTTAGGGCCTCGATCACGCCGCGATGCGAGAGGTAGAACATCGCCAGATCCAGTCGTTCGTCTGTCCGGGCGGCATCGATCATGTCGATGGCGGCTTCGCGGATGCGCGCTTCGGTCAGGATCCGCAGCCGGCCCTCGTCGGCCTCGAGATAGTCCCGCGTCGGCGCCCTGGGCATGGGGAAGGCCCGATCGAGTCCGCTGATGGCAGCGGCCGACCGCTCGGTGGCCAGGAGGTCGAGCGCGGCCGGGCCGGAAAAACGCAGGGCGACATTGCCGTGCCGGCTGCTGGCATCGTGCGGGTTCGCCGACGTGACCAGCCCCTCCCAGCGCTTGCCCCGATCGGCGATTACCGTCTTGCGATGGTTCGCCTTGAAGTTGAGCAGCCGCATCCAGGAGGCGAGGCTCGCACGGCGTTCGGCCAGCGGATTGGGCAGCCAGCCCTGGCCGGGTTCGGCATCCAGCCACCGGCAGCAAAGCCGCCAGAGTCCCGACCACAGCGGGTTGGGGTCGCGCAGCCGCGCGAGATCCGTTTCCAGCACGTCGATACCCGCGGCCTCCAGGCGCTGGAAATGGCTCGGCGAGAGACTGCCGTAGACGGTGTTTACCGGGTCGGTGATGAACAGCGCATCGAGCGAGGGCTGGCGCTCGCGTTGCTCGATCAGGGCCTGTGTCAGTTCCTCGGACAACGGCCGGTGCCGGCCGTCGGTCTCGCCGGCGAAGTCGTTGAACAGGAACATGTCGAGCACCAGCAGCTGTCGGGCGCCGTCCACCATCTCCAGTGCCGCATCGAAGATCGCCTGGTCGCTCTCGGTCTCGCCGTCCGTCGTGACGTAGGTGGTGTCGGAAAGGAAGCGTACGTCGACGGCGGGCACCCAGGGGGTGGCGACGTCGAGACCGCCGGGCATGGGCTTGTATACATGCCATATCCCCATCACCAGCCAGGCGAGCAACACCATGGCGAGCAGGATTGGGAAGAACGTTTTTCGACGCAGGCGCATGGTCGTCATCAGTGGGGGAATGCCCGGATGCTACACCGCTTGTCTGCGGGACGGGTGCCCGCGGGTGCTTTGATTGATGCGAGCATCCATTAGGAAAACCAATGATAGCGGGAAACTATTTTTTCGGTGATGAAATGCAATTTGTGCTTGCGGTAGGGGCGGCCTAGTTTCCTTGAGTGAAAACGACGGTGCGGTGATCGGCTTCCCCGGCGGGGCCCGGTGCCGGCCGGTGCGTGTCTCGGATCGATCCGAGGCATTGGCGCACATTCGCGGACGGGGCCGGCACAAGGTTGGTGGCCCGATACCAATGACACGGCAAGGAGACGGAGATGGGCGAGAACACGACAGCAGGCAAGTGCCCGGTCATGCACGGCAGCCGTACACGGCTCGGCGGTGGCGGTGGTGGGGCCAGGGACTGGTGGCCCGAGCAACTCAACCTCGGCATCCTGCATCAGCACACGCCGGTATCCAGTCCGCTGGGCGAAGACTTCGATTACGCCGAGGCGTTCAAGCAGCTCGATCTCGCGGCGGTCAAGCAGGATCTCACCGAGCTGATGACCGACTCCAAGGAATGGTGGCCGGCCGACTACGGCCATTACGGCCCGTTCATCATCCGCATGGCCTGGCACTCGGCGGGCACCTACCGCACCGCGGACGGACGCGGCGGGGCGTCCACCGGCAACCAGCGCTTCGCGCCGATCAACAGCTGGCCGGACAACGCCAACCTCGACAAGGCCCGTCGCCTGCTCTGGCCAATCAAGCAGAAATACGGCAACAAGCTCTCCTGGGCAGACCTCTACATCCTCGCCGGCAATGTCGCGCTGGAATCGATGGGGCTGAAGACCTTCGGTTTCGGCGGCGGGCGCGAGGACATCTGGGCGCCCGAGGAGGACATCTACTGGGGTGCTGAGACCGAATGGCTGGCGACCAGCGACAAGCCGCACAGCCGCTATTCCGGCAACCGCGAGCTGGAGAACCCGCTGGCCGCCGTGCAGATGGGCCTGATCTACGTCAATCCCGAGGGCCCGGACGGCGAACCCGACCCGCTCGCCTCGGCGAAGGACATCCGCGAGACCTTCGAGCGCATGGCGATGAACGACTACGAGACCGTCGCCCTGACCGCCGGCGGGCACACCTTCGGCAAGGTGCATGGTGCCGGTGATGCCGCACAGGTCGGGCCGGAGCCGGAGGCCGCGCCGATCGAGGCGATGGGGTTCGGCTGGAAGAGCAGCCATGGCAGTGGCAAGGGGCGCGACACGATCACCAGTGGGCTGGAGGGCTCCTGGACACCGACGCCGACCCAGTGGGACATGAGCTACTTCGACGTGCTGTTCGGTTACGACTGGGAGCGGACCAAGAGCCCGGCCGGTGCGTGGCAATGGAAGCCGAAGAACCTCGCCGAGAAGGACCATGCCCCGGATGCCGAGGACCCGAACGTCAAGGTCGGCATCATGATGAGCACCGCCGACATGGCGATGCGCGAGGACCCGACCTACCGCGAGATCGCCAGGCACTTCCACGCGAACCCGGACGAGTTCGCCGACGCCTTTGCGCGGGCCTGGTTCAAGCTGACTCACCGCGACATGGGGCCGAAGGACTGTTACCTCGGCCCCGAGGTGCCGGAGGAGGACCTGATCTGGCAGGACCCGGTGCCGCCGGTCGACCACGTGCTGATCGACGAGCAGGATGCCGATGCGCTCAAGGCGAGCATTCTCGAGTCGGGGCTGTCCCTGCGCGAGCTGGTCTATACCGCCTGGTCGTCCGCCTGCACGTTCCGTGGCTCGGACAAGCGTGGTGGTGCGAACGGGGCACGTATTCGCCTTGCCCCGCAGAAGGACTGGGCCGTCAACGAGCCCGAGCAACTCGCGCGCGTGATCCACGTGCTGGAAGGCATCCAGAAGGCGTTCAACGACGCCCAGTACGGCGACAAGCGGGTGTCGCTGGCCGATCTGATCGTGCTCGGCGGGGCGGCAGCCATCGAGGTGGCGGCCTGGGATGCCGGCTACCCGGTCGACGTGCCGTTTGCTCCGGGCCGCACCGACGCGACCGCCGATCAGACCGACGCCGCCTCCTTCGAGCCGATGGAGCCGGAGGCCGACGGCTTTCGCAACTACCGCCGGGCCAAATTCACGGTCACCGACGAGGAGATGCTGGTCGATCGCGCGCAGCTGCTGGGACTGTCGGCCCCGGAGATGACCGTGCTGGTCGGCGGCATGCGGGTGCTGGGTGCGAATTTCGGCGACAGCCGGCACGGCGTGTTCACCGACGAGCCGGGCACGCTGACCAACGACTTCTTCGTCAACCTGGTCGACATGGACACCGTCTGGCAGCCGACCGCCGCCGACGAGGACATCTACGAGGGACGTGACCGCCAGACCGGCGAGCTCAAGTGGACCGGTACCCGGGTCGACCTGGTGTTCGGCTCGAACTCGCAACTGCGCGCGATCGCCGAGGCCTATGCCCAGGACGATGCCGGTGGCCGGTTCGTCCGGGACTTCGTCTCCGCCTGGAACAAGGTCATGAACGCCGGGCGCTGCGACCTTCGTTAGCGCTTCGCTGGAGCAGGACCGGAGGAGAAGAACCGCCGGCATACGTCGGCGGTTTTCTTGTAGGGACAGGCGTCAGGGCCTGGCCGGCGTCTTGCGGTCGTCCGATGATGCGTCCGGCTCCGGTTCGTTGCTCCGGCTGGCGGGGGTGGGCGCATCCGTCATCCGCATCACGGCATCGTCCCCGTAGGTATCGTCGAACTCGGCGGAGCCGGCTGCTTCCCCGTGACGGATCTGCTTGCGCAGCCGGCGGGTGTACTTGGCGGCCTTGTAGGCCTGGTCGACGATGCGGCGGACATGGCTCAGCTCGTCGAGGCGGGCGACCATCTGGCGTACCGGCAGACGATCGTCGGCGCCCGCGCGCAGCAGCAGTGTCTTCAGGGCCTGGTAATCATCGGCGAAATCCTTGATCGCCCGCTTGAGCGGCTTCATGCCGAAGTCCTCGACATCGGGGTCGGCCAACGACAGGACGTGGGCCGTCTCGCGGCGGAATTCGGTCAGCGCTTCCTGCAGGCTCGGATCGACGGGCGTGGGGAGCGTCGCCTCGAGTTTGGCGATCTGCTCGACGTGCTCGACGACGTCGCCGTAATAGCGGCTCACACGCATGGCGATCGGGAACCCCTCCGCGATCGAGGCCGGCATCTCGCCGTACTGGGCGCGATTGCTGAATTCCGCCGTGGCGAGGATCAGACGATCGACGATCTCGCGATCGCGATGCAGTCGGTCGATGGCGGCGGATCCTTCCATGCTGATCACGTCGCGGGCGCCGCGCCGGGCGATCTCGCCGATGCGCTTGAGCTCCATGTCGAGCGCGTCGAGCGCCAGATCCGGTGTGGAGGCGATGTGGCGGTCGAGGTGCCGCGGCCGACCCTCGTCCTCCTCGGCGGTGCGGAACCGCTGCTCGAGCAGGGCCACCAGTCGATGTGTCAGCGGCCAGAAGATGGCCATGCCCAGCAGCTTGGTGGCGGTGTGGAAGATCGCCAGGGAGGTCGCCGGGCCGGGCTCCAACCTGAGCAAGATGGCGGCGTGGGCTACCAGCCACAGCAGCACCGGCAGGCCGACGAAGGCAACCACGCCGACCACCACGTTGAAGAGCACGTGGGCCACGGCGGCCCGCTTGGCTGCGGAGGTCGCGCCGATCACCGCGAACAGGGCGGTCGAGGTGGTGCCGACGTTGGCACCGATCACCATGGCCGCACCGGCGGTCAGCGGGATCACGCCGGTGCCGGCGGCGGTCAGGGTGAGGGCGAGCGAGGCGCTCGAGGAGTTCATCACCACCGTCATCACGACACCGATAGCGACGAACATCAGCAGGCTCAGGATGCCGTTGCCGGTGTGCTCGGCCAGGTCGAAGCCCTGGCCGAAGTCGCCGAACGCGGTCTTGAGCACGTCCAGCCCCAGGAAGAAGATGCCGAAGCCGGTCAGGGCGTCACCCAGGTAGGCGCGCCGTTTGCCCCGGCCGGTGACGCGCAGCAGCATGCCGATGGCGACCGCTGGCAGGGCGAGTGCCTGCAGGTCGACCTTGAAGCCGACCAGCGCGACCAGCCACGAGGTGGCGGTGGTGCCGATGTTGCTGCCGATGATCACGCCGATGGCCTGGAACAGCGTCAGCAGGCCGGCATTGACGAAACCGACGGTGGCGAAGATCACCGCCGAGGAGGACTGCACCACCGCCGTGATGCCGATGCCGGAGAGGATGCCTCGCGGGGTGGTGGCCGTGCCGCGGGCCAGGATTTCGCGCAGCGCATCGCCGGCGGCGACCTTGAGGCCGTCGGTCATCAGGCGCATGCCCAGCAGGAACAGGCCGACGCCGCCGAGGAAAGTCAGGGTGAGGCTGAGATTCATGCCGCGATTCTAGACCGAAGTGAGGGTCGGGCCGAGGCCTCGAGGGCAGGGTGCTAACATCTGAACATGACCGGGCACGGTTTCCCTGCCGGCCGATCGGTGCGCCGTTTCATTCCAGCGAGGCTGCTCCCATGCGACGTTTTCCCGACAGATTTCCCTCCATCAGGCCGGCCCTGTTGCCACTGTTGCTTGCCGGGGGACTGCTCGCCGGTTGCGAGGCCCAGGTCGAGGCCGAGCTTGACGTCGGCGACATCCGCGAACGCGAGACCACCGGCCTGTTCGCGACTTCCAAGGTGACGACCGGTGACTGCGATCGCGGTATCGGCGCCTCCGAGCGCGAGGGGACGCTGGGCTGGACCGGTTGGGTGCTTTCGGGCGTATTCCCCGACACCCGCTTCCGCGGCTGCCGCGAGACCGACGGCGGAGCGACCGCGACCTACCTCAACATGTTCGTGTTCGATGCCTCGCACGGCGAGGCGCTGAAGGGTCAGTCGCACGTCAATCTCAAGTTGCATGACCACATCGTTTCGTTGGGGTTGCCGGAGTACGTGCAGGGACACATCGAGCGGGTGCGTGACCAGACCGGTGTGGAATCGGGGCCGACGATCAGCGGCCACCTCACCCTGCTCAACAGCAGCGACGAGCCGTTTGTCTACCGGGTCATGGAATACGACGAGTCGGGCAAGGCCGGTTGGAGTGAGCCGCGTGAACTGCCCGGTGCAGCGCGGGTGGATGTCGAGCTTTCCCCGGCGCTGAGCGCATTCGTGCTTGAAGGGGAGCGCGCGCCGTTGCTGAAGCTCGAGTAGACCGACGGCCGGAATTCCTTGGCGGCAGACACAAAAAAACCCCGTGCCATGCAGGCACGGGGTTTTTGCTTGCGTGCAGGGGGACGTCAGAACGCCATGCTGATGCTGACGCTGCCGCGGTGCTCGTCGTAATCGTCGTTGTCGAGCGTGCCGTCGTAGTTGAGCGACACGGTCATCGGCTGACCGAACGAGGTGAAGTTGGCGTCGAGGCCGAGACCCGCGTGGAAGTACTCGTCGTCACGGCCATCGAGCGGGGTGCTGAACGGCAGCGTGCCGCCGGTGAAGTTGGTCTGCACCGAGCTTGCGCTGTTCTCGAGTTCCTTCACGAGGTGCAGCGAGGCGTGCGGACGGAGCGAGCCGCCATTGTCCAGATCCATCGGCATGGCGACCTGGCCGCCGAACCACATGGTGCGGGACTTGAACTCCATGTCCTCCACCGACATGGACAGTACGCCGGCGCCGGTTTCCTCGTAACCGTCGATATCGAGGTTGTGGTACTCGAAGCGCGCGCTCGGACCGGCGATCACGCGACCCAGTTCGAAGTTGTAGCCGCCACCGAGGGTGAAGCTCTTCTGCGTCCCGTCGGTATCGCTCTCTGCCATGCGGTCATAGCTGCCGAACGCGATGTGACGGTCGTTCTCGTAATCGAGCCACGAGTAGCCGGCCGCGGCATCGACGAACGGGCCAGTCGCCTGGCCGTAGCTGCCGTAGAGCATGGCGGTGGTGCCGTCGACGGTGAGATCGCCGCGGTTGTCCACCACGCTGGCGTCGTTCTCGCCATAGCCGATCGCAGCACCCAGGCGGGTGTTCTCGAAGAAGCGATAGTCCGCGCCACCGGTGAGGCTGTAGCCGTCGTAGTCGGCGCCCGCCCCGTTGGTGGTGCTGTCCATCTCGCCCTGAGAAATGCTGCCGCCGAAGAACAGCGAGAAGCGGTCGGTGATCGCCATGCTGCCATCCGAACCGGTGCCCGCCATCAGGCCGGCGAGCGCCTGCGGCGAGGAGTCGGACGAGGCCAGACGGATCGCACTGATGTCCTCGACGGAGGTCGCGCTGGCGTTCATCTGCCCGCTGGCAGTGCCGGTCGTGCCCATGCGGCTACGCGAAAGGTGACTCAGTACCTGGTCGAACTGGTCGCGACCGATCAGGAAGCCTTGCGTACCGAAGTTGCGCAGGTAGCTCGTGCCGATGCGCTCGAGGGCCTGTTGCTGCTCGGCTGCGGTCGGCAGGGCCAGCACGTCGTTGATGACGGTGGCGTATTCCGGGTCGGCAGCCAGGAAGCTGATCGCGCTGCTGTCGAGACCGGCGGCGACACCGAACTGGTACTCCGAGGCGGCGGCGGTCACGATCGGCGAGAACATCGGCACGAAGCGCACCGTAAAGCCGTTGATGTCGGCAACGTCGAACGAGTAGTTGATGTTGACGTTCGCCATGTCCTCGATCTCGGACACGTACGTGTTCGATTTGGCCATCTCGGCATCGACGGTGGCCTGGTCGACCGGGTCGTTGTTGCCGTCGCGCCATTCGGTGCCGGTGTACCAGTAGAGCAGGTCGTCCTCGGTATCCGGGTCGCCATCGTCGAGGAACAGGCCATCCGGTACCTGGTTGGATGACAGGATGCCGTCACCGACGACAGCAAGGTAGTCATCCTCGATGCTGCCGCGTACGGCGACCAACGTGTCGGTCCCGTCCAGCTGGAACGTGAACTGGTCGTTGCCGTCATCCGTTCCATCCTGCAGCTCGAAGTAGCCCACCTCGTCGGTGTGCGCGCAGCCCGAACCGAAGAGGCCGCAGGGGACATTGGCCCGAGGGTCCTGGTTGTCGCCCTGCTGGCCGTCGAGACTCAGCAGGCCGGCGAGCGTGGTGTCGTCGGCGGCGACAAAATCGCTGCCCGTCCCGGTGCCAACGATCACCTTGAAGCCGGTGAGCCGGGCGCCGGTGTCGTTGGTGAGCTTGCCGTAGTTGAAGTACTCGGTGGTGCCACCGGTCGAGGCGGTGGTGTAGACCGTGTCGAAGGCGCCCATGCCGGTCAGATGGTTCTTGACCCGCTTGCTCGACCGCGGCGGGCCGTCGCAGAAGGAGGTTTCCCGGTTCGACAGGATGCAGTTGAGCGCTTCTCTCGGCGTCGTGCCGTTGGCATCGTCATTGTTGGTCTGGCCGGTGATGATCTTCAGGCCCGGCTCGTAGAGGCCGTCGGATTCGTCGTAGAAGACGTAGCCGTCACCGGTGGTGTAGTCGAGATCGAGCACCTCGCCTGCCATGGCCTGCCCGCCGAGGGTCGCGCAGCCCAGGGCGACCAGTGTCGAGAGCGTTGTCCTGCGGAATAGGTTGGATTCCATGATGTGCACCGTCATTTCCTTCGTTCATTCAACACAATTTTTGAGTGTTTATTGTTTTTCTTATGAACGAATGATTGTGCCAAATGCGATTTAATGCAATCGCCTACTAATTAATCGGGCTAATACCGTTTCGCCGTCCCTTATGTGGCGCGAACGCTGTCATGGTGGGGTTTGAGGTCTGGCGATGCGGAAAAGGGGGGCGGCAAGAAACGCGGATATGGCGTTTCATGGTGTGCCCGAAGTGATGATTGCGTTGTTTGTTTGCAACGCATTTTTGATTTTTTTTCGACGGAATTGGGGCGAAATGTCAGTTCGGCCGGAGGTGAGGTCGAAAGCAGCCTGGTTTCGCGGGCATCCCGGGGGCGGGGCGTCGATCGATCAGCGCGAGCAGCCGGCGGGGCGGTCGCCGCTGGGGGTCTCGTCGCTGAATGGGTGGCAGCGGCGCGGGATCAGGCGCAGATCGGCCAGCAGGGCACAGGCGGTCAGGTGAGGGCGACTCTCGGGGTAGAGCGCCCGGTACAGCAGGGTCTTGAGGGCGAGGAAAGCGCCCAGCACGATGGTGGAAATTGCCAGCAGGCTGCCCAGTGCCAAGGTGGAAGTGCCGGACAGCCCCTGGCCCACCGAGCAGCCCATGGCGATGATGCCGCCGCTGCCCATCAGCGCGCCGCCGGCGGTGTAGGAGGCGAACTGTGGCCAGGAAGTGAAGCCCTGCCAGCGGAACTGTCGCCGCAGCAGTGCCCAGATGCCGGCACCGAGGATCACCCCGCTCATGGCGACGATGCCGAACGTCAGCCAGGCCAGCACCGGATTACTCGCGAGGCGGAACGCCTCGGCCGCCGGGGCGACGAAGCTCAGTGACTGGCTGCCGGTGCCCGCGGGTGGCTGGAAGGCGAGGCTTGCCTCGTTCATCAGGGCCTGGCCCGTGGCCGAGCCGGTCCAGAGCCAGCCGGCGGTGATCACCAGCCCGATGCCGAGGCCGCCGATCACGTCTGCTCGGCGCATGCGACGCGCCTGGTCCAGCCGCCACAGCCAGAGCACCAGCCCCGCAGCTGCGACGATGGCCGTGACCAGGCGCCAATCCCTCAGCGCACCCTGATCGGTCGCGCCGGCAAGCAGGGCGCCGACGTCCTGATGGTCGATCGAGAGCGATTCGAAGCTCAGTCCCGGCCAGGCGAGGGTCTGGTCGACGAACCAGCGCGCCTCCGGCCAGTAGAGCAGGGTGGCGGCCGTCAGCCCGACTACCGCGTAGGCCCACAGCGACTTCATGTCGCCCTGGCCGATGTTGACCAGGGTTTTGGTGGTGCAGCCGCCGGCGAGCACCATGCCGATACCGAACAGCAGTCCGCCCAGCAGATAGCGCAGCCACGGGAAGTACGCCGCGCGGTAGTTGACGCGTGTCTGGTCCAGATCGAACACACCGGCGAACTCGAGGACCGCCACGGCCGCAACGGCGACCGCGATCGACAGCAGCCAGGCGCGCATGCGCCCCAGGTCGCCGGTCAGCACCCAGTCCGAGACCGCGCCCATGTTGCAGTAGCGGGTGGCGCCGGCGATGGCACCGAAGGCCAGTCCGATGACCAGGGCGCCGGCCAGCAGCATCAGCCAGGGGTGTTGGAGGAGCGAAGCGGACATGAGGATCGCGTGCCGTGGTGTATCTACCGGTCATGGTAAGAGTTTTTTCCCGCAGGGCCGCGGTTTACGGCACAGAATCTCGTGATCGGCCCATAAGCCTGCGGGCCCGATCCGGTCCAAGCGCAACTTGCGGCCTTTTCGAAACCACGATTCAGTATATTTCGATAAATTGATGTTCGATTTGATCCATACTCAGCCGCCGGTCGCCGACATGCATGGACGTTGCCGGCCCGGTCGACCGGATCGTTTTTTTCACTCATGGGAGACGTAGATGAGCCTGCTCGTGGAGGGGAAGCTGCACACCGACTGGTTCGAGTCGGAATCGAAGGGCGGGGAATTCGTCCGCAAGGATTCGATGTTTCGCAACTGGATCACGCCCGATGGGGCGCCGGGGCCCACTGGCGAGGGCGGCTTTCCGGCCGAACCGGACCGCTATCACCTCTACGTCTCCTATGCCTGCCCCTGGGCCCACCGCACCCTGATATTCCGCGCGCTCAAGGGGCTGAAAGACCTGGTGAGCGTCGATGTGGTCCATCCCTACATGGGGCCGGAGGGCTGGCATTTCGGCGATTTCCCCGGTGCCACGCCGGACAGCCAGCTCG
Organism: Guyparkeria sp. WRN-7; assembly: GCF_001641825.1. Lineage (GTDB taxonomy): Bacteria > Pseudomonadota > Gammaproteobacteria > Halothiobacillales > Halothiobacillaceae > Guyparkeria. Next base: position 269,622 of record NZ_LRFH01000002.1, on the reverse strand, counting down.
GGGCGCATCATCTGCACGAGCTCTATACCAAGGCGGATCCCAAGGTGAGCGGCATCGTCACCGTGCCGGTGCTGTGGGACAAGAAGCGCCAGACGATCGTCAACAACGAATCCTCCGAGATTGTGCGGATGTTCAACTCGGCGTTCGACGAGCTGACCGGCAACCGCGACGACTACTACCCGGTCGAATGGCGTGGCGCCATCGACGCGATCAACGAGATCGTCTACGACAACGTCAACAACGGGGTTTATCGGGCCGGGTTCGCGACCACACAATCGGCCTACGAGGCCGCCTTCGATGAACTGTTCGACACGCTTGACGAACTCGAGGCGCGACTGGCCAAGCAGCGCTATCTGGTCGACGAGCGCCTCACCGAGGCCGACTGGCGTTTGTTCACCACGCTGGTGCGCTTCGATGCCGTCTACCACGGCCACTTCAAGTGCAACCGGCAACGGCTGGTGGAGTTTCCCAACCTGTGGGCGTTCACGCGCGAGCTGTACCAGTGGCCGGGTGTGGCCGAGACGGTCAATCTCGAGCACATCAAGCACCACTATTACTGCAGCCACGACTGGATCAACCCGACCGGAATCGTGCCGGCCGGCCCGGCGCTCGACTTTCGTCAGCCCCATCATCGCGACCAGGGCGGGGTGCTGATATGAGCGTGACCATCCGCGATGCGACCGTGATGCAGGAGGGGGCGGGCGCGCGCGTCACGCGACACCTGCCGCTGCCGGCATTCATGAACTTCGACCCATTCGTGATGTTCGACCACTTCGAGCTCAGCCCGGGCACGGGATTCCCGGAGCATCCGCATCGCGGTTTCGAGGCGATCACCTACCTGTTCAGCGGCGAGCTCGAGCACCGGGACAATCTCGGCAACGTCTCGCGCGTGGGTGCCGGCGGGGCGCAGCGGTTCACCGCCGGTGCCGGAATCGTGCACTCGGAAATGCCCTCGACCGAAGAGGCCACCAGCGGCATCCAGCTGTGGGTGAACCTGCCGCAGCGGCTCAAGGCCGAGGAGCCCGCCTATCAGGAGGCGCCGGCCGCCACGATCCCCGAGGAAACCGTGCCGGGCGGGACGGTCCGTCACATCGCGGGTGCCGATGGCGAGGTCAAACTGCTGACCGATGCGCTTTACCGGCAGCTTTTGCTGGAGCCCGGCGCGGCGTACGAGCTGACGTTGCCGGTCGGTTGGCGGGCGATCGTCTATCTCAAGGGGGGAGCGGCCGAGGTCAATGGCATCTCCCTAGCCCGCACGCAGGCCGCCTTCCTGGAAGACGAAGCCACCATCCGCATCCAAACCCGCGAGGCGAGCGAGCTGATGATCGCCGCGGGTCGCCCTCACGGTGAGCCGATTCGCCAGCGCGGGCCGTATGTCGACTAGGGCAAGCGGCGTTGCCGCGTCACGGCACGCTGGGTAGCATGACCAGCTTTTGGATGTCGGTTTCATGACACAACGCTCGCTTGTCGGGTTGGCAGCGCTGCTCCTGCTGGGGTTCGCCGGGCTGCTCGCCTATCTCGTGTTCACTCTGCCGCCCGAGCAGGCACAACGCCTGTTCAGCGAAGCGGGCTGGTTCGAGGACGCGACGCCCATGCTGTGGCTGTTCCTCGCCGTGGTCCTGCTGTTCGCCCGGCCGATCGCGCTCTCGCATCGTGTCGGCATGGCAGTGATCGCCGCGGCACTCGCCGCCCGCGAGGAGGGCTGGCACAAGAAATTCACCGCCGACAGCATGTTCAAGACCGATTACTACCAGATGGATGCCGTGCCCATGACTGAGCAACTGGTGGCCGGCTCGGTGGCCGTGGGTCTCACGCTGCTGTTGTTGTGGATATTGTTCGTCGGCTTTCGTCAGCTTTTCCTGCGTGGCGGCTGGCATCGTCCCTGGGGCTGGGTCGCACTGTTCGCGCTGGCACTCGCGCCGCTTCTCAAGCTGGTCGATCGGGGGCCGTCACTTCTGGATGACCACTTCGGGCTGCTGGTGCCCCCGGCGTTCGACCTGGTCCTCAAGTCGATCGAGGAGGGCTTCGAGTTCGCCCTGCCGCTGATTTTCCTGCTCGCATTGGGCCTGTTTGCCACCGATCCCCATGGGCGACCCGCCGATGTCCGGCCGACCGACTGACTGGCGCTGCGGGATACTCGATCTGCTCGAGGCCGCGGCCCTGCGCTCCGCCGAGATCGAAATCCGTCGCGGCGAACGCTGGCAGCGCCTGAGGGTTAGTGACGTGGTCAGTGCCCAGGGCGAAGACTGGCTCGTCACCGCCGAAGGTGAGCGTGTCGCCGTCAGTGACATTACCGCCGCCAGGCCCATCGACAACGCCTGACCCTTGGGGGCGCCTCCGGCGGGACGAGGAAAAGGCGGAGCGCTCCGCCGGGGCGCCGGCCAACCTCAGGCAGGGTGAAAGGCTCGGCCTCTCTACCCGTGGGTGCCACCGTGTCGTTGCGCTTAAAGCTCGGTTTCGCGGTGCTAAGCTCCGGACAGGGCCGCTCGGGGAGCGAGCGGGCAGTCGACAAGGAATCAGCAGGGGGCGTGAATGCAGTTTGTCCGTCGGTTTTCGGAACTGGGAATGGGCGACGTCGCCACCGTGGGGGGCAAGAACGCCTCCCTGGGCGAGATGGTGGCGCAACTCTCGGAACGCGGCGTACGCGTCCCGAACGGCTTTGCCACCACCGCCGAGGCTTATCGTCACTACCTGCGGCATAACGATCTCGAGTCCCGCATCCGCGATGCCCTCGATCCGCTGGACACCAACGATGTCGCCGCGCTGGAGCGCGTCGGCGCCCAGATCCGCGAATGGATCGCCGCCGGCGAAATGCCGGACGATCTCGCGGAGGAAATCGTTGCCGCCTACCGCGAACTGGGCGAAGAGTATGGTGCCGATCCCGACGTCGCGGTGCGCAGTTCGGCAACCGCCGAGGACCTGCCGACGGCCTCGTTCGCCGGGCAGCAGGAGAGCTATCTCAACATCGCCGGCGAGGCGGCACTGCTCGACAGCATCCGCCAGGTGTTTGCCTCGCTGTTCACCGACCGCGCCATTTCCTACCGTGTTCACCAGGGCTTCGATCACATGGCCGTCGCCCTGTCTGCCGGGGTGCAGAAGATGGTCCGTTCGGACCTGGCCGCCTCGGGGGTGATGTTCAGCATCGATACCGAATCGGGGTTTCGCGATGCAGTGTTCCTGACGGCGGCCTACGGGCTGGGCGAGAACGTCGTTCAGGGGGCGGTCAATCCCGACGAGTTCTATGTCTTCAAGCCGATGATCAAGGACGGTCTGTGCCCGATCGTCTCGCGTCAGCTCGGCGAGAAGGCCGTGCGCATGATCTACACAGAGGATGCCCGTCACGGCGCCTCGACCCGCAACGTCGAGGTGCCCCCTGAGGAGCGCCAGCGCTTTGCCGTCAGCGACGAGGAAGTGCTCACGCTGGCGCGCTTCGCCGTCGAGATCGAGCGGCACTACAGCGAACAGGCGGGCGAATTCCGGCCCATGGACATCGAGTGGGCCAAGGACGGCGAGAGCGGCGAGCTGTTCATCCTGCAGGCCCGCCCGGAGACGGTCCACTCGCAGCGCGAGGCAGCGACCCATGCCACCTATCGCCTCGAGGAGCGTGGCGAGGTGCTGGTCGAGGGCAAGAGCGTCGGTGATCGCATTGCCGCCGGACGGGCACGCATCGTCGACTCCTCGGCCGACATGGGGCGCATCGCCGAGGGCGAGATCCTGGTCACCGACATGACCGATCCCGACTGGGAACCGATCATGAAACGCGCCGCGGCGATCGTCACCAACCGCGGCGGACGCACCTGCCACGCGGCGATCATCGCCCGTGAGATGGGCATTCCGGCGATCGTCGGCTGCGGTGATGCCACCGAGCGGGTCCCCGACGGCGAGGAGGTCACCGTCTCCTGCGCCGAGGGAAGCACCGGGTACGTCTATCGCGACGTGTTGCCGTTCACGGTCGAGCGCCTCGATCTGAGCGGTCGTGAGCCGACCCGCACTGACCTGATGATCAACCTCGGCAACCCCGAGCAGGCGTTCACGCTCGCCTCGTTGCCGGCCGCGGGGGTGGGGCTCGCCCGGCTGGAGTTCATCATCAACAACCGCATCGGCGTCCATCCCCGGGCGCTGCTGGAATACGACACCCTGGATGCCGACACTCGCGCCGAGATCGATCGGCACACCGCCGGCTACGACGACCGTCGCGAGTACTACATCCAGACGCTGGCCGAGGGCGTGGGCACCATCGCGGCGGCCTTCTATCCGCGACCGGTGATCGTGCGCCTGTCGGACTTCAAGTCCAACGAGTATGCCTCGATGATCGGCGGCGAGGGCTTCGAGCCGCACGAAGAGAACCCGATGCTGGGCTTTCGCGGCGCCTCGCGCTACTACGCCGAGTCGTTCGCCGAGGCGTTCGGTCTCGAGTGCGAGGCCCTGCGACGTGTACGAGAGCGCATGGGCCTGTCCAACGCGCAGGTGATGCTGCCGTTCGTCCGCAGTATCGAGGAAGTCGATCGTGTGCTCGGCCTGATGGCGAAAGCGGGGCTGGAGCGCGGCAGGCACGATCTCAAGGTCTACCTGATGTGCGAGATCCCGGCCAACGCGCTGCTGGCCGACGAATTCCTCGAGCACGTCGACGGCTTCTCCATCGGCTCGAACGACCTCACGCAATTGACCCTGGGCGTGGACCGCGACTCCTCGCTGATCGAGGGGCTGGACGAGCGCAACCCGGCGGTGCTCAAGCTGATGGAGATGGCGATTTCGGCCTGTCGTGCGCAGGGCAAGTACGTCGGCATCTGCGGACAGGCCCCCTCGGACTTTCCGGAAATCAGCCGCTGGCTGGTCGAGCACGGCATCTCGAGCCTGTCCCTCAATCCCGACAGCCTGCTCCCGATGCAGGAAACGGTGCTGGAGGCGGAAAAGGGCCGGCAATGATCGCGGCGTAACCAGACCGGAATGGTCCGATTTTGCTACGCTAGTGGGTCATGCCGGCCATCGCGCCGGCACCTGCGCCACGTGAACCAAGGGGAGAGACCAGATTGATGGGCCTGTTCGGCAAGAAGCGGAGCACGAACGACGATCGAGGTGCCGGCATCGAGCAAGCGGTGGCGGCCGTCGAGGATCCCAACAACGGGCAGACGCTGGGCGAGTCCGGCGCGATCGAACGCGTCGAGTGCCGTGGCAAGTCCTGTCACATCGACATCGTGCTCGACTACCCTCCGGGGGACTGGGAGGGCGATCTGACGGGACGGGTTCGCAAGGCAGTCGCGGCTGTCGACGAGTCGCTGGACCCCGAAATCACCGTGGCCTTCGTCGCGCCGGAGGGATCGGCGATGCACGGCAAACCGCTGCCCGGCGTGAAGAACATCATTGCGGTCGCTTCGGGCAAGGGCGGTGTCGGCAAATCGAGCACCAGCGTCAACCTGGCGCTGGCGCTGGCGGCCGACGGCGCGAAGGTGGGGCTGCTGGATGCCGACATCTACGGCCCGAGCCAGCCGCGCATGCTGGGCACCAGTGACAAGCCGGAGCAGGTCGACGAGAAGTCGATGGCGCCGGTAATGGCCCACGGCCTGCAGACCATGTCGATCGGCTATCTCGTCGACGAGGAATCGGCCATGGTCTGGCGCGGTCCGATGGTGACCTCGGCGCTGATGCAGCTGCTCAACGACACACGCTGGGACGAGCTCGACTACCTGATCGTCGACATGCCGCCGGGCACCGGCGACGTGCAGCTCACCCTGGCGCAGAAGGTGCCGGTCGCCGGCAGCGTGATCGTCACCACGCCGCAGGAGATCGCCACCCTGGACGCGCGCAAGGCGATCAACATGTTCAACAAGGTCCAGGTGCCGATCCTGGGCGTGATCGAGAACATGGCCACGCACGTGTGTTCTAACTGCGGCCACGTCGAGGCGATCTTCGGCGAGGGCGGCGGCTCGGCGATCGCCGAGCAGTACGACACCGAGCTGCTGGGCCAGCTGCCGCTCAATCTGCAGATCCGCGAGGATCTGGACGCCGGCACGCCGACGGTCTCCAAGGACCCGGAGGGCGCACTGGCCGGCACCTATCGTAAGGCGGCCCGCCACCTGGCCGCCGGGCTCGGCCGGGCGGTGCGCTCGCAGGAGCAGGCCGGACCCGAAATCGTGATCGAGGAGTAATCGATGCTGGAAATCACCATCCCCAGTCGGGGCGTTTTACACCTGTCGCACCTGGTGCTCGACTACAACGGCACGCTCGCGCTTGACGGCGCGCTGGTGGAAGGTGTCGGCGAGCGCCTGCGCGAGCTGGCCAAGCACGTCGACGTGCACGTGATCACGGCCGATACCTACGGCGACGTCGAGGGCCGGCTCTCGGACCTGCCGGTGACGCTGTCGACGCTGTCGGATCACCTGCAGGACGAGGCCAAGCAGCGCTACGTACGCACCTTGTCGGCACGCGAGTGCGTCACCATCGGCAATGGTCGCAACGATGCGCTGATGCTCGCCGAGGCAGTGCTCGGGCTGGGCGTGATGCAGCCGGAAGGCCTGTCGCGCCATGCGCTCGATGCCTGCGATGTGGTCTGTCCCGACATCAACAGCGCGCTTGATCTGCTCCTCAAGCCCAAGCGCCTGATCGCAACGCTGCGCAACTGATCATTCCGTCCGGCGGTCGGCACGTTCGACCGTCGTATCGCATATTGGCAAGAAGCTAAGGAGGCAACGTATGTCCCAGGTCACATTCAAGGGTACGCCCGTCCAGGTGGCGGGTTCTCTCCCGGCGATCGGCGACAAGGCGCCGGCATTCACGCTCACCGGCAGCGACCTGTCCGACAAGGGGCTGGAGGCGTTTGCGGGCCAGAAGAAGGTCCTCAACATCTTCCCGAGCCTCGACACGGGCACCTGCGCGCAGTCGGTGCGCGAGTTCAATCGCCGCGCCAGCGAGCTCGACAACACGGCCGTCCTCTGCATCTCCATGGACCTGCCGTTCGCCCAGGCACGTTTCTGCGGCGCCGAAGGTTTGGACGACGTGGTGATGCTTTCCGCCTTCCGTCACCCGGAATTCCTCGATGATTACGGCGTGCGCATGACGGACGGCCCGCTCGCCGGCCTGGCTGCCCGTACCGTCGTGGTGCTGGATGCCGACGACACCGTGCGCTACGTCGAGCAGGTGGGCGAAATCGCTGACGAGCCGGATTACGAGGCTGCCCTCAAGGCACTCTGATTCGGCCACCGGCGGCTGGCCTGACTGGTCGCCGCGGTATAAATTGAACTTGGCCCGTCGAGTGGGTGGATCACGATCCGACCGACTGTCGGGCCATTTTTTTGGAAGGCACAGGGACACGGACATGGACAAGCGACTGGGCGTCGACCTCGGCGGTACCAAGATCGAAGTGGCGGTGCTGGATGCCGAGCACCGGATTCTGTGGCGCGAGCGCGAACCGACGCCCAAGGGTGACTACGCCGGCACGGTAGAGACGATGGCGGCACTGATCGAGCGCGCCGAGGCCGAGTGCGGTGCGGCGATGAGCATCGGCGTGGGAACGCCCGGCACCATTTCGCCCCGGAGCGGGTTGGTCAAGAACGCCAATTCGGTGGTACTCAATGATCGTCCGCTCAAGCGCGATCTGGAGGCGCGTCTGGCCCGTGAGGTGGTGATGGCCAACGATGCCAACTGCCTGGCGCTGTCCGAGTCGGCCGACGACGGCGCGGCGGCCGGAGCCAGCTCTGTGTTCGGCGTGATTCTGGGCACCGGCGTCGGCGGCGGGCTGGTCGTTGACGGGCGGGTGCTGGTCGGGCGCAACGCGATTGCCGGCGAGTGGGGGCACAACCCCCTGCCGTGGCCGCAGCCGGAAGAAACGCCGGGGCCGTCGTGCTGGTGCGGGCTGGAGGGCTGCATCGAGCAGTGGCTCTCCGGGCCGGCCTTCGAGCGCGACTACGCCGATCATGCCGGCGAGAAGCTCGACGGTGCGGGGATCGTGGCTCGCGCCGCGGAGGGGCACGAGCCGGCACGTCAGAGCATGGAGCGCTACGCGCAGCGATTGGCGCGGGCACTGGCGCACGTGATCAATCTCTTCGACCCGGACGTGATCGTGCTTGGTGGCGGCATGTCGAACGTCAAATCGCTGTACGACCGGGTGCCTGCCATCTGGGATCAGTTCGTGTTTTCCGATCCGATCACGACGCAGCTGGTCGCGCCACATTTCGGTGATTCCAGCGGTGTTCGCGGGGCGGCCTTCCTGCCCGATTCCCTCGGGAAGCGCATGCGCTAAGACCATAAGAAAAAAAGGAAATACTAAAGTAATCTTCTGGGTTGATAGGGATATAAGTAAGGTCTAAAGTCGAAGCCGTGACCCGTACCGATCGTCGCGGTCATGCGATCAAACAAGCGGAGGTTGATTGTCATGGACATCGAGCTGCAAATCGTGCTTATCAGCATTCTTGCCATGATCGGCATCATCGGCGTGCCCCTGTACGCGTTCTGGATGCTCTGGAAGAAGTCGGGCGATGCGAAGCACGCCCAGGAAGACCGACAACATCGTCATCAGCACAGCTGAGGGCGCATCCTCTCCCTACCGGCCGGCGCCATCGCGCCGGCTTTTTTTTGGCAGCGGACATGGCCGGTTTGCCGGCCGTCTGCGCTAGACTCGTAAATGCGGCGCCGCATGTATCGGGGGAGGGGGAGCCGATTTGAACCAGTCCACGGGCGACAGCCCTCCAAAACACACCCGGCAAAATGGATTGCGCTGGGGGCGTCTGGTGAACAGCGTTCTCCCGCTGATCGCCGGACTCGTGGTGATGTCGGCCTTGCTGGCGAGCATCGGCGCGGTCCAGGGGCAGCTCACGACCGCCGCCCGGCATGCGGATATCGATCAACTCGCCGAATTCCGCACCCGGATCGAGTCGCAACTGAACCAGGCATCGAATGTCTCGTCGGGCATTGCGGCCGTGATCGAGGTCAACCGCGGGCTGGATGAGACTCGGATCACCGAGGTGGCCTCGCGCCTGCTTGACCGTACGCCGGTCATCCGCTCGATCGCGGTGGCACCGGGCAATGTCATTCGTCTCAGCATACCGTTAGCCGGTAACGAGGCCGCGATCGGGCTCGATCTCGAAAGTCACCCGGTGCAGTCGGCATCGCTCGAGGTTGCCATGCGCACGGCTAAGCCGGTTCTGGGCGGTCCCTACGAGCTGGTCCAGGGCGGGTATGCCGTCATTCACCGCGTACCGGTTTACTTCGATCGTGATGGCGATGGCCAGAAGGAGTATTGGGGTGTGATCTCGACCCCGATCGAGGTCCAGCGCCTCTTCAAGGTGGCCGGCGCGCACGAGGCGGTTTCGGAGGGGCGCCTGGCCGTACGTGGATGGGGTGGGTCTGGCTCTGAGGGCGACGCCTTTCTGGGACCCGATGCCCTGTTTCATGCCCCGGATGCGTTGACGACCCCGGTGATCGCGCTCGACGGTCGCTGGCAGCTGGCGATGCAGCCCAGTGGCTTGCCCGCCCCACTGTACTGGCTGGTTCAGCTGGCCAAGGTGGGGGCCGTGCTTGCTGGCCTGCTGGTGGTCTGGTTCGCGGTCCGCTGGCAGAACCAGCAGTCGAAGCTCGTGCGCTCCGAGCGGCTGTTGCGGGATGTGACCTCCAACGTCAGCGACGTGGTCTTTCGTACCGACAGCCACGGGCGGCTCATCTTCCTCAGTCCCGCGTATGACCGCATGACGGGATGCGACGGCTCGGCGCTGCTGGGCCAGCCGTGGCTGACGCTTTTCTCCGGGGCCGAGAGCCAGTCCCGGGTGCGACAGGCACTCGAGTGGAAAGAGCACAGCGCTCACGGAGGGCGCGATGGTCGGATCGTAGTGACCGCCCGACTTGCCCGTTGCCGGGCCGACGGCTTGCCGGTCGAACTGCGCGCCGAGCGAGTGGTATCCCAGCGGCTCGAGCCGGGCGGGCTGGTCGGTGCGCTGACGGATCTGTCCGAGCATCGGGCCCTCGAGCAGTTGGAGGGATTGACCAGCGCCGTGTTCGAGGGCACCGGTGATGCGATCGCGATTCTCGGTCCCAGGCGTCAGGTGCTGGCGGTCAACCCGGCATTCGAGCGGATGGTGGGCATTCCTTCGGCGGAGCTGGTCGGCCACCGTCTCACCACCCCGGAAATGCTCGATCGCAGTCCCGAGCGGCTGGAATCCTGCATGCGCAACCTGCGGCTGCGAGGACGCTGGACCGAGGAAATCGAATGTCGGTTGCCGGATGGTCGCAAGCGGGTGCTGGGCTGGTCGATCGACCTGATCCGCGACGAACGAGGTCGTATCAGCCGTTACGTCTGCGTGATCAATGACGTGACCGTCCGACATCGGCGCATGGAAGCCATGCACCACCGTGCACTGCACGATGCGCTGACACAGGTGCTCAACCGCCTCGGGCTGGAAGAGCGTTTCGAACAGGCGCGTCAGCACGCCATCCGCGAGGGCCGCTCGATTGCGCTCGCCTTCGTCGACCTCAATGCATTCAAGCCGATCAACGACACTCTCGGCCATCACGTCGGTGATGATGTCCTTCGGGAGGTGGCAAGGCGTCTGGGACAGGTCGGCCGACGGGAGGACATTGTCGCCCGTCTGGGTGGGGACGAGTTTGTGGTGGTGTTCTACGGCGTGCGGAGTGAAGAGGACATGCGGCGTCTGGGCGACAGCCTGCGGGATTGCCTGGCAGCGCCCATGCATGTCAGCGGCCTTGCCAGCCCCATCCACGTCAACGCGTCGGTGGGTTTTGCCCGGTTCCCCGAGGACGCCGATTCGCTTGCCGGTCTGATGCGCCGCGCCGATGCGGCGATGTACCAGGCCAAGGATGCCACGCGTGACTCGGATGCCACCATGGTGTTCCGCGCCGGTCCGGCCGGGTCGGGTTTCGATTTAATATGAATTTGGCTAATACAGAAGGAAAATAACGCGAAGAGAAATGCATGCTCTGCTCGGATAGGGTGGCTCCATCCACTCATCAGGACAGGAATCAGACATGCACGCGACGCGTTTTCCCAAGGTAACCACGCATACGCTCGGTTTTCCCCGTATCGGCGCCGGGCGCGCCCTCAAGTGGGCTCTCGAGGCCTACTGGCGCAGCAAGGGCACGGCCGACGATCGGCAGCACCTCGAGTCCGAGGCTCGGTCGGTACGCCGGGCCGCCAGGCGTTGGCATGCCGAGGCGTCGATCGATCGCCCGGCAACTGCCGATTTCAGTTTCTACGACGGTCTGGCCGACCTGGCCTTGATGTTCGGTCAGGCCCCGGCGCGTTTCGGCGATCTGCCTGCCGACACCGACTCCCTGTTCGCGCTTGCCCGAGGACTCGATGCCGAGGAGGGGAGTATCGCGCCGCTGGCGATGACCAAGTGGTTCGACACCAATTACCACTTTCTGGTACCGGAGCTCGACGCCGATCGCCCGTTTCGCCTGAATGCCGAGCGCTATCTCGAGATGGTGCAGGAAGCCCTGATCGACGATCCGGCAGCCAAGCCGGTATTGGTGGGGCCGATGACCTTCCTGTGGCTCTCGGGCGGGGCGGATGCCGACAGGCGCCTGGCACGAGCTCCCGCGCTGGCCGATGCCTATTCGGCCTTGCTCGCCGAGCTGGTCGAGGCCGGTGTGCAGTGGGTGCAGATCGACGAGCCGGTGCTCGGCCTGGATTTGCCTCCGGCGTGGCTGGCGGCCTTCGAACCGGTCTATCACCGCCTCAGAACGCCCGGCGTACGACTGTTGCTGGCGACCTATTTCGCCCCCATCGAGGGTCGGCTTGCCGTGCTGTCGTCCTTGCCAGTCGATGGGGTGCATGTCGATCTCACCACGACAGAGGAAATCGATGCACTGGTCGACCGGCTGCCCGATTTCAAGGTGATCTCGGCCGGCGTGCTCGACGGACGGTCGATCTGGCGGGCCGATCTCGGTGCGCTGCTGGATCGCCTCGAACCGCTATACCAGCGCCTCGGTGATCGCCTGTGGCTGGCGCCGAGCTGTTCGTTGCTCCACCTGCCGCTGGATGTGAGCGAGGAAAACCAGTTGCCGCCGGTGCTGGCGGCAAACCTCAGCTTCGCCCGGCAGAAGCTCGACGAGCTGGCCTTGCTGGCCCGTGGTCTGGCGGAGGGACGCGAATCGATTGCCGACGAAATCGAAGCCGCGCGAGCGGCTCGTCAGCGCCTCGATGGCCTGGAGGGGCGGTATCGCGCGGATCGCCGTTCGGCGGTCGAGAGGATGACCGAGGTCGAGCCCGCCCGCCGAAATGCCTACCCCGAGCGCGCCCGGGCGCAACGTGAGCATCTCGACCTGCCCCTGCTGCCCACCACGACCATCGGTTCGTTTCCGCAGACCGACGCTATCCGCGCGACCCGCCGGTCCTGGCGCCGGGGTGAAATCGATGCGGGCGAGTATGAAGCGCGGATGCAGGCGGAGGTCGCCAGGGTGATTCGTGCCCAGGAAGCGATCGGGCTCGACCTGCTGGTGCATGGCGAGCCGGAGCGCAACGACATGGTCGAGTATTTTGGCGAGCAGCTTGAGGGTTTTGCCTTCACCCGGTTTGGCTGGGTGCAATCCTACGGATCCCGTTGCGTCAAACCGCCGATCATCTGGGGTGATGTCGCTCGCCCTGAGTCGATGACGGTGCGCTGGAGCGCCTATGCCCAGTCACTGACGGATCGGCCCGTCAAGGGGATGTTGACCGGACCGGTGACGCTGCTGTCATGGTCGTTCGTGCGTGACGATCTCTCCCGCGAACAGGTCGCCTACCAGCTGGCAGCCGCCCTGCGCGAGGAAGTCGCCGACCTGGCGGCGGCCGGTATCGGGGCGATCCAGGTGGACGAGCCGGCATTCCGCGAGGGGTTGCCGTTGCGCCGCAGTCGCTGGGGCGAGTATCTGGACTGGGCGGTCCGCTCGTTCCGGCTGGCGACGGCAGTGGCCCCGGACGAAATCCAGATCCACACCCATATGTGCTACAGCGAGTTCAACGACATCATCGAGTCGATCGCTGCACTGGATGCGGACGTGATCACCATCGAGACCACGCGGTCGAACATGAAGCTGCTCGATGCCTTTGCCGACTTCGACTACCCCAACGAGATCGGCCCCGGTGTCTGGGACATCCATTCCCCGCTGGTGCCGACCACCGACGCGATCCTCGAACGCCTTCGGCTTGCCCTGGCGAAGGTGCCGGCCACCCGGCTGTGGGTCAACCCCGACTGCGGTCTGAAGACCCGTGGCTGGTCGGAGGTGACCGTCGCGCTCGAACGGCTGGTCGAGGCCGCATCGCGATTGCGTGCCGAGCATCCGCGTGCCTGATCGCCGGCGGTCCGCTGTGCAGGGCGGCATCGGCACTGCGGCATGCGAGGAGCGGCGTCTATACTCGCGCCCGGCCTGGATCCTTGGAGCCTCGCGTTGAAACGACTGCTGACGGCAATAACCGCGGCGACGGTCACGCTGGTGAACCTGACCGCCTGTTCCGGGGCGAGGCTGCTCGAAGCGTTCGCGCCGAGCGAGGCGGTGACGGTCGAGCGGGGCGTGGTGTTCGATCGCGAGCACGGGCTCGCGCTGGATATCTATCGGCCCGAGGGCGCGAGAAATGCACCGCTGGTGGTGTTCTTCTGGGGCGGGAGCTGGCAGACGGGCGACCGGTCGACCTACGGGTTTCTCGGCCGGACGCTCGCCAGTCGCGGTCTGGTGGTCGTGATCCCCGATTACCGCACCTACCCGGACGCCCGCTATCCGGCATTCCTGCACGACTCGGCCCGTGCCGTGGCCTGGGCGCGCGAGCACGCCCGTGACTACGGTGCCGATCCGCGGCGCCTGTCGCTCATGGGGCACTCGGCCGGTGCCTACAACGCGGCCATGCTGGTGTCAGACGGTCGCTACCTCGAAGCTGCCGGTGGCGACCGGGGCTGGATCGCCGCCTGGGCCGGACTTGCCGGGCCCTACGATTTCCTGACGTTGAACGACGAGATGCTCGAGCGGGTTTTCGAGCCGGCCGATCCGCTGGAATCGAGCCAGCCGATCAACTGGGTTGATGCTCACGTGCCACCGACCTTGCTGGTGGTCAGTGCCGACGACCCGGTGGTCGATCCGCGCAATACCGAGCGACTGGCCGGGCGCCTGCGCCAGCTGGGAGTGCCGGTCGAGCTGCTGCGGGTCGAGAACCTGCGGCATGTGGGGGTCGTGATCAGCCTGTCGAACGTCTTCCCGTTCGACGACCAGGTGCTGTCGACGGTGTCGCGCTTCTTCCATGAGGTGCCCGGCGCCAAGCCGGCACGCGCGATGAGCGAGTGAGGACGAGGGCCTGCGATGGTCAGTCCGAGGCGTCTGCGATGCCTTCGCGACGCAGCTCGCCTACCGCCCGGATGCGTTCGCGCCTGAGGGCCTCGCCCAGCGCCTTTCCCTTGATGCCCTGCTCGAGCAGGGGCTGGGGGGAGATGGCGGCCACCGTTGCTTGCACACGGCGAAGCCACTCGCCCTCGGGGTAGTCGACCGACTCCTTGCCGGGCTTGCCGCGCGAGTCGGCGTGACAGACGGTGAGAATGGCCTCGAAACGATCCGGGCGGCGCAGGGCATCGAGTTCGCCCAGCAGGTCGACCAGGGTGGCGTCACGCATTTCCAGCGCCCGATGGATGCGCCCGTGCTGGGCGGTGACCGTGATCGCCAGTTCGCGCACGGCCTTGGGTGTGCGCAGCCGCTCGCACAGGGCGCGGGTCGGGTCGATTCCCCGGCGCTCGTGGCCGATGTGGCGCGGCCATTCCTCGCGGGGTGTCAGCGCCTTGCCGAGATCGTGGCAGACCGCGGCAAAACGCACGGCGATGTCGTCGCTCAGTCCGGATGCGGCATCCAGCACGAGCAGAGTATGGATGCCCGTGTCCACCTCGGGGTGATATTCCTCCGGCTGGGGCACGCCGAAGAGCGCCTCGACCTCCGGGAAGGTATCGCGCAGTGCGCCGACCTCGTGCAGCACCGCGAAGTAGCGCGAGGGCCGTGCCGTGGCCAGTGCCTTGACGGTTTCCGCCCAGACCCGCTCCGGGGTGAGGTCGGCCAGTTCGCCGCTGGCACTCATCTCGCGCATGAGTGCCTTCGTCTCCTCGGCCACCTCGAAGTCGTAATCGGCCAGCTGGGCGGCGAAGCGCGCCACGCGCAACACGCGCAGCGGGTCCTCGACGAAGGCCGGTCCGACATGACGCAGTCGGCGGGCCTCGAGGTCGGCGCGGCCGCCGAACGGGTCGACGAGCTCGCCACTGGCCGCCTCGGCCATCGCGTTGATCGTCAGATCGCGGCGGGCAAGATCGTCTTCCAGGGTCACGTCCGGGGCGGCATGCACGGTGAAGCCATGGTAGCCGCGCCCCTGTTTGCGCTCGGTACGGGCCAGGGCGTATTCCTCGCCTGTCTCGGGGTGCAGGAACACCGGGAAATCCGCCCCCACCTGGCGAAAGCCGCGTTGCAGCATCTGCTCGGGCGTGGCGCCGACCACCACCCAGTCGTGGTCGACCACGTCGCGGCCCAGCAGTTGGTCGCGTACGGCCCCGCCGACGATGTAGTGCTCCAGGTTCTCGGTTACCGCATCGAGCATGCAATCTCCGGGCAATTCACTCGGGTTTGGGAGGCAAAAGCTGGCTTTATCATGGCAGCCTGCAGCGGTAGACTACCGCGCATCTCCGTCACGTTATGGACACACTGCCATGAACGCGAACCCCTATCTTGAGGCATTGCACAGCCAGTCGCCACGTTTCGAGTCCACCCTGCGCAGCATCGGACTGGTGGCGGCCACCGAGGCCACCGTGCTGATCACCGGCGAAACGGGCACCGGCAAGGAGCTTGCCGCCCTTGCGATCCATGCCGGCTCGCCGCGTCGCGACCGACCGCTGGTGACCGTCAACTGCGCCACCATTCCGGATGACCTGGCCGAATCCACGCTGTTCGGTCATCGTCGCGGCGCGTTTACCGGCGCACTGGCCGACCAGGCGGGGCTGGTGGACCAGGCCGACGGCGGCACGCTGTTCCTCGACGAGCTGGGCGAGCTGCCGCTTTCGCTGCAGGCGAAACTGCTGCGCCTGCTGGAAAACGGCGAGACGCGTGCGGTGGGCGAAACCGGTACGCGCCGGGTCGACCTGCGCGTGGTCGCGGCGACTCATCGTGATCTCGCGGCGATGGTCGAGGCCGGCGACTTCCGTGCCGACCTGTATTTCCGTCTCGCCGGCGTGCCGATCGAATTGCTGCCGCTGCGCGATCGTCAGGGCGACATCGAGTGGCTGTTCGAGTACTTTCTCGCCGAGAACGCCGCGGCGAGCAACGTCGCGAAGCCCCGCCTGACCGCGCGGGCCACCGGGGTGCTGCGTCGCTACCGCTGGCCGGGCAACATCCGCGAACTCAAGCAGCTGGCCGAGCGCCTGGTGATCTTCCATCCCGGTGGCGTGGTCGATGTCGAGGCCCTGCCGCCGGCCATGCGCTCGGCGACTCAGAGCGAGTGCGGTGGCCCGATCGCCCCCGGCTTCCTGCTGCCGGCAGGCGGCGTCGATCTGGAGGCGGTCGAGAGCGATCTGCTGCGCCAGGCCCTGGCCCAGACGGGCGGCAACAAGTCGCGCGCGGCCCGGCTGCTGAATCTCAGTCGGGATACCTTTCTCTACCGGCTGAAGAAGTTCGCGATCGAATAGCGGCGGACAAGCCCAAGTCGCAGTCAATACCGAAGGCCCCGTGTCGCACCGACGATCCGGGGCCTTTTCCGTACGCGGTCGTGAGTGCCGGGTCGGCACAAAGAAAAACGGCAGCCGGGGAGGCTGCCGCAAGGCCACGCCGCAGCGTGGCAGTCTGGAGTGAAAACAGGTCAGAACGTGGCGGTCAGGCGCGTCCAGACGGTGCGTCCCGGTTCGTTGATGCGTGCGCTCGGGTCGCCGAACACGCTGCGGTAGGCGCGGTTGACGTGTTGCGCGTAGCTGCGGTCGAAGACGTTGTCGACCCCGGCTTCCAGGCGCCAGTTTCGGCTGATGTCGTAGCCCGCGTTGAGATCGAGCACGGCATAGCCGGCCGTCTCGGTGGTATCGAGGCCGCTCTGTTGATCGATCGCCTCGGCCCGGGCCGCCCAGCGAACGACCGCGGCGCCGTCGAATGCGCCGCGCTCGGCACGCAGGCCCAGGTTGCCGGACAACGGCGGGATCTGCGGCAGGTCGCGCGAGTCGCTGGTGTTGCGCCCGCGCACGTAGCTGAGCTGGCCTTCGGTCGCCAGCCAGTCGGTCAGGGCGTAACGCAGATCCAGCTCGCCGCCCATCAGGCGCGCATCGACATTGCGATAGCTGGTGGTCATGGGCATCAGGCCGGCGATCTGGCGGTCCTGCAGGATGTAGTCCTCGACCTGGTCGACGTAGACGTTCGCGTTGGTTTCCAGCCGCTCGCCACGCCACGCAAGCCCGGCCTCGACCTGGTTGTGGATTTCGGGATCCAGGTTCGGGTTGCCCACCTTCGCGAGCATGCCGTTCATCAGCAGGGTGATGTATTTCTGGGTCAGGTTCGGGGCGACCGCCGTCCGGCTGATGCCGACGTGGCCGTCCAGATTCGAGCCGAAGCGGTGATCGTAACGGAGCAGGGCGCCGAACTCGGTGTCGCTCTTGGAGTCCGCCGCCGCGGCGCGGACCTCGGCCGGGACCATCATGTGGGTCGCGATGCTCTTGTCGAGCGTGGTGTCGATCTCGCTTTGGAAACGGTCGACCCGCAGCCCGGCACGCAGGGAGTCATCCTCGTTCAGGCGCCAGTCGCCCTCGACGAACGCGCCGACCTGGTCCGCCTGGCCGTCCGGCCACTGGCGGAACATGCGCATGCCGCTCATGGCGTTGACCGCCTCAGCGTTCTGCTGCACGCGCTCGAAATCCAGCCCGTAATCGAATTCGACCGCGTTGATGCGCGAGGTGGCCGTCAGTCGCGCGGTGGTGGTGTGGGATTGGGCCGGGGCCTCCATCGGCATCGGCGCGGTCAGCTCGCGCAGGCTGTAGTTGTCCATCAGGTGATCGACGTTGGCGCGCGAGAGCTCCAGGCGCACGGCGTCGACCGCGCCGGTGAGGTCGCCGAGGCGACCGTCGAGGCGGTAGATGGTGGCGTTGTCGAACACCGAGTCCATGCCGGTGCCGGCGTAGCGGGTGTCCAGCATGCGGTTGCGGTCGACGGACACCTCGATGCCGGTCTCGTCGCTCACGCGGTAACCACCGATGATCGTCCCGCTGCGCTGCTTGAACGAGGAGGGCACTTCGTTGCCGTCACCGTCCTCGTAGTTCTCGCCGTTGGCGATCTGGCCGATGACCCGGCCGTAGGCATTGCCGTTGCTGAACAACACGTCGGCACTGGTCTGGTCGGTCAGGCCGTTGCTGCTGGTCGCGAAACCGAAGCGTGACTGGATGCCGGGTTCGGCCGCGCGTTCGAAGGTATTGCGCGTGAGCTCGACCGTGCCGCCGCTGCCGCCCGGCCCGCGGGTCAGGGTGGTCACGCCCTTGCGCACCTCGACGGCGTCGTAGCCGGCGAGGTCGCCGAAGCTGGTCGGCGGGTCCATGCGATTGGGGCAGGCGTTGGCGATCGCTGCTCCGTCGAGCAGCACGTTGAGCTGATGCTCGCGCTGGCCGCGGATGATCGGGTCCAGCCCATGGCCCGACATGCGACCGGCGGTGACACCGCTGATGTCCCGCAGCACCTCGGCCAGGTCGGCGCGCGGGGCGCTCTCCTCGGCGGTCAGGGTGACCGGGCTGGCGGACGAGGGCGAGCCCGTGCCGGGTGCCGTGATCAGGATGGTTTCCAGTCCCTCGGCGACGGCGGCCTGACTCACGGTCATCAGACCGGCGAGGATCGAGACGTGCAGGAGGTTGGGGCGGTGGAGCGGGCGGCTGACTGTCATGCGGTGGTCATCCTTCGATGTTCTGGTGGTTGGCCGATGATTTCGATCCGGTAGAGCAGGAAACGGGCCAGCGGCAAGTGGTTGATTGGTCGTCTCTGGCGTGCGTCGGATCGGGGCAGATGGCCCACTGGCTGCGGCATTTGCCGCAGTCACGGTTTGCCGGGCAATCGAGAAGGCCGGCGGTTTGTGCCAGAATCGCGGGCCTGATTACTCGCCCAACGTAAAGAAGGAGTCGCCCATGGACATTCGGCAGGATCGGCGCTACGGGGAAACCCACGAGTGGTACACGATCGAAGATGACGTGGTGACCGTGGGGGTCACCGAGCAGGGTCAGGAAATGCTTGGTGACGTGGTCTTCGCCGACCTGCCGGACGTGGGTCAGGCAGTCTCCGAGGGCGCTCCCTGCGCCACGCTCGAATCGGTCAAGGCCGCGTCAGACGTGCTTTGCCCGGTCGATGGCGAGGTGCTCGAGATCAACGAGGCTCTCGAGGACAGCCCCGAGCTGATCAACGACGATCCGCTCGACGAGGGCTGGATACTCAAGATCCGCATGGAAAACGATCCGGCCGAGTGGATGAGCCCGGACGAGTACGGCCGCATGCTCGAGGCGACCGACTGACGCGGCGAGGAATCGACAAGATGGCATCCGATCGGGGACACGGCCTGGCCCATGTCTGGGTGGCACTGCGTTACTCGTGGAAGGGTTTGCGCGCTGCCTGGCGCAAGGAAGAGGCCTTCCGGCAGGAAGTGCTGGTGGTGCTGGTCGCCGCGCCGACCGCCTTGTTCGTCGGTGAGACGGCGCTCGAGCGCGCCTTGCTCGTTGCCGTGGTGCTGCAGGTGTTGATGGTGGAGCTGCTCAATACCGGCATCGAGAATGTCGTTGACCGGATCGGTGCCGATCGGCACAAGCTCTCCGGGCGCGCGAAGGATGTCGGTTCCGCGGCGGTACTGATGGCGATCATCGTCGCCGCCGTGGTCTGGGCCGGCGTGCTGCTAGGCTGAGCCTAGCGCTCGGCCACGCTGGCAATGCGGCTGAGCAGGAAGTAGATCACCGGCCAGGCGGCCAGGTTGGAGAGTGCCCGCGACAGGTAGGTGGCCATGGAGACGAGGTCGGTTGCCACGCCTTCGACCCAGAGCGACACCATCAGGTAGATCAGGGTGAAGCCGGCCACCAGCAGTGCCTGTGACAGCAGTGGCGCGACGCCGAGTCGCTGGCGCAGGGAAAGCACAAGAAAGGCGGTCAGCGTGAACATCAGGGCATTAAGGCCCAGAAGACCGTTGGTTGCCACATCCAGCATCAGGCCGGCGACCCAGGCGTAGAGCAGCCCCGCCTGGGCCGGCCGGTATAGCGACCAGAAGATTACCACCAGCAACAGCCACTGCGGATTGTGAACCTGCACGGCCTCCGGCAGCGGAATCAGCACCAGTGCCAGTGCCACCAGGCTGGTGAAGACGATCGAGAACCAGCTAGTCGCCATTCCCCGCCTCCGTTTCCTGCGTGTCCGCCTGCACCGGCGCGACCGTCGGCTGGTCGAGCGTCTCCGTTGATCCCGAGGCCGGTGACGTGTCGGCATCGGGCGCTTCGGTGACTACCAGCACGTAGTCGATCCGCGCCAGGTCGGCAACCGGTTCGGCGATCACCCGGATGAACCCCTGGGCCTCGTCGGTCTCGATGGCCGTGATCCGTGCGACCGGGTAGCCGCGAGGGAAGGCCTTGTCGATGCCCGAGGTCGTCAGCAGGTCGCCTGCCTGGATCTGGGTGCGCTCGGGGACCCGCTCGGCCACCAGTTGCTCGGTGCCGGTGCCCCGCAGCAGGGTGGTGCGGCCGGTGTCACCGAGCACGACGGAGAGAATGTGATCGCGGGAGGTCAGTTCGATGATCGTGGCGCCTGTCGCCGTGCTGCGCAGCACCTGGCCGACCACGCCGTGCGCATCGATCACCGGGTCGCCGGGACGGACGTCGTCGCCAAAGCCGCGGCCGATGGTGAAGAGGTTGTCGTCGGGAGTCGGCGGGTGGCCGATGCGGCGGGCAAGCAGGACCGCCGGCACGTCACTGGCTTCGCCGTCGAGTAGGGCCCGCAGCTCGTCGACCTCGCGCTTGACGGAGACGAATTGCTGCATCTGGCCACGCAGGAGGGTGTTCTCTTCGCGCAGGCGGTCCAGGTCTTGGTGGAGTTCGTTGCGTTCGATGAACCAGCGGCCGATGGAGCGGGCCAGGACGACCGGCTGATGGATCGTCTCGATGATGCCGTCGGTGACGCTGCCCATGCCCTGGTCGAGCTGGCCCACCCAACGGGTGCCGATGCGATCGAGGCTCATCAGGGCGATCGAGACCACGACCAGCACCAGGAGCGTGTTGAGTCCGGGGCGGTGGGTATCGAACAGCGCCATCGTCGGCGCCGTTATTCGTCAGCGAAGAGGGTGTTGTTCCGCTGGTCGATCAGCTCGAGGACCTTGCCGCCGCCGCGTGCCACGCAGGTGAGCGGATTCTCGGCGACGACGACCGGCAGACCGGTCTCTTCCATGATCAGCTTGTCCAGGTCGCGCAGCAGCGCGCCACCGCCGGTCAGGACGATGCCGCGCTCGGCAATGTCGGCGCCCAGTTCCGGCGGGGTCTGCTCGAGGGCAGCGCGCACGGCCTGGACGATGCCGAACAGCGGTTCCTGCAGGGCCTCGAGGATCTCGTTGGAGTTGAGGGTAAAGCTGCGCGGCACGCCCTCGGCCAGATTGCGGCCCTTGACGTCGATCTCGAGCAGTTCCTTGCCCGGGTAGGCCGCACCGATCTCCTTTTTGATCCGCTCGGCGGTTGCCTCACCGATCAGGATGCCGTAGTGGCGGCGGACGAAGGCGATGATGGCCTCGTCGAACTTGTCGCCGCCGATGCGCACCGAGGCGGAGTAGACGATGCCGTCGAGCGAGATGACGCCCACCTCGGAGGTGCCGCCGCCGATGTCGACCACCATCGAGCCGCGCGGCTCGTCGACGTCGACGCCGGCACCGATGGCCGCGGCCATCGGTTCCTCGATGATGAAGGCGCGGCGCGCGCCGGCCGAGAGCACCGACTCGCGGATGGCGCGGCGCTCGACCTGGGTTGCGCCCACCGGCACGCAGACCAGCACGCGTGGGCTGGGGCGGAACCAGTGGGAAGAGTGCACCTTCTTGATGAAGTACTGCAGCATCTTCTCGGTGACGTGGAAGTCGGCGATTACCCCGTCGCGCAGCGGGCGGACGGCGTGGATCGACTTCGGCGTCCGCCCGACCATCTGCTTGGCCTCGTTGCCGTAGGCCTGGATGACCGTCTGACCGCCATCATTCCGCAGGGCGACCACCGAGGGCTCGTCGAGCACGATGCCGCGTCCCGAGACGTAGATCAGCGTGTTGGCCGTCCCGAGGTCGATGGATAGGTCGGTGGAGAAGATGCCGCGGAAACCTTTGAACATGGGGGATTAACCGAGTGATGTCTGCGTGTGAGGTGGAAGGCCATTGCGTCGGCCCCGTTGTGGCGGGCCGTTCGATTCTGAATGGCCGTGCCTGAGTCCTTTCCCGTTTTCGCCTGCCGGGCGCCCTGCGGGTCTCAATCCGACCCGGCGCCACGTGGCGTAAAATAAGCGGCTAAGGTAGCAACATGGCGGGTTGCAAGCAAGCGCGTCGACTCGGCAGGCGGACGGGCCTGTGATAGGCTTCGCGCCTGATTTTCCGCGCTCCGGCGGAACCCGGCTTGCGCCCTTCGACAGGAGGTCCGCCGACAGGTTCCTCGCCGGGCCGCCATCCCGGTCAGCGGGCCGGGTGTTCTGACCAAGAAACCATGACTTTCCGAAGGGGTAACGACGATGTCGTTGACCAATGACCAGTTGCAGGCAGTGGCACATCTCGCCCGGATCGCCGTCGAGCCGGAGTCGACCGAGGCGCTGCGCACGGACCTCAATGCCATCCTCGACCAGGCGCGTCTGCTGGACGACCCGCGCCTCAACGATCTCGAGCCGATGGCCCACCCGCTCGACCAGACCCAGCGGCTGCGTCCCGACGAGGTCACCGAGACCGACCAGCGCGACACGCTGATGGAAGGCGCGCCGGCGCAGGAAAACGGCCTGTTCCTGGTGCCCAAGGTCATCGAATAGTCCCGGTCGGCCGCGACCGACACGCCCACTCATCATCTTCTTCAAGGCAGGGGAACCCATTCCGTGTCCACGAATGATTCACCTCAAGGCGGCGATGCCGCGCTGATCAACGCCTCGATCGCCCAGCTCAAGGACTGGCTGGCCGCCGGCGAGCTCTCGGCCAATGACCTGGCCGCGGCCTTCGAGCGACGTATCGAGACGATCGACCCCGAACTCAACAGCCTGATCAGTCGCGTCGAGGCAAACGCGCCGGCATCGACCGACGGGCCGCTGGCCGGAATCCCCTACGCGCACAAGGACATCTTCTGCGCCAAGGGCACCCGCACGACCTGCGGCTCGCGCATGCTCGGTGACTGGGTCGCGCCCTACGACTCGACCGTCCACGAGCGTCTGAGCCAGAGCGGCGCGGTGCTGCTGGGCAAGGCGAACATGGACGAGTTCGCGATGGGTTCGTCCAACGAGAACAGCCATTTCGGCGCGGTGGCGAACCCCTGGGATACCGCTGCCGTTCCCGGCGGCTCCTCCGGTGGTTCGGCGGCGGCGGTCGCCGCCCGGCTGGTACCGTTCGCCACCGGCACCGACACCGGCGGCTCGATCCGCCAGCCCGCGGCCTTCTGCGGCGTGACCGGCATCAAGCCCACCTACGGGCGCGTCTCGCGTTACGGGATGATCGCCTATGCCTCGAGCTTCGATCAGGGCGGCGTGATCGCCAAGTCGGCTGCCGACTGCGCGCTGGTGCTGGGCGAGATGGCCGGTTTCGACCCGAAGGATTCCACCTCGTCCGACGAGGCCGTGCCGGACTACGTCGCCGGTCTCGACGGGTCGATCGAGGGCCTGCGCGTGGGCATCCCCAAGCAGTGGTTCTCCGATGCGCTCGACCCGGCGGTGGGTGACGCCGTCACCGCGGCAATCGACGAGCTGCGTGCCGCCGGCGCACGGATGGTCGAGATCGACCTGCCGGATGCCGACATCGCCCTGGCCGCCTACTACCTGCTCGCGCCGGCCGAGGCCTCCTCGAACCTGTCGCGCTTCGACGGTGTGCGTTTCGGCTACCGCTGCGAGGACCCCAAGGACCTGCAGGATCTCTACGAGCGCACCCGTTCGGAAGGCTTCGGCTCGGAGGTCAAGCGCCGCATCCTGGTGGGCACCTACGCGCTCTCCGCCGGTTATTACGACGCCTTTTACCGTCGCGCGCAGAAGGCCCGCCGCCTGGTGACCGAGCACTTCCAGCGCGCCTTCGACCAGTGCGACCTGATCGCCGGCCCGGTCACGCCGACCCCGGCCTTCGATCGCGGTGCGCACAGCGACGACCCGGCCAAGATGTACCTCGAGGACATCTTCACCATCCCGGTAAACCTCGCCGGTCTGCCGGGGATGTCGGTCCCGGCCGGCTTCGTCAACGGCCGCCCGGTCGGCCTGCAGCTGATCGGCCGCCACTTCGACGAAGGCCGCCTGCTCAACGTCGCCCACCAGTACCAGCAGCGTGTCGACTGGCATGAGCGCATGCCGTCGATCGCTGGTGACTCCGCCAACGACAACCGCGAAGGGTAAGGACAGCACGCATGAGTCAATACGCAATCCCTTCGGGCTGGGAGGCCGTCATCGGCCTGGAGATCCACGCCCAGCTGGCCACCCGTTCCAAGATCTTCTCCGGGGCGTCGACCGCCTTCGGCGCCGAGCCCAACGCCCAGGCCTGCGCGGTGGATCTCGGCCTGCCGGGCGTGCTGCCCGTGCTCAACGAGGGCGCGGTCCGCATGGCCTCGCTGTTCGGTCTGGCGATCGACGCGGACATCTCGCGGGTCTCGAGCTTCGATCGCAAGAACTACTTCTATCCGGACCTGCCCAAGGGCTACCAGACGACGCAGCTGGCCCGCCCGATTGTCGTCGGCGGCGAGGTGACCATCACCACCGGCGAGGGCAAGAAGGCGCGCGAACACACCATCCGCGTGACCCGCGCGCACCTCGAGGAGGATGCCGGCAAGTCGCTGCACGAGGACTTCCACGGCATGTCCGGCATCGACCTCAATCGCGCCGGCACGCCGCTGATCGAGATCGTCTCCGAGCCGGACATGCGCAGTCCCGAGCAGGCGGTCGCCTATGCCCGAAAGATCCACGCGATCGTGCAGTACCTGGGCATCTGCGACGGCAACATGCAGGAAGGCTCGTTCCGGGTCGATGCCAACATCTCCGTGCGCCCCGAGGGCGACGAGGCATTCGGCACCCGCACCGAGATCAAGAACGTCAACTCGTTCCGTTTCCTGCAGCGGGCGATCGAGTTCGAGATCGAGCGTCAGATCGACCTGCTCGAGACCGGCGGCGAGGTGGTGCAGGCCACGCGCCTGTACGACCCGGACCGTGACGAGACGCGTCTGATGCGCACCAAGGAAGAGGCGGACGACTACCGCTACTTCCCCTGCCCGGACCTGCTGCCGGTCGAGCTGGACGAGGCGACCATCGAGTCTTGGCGCGCCGAGCTCCCCGAACTGCCGGACGCCAAGGCCGGCCGTTACCAGACCGAGTACGGCCTGAGCGCCTACGACGCCGGCGTGCTCACCTCCAGCCGGGCGACCGCCGAGTACTTCGAGGCCGTGATCGCCCGCGAAGGCAGCGATGCCAAGCTCGCCGCCAACTGGGTGATGGGCGAGGTCGCCGCGTTGCTGAACCGGCTCGAGCTCGAGATCGGCGAGTGTCCGGTCCCGGCCGACAAGCTGGCCGATCTGCTCGAGCGCATCAATGATGGCACGCTGTCGAACAAGCTCGGCCGCGAGGTCTTCGAAGCCCTGGCCGAGGAGGGCGGTTCGGTCGACGCGATCATCGAGGCGCGCGGACTGAAGCAGATCTCGGATACCGGCGCGATCGAGGCGATGGTCGACGAGGTGATCGAGGCCAACCCCGGGCAGGTCGAGGCCTATCGGGGCGGCAAGGACAAGCTGTTCGGCTTCTTCGTCGGTCAGGTGATGAAGGCCGCCAAGGGCAAGGCCAACCCCAAGGCCGTCAACGAGGTGCTCAAGCGTCGTCTCGACGGCGAGTGACCCGACGCTCCCCCTTTTCCGGAGGCCGGCATGACTGACACGCAGGAATCGATCGACTGGCACAACCTGCCGCAGGGCGACGAGCTGTTCCGTTTCTCGTTCGAGGACGGGCTGGTGCGGGGTGTCTCGCTGCGCCTGGAGTCGACCTGGCAGGCGGCGATCGAGAATCACGACTACCCGCCGGCGGTGGCCGCACTCCTGGGCGAGGCCGTGGCCGGGGCGGTGCTGATGGTGGCGAGCCTCAAGTTCGAAGGTCGCCTGATCCTGCAGTTCGCCGGTCATGGTCCGATCAACCTGCTGGTGGTGCAGGTAAGCTCGGACCGCCGCTTCCGCTGCATGGCGAAGTGGGACGACGAACGGCTGGCACAGGCCGGCGAGGGACTGGAGGCGCTGCTCGGCCGTGGCCAGTTGGTGCTGACCATCGAACCGGACGAGGGTACGCGCTACCAGTCACTGGTACCGATCGAGGGGGCGTCACTGGCCGACGCCATCGAGGGCTATTTCCAGCAATCCGAGCAACTGCCGACCCGCCTGGTCCTCTCCGCCGATCGGGAGGTCACCGCCGGGATGCTCGTCCAGCAGATGCCGGAAACCGGCGGGATCGTGCCGGCCCGCGGCCCGTCGGCCCAAGGTTTCGAGCATGTCGGCAAGCTGGTGGACACGCTGGTCGGCGAGAAAGGGCAGGCGGAGATGCGTGCGGTCACGGCGCCGGAGCTGCTGCACCGACTGTTTCACCAGGACGCCCTGCGTATCCATGACGTCGCCCGTGTCGCCTTCAGCTGTGGCTGCAGTCGAGAGGCGGTGGGTCAGATGCTGGCCGGACTTGGCCGGGAGGAGCTCGACGCGACGCTGGCGAGCGAGGACACCCCGCCCGGGCTGATCGAGATCCACTGCGACTTCTGCGGCAGCCTGTATCGCTTCGACCGGGTCGACGTCGAGCAGCTGCTGACCAACGCCAGCGTCGAGCCGCCGGAATCCACCCGGCACTGAGGCCGCGCTCGCTCGCCCCACTGGCCGAAAGCGCATAACGACTCCATACTGAGCGTGGGGCCCGGGCCAGCCGGGCCGTCAGACCACCCGGTATCCAACATGACGACTGGCCGACCGTCTTCTCCCGACCTCGCCGAACGCGACGAGGCGTCGCTCGACGCCCTGTTCGCGGAGGTGCGTCGCCATATCCTCGATCGACAGCACCCGATCACCGGCCTGTTGCCGGCGAGCACCGCCGTCACCGCCCATGGCGACTACACCGATGCCTGGGTGCGCGACAACGTCTACAGCATTCTGGCCCCCTGGGCACTCGGCATTGCCTGCCGGCGGGAAGGGCAGTCTGCGCGCGCCTTCGAACTCGAGCAGGCCGTCGTGCGCAACATGCGTGGCCTGCTGCAGGCCATGATGCGTCAGTCCGATCGGGTCGAGCGCTTCAAGCACAGTCTCGATCCGATCGACGCCCTGCACGCCAAGTACGACACCGCGACGGGCGAGGCGGTGGTCGGCGACGAGGAGTGGGGGCATCTGCAGCTGGATGCCACCTCGCTGTTTCTCCTGATGCTGATGCAGATGACCGCCGGCGGGCTGACCATCGTTCAGAGCCGCGACGAGGTCGACTTCGTCCAGAACCTGGTCTGGTATCTGTCGCGTGCCTACGTCACGCCTGACTACGGCATCTGGGAGCGGGGCAACAAGATCAATATCGGCGTGCGCGAGCTCAATGCCAGCTCGCTGGGGATGGTGCTCGCCGCGCTGGAAGCGGCCGACGGCTTCGACCTGTTCGGCGAGCGGGGTGACGAGGCCACCCGCCTGCACGTCGTTCCCGATGACATCGTCCGGGTCGCCCAGTGCCTCGAGGCGATCCTGCCCCGCGAATCGGCCTCCAAGGAGATCGATTCCGCGCTACTGGCGGTGATTGGCTATCCGGCCTTCGCCGTGGCGCATGAGGACCTCGCCGCACAGGTGAGCGATCGTATCGAGGAGCGGCTTGCCGGTCGTTACGGCTACAAGCGCTTCCTGCGTGACGGCCACCAGACCGCGATCGAGGACGAGAACAAGCTTCATTACGAACCCGAGGAGCTGGAGGCCTTCGCCCGGATCGAGTGCGAGTGGCCCTTGTTCATCGCCTATCGGCAGATCAACGCCTGCTTTGCCGGCGACCGGTCCGCGGCGGCGTCCTACGGTCGGCGGTTACGGGAGCTGGCCGTGTGCGAGAACGCCCAGCCGGCGTTGCCGGAGCTCTACTACGTGCCTCCCGAGTCGATCGACGCCGAACGCGAACAGCCCGGCTCGAGCCGACGCTTGGCCAACGCCAACCGGCCGCTGGTGTGGGCGCAAAGCCTCTGGGTGGTCGGTCGCCTGCTGTGCACGAAGCGCATTGTCCCGGAGGATATCGATCCCCTCGGTCGGCATGCCCGGCCGGCAGGCAACGGCCCGGCCGAAGTGGGTGTCGCCCTGCTGGCCGAATCGTCCGACGCGATGGCGCGACTGGGATCGGCCGGCGTCGCCCCGGTGGAAATGCGGGACCGGGCGGTGCCGGGCGCGATTCCCGCAGACGTGCTGATCGAACGGCTGGCCTCGCTGGGAGGCAACGGGCGACTCGGCCTCGGTGGTCGACCACGACGGCGGCTGCTGGGGCTGGCGACTGCCGCCATGATTGATTCGGCCGACGAGAGCCGGGCGTTGATCCCGGCACTGTTCGATACCCGGACGTTCCTGCTGGGGCGAGACGTCCAGCTGTTGGTGCACGAGATGCGTACCGCGATCGGCTATCTCGCTCGACAATGGCGCAGTCCCGCGCGTCCGCTGTTCGTGGTGCCGGTGGCGGACTGGATGCTTGCCGAGCCCGACGGGGAAGCCTTTGTCGCCTTCTGCCGCGATGAACTGGTCAGCGGTCTCGTCGATGGGGTGCCGGTTCGCCTCGGTTCGCTGGGTGATCTCGACGCGTCTGTCCTGCACCGCTGTCTGCCCGGCCCCCTGCCGACGTGGGAGCCACCTGCGCCCCTGCCCGAGGTCGACTGGCAACTCAACGGGGATGTGGCGGCACTCGAGGAGCAGCTGGGCGATACGCCTTCGCTCGAACAGCTACTGCAGGCCTATGCTCATGCGCAGGCGCTGGACGAGCGCCTGGAGGTCCTGGGCCGGCTGGGCCGGTCCGACCTGTCTGCCGATCAGCGCTTCATCGACGCCAACGGGGTCAGTCGAGACCTCGATGGCCACCGCGAGGGGGTGTTTCGTGTCGCGCAATCCCTTGGTGCCTGGCGGCTCATGCGCAAGGCCGCGGAGATGGCTGGGGTGGTCGATGCCTTCCTCGAGGTGGCCATGATGGATCTGATCGTCCATCAGAAGCGCGTCGCGGTGGGGCGCTCGTATTCGCGCCGGGCGGTGATCGATGTGCCGGTGTCCAACCAGGAAATACTGCAGCGCATCGCGGCCTATTGCGGCGATGACTGGCGCGAGCGGGCGCTGACGCAGGAGATGGTGATCCACCTGGGTGCCTGGCTGCGCGCCGAGCCGGCGTTGTTCGACAACGTCATCACCCTGCGCACCGGGCCGCTGCTGCAGATCCTGGTGGCATTGCAGGTCCGTGAAGCACGTGTCGATCCGTCGCGGGCGCTTGACGATCTGGTCGCCATGCCGCCGCACATGCTGCGCCAGCGCCTGCGCGAGGCAATCGCCTGGCGGGGTCATCCCGGACGGCTCGAGGCGCTTCACCGACAGGATGGGGGAAGCGTCTCCCTGACAAGGGCCGAGGAACACCGTATCGATGCGCTGCTTCCCGAAACGGTCGACCAGGACCGGCGGATGGACTGGTACCAGCGCCGTCAGATCGAGGGGGCGATGAGTCGTCTGCCCGAGGACTTCTATCGGGGTGTCTGGCAACTGCTGGGGCATGTTCCGGCGCTGGTGATCGGCAACCGCTTCGATGCGCGTAGCGTGATCGACAGCCAGTTGTATCGTGGGCAGTACACCGCCGGCGAGCACAACTTCGCCCTGGCCGTCGAGCACCGCCTGAACCGGATCGAGGCCCCGGAGTATCGTCAGTTGTGTATCGAGACATTGGCGACGCTGTCGGAAATCACGGCGGGCACGCCGGAACTGTCGATCGCCGAACCGCTGGTGCTCGACGTGCTGACCGGCTACGCCGTACGGCTGGCCTGGCTCGACGAGCACCCCGAGGAAGCCGAGCGTTACGACGAACGACGCGCGGATGCCTGGCAGGCATTCTACCGTCTGCCGCCCGCGTCGGTGGCCGATTGGGTGACCGCGGCACTGGAATACCTGCTTCGGGCCGATGTGGAACCATCACAAGAGGAGAGGGCCGGGGAATGATTCTCGCTGGTGATATCGGGGGGACGCGCTCGCGGCTGTTGTTGTACCAGCCGGGCGAGGCGGATGCGCAGGTCGAGCGGACGCTCGCAAGTCGCGAGCATGCCGACTTCCCAACACTGCTGAGCGCCTTTCTGGATCAGGTTCAGGCAAGCCGCTTCGGCACGATCGACGCGGCGGCCTTCGGCGTGGCCGGCCCGGTTCGCGGCGAGGGCAGGGAAGCTCGCGTGCAGGCGACCAACCTGCCGTGGACGGTGTCGGCGGACGAGCTGAGTCGTGTGTTGGGCGGGGCCAACGTGCATCTGGCCAACGATCTGATCGCGGTGGGCATGGGAGCGCTTTCCAGCCCGGTGGATCAGCGCGTCAACCTCAACCCGGAGGCGGATATCGGGTCGGGGCACGCGGCGATCATCGCGCCGGGTACCGGTCTGGGCGAGGCGGTGTTCTTCCACGATGGCGAGCGCCATTGCCCGATGCCGAGCGAGGGCGGGCACTGTGACTTCGCCCCCAACGACGATCGCGAGACCGCGTTGCTGACCTTCCTGCGCGGCCGTTTCGGCGGGCATGTCAGCTATGAACGCATCCTCAGCGGTGACGGCTTTTCTTCCCTATATGCCTTCGCTCGACAGGCTGGTCTGGGCCGGCCGGCGGCCGATGCCGATCAGCGCCTCGCCGAGACCAGCGATGCCAATGCCCTGATCACCCGTTGGGCCGGCCAGGGGGAGGACGAGTGCGCGGTGATCGCCTGCCGGATGTTCGCCCGTATCCTGGGGGCCGAGGCCGGCAATCTGGCATTGAAGACACTGCCGACGGGCGGGGTGTTTCTGGCCGGTGCCATCGTCGGCTATATCCTGCCGTTCCTGCGTGAGTACACGCTGGAGGGCTTTCTCGACAAGGGCCGCTTTGCGACCATGCTCGGTCGCATGCCGCTGTGGGTGGTGCCGGACGGCAATCTGGGCCTTGCCGGTGCACGACGGCTGGCAGAGGAGCACAGCCAAACACGATGAGCGAGACAATGACCCGGGACGACCTGACTGGCCTGTACGTGATCACCGATACCCGCCGTTTTCAGCGCGAGTCGCTGGTCGAGGCGGTAAGCGAGGCGATCACTGGCGGTGCCCGGATAGTGCAGTACCGTGACAAGAGCGACGAGGTGGGAAGGCGCCGCGACGAGGCGGCGGCGCTGGCCGAGTTGTGCCGTCGTCACGGCTGTCCCTTCATCGTCAATGACGACGTGGCACTCGCGATCGAGGTGGGTGCCTCCGGCGTTCACCTCGGTCGTGACGATGCGCCGCTCGCCGAAACCCGTGCCCGATTCGCCGCCGAGGGGCTCGATGCGATCATCGGTGTGTCTTGCTATGCTGACCGGCTGCGGGCGGAGCAGGCGGCCGCCGAGGGTGCCGACTATCTGGCCTTCGGCGCGATGTTTCCCTCGCCGACCAAGCCGCATGCGCCCGGTGCGCCGGCCGACGTTCTCGGCTGGGCCCGTGAGCGGCTGGACCGGCCGGTCTGCAGCATCGGTGGCATCACGGCGGCGAACGTCGGCGAACTGATGCCGCACCGACCCGACATGATCGCGGTGATCAGCGAAGTGTTCGCCGCCCCCGACATCCGTGTCGCTGCCGAGGCCCTCTGTGACGCAATGGCCCATACGGCGGCGACCGTCCCGACCGAAACCATTCAGAAAAGCGAAGATCCGGAGAATTCTTGATGACCGCATCCAACCACGAGCTGTTCGAAAAGGCACAGGCCCACATCCCCGGCGGGGTGAACTCGCCGGTGCGCGCCTTCGGCTCGGTCGGCGGCGACCCGGTGTTCGTCAAGCACGCCGAGGGAGCCCGCTTCTTTGACGAAAACGACAAGCCCTACATCGACTATGTCGGCTCCTGGGGGCCGATGATCCTCGGCCACGCGCACCCGGAGGTGATCGAGGCGGTGCGCGAGGCGGCCAAGGACGGGCTTTCCTTCGGCGCGCCGACGGTCAGCGAGACCCGCATGGCGGACCTGCTCTGCGAGCTGGTGCCGTCGATGGACATGGTGCGGCTGACGTCCTCGGGCACCGAGGCGACCATGAGCGCGATCCGTCTGGCACGCGGTTTCACCGGCCGTGACCGGATCGTCAAGTTCCAGGGCAACTACCACGGCCATTCCGACTCGCTGCTGGTCGAGGCCGGCTCCGGCGCGCTCACTCACGGCGTGCCGAGCTCGCCGGGCGTGCCCAAGCCGTTCGCCGACCTGACCACCACGGTCGAGTACAACAACCTCGACCAGGTGAAGAAGGTGTTCGAGGAAGTGGGCGACGAGGTTGCCGCGATCATCGTCGAACCGGTGGTCGGCAACATGAACTGCATTCCCCCCGAGCCGGGCTTCCTCGAAGGCCTGCGCCAGGTCTGCGACGAGTACGGTGCGGTGCTGATCTTCGACGAAGTGATGACCGGCTTCCGTGTCTCGCTGGGTGGCGCGCAGGGTCACTACGGCATCAAGCCGGACCTGACCACCATGGGCAAGGTAATCGGCGGCGGCATGCCGGTCGGTGCCTTTGGTGGTCGCCGCGAGATCATGGAGATGATTTCGCCGATGGGCCCGGTCTACCACGCGGGTACCCTCTCGGGTAACCCGATGGCGATGGCTGCGGGCGTGAAGACGCTCGAGCTGATCCGCGTGCCCGGATTCTTCGATGTCCTCACGCGCCGCACCCAGACGCTGTGCGACGGCCTGGTCGAGGCGGCGAAGAAGCACGATATCCCGATGATCGCCCAGAATGCCGGCGGCATGTTCGGCCTGTTCTTCACCGACAAGGATCGCGTGGCCAACTTCAACGATGCCACCGCCTGCGACAAGGAGGCGTTCAAGACCTTCTTCCACGGCATGCTGGACGAGGGTGTCTACTTCGCACCGTCGTCGTTCGAGGCCGGCTTCGTCTCGATGGCCCATG
Organism: Guyparkeria sp. WRN-7; assembly: GCF_001641825.1. GTDB lineage: Bacteria > Pseudomonadota > Gammaproteobacteria > Halothiobacillales > Halothiobacillaceae > Guyparkeria. The sequence continues at coordinate 236,373 of NZ_LRFH01000002.1, read as the reverse complement.
GCGAGGACGAGATCTACGCCACCATCGAGGCGGCCGACCGGGTCTTCGCCCGCATGGCTGGCTGATTGCCGTCCCCGGCCGGGCGCGCGTCCCGGCCGGGTGCAATGAAAAAGGCCGCCCGGTCATCGACGGGGCGGCCTTTCTTTGTTTTGGCTTGCGCGCCGGGCAGGGAGGTCAGTCCTCCTCCATGTTGGCGTCCGGATCCCAGCCTTCCTTGCGTGCCTTGTTCATCTGCTCGTCGTAGAGCTTGGCGTGACGGGCGCGCAGGTCGTCGGGCAGCAGGCTCGGAATGCCGCCGCCGTGCTTGTCCCATTCGGCGTTGACGCGATCGGCCAGCCCCTGCATGCGGCCCAGCTCCCAGCCCTCGCAGGTCTCGTCTTCCGGAATCAGGCCGAATACCCGGGCATCCAGCACCAGGCGACCGAGGAAGGTCATGCCGCCGTCCCGGTCCTTGTCCAGCCCGACGTAGCTGTCTTTCGCTTGATTGCCTCTGCGTTGCATCGTTGCTCTCGTGTCTCTCGTTATTCGGATTCGTGAAAACGGGCATCGACGAGATCGGCGATCTCGTTCGCTGCCTCGTGGGCATCGTTGCCCGTGACGTTGACCGTGATGGTCTTGCCGCAGGCCGCGGCGAGCATCATCAGTCCCATGATCGATTTGCCGTTGACGTTGCGGCCGTTGAACGCAACCTGGATGTCGCTCTCGAAGCGTTCGGCGGTCGCCGCGAAGCGGGCGGCCGCCCGGGCATGCAGTCCGCGCTTGTTGCGCAGGGTGAGATCGCGACTGATGGTGGCAGTGTCCGGTTGGCTCATGACCCCTCGCTGGCTCCTTCCTGGATGATGCCGTCGCGACCGCCGCTGCATGCCTTGGCCGTCATCTCGGCCAGCGGCAGGCGCGGGTAGTTCAGGGCGCGGACCAGCATGGGGAGGTTCACCCCGGAGATCACCTGCACCTGATGCTGGTCGCGCAGGCGGTGGGCGATGTTCGACGGGGTCGAGCCGTACATGTCGGTCATCACCAGCACGCCTTCACCGCCGTCGAGGTCCGCCACACGCCGGCGCGCTGCGTTGAGCAGGTCGATCGGGTCGTCATCCTGACGTACGTCGATGTGCTCGAGTCGCGTGGGGAGGCGTTCGAGCATGTCGGTGGCCGTTTCGATCAACTGGGCCCCGATATCGTTGTGGCAGATGAGCAGGATTCCGACGGTCATTGCGGGGGAGATTCCTCAATCGCGTTCGGCAAAGCCTGCATCATACCGAAAAAACGGCCGGGAACAGGTCCGATCGGCCGCCGTTCAGTGATTGCCCAGATCCCGGTGGCGGACCACGAGGTTGCCGAAGGTCGGACGCAGGTCGTGCGCGATCTGTTCGACCACGTAGACCGAGCGGTGCTTGCCGCCGGTGCAGCCGACCGAGCAGGTCAGGTAGCTGCGATCGCTGTGGCTCGCCTGTACCAGCATGTGGGCGAGGAACTCGCTGATGCGCGAGCGGGTGTCGTGCGTGACCGGATGCTGTTCGAGATAGTCGACCACCGCCTGGTCCAGGCCGCTGTGCGGACGCAGGGAGGTGTCCCAGTGCGGATTGGGCAAGAAGCGCACGTCGAACAGGAAGTCCGAATCCAGCGGTATGCCGAACTTGAAACCGAATGACTGGATCAGGATGCGCGGCCCGGCCACCTTTTCGCCGATCAGGCGCGAGCGCACGTCCTCGCGCAACTGGTGCACCGTGGTCAGGCTGGTATCGATGACCAGGTCCGCGTAGGCGCGGATCGGCATCAGCAGTTGCCCCTCGCGCGCGATCGCCTCCACCAGGTTCTCGATCTGATAGGACAGCGGGTGTCGACGGCGTGTCTCGGAGAAGCGCGTGATCAGGCGTTGTTGATCGGCTTCGAGGAACAGGCTGCTGATATTGAGTTCCGGCAGGCACTCCCTGAGCCGGTCGATACGGTCGGGGAGGTCGGCGAGCGATTGCTCCGGGGCCCGTGCATCGATACTGATCGCGATGCCGCGAGCGACGATGCCCCCTTCGAGATAGCTTTCGGCCAGGTGATCGAGCAGGTCGGGCGGCAGGTTGTCGATGCAGTAGAAGCCGCTGTCCTCGAGGGCGGCCAATGCCACCGACTTGCCGGAGCCCGATTGGCCGGTGACCAATATCAGCCGTGGCGCCGGCCCGTTCACGACCAGGGCTCCGGTTTGTTGCCGGGATGCGGCGGGATGTCGCCGTCGGAGAACAGGCGCGCGACCCGGGGGCTGAACGGCTGGCCGCCGCGCTGGCGTTCGAGATTGCGCTGACGCACGATCGCCTCGAGCAGGACGGCGATGTTCCGTCCCGGCGCGACCGGTAGCCGCCAGACCGGGATCGACAGTCCGGCGATGCGTTCGTTGCCCCGGTCGCCGAAGAGTCGCTCGTCGGCGCCGATGCGGCGCGAACTGTCCGCCGGGTAGAGATCGACGATCAGGCGCAGGTACTTGCGTGCCTTGAGCGAGTTGCTGCCGAACAGTTCGCGGATGTCGAGGATGCCGATGCCACGGACCTCCAGCAGACCGAACAGCCGGTCCGGGCAGGAGCCGGTCACCTCGTCGCCGCGGGCGATGAAGCAGGGCGCGTCGTCGGCGATCAGGCGGTGGCCGCGGCTGATCAGTTCGAGGGCCACTTCGCTCTTGCCGATGCCCGCGGTGCCGCGGATCAGTACCCCGAGGCCGCTGATCTCCATGAACACCCCGTGGCGCCAGTCCTCGTCGTGTGTGCCGCAGAGCCGTTGCAGTCGCCGGCTGACCGTCTCGTCGTCGTCCGGCGTGCTGATCACGGTGATCGGGGCGGCATCGCCTGCATCCGCCTTAGGGACCGGAGCCAGCCATTCGTCGACGGCCTGCGCGTGCGCCTCGGTAAGCAGGATCACCCGCGGACTGGTATCGGCGGGCAGGGGTCCGTTGGCGTGTTTCAGGCATTCCTCGCCGCATCGCAGATCGCGTCTCAGGGCGGGGGAGATCAGTGCCAGCCGGGTGGGAATCCAGGGGTTGGCCGGACCGATGCGTCGTTGATCGGTCGGGACCGAGGCCTGCCATTGATCCGGCAGGATCGCCTGCCAGTCGGAGTCGCTGGCATTCGAGGGAAGGTGGTGGTGTGTGAAGCTCGGGATCATGGCCTGCCCGTTTGCCGTTCAAGGCTCGATGGTCGGGCGCGAGGCCCGGTTCAGCCGGCGGTCGCCTCGGCGCTGTCCTTGAGCCACTCTATCATCAGCGCCTGAACGCGTTCGGCGCTTTGCGCCTCCATGATCGTGTCACGTTCGTCCGGGTCGTTGAGGTGTCGGGCAAGGCGGCCGAGGATCTCCAGATGCTGCTCGGGGCAGTCCTCCGGGATGACCAGCCCGATGACCAGGGTGACGGGGGCACCGTCGGGCGCGCCGAAATCCACGCCTTCACGCAGCCGGACCACGGCGCCTCGCGGGGTGAGGATGTCGTCGACGCGGCCGTGCGGAACGGCAATGCCGTGACCGATGGCCGTGCAGCCAAGGCGCTCACGGGCCACGAGGGCCTCGAAGATGCGTGTGGCCTGCTGGCCACCCAGCTCGTCGTCGGCGAGCAGGCCGGACAGCACTTCCAGGACCCGCTTGCGGCTCTGATACAGCTCGTCGATCCGGATGTGGTGGATCGGAAACAGCTCGGCAGTATTCATTAAGCACCCTGTCGGTCGACTGATCGCGAGGATCGCTCGCGGGTCGGGGCGGGATTGGTCGAGTCGGCGCGCATCATAGCGTGTTGTACTCGCGGTGCAACACCGACTCCGGGGTTCGTTGCCGCCGACGTGACTGGTCGTCGGGTGCCGGCGGCGACTGGCGGGAAGGCTCCGCCTCCCCGCGAGCGGCTCAGCGATGGCTGGTCAGCTTTTCCTTGTGCTTGACGATCTGCCGGTCGAGCTTGTTGATCATGGCGTCGATCGAGGCGTACATGTCGTCAGTGACCGCCTCGGCGTGCATGTCCTGACCGCTGACATGCAGGTTGGCCTCCGCCTTCTGGGCCTCTTTGCGCTCCACGGTGAGAATGACGTGGATATCCACCAGCTTGTCGAAGTGACGTTCAAGACGCGTGAACTTGTCGTGGACGTGGGCCTTGAGGGCCTCGGTGACATCGACATGATGACCGGTGATGTCAATCTGCATGAGCAACTCCTTATAAGATATTTATATCAACCGCTTGCGGTCGGTCGAGGAAGCGATGCCCATCGCTTCCCGGTACTTGGCGATCGTCCGTCTTGCGACATCGATCCCCTCGTCTCCAAGCATGGTCGCAATCTTGGCATCGCTCAAGGGCTTCTTGGGATTTTCTTCCTCGACGAGCTTCTTGATTCGCGCCCGGATGGCGGTGGCCGAGCATTCGCCGCCGTCGGCGGTGCCGACGTGGCTGGAGAAGAAGTACTTGAATTCGAACACGCCCCTCGGCGTGAGCATGTACTTGTTGGTGGTCACCCGGCTGACGGTCGATTCGTGCAGGTCGAGGGCTTCGGCGATCTCGCGCAGCACCATCGGCTTCATCGCGATCTCGCCCTGCTCGAAGAAGTCCATCTGGCGGCGCACGATCTCGCGGGCAACGTTGAGCAGGGATTCGTTGCGGCTCCGCAGGCTCTTGATGAACCAGCGCGCCTCCTGGAGATGGTTGCGGATGTAGGTCGCATCCTTGCCGCGGGAGGAGCGGTCGATCAGGCTGGCGTAGGTCTGGTTGACTCGCAACCGGGGAGCGATTTCCGGGTTGAGATCGACGTGCCAGCCGTCCTCCCGGTGGGTGACGATCACGTCCGGACGGATGTAGTCGGCGGCCGTTTCGCCGACGGACAGGCCCGGACGGGGGTCGAGCAGCTGGATCAGCCGCAGTGCCGCCTCGAGCCGGTCGCGGCTGATACCCAGTCCCTTCGTGACCTGGGGCAGCTCGCGCCGGGCGATGGCCTCGAGCCAGTCGCCATCGAGCACGGCCTTGGCATCGGTCGCGGCCGGATCGTCAGGGTAGTGCTGCTCGATCTGGATCGACAGACACTCGGCGAGCGTTCGGGCGCCGACGCCGACCGGGTCGAGCTGCTGGATGTAGTGCAGGGTGGCTTCCGCCTCCTCGAGGTCGAGGCCGGGTAGTTCGTCCTGCAGCAGCGTGACGATTTCCTCGAGCGGCTCCTCGAGATAGCCCGAGGGCTCGATCGACTCGATCAGGGCAGTGGCGACACGCCGGTCGGCGTCGGAAAGCGAGGCGAGGTGAATCTGGCTGAGCAGGTGGTCCCTGAGATTGTCCTCGCCGGTGGACTGGGTGGCGAAGGGGTCGTAGTCCTCGCCGGGGGCGCTGGCGCTGAGCGAGGTCGAGCCGTCGGATTCGTAGTAGTCGTCCCAGGAGGAGTCGACCACCAGATCCTCGTCCGCCGACTTGTCCTTGCGATCCTCGAGAAGCTCCTCGCCGGCCTGGGCGCCGGGGTCCTGTTCCTCGGACGATTGCGTGTCCTCGGATTCCTCCTCGGTGCGGTCGTCCTCGTCGGCCACTTCCAGGAGGGGGTTGGTGTCCAGCGCCTGCTGGATCTCCAGGCTCAGCTCCAGGGTGGAAAGCTGCAGCAGCCGGATCGACTGCTGCAGTTGCGGCGTCATGGCCAGCGACTGACCAAGCCGTAGTTCGAGACCGGCCTTCATCCCTGCCACGAGTCACCTCCGGCGACCGAATGCGCCACGGACTCCACGACGGCCCGGCTGCCATACGGTGCCAGGCAGGTCGAAGCAGTCATGGATGGGGAGGGTCGGGCTGAGCATGCAATTTGCATGGGAGTGAGTCTATCCGAATGCCGGCCGGTTGTGCCAACGGTTTCTCTCACCTTATTCGGCCCTACAGGGTGAAATCGTGGCCGAGGTAGACGTCGCGCACTGACTGGTTGGCCAGCAGTTCCTCGGCGCTGCCATGGGCGAGTATTTCGCCGTCGGAGACGATATAGGCGCGCTTGCAGACGCCGAGCGTCTCCCGGACGTTGTGGTCGGTAATCAACACGCCGATTCCGCGATCACGCAGGTGCTCGATGATGCGCTGGATGTCGATCACCGAGATCGGGTCGATGCCGGCAAACGGCTCGTCCAGGAGCATGGCGCGCGGGTTGGCTGCCAGCGCCCGGGCGATCTCCACGCGGCGTCGTTCGCCGCCCGAGAGGGCCTGTCCCCTGGAGTCGGCGATGTGCCCGACATTGAGCTCCTCGAGCAGTTCCTCGAGTGCGCGCCGGCGACCGTTGCGTGTCAGGTCTTGGCGCAGTTCCAGGATCGCGAGGATGTTCTCGCGCACCGTGAGCTTGCGGAATACCGAGGGCTCCTGCGGCAGGTAGCCCAGGCCGAGATGGGCGCGCCGGTCGATCGGGGTGTGGGTGATGTCCCGCCCATCGAGGAACACGCCCCCCTGGTCGACCGGCACCAGCCCGACGATCATGTAGAAGCTGGTGGTCTTGCCGGCGCCGTTGGGGCCCAGCAGGCCGACGATCTCCCCGGCGTTGACCTGCAGCGAGACGTCCCGCACCACCGGCCGCGAGCCATAGCTCTTCGACAGGCTGCGGGCCTCCAGGAGCGGGGCGTGACGAGCGGATCGCGGCATGAGTGCTCAGTCCTCGTTCTGATCGCGGTTGCGCGGCTGCAGTGTCATCTCGACCCGGGAACTCCCACCGGATTCGCCGGCCTCGACCACTTCGGTGTCGAGGTCGTAGGTGATGCGGTCCGAGCGAATCTCGTCGCCGGTGCGCTTGAGCCAGGCATCGCCGGTCAGGATCACGTTGCCATTCGCGGTGCGGTAGTCGGCCTCGTCGGCCTTGCCCTCGACCAGGTTTCCCTGTTCGTCGCGCTCGCGGAAGGTGGCCGGGCGGCCTTCGAGCACCGCCCGCACCAGTTGGCCGTTCTCGAGGTAGAGGGTTGCCCGCTGGCCGGTGGCGTGCAGGCTGCCCTGGTCGATGACCACGTCACCGGTGTAGACGCTGGTGCCTTCCTGGTACTTGGTTACCTTCTTGTCCGCCTGGACCTTGATCGGCTGGCTGCGATCGGCCTTGGCGGCGAAGACTGGGCTGGCCAGCCCGCCGGCCAGGACGAGAGCCAGTCCCAGTGCCGGCAGTGCAGTGGCCGCCCGCAGGCGAGAGGAGTTTGAGGTAATGATCGCCATGATGCGTTTCCTGTCTGCGCGTCGTTGCTGTGCGGTTGCGCTCATCGGCGCGGTGCCTGTTGCGATTGAATCCGGTCCCGCACCCGGTCGGACTGCGTCAGGACGCGCTTGTCCCAGTCCAGGTGGAGATCGTCGGCCTCGCTGGTCCAGCGAATCTCCCCGCTCTCGTCGAGCTCGCGGAGGGTGCTGGGGATGTCGGTTCGGGCGACCTGGCGTTGCGGGTAGACCCACAGTCGGTCGGTGCGAAGTTCCAGTTGGCCCCGATCCTGGTGGGGGGCGCGGGCCACGCGCACCGACCCGTCGAGCCGTACGGTATCGCCGCCATCGAGCAGGGTGCCGCGCTCGGCGTTCAGGGTCCAGGGGGGCGTGTCCGCAGCGTTGATCAGTTCCGCCTCGGGAGCCTGCAGTTCATAGCGGTCGTCGGCATCCAGCTGGACCGCGCTTGGGGTGACCAGGTGATAGGCCAGCCGGCCTTCCTCGTCGTACTGCCAGCTCGCCGTCTGTTCGAGCCGCTGGGCGTAACCGCCGGTCTCCTCCATCTCGGGGATGAGTTCGTCCGAGACGTTCTCCCAGGCAAGCCAGCCCAGCAGGGCGATGCCGGCAAGCGCGAGCAGCGTACGGTTGGTTTGCGCCGGGAACGGCCAGCTCATGGCTCAGGTATACCGCGCCAGGACGTCGTCCCACTGGCCACGGGCATCGATGAGCGTGTCGATGAGCGCACGGACCGCGCCGGCGCCGCCGGGTAGCGGGCTGATCCAGTCGACGCGCGAGCGAATGACGACGGGTGCGTCGCTGACGGTGGCCGACAGGCCGGCCCGGTTGAGCATCGGCAGGTCGAGGACGTCGTCGCCCATGGCCGCCATCTGTTCGAGCGGCACGTTCACCAGCTGAGAGAGCTCCTCGATTGCCTGTCCCTTGTCGGTTGCGCCCAGCACCACGTGCTGGATGCCGAGGCTCTTGGCCCGGCGCGTGACCGCCTCGGAGGCACGGCCGGTGATGATCGCGACGTCGATGCCCAGCTCCTGTATCAGCTTGATCCCGTGGCCGTCACGGCTGTGGAAGATCTTGTGTTCCTGGCCGTCCTCGGTCAGGTGCAGGCGCCCGTCGGTCATCACGCCGTCGACGTCCAGCACCAGCAGGCGGACGTCGCGGGCGCGCTCGAACCAGTTCTTTTCGCTTGTATTCATCAGGCGACCCCCGCGCGCAGCAGATCGTGCATGTTGAGTGCCCCGACGAGCTGCTTGCGCTCGTCGACCACCAGCAGGCCATTGATCTTGTCGCGCTCCATGATCGCCATGGCCTCGGCGGCGAGGACGTTGTCGCGGCAGGTGCGCGGATCGGGCGTCATTACCCGCTCGATGGCCGAGTCGAGGTCGAAATCGCTGCGATCGAGCAGACGGCGCAGGTCGCCGTCGGTGAACAGTCCCAGCAGTCGGTCGTCGTCATCCACCACCGCCGTCATGCCCAGTCCCCCGGAGGACATCACCAACAGGGCCTGCTTGACGCTCTGGGTGGGTCCGACGCGGGGGAGCTTCTCGCCGGTGTGCATCACGTCGCGGACGTGCAGCAGGAGGCGCCGGCCAAGCGAACCGCCGGGGTGCGAGAGGGCGAAATCCTCGGGCTGAAAGCCGCGCGCATCGAGCAGGGCGACGGCGAGCGCATCGCCCATCACCAGGGTCGTGGTGGTGCTGGCGGTGGGGGCGAGGTTGAGCGGGCAGGCCTCGCGCTCGACGCCTACGTCCAGGTGCACGTCCGCGGAACGAGCCAGGGTCGAGTCGGGGCGGCCGGTCATGGCCAGCAGGCCCACGCCGAGGCGCTTGATCACCGGCAGAATGGCAAGCATCTCGGCGGTCTCGCCGGAATTCGACAGTGCCATGACCACGTCGCGTTCGGTGATCATGCCGAGATCGCCGTGGCTGGCCTCGCCCGGATGAACGAAGAACGCGGGCGTCCCGGTGCTTGCCAGGGTGGCGGCGATCTTGCCGCCGATATGGCCCGACTTTCCCATGCCGATGACGATCACCCGTCCTTCACAGCCAAGCATCAGACGACAGGCCTCGACGAAGGATTCGTCGAGGCGCGACGACAGCGCTGTGATGGCGTGGTTCTCGATCTCGATTACCTCGTGCGCCATGCGCAGGAGGTTGTCGGGATGCAGGGATTTTTGCTCCATGAGGGGTCCGGTCGGCATGCTAAGATTTTCGGGTTTCGGAGTATATCAGTCCGGCGCGTCGGGTCAGGCTCGCCGGTGTTTCAGACGTGCCGACGGACGGGGTTCGATTGCCCCGTTGGTCGTGTCAGTCCCGGGAGGTGAGTGAATGCAGGCGGCAGCCACGGTCACGCAGGCAGGGTCCGACGATCCGGTAGTCGAGCGGCAGCGGCAGGCGGCCGAGCGACTCGGCCTTGACGTCTACTTCCGCGATGGTGCGGCCGGCGGCGAGGCGGCGCCGGAAGTGGTCGTCATTCCCGAGGGCGGCTACTGGATGGGCAGTCGCGCCAGCGAACACCAGGCGCGCTCGTTCGAGCAGCCACGCCACGAGGTCCGCGTCGACCAGCCGTTCGCGATGACCCGCGGTGCCATTCGCCGCCGCGAATACTTTGCCTTCGTCGAGGCCAGCGGCCACCGCCGGCCGCGTCCCTATTCGTGGAACGATCCGGAACTGCCGATGTACAACGTCTCGGCCAGGGATGCCGAGGCGTATGCCGAGTGGCTCAGCGAGATCACCGGCGCGCGCTACCGCCTGCCGACCGAGGCGGAGTGGGAGTACGCCGCCCGGGCGGGCACCGACACGATGTTCTGCTTCGGCGACCGGATCCGGCGCCAGGAAGTGAATTGTGCCGGGGGTATCCACTGCACAAGGGGGCTATTCCTCTGCGGTCTTGGCAAGCCGGTCGCGGTGGGCAGCCTGCCGCCGAACCCCTGGGGGCTCTACGAGATGCATGGCAATGTGCAGGAGTTCACCCAGGACCACTGGAGTGACCATTACCCGGCCGGGCCGCGAAGGGCTGCCGAGGCACACCGCAGCGCTGATGCGCGCAACAGCCGTTTGCGAGCCGTGCGCGGCGGGTCGTGGTTCGATCCGCCCGGCGCCTGCCGCAGTGCCTCCCGAACACCGCGCCAGGCCAACGAATTCGACCTCAACCTGGGTTTCCGCCTGGTGCGGGAGATCGGGGAAACCGTATGACGTGTATCATGCGCGGCCTCGAGGCGCGCGGCGGCAGGCCGCGTCGCCAGCGTTTCCACCGGTGGGCGAACTGACATGAAGGCGGTACACCTCGGCCTGCGCCGACGCCGATCCCCGGCACTGGCATCGAGCTTCTTCGATCCGGACATGCCGGCGGAATGGCGCGTGGCCTTTCTCCTCAACGAGCAGGATGCCCTGTGGGTGGCCGGGGACGATCCGGATGTCGAGACCGTCCTTGCCGAGCTTGCCGAAGCCCCCGCGCCGGTTGTCGTCGTGGTCGAGGCAGCCGCCTGGTCGCCGGCCTGGGACGAAGTTTGTGACGGCGGGTATCACCGCGTGATTCGCGTGGACAGTGACACGTCGGTCTGGCGCCCGGAGGACGACGTGCGCGGCGCGTCGGTCGGTCTGGTGCCCGCGAGCGACGATGCCGCCATGCTGCGCGACTGGCTCGACCGTTTCGCCGGCCAGGCGCCGGCTGAGGCCGCGCTGTTCGTCGACGGTGACCCGCCATCGGTGGCCACGGTCGATCGGCTCCGCACGCTGGTCGAGTTGATGGGTCTTTAAGCGTGGCAGGGGAGTCGAGCGGCATGATCGAACTCGAGGACGTGCGCTTCGCACGCGGGTCGCAGGTAATCTTCGACGGCGTCGACATGCGTTTTCCGCGCGGCCAGGTCACCGCCGTGCTCGGCCCGTCGGGCACCGGCAAGACAACATTGCTGCGCTTGATCGGCGGGCAGGTGCGCCCGGCGAGTGGCCGGGTTCTCGTTGACGACACCGAGGTGTCGCGGGCCCGGCGCAAGGCGCTGTATGCGCTGCGCCGGCGAATGGGGGTGCTGTTCCAGAACGGGGCGCTGTTCACCGATCTGACCGTGGGCGAGAACGTCGCCTTTCCCTTGCGGGCACACTCGCGGCTGGATGAAGCGTTGATCCGTCGTATCGTGCTGTTCAAGCTGGAGGCGGTCGGCCTGCGGGCCGCGCGGGACAAGTACCCGGCCGAGCTTTCCGGCGGCATGGCGCGCCGGGCGGCACTGGCGCGGGCCATGGCGCTCGACCCGGAAATCATGCTCTACGACGAGCCGTTCGCCGGGCAGGATCCGGTCAGCATGGGCGTGTTGCTGCGTCTGATCCGGCGCATCAACGATGCGCTCGGTCTGACCAGCATCGTCGTGACCCACGATGTCAGCGAGGCGCTGAGCATTGCCGACCAGGTGATCGTGATTGCCGGCGGGCGGGTGATCGGTCGAGGCTCGCCCGACGAGGTGCTCGCCCAGCGGCACGATGAGCCCGCGCTGGCACAGTTTCTCGACGGGGCCGCGGAAGGGCCGCTCAACGCGAGCGATGCGGAAACGCCGCTGGCGGCTGATCTTGGTCTGGGGATGGCGCGATGAACCGATTTATCGACCCGGTTGCCCGTCTTGGTCGCCTGGTGATCGGCGGGGTGCGTCATGCCGGCGCGATGGCGCTGTTCGCCATCGAACTGGCCTGGGTGCTGATTCCCAGCTGGGCGCGGCCGCGCGATATCGCCCAGCAGGTCTATGCCGCCGGCGTGCTGTCGCTGGTGATCATCCTGGTGGCCGGCGGGTTCGTCGGCCTGGTGCTGGGGCTGCAGGGCTACAACATCCTGTCGAATTTCAATGCTAGCGAGTCGCTCGGCGTGATGGTCGCGCTCTCGCTGGTGCGGGAGCTGGGGCCGGTGGTCGCCGCGTTGCTGTTCGCCGGTCGGGCCGGTTCGGCGATCACCGCGGAAATCGCGTTGATGAAGACCACCGAGCAGCTCGCCGCGCTGGAGATGATGGCGGTCGATCCGTTGCGCCGGGTCATCGGGCCGCGATTCTGGGGCGCGATGATTTCGGTGCCGTTGCTGGCCGCGCTGTTCTCCTTGGTGGGGATCATCGGCGGGTATCTGATTGGCGTGGTGGTGCTGGGCGTCGACCAGGCCTCCTATTGGGGGCAGATCGCCGAGCAGATGGAGGCCTGGGATGACGTCGGCGGCGGGGCGATCAAGTCCGTGGCCTTCGGCGCGGTGATCGCCTTGATCGCCGTCTACGAGGGCTATACCGCCGAGCCGACGGCCAGCGGCATGGCGCGGGCGACGACGCAGACCGTGGTCCTGAGCTCGCTTGCGGTGCTGGGACTGGATTTCGTAATGACAGCTTTCATGTTTGGGGCGTGATGGGATGAATGTGCAACGCGGAGTCGAACTGGTGGTGGGGCTGTTCGTGCTCGCCGGGATCGCCGCCCTGATGGTGATGGCGCTGCAGTGGAGCAATTTCGGCGCCAGCCGAGTGAGCGGCTACGAGATCACCGCGCGCTTCGACAATATCGGTGGACTGACGGAGCAATCGCCGGTCAAACTGGCCGGGCTGACCATCGGCCGGGTGGATTCGATCGAACTCGATTCCCAGACCTTCCAGGCGGAAGTCCACATGGTGATCGACGACAAGTACGACAACCTGCCGACGGACTCTTTCGCCAATATCTATACTGCCGGCCTGCTGGGCGCGCAGTACGTCGAGATTTCGCCCGGAGGGGCGCTCGAATCGCTCGAGGACGGCGATCGCATTACCATGACCCAGTCGGCGATCATCCTCGAAAGCGTGGTTTCCAAGTTCCTGTTCGACAAGGCAAAAGAATGAAAAAACGTCACGGAATCGTCGCTCGCAGCTGCCGGGGCATCATGGCGCTCTCGCTGGTCGCGCTTGCCGGCCCGGTCGCCGCCGCGGTGCCGAACGAACCCATCACGCTGGCACAGGCCACCGAGATGGCGCTGAACAGCGACCCGCGTATCGACGAGCAGCGGGCCAACGTCGCCCGGGCCCAGGCCCTGATCGAACGGGTGCAGGGCGAGGGCGGCGTGCGGGTATCCGCCAACCTGTTTGCCGGGCTTGCGCCCAAGGCCTCCGACGGCATCTTCACCAACGGCACGAACACCTGCCCGGCAGGCGGTTGCACGCTGCGTGATGACGGCAACGAGCTGGACGAGGGCATCACGGTCACCTCCGGCCTGACCGCTTCGATCATCCAGCCGCTCTACACCTTCGGCAAGCTCGAGAACTATGGCGAGGCCGCGCGCCTCAACCGCGACGTCAAGGCATCCGAGGTGTCGCTGGCACGCGCCGAGACCTGGCTGACCGTCCGTCGGGCCTACTGGGGCTACCTGGCTGCTCGCGATACCCGCCGGATGCTCGCGGGGGTCAAACGCAAGGTCGAGGATACCCGTGACGATCTGCGTGAGGATGTCGACGAGGGCCGGGCGACCATGAGCCAGCTCTACGCGATCGAGAGTGGGGCGGCGCGTCTGGAGCGCTACCTCGCCGAGGCGAAAAGCGTCGAGTCGATCGCCATCGATGGCCTCAAGACCATCATCGGCGTACCGATCGCCGCCGAGATCCAGGTGGCCGAACGGCGGATCGAGCCGGTTGCCCTGCCGGAGCGTGAATTGGCCGAGCTGGCGGATCGGGCGCTGGCGCAGCGTCCCGAGATGGCGATGGCCGAGAACGGCCAGGCAGCCATGCGAAATTACGTCGCGGCGCGCAAGAGCGAGCGTTACCCGAACCTCTACGCCGGTGTGGTTGCCGGGGCGACGTACACGCCGGGACGCGAACGACTCAACAACCCGTACATCAATCAGCCGCTCAACCAGACGTATGCCACGCCGGTCGTCGGGATCAAGTGGGATTTCAATCCCGGGGTCGTGCGCGCCAACATCAGTGACTCGGAGGCCCAGTTGCAGGCGGTGGTCGCCAAGGCCGAACTGGCCCGTCAGGGCATCCCGTTCCAGGTGGCCGAGGCCTACCATCAGGCCCATGGTCTGGATCGGCAGATCCGCGCGCTCGACACCGCGAAGGACAATACCCGCAAGTGGATGGTCTCGAGCTTCCTCGACTTCCAGGCCGGCCTGATCGACGGCGGCAAGGTCGCCGAGGCGGTCAAGGCCAATACGGAGGTCCAGGCCGACTATTTCCGCGCCATCAACGACTACAACATGAGCGTTGCCCGCCTTGCCGTGGCAACCGGTGACTACCCGCAGTGAGCTTCACTATGCCGTTCCCGACCCGTCTCTTGCAGCCGTTTCATCAACTGCGCCATGTCGTCCTGCTGGCCCTGATCGTCGCGCCGGTGACCGCATTCTCGGCGGCGGCCCAGGCCAATCATCATGGCAATGCAGTCGCGCCGAACACATCGGCTGGACCGAGCGAGAGCGAGGCGCGCGAGCTGGTCGAGTCGACTGCCGAGGCGGTGATCCGCGAGATTCGCGAGCACCAGGAGGAGGTGAGCGAGGATCCCGAGGTGCTGCTGGCAATCGTCGATCGCCTGCTGTTGCCTCATGTGGATGCCGAGCGCATGACGCGGCTGGTGCTGGGACGTTACTACCGCAGCGCCAGCCCGGCACAACGCGAGGCGTTCACCAAGCAGTTCCAGCGGCTGCTCGTGCGGACCTACGCCGGCCCGCTCTCCGAACTGGGCGACCAGAGCATCGTCATCACCGGCACCAAGCCGGGCGGCGGCGAGGACGAGCTGATCGTCGAGACGGAAGTGGTCGGAGGCGATCTGGGCGTGATCCCGGTGGCCTACCGCATGGCCCCCGAGAACGGTGGATGGAAGTCGTATGACGTGATCGTCGACGGCATCAGCCTGGTCAACAACTACCGCGGCAGCTTCGCGCAGAAGATCCAGCGCGACGGCGTCGACGGGTTGATCCGCACCCTGCGCGAGCAGAATGAAGGCTGACGAGGCCGCCGCCAACGTCGGCTGGGAGTGGCGCGTCGAACCGGGCCTGATCCGGGTTTCCGGTAATCTGCTCCGTTCGACGCTGGACCGCCGCCGGCCGGGTCTGCCTGATGGCGTGGTCGGTCCCGAGGTGGAGGTGCATCTCGGTCAGTTGCGGCGCATCGATACGGCAGGGGTGGCCTGGCTGGCCGCGGTTCAGGCCGAGGCCGAGGCAAAAGGCATTCGTCTGCGATACACTCACGCGCCCCAGGCCATGCGCCAGATGCTGGGTGTCTACGGGCTCGACGAGCTGATGACACTCGAGACCGGCCTGGATTAGCCCACGGCTTGAGACTCGATCCGACCTGATGAATAAGCTCCTGATCCGCGGCGGCAAGCCGCTCGACGGCGAGATCCGCAGTTCCGGCGCCAAGAACGCGGTGCTGCCGATGATGGCCGCCTCTCTGCTGGCCGACTCGCCGGTGACCATCGAAAACGTCCCGCATCTGCAGGACGTCACCACCACCATGGAGCTCCTCGGGCGCATGGGCGCCACGCTGACGGTGGGTGACCAGATGAGTGTCGAGGTGGACACCACCACCGTCGACATGCTCGAGGCCCCCTACGATCTGGTACGCACCATGCGCGCCTCGATCCTGGTGCTGGGGCCGATGCTGGCCCGGTTCAAGAAGGCGCGCGTCTCCCTGCCGGGCGGTTGTGCCATCGGCACCCGGCCGGTCGACATTCACCTCAAGGGGCTCGAGGCCCTCGGCGCGGACGTACGTGTCGAGGGTGGCTATATCGAGACGTCGGCCGAGCAGCTGGTCGGCGCGCGCATCGTGCTCGACCAGGTCACCGTCACGGGGACCGAGAACCTGATGATGGCCGCCGTATTCGCCGAGGGCGAGACGGTAATCGAGAACGCCGCGCGCGAGCCGGAGGTGGTGGACCTCGCCAACTTCATGAATGCCATGGGCGCGGACGTGCGTGGCGCGGGCAGTGACGTGATCCGCATCCACGGCGTCGAGCGCCTCGAGGGCGTGCGGTATCGCGTCCTGCCCGACCGGATCGAGACCGGGACGTACCTGGTCGCGGCGGCCATGACCCGCGGTCGCATCCTGGTACGCGACACGCGTCCCGAACTGCTTGATGCCGTGCTGGCCAAGCTGGAGCAGGCGGGTGCCGAGATCGAGACCGGCGAGGACTGGATCCGGCTCGACATGCACGGGCGCCGGCCGAAGGCGGTCGACATCCGCACCGCGCCGCACCCGGGCTTTCCCACGGACATGCAGGCGCAGTTCGTGGCGATGAACGCGGTGGCCGAAGGGACCGCCACGGTGGTCGAGACCATCTTCGAGAACCGCTTCATGCACGTCCAGGAGATCCAGCGCATGGGCGCGGACATCCATATCGAGGGCAATACCGCGGTCATCCGCGGGGTCGAGGCGCTTTCCGGCGCACCGATCATGGCGACCGACCTGCGTGCCTCGGCCAGCCTGGTGCTGGCCGGGCTGGTCGCCCGTGGCGAGACCGTCGTCAATCGCATCTATCACATCGACCGGGGCTACGAATCGATCGAGGAGAAACTCTCCCGCCTCGGCGCCAATATCCAACGGATCACGAGCTGATCACCATGTCCCAATCCGACCAGATCGTCGTCGCGCTCTCCAAGGGGCGCATCTTCAAGGAAACCCTGCCGCTGCTGGCCTCCGTCGGCATCGAGCCGCTCGAGGACCCGGACAAGAGCCGCAAGCTGATCCTCGAGACCAGCGATCCGAGCGTGCGCCTGCTGATCCTGCGCGCCTCGGATGTGCCGACCTACGTCCAGCATGGCGCGGCCGACATCGGCGTGGCCGGCAAGGACGTGCTGATGGAGCACGGTGGTGAGGGCCTGTTCGAACTGGTCGATCTCAAGATCGCCCAGTGCAAGCTGATGGTGGCCGGCAAGCCCGGTGCCCTTGATCGGGCAGGGCGCATCCGTGTCGCCACCAAGTACACCCGTTCGGCCGAGTCCTATTTCGCCGACCGGGGGCGGCAGATCGAACTGATCAAGCTGTACGGCTCGATGGAGCTCGCCCCCCTGGTCGATCTGGGCGACTGCATCGTCGACGTGGTCGACACCGGCAACACCCTGCGCGCCAACGGCCTGGAGCCGCTCGAGCATATCGCCGAGATTTCCTCGCGCCTGATCGTCAATCGCGCGGCGCAGAAGCTCAAGCACGCCCGGGTAACCGACTTCGTCGACCGGGTGGAGCAGTACCTGGAGGGCAAGTGATGATCCGTCGCATGAACGCCCGCGCCGCGGGCTTCGATCGCCAACTCGACGAGCTGCTTGACTGGTCCGGTGTTGCCGACGACCGGGTCGAGGGCATTGTTCGCGATATCCTTGCCGACGTGCGCAAGCGCGGTGACGAGGCGGTGGTAGAGCACACCCGTCGGCTCGACCGCCTCGATGTCGACAGCCCCGCGGCACTGGAGCTCTCGGCCGACCGTCTCGACCAGGCGCTCGAGGCCATCCCGGCGGACGTGCGCGAAGCGCTCGAACTGGCCGCCGGGCGTCTGCGCGCCTATGCCGAGCGCCAGAAGGGCGAGAGCTGGTCGTACACCGAGGCCAACGGCAACGTCCTCGGCCAGCAGGTCACGCCGCTCGACCGGGTCGGTCTGTACGTCCCGGGCGGCAAGGCCGCGTATCCCTCGTCCGTGCTGATGAACGCCATTCCGGCCAAGGTCGCCGGCGTCGCGCAGGTGGTGATGGTCGTGCCCACGCCGGACGGCGTGCAGAATGACACCGTGCTCGCCGCCGCGCGCATTGCCGGAGTCGACCGGGTGTTCACCGTCGGCGGGGCGCAGGCCGTGGCCGCGCTCGCCTTCGGCACCGAGACCATCCCGGCGGTCGACAAGATCGTTGGTCCGGGCAACATCTTCGTCGCCGCGGCCAAGCGCGAGGTCTTCGGCCGGGTGGGCATCGACATGATCGCCGGTCCTTCCGAGATCCTGATCGTCTGCGACGGACACACCGATCCCGACTGGATCGCGATGGACCTGTTCTCGCAGGCCGAGCACGACGAGCAGGCCCAGGCCATCCTGGTCGCGCACGACCCGGACTTCCTCGACACGGTGGCCGCCTCGATCGAGCGCCTGCTTCCCGAGCAGCCGCGGGCCGAGATCATCGCCAAGGCGCTGGAATCGCGCGGCGCGCTGATCGAGGTCGCCGACATCGACCAGGCGATCGAGCTGACCAACCGCATTGCCCCCGAGCACCTCGAACTGTCGTTCGCGGGTGCCGAGGAGCGCCTGGGCGAGATCCGCAATGCCGGGGCGATCTTCGTCGGCCGCTACACCGCCGAGGCGCTGGGCGACTACTGCGCCGGGCCGAATCACGTCCTCCCCACCTCGGGTACCGCGCGCTTCTCCTCGCCGCTGGGGGTATACGACTTCCAGAAGCGCTCGAGCATCATTCACTGCTCGGCCGAGGGCGCCGCCGAACTGGGGCAGGTCGCCGACCGGCTTGCCCGTGCCGAGGGGCTGGAAGCACACGCCCAGTCCGCCCGCTACCGGGTTGAATCCGGGGACTGAACGATGGCGCAGTCGAATGCCTTCTGGTCCGATGATCTCGGTGCTCTCTCGCCGTACGTACCCGGCGAGCAGCCCAAGATCGCCGACCTGGTGAAGCTCAATACCAACGAGAACCCGTTCCCGCCGTCACCGCGGGTGATCGAGGCCATCAACGACGCCGCCGACGACGGGCTGCGCCTGTATCCCGATCCGAGCAGCCAGGCACTGCGTGCGGCCATCGCCGACTACCACGGCGTGACCGACGCCCAGGTGTTCGTCGGCAACGGCTCGGACGAGGTGCTGGGGTTTCTGTTCCGCGCCCTGTTCCAGCGCGGTCGACCACTGGTCTTCCCGGACATCACCTACTCGTTCTACCCCGTCTACTGCCGCCTGTTCGACATCGAGCCGCGGATCGTCCCGCTCGATGACGAGCTGGCCGTGGACGTCGAGTCCTTGTGTGCCATCGACCCCGCGAGTGTCGGGGGCGTGATCCTGCCCAACCCGAATGCGCCCACGGGGCGCCTGCTCGCGATCGACCAGGTCGAGCGCCTGGCCTCGCACTTCCATGACTGCGCCGTGGTGATCGACGAGGCCTACGTCGACTTCGGCGGCGAGTCCGCCGTGGGCCTGGTGGACAGCTATCCCAATCTGCTGGTCACCCAGACACTGTCCAAGTCGCGTTCTCTTGCCGGGCTTCGCGTCGGCTTCGCCATCGGCGACAGCGGCCTGATCGAGGGGCTCACCCGCGTCAAGGACAGCTTCAACTCCTATCCGGTCGACCGGCTGGCCAGTGCCGGTGCGATCGCCGCTTTCGCCGACGAGGCCTACTTCCGCGAGACGCGCGATGCGGTTGTCGCCATGCGCGAGCAGCTGAGCGCGGATCTCGAGTCCCGCGGCTTCGAGGTGCTGCCGTCGGCAGCCAACTTCGTGCTCGCGCGGCACAGCAGCCGGACGGGCGCGGAACTGGCCGCCGGGCTGCGGGAACGGCGCGTGATCGTGCGTCATTTCGACAAGCCGCGCATCGGCGATCACCTGCGGATCACCATCGGCAGCGAGTCGCAGAATGCGGCCCTGCTGACTGCACTCGACGAGGTACTGGCCGGCGCATGATGTGTGCCGCGGCCTGTTTTCGGGTCGGCACGCGTGTTATTCTTCGTTCGCGTTCTGGCCAGCCGGACTGGCCGCGACGCCACCCAATGGTGCCCTGTGTTCGTCCCTTCGCGACGGATCTCCGTGAATTCCGCCAGGCCCGGAAGGGAGCAACGGTAGCGGTCGATCCGGGCGCCGGAGACCGGCGGATGCAGGGTGCCACCCAATTGGATCCCGCGCTATGAGTTATCTGGTACTGGCACGTAAGTGGCGCCCCCGGCGATTCGACGAGATGGTCGGCCAGGGTCACGTGCTCCAGGCACTCACCAACGCGCTGGATCGCGACCGTCTTCACCACGCCTACCTGTTCACGGGTACCCGCGGCGTGGGCAAGACGACGGTCGCCCGCATCTTCGCCAAGGCACTCAACTGCGAGCAGGGCGTCTCCAGCCAGCCCTGCGGCGAGTGTGCCGCCTGCCGCGAGATCGATTCCGGACGTTTCGTCGACCTGATCGAGGTCGACGCCGCCTCGCGCACCAAGGTGGACGACACCCGCGAACTGCTGGACAACGTCGTCTACCTGCCGGTGAAGGGCCGCTTCAAGATCTACCTGATCGACGAAGTGCACATGTTCTCGCAGGCGAGCTTCAACGCCCTGTTGAAGACGCTCGAGGAGCCCCCAGAGCACGTCAAGTTCCTGCTCGCGACCACCGATCCGCAGAAGTTGCCGGTCACGGTGCTGTCGCGCTGCCTGCAGTTCAATCTGCGCGCGTTGCCGCAGGCGCATATCGAGACCTATCTCAACGACATCCTCGGGCGCGAGGGGATCGAGGCCGAGCCCGAGGCCCTGCGGCTGGTTGCCGATTCGGCCGGCGGCTCGATGCGCGATGCACTGAGCCTGATCGACCAGGCCATCGGTTTCTGCGACGGCCGTCTCGAGACAGAAGCAGTCGCGGACATGCTCGGCGTGACCGACCGGCGGCTGCTGCACGGCTTGCTCGAGGCCCTCGCGGCGGGCGAGGCCGACACCCTGTTTTCCCTGGTCGACCAGGCACTGGAACGGTCGGTCGATCCCGCTCGCTTGCTCGCCGAACTGGCCGAGGCCGTCCACCACGCCGCGCTGGCCCAGTGGCTGCCGGACGACGGCATCCGCCTTGAGGTGGACCCGCAGACGCTGCAGCTCTGGTACCAGATCGCGCTGGCCGGGCGGCGCGATATCGGTTGGGCGCCGTCGCCGCGCGTCGGCCTCGAGATGACCCTGCTGCGCATGCTGGCATTCGAGCCGGGGACGTCACCGACGCCCGCCGGGCAGGGCCAGGGTCGAGTCGCGACCAGCAATGCGCAGGGAGCGCCGACAGCCACACAACAACCGCCACGAGTGACGGATCAGGAGCCGGCGGGTTATCGCGCCGAGCCACCGGCCGGTGACGCGCATGGCTCGTTCCAGGGGACGGGCGAGGCGCCGATGACAGAGACGGTCGAACCGCCGGCCGGCGCCGCTGAAACGGTAACGAACGACTCCCCGCAGCCGGCGGATGGTTTGATGATCACTCCCGACAACTGGGCCGATGTGGTCGGTCGGTTGTCGATGCCGGCCCGCAGCCTCGCGGAGCGTTGTCACGCGACCACGGACGAGGACAGCGTGGTGCTGGTCATCGATCCCGGCTTTCGATCGATGGCCTCGAAGGCGACACAGGAGCGCCTGACCGCTCAGCTGGCGCGTCTGGGTGTGCGTCAACCGGTGCGCTTCGTGGTGGGTGACGCCTCCACCGCTGCGCCGGTCGCGCCACCGGCACAGGCGGCCGCCGTCGCACCGGCCGCCGAGCCGCCGGCCGCGGAACCGGCCGCGCCGGCCATGGCAGCAGTGGAAACCCCGGCCCAGATGCGTGAACGCAACGAACAGGCCGAGGCAGAGGCACGCGAGGCCTCGTTGCGCGAGCACCCCGCGGCCAGCGTGCTTGCCGAGCGCGCCGGCGCCGAACTGATTCGAGAATCCGTGCGTCCGATCGACGGACCCGGCACAGTCAACGACTAACAGCCAGCAGGAGACCGCAGAGATGAAAGGTGGTATGGGCAACCTGATGAAACAGGCGCAGGCGATGCAGGAAAACATGCAGCGCATGCAGGAAGAAGTCGCCAAGATGGAGGTCGAGGGCCAGTCCGGCGGCGGGCTGGTCAAGGTGACCCTGACCGGCAAGCACGAGGCCCGTCGTGTCACGATCGATCCGAGCCTGATGGAAGACGACAAGGACATGCTCGAGGACCTGATCGCCGCGGCGATCAATGATGCGACCCGGCGCATCGAGCAGGAGCAGCAGGAGAAGATGTCGGGCATGACCGCCGGCATGAACCTGCCGCCGGGCTTCAAGATGCCGTTCTGAACTGGCGTCACTCGAGCCTGTCGCCCGATCCGTCACGGGTCGGGCGTTTTTCGTTTAGAGCGTCCCAAGGAGCCGTTCCGTGCAATTCTCGCCCAGCTTCCAGCAACTCATCGATGCCCTGCGCTGTCTGCCGACGGTCGGGCAGAAGACCGCCCAGCGGATGGCGCTGCACCTGCTGGAACGTGATCGCACGGGCGCGGCGCACCTCTCGGATGCGATCGGCGAGGCCCTGGAGAAGCTCGGCCACTGTGCGTCCTGCCGGGTGTTCACCGAGGGTGAACTGTGTCCGATCTGCCGGGATGCCGAGCGAGACGATCGCCTGCTGTGCGTGGTGGAATCGCCGGCCGACTGGATCGCGATCGAGCAGTCCGGCGCCTACCAGGGGCGGTATTTCCTGCTGCTCGGCCGCCTTTCGCCGCTCGATGGCATCGGACCGGAGGAGTTGCGCCTCGATCAGCTCGAGACCCGTCTGGATCAGGCCGGTCTCGAGGAAGTGATCCTGGCGACGAGCGCGACCATCGAGGGCGAGGCGACCGCCGGCTATGTCACCGAGCTGGCTCGGTCCCGGGGGCTTCGGGTGACCCGTCTGGCGCAGGGCGTGCCCATGGGCGGTGAACTGGAATACATCGACGCCAGCACCCTCAGTCTCGCGCTGAAAGGGCGCCGGGAGCACGACGGCAGCTGACTGGATCGGGAGGCGCCGGCCGGTGTGCCGGCGGGCACCGCTGACGGATCAGATCGTGGTGTTGTCGTTCTCGTTGATCAGCGTGTCCGGGCCGGTCGTTTCCGGATCGGCCGGATTGTGGATCACCCGATCGCGTCCCTTGCGCTTGGCCGCCAGCAACGCGTCGTCGGCCCGCTGGATGATCCCGTCCGGGAAGTCCTCCGGGATCACGTTGGTCAGGCCGATGGAGATGGTCAGTTCGCCCAGCTCTCGGCCGCTCTCGGCGAGGCGCAGCTTCGACTGGGAGATGATGTTGCGCAGCTTGTTGGCCACGGCCACCCCGCCATCGGCCGGTGTTTCCGGCAGGATGATCGCGAATTCCTCGCCACCGTAACGCAGCACCTGGTCCTGTCCCTTGACGTGCTCGCGCAGCGTGCGGGCGATAAAGCGCAGGATCTTGTCGCCGACGAGGTGACCGTAGTTGTCGTTGATCTGCTTGAAATGGTCGATGTCGGCCAGCAGAAACGACGCCTGGTCGCCGTTCGACAGGGCGGCGGTGACCTGCTTCTGCAGCATGTCGGCTAGGCCGCGGCGGTTGGGCAGGCCGGTGAGCGGATCGGTGCGCGCGTCGCGGCGGGCGCTTTCCAGCTCCTTGCGCAGCTTGGTGATCTGGTCGCCGGCACTGTTCATCTGGTCGGAGGAGTCGAGGGCGGTCTTCTCGATCAGCTTGGTGTCCTCCATGACCTCCTCGGTCAGGGTGCGCAGGGCCTCGACCGACTCGCTGCGGTCGATCTGGCGGACGAAGTCGCCCAGCGTCGATGCGAAGTTGGAGAATTCGTTACCCGTGTTCAGCATCTGCAGCATCATGTTGCGCATCACGCGCAGCATGATGTCCTGGGCGCGGGTCATCTGCTTGAGCGCGCCGTTGAGGACGTGAGTGTCGAACAGGTCCTGCGCGACTTCCGGGGGCAGGCCCTTGCTGCTGTTGATCGCGTCGTCCATGTCCTTGGTCAGGCTGGCGTCGCGCTTGAGCGCGCGCTCGTAGAACAGCGTGATGTAGACGGGGGTTGGCGGCAGCCCCAACTCGGCGAGCTGAGACAGCACCATCCGCATTATCTCGCTGGCCTGACGTCGGTCATGGGTGTAATCAAACATGTCGCGTTCCGGTATTGCATGTCACCAGCCGGTGACATCTTTCGATATATGGGTATGTCGTCGTATCAGGATTCAGCGCACAACAGGCACGACTCTCAGTCGTCGAGGAGTTCCGACAGCTCCCGGCTGAGTTGATCTTCTTCCACGCCGTTGTATTGCAGCAGCTCGCGCAGGTGCGTCAGGGCATCGAGCTCGATGCTCGACCAGGCAAGTGCAAGAGAGCGGTCGGTCTCGCGGACGATGCGCGCGGTGAGTTCCACCAGAACGGTCTGATCGGGATCCGAGAGGATCTGGATATCGAGCGGGCCGGCGACACAGTCGTGGCTGAGCGAGCCGGGCACGTCGAGGTCGATCAGGATGCCCTTGAGCGATACGTCGAGAATGGTGCCCCGCAGCGTTTTCTCCGGGCAGCAAATGCGCACCGGGAGCGGGATCTCGACACGAGCGAAGCGGCGTTGCGTGATCATTCCGTTGTCATGCTCCTGAACCACTTGTGCGCACTGAACCGGGGTAGGAGAAGCATACTTTTTTCCTATCCTGAGCGCCACTACGGGAACACGCAACCAGCATGCCTCGACTCGGCGAACTGCTAGAATGGCGCTCATGCCGAAAGTGATCGAAATCCGTACCCCGGGACGGGGCTTCACCAACATCACGCGCGAGGTGCAGGGCGAGCTCGCGGGCAGTGGTCTCTGCCACCTGTTCCTGCAGCACACCAGCGCCTCGCTGATCCTGACCGAGAACGCCTCGCCCGAGGTGCGAACGGATCTGGAGACCCTGATCAGCCGCGCCGCACCGGACGGTGACCCGGCCTACCGGCACGACGACGAGGGCCCGGACGACATGGCCGCGCATTTCCGCACGCTGCTCGCCGGCCACGAGCTGTCGCTGCCGGTTGCCGACGGACGGCTGATGCTCGGCACCTGGCAGGGCATCTTCCTCTGGGAGCATCGCGCCCACCCGCACCGCCGCCGCATCGTCATCACCCAGCTGCCCGAGCGGCAATGAGCGAGGTGGCGGGCGGCTGGCCGTTGCAGACGGCGCAGCTGGCGTGGAACGAGGGCGATACGCCCAGAAACGAGGCGTTCGGCGACGTCTATTTCTCGCCCGAGGGAGGCTTTGGCGAGAGCGAGTACGTCTTCATTGCCGGCAACGACCTGGCAGCCCGCTTTGCCCAGGGCAAGGGCACCCGCATTCTCGAGACCGGCTTCGGCACCGGCCGCAATTTCCTCGTCACCGCCTTGCTGTTTCTCGAGCTGGCCCCGCCAGAGGCGACGCTGGACTTCGTCAGCGTGGAGAAGCATCCAGTCGCGTCCGGTGACTTTCCCCGGCTGATGGCCGCCCAGCAGCGCCTTGCGGCCCGATGGCTGGCCGACCACCCTCGCATGCCCGCCGATACCCTCGATCGCCTGAGGATGTTGCAGGCCTCGCTGCAGGGGCAGTGGCCGGATCCCGTGCCCGGCTTACACCGCCGACTGATGGCCGACGGGCGCATCCGTCTGACGATGATCTGGGGGGAGGCGCACGACCAATTGCCCCGCATCGCGGGGCGCTTCGATGCGTTCTATCTGGACGGCTTCGCGCCCGATCGCAATCCCGAGCTGTGGCAGGAATCCCTGATCGCCCGCTTGGTCGAACTGGCATCGCCGGGGGCGACGGCGGCCACCTATTCCGCTGCGCGGCGCGTGCGGGACGCCATGGAAGCGGCTGGTTTCGTCACCGAGAGGCGCGCCGGTTTCGGGCGCAAGCGCGAGATGCTCTGTGCCCGCCTCGGGCGGGAGGTGGTGCCTACCAGCGCGGAGGGTGCCACTGGAGCGGGTGACGGGGCGATCGCGGTGATCGGTGCGGGCATGGCCGGTACGACGACGGCTCGCCAATTGGCCCGGCGCGGTCGCGAGGTCACGGTGTTCGAGTCCGGGCCACGCCCGGCCGGCGGGGGGTCCGGCAACCCGGCCGGGCTGGTCGCCCCGGTGATCAGTCGCGACTGGAACCGCCTGTCGCAGCTGACCGCCACCGGCATGGGTTTCATGCGCGCGGCGCTGGGCGAGTTGATCGACGGTGAGCAGGCCTGCTTCAACGGGGTCATCAAGCTGGCGCGCAGCGAACGTCATGCCGATCGCCAGGCGGGCATTGCCGCCGAACTGCAACCGGACCCGCGGTTTGCCGCCTGGTGCGAACCCGAGCGGTTGCGGGAGCTGTCGGGGGTATCCGATATCGATACGCCGGGCTGGTGGTTCCCCACTGCCGGCTGGCTGCGGCCAAGGGCGGTCATCGACCAGTGGTTGTCGGCTCCGGGTATCGAGGTGCGGCTCGACCAGGTGGTCGGCGCCGTGAGCGGCGAGCCGCGGGCATGGTGGATCGAGACCGAAGACGGCGACCGGCACGGACCGTTTGCCGAGGTGGTCGTCGCCGCCGGTCCGCGGACGGGATCCCTGATCCGCGGCCTGGCCCGCTGGATCGAGCCTTGTCGGGGGCAGGTCAGCTGGGGCAGCCCGGCTGGTGACGGTCACTCGCCCATCAGCGGCCGCCCGCTGATGCGAGAGGGGTATGCCCTTGACCTGCCCGGTGGAGAGCGTCTGTTCGGTGCGAGCTTCCTGCCCGGCGACGAGGGGCTGGAGGAGCGCGCGGCCGAGCACGAGGACAACCGCGAGCGGCTCGCGGCGATCGCCCCGTCCCTGTCGCAGGGACTGACGGCGGACCGACTGACGGGGCGGGCGTCCCTGCGGGCGACCACGCCCGATCGGCTGCCGATCGTCGGCCGGCTGGCTGACGGCCTTTGGGTAAGCACGGGGCATGGCGCCCGCGGGCTTACCTGGTCGGCGTGGCTGGCCGAATATCTCGCCTCGTGCATCGAGGACACGCCGTCACCGTTGCCGCGGGATCTGGCCGCGGGGCTGCAACCCCGCCGTTTCGACGAGCGCGCGGCGCGCAAGGCGGCCCGGCGGCAGGGCGGCTAGAGGCTCTTCCGTTCGGGGGAATCAGTCGGCCAGACGGCGGATCCGTTCGCGCTGGGCGGCCAGTTCCTGCAGCTCGGTCTCGAAGCCCGCCAGCCGCTCGCGCTCCTGGTTGACCACCGCCTCCGGCGCACGCTCGACGAAGTTGGCGTTCGACAGCTTGCCGCGTGCCTTCTCGATCTGCTTTTCCACGCCCTCGACCGCCTTGTTCAGGCGCTCGAGTTCCGCGGCCACGTCGATCAGGCCGGCCAGCGGGATGTGCACCTGCATCTTGCCCACCAGCGCCATGGCCGACTCCGGCAGGTCGCTGCCGGCCTCCGTGATCGACTCGATGCGGGCCACGGCGGTCAGCAGGGGCTCGAGCTCGCGGATGCGGGCCCGGTCGGCGTCGTTCGCCTCGGTGACCAGCACCGGCAGGGGCTTGCCCGGCGCGATGTCCATCTCCGCACGGATGCGGCGCACGCCCAGGATGAAGGTCTGCAGCCAGTCGATCGCCTCGCGCGCCTCGGCGTCGATCTTCGACTCGTCGGCGGCCGGGAAGGGCGCGGTCATGATGGTGTCGTCATCCGAGCGCTTGCTGCCGGCCAGCGGCGCGACCCGCTGCCAGATGGTCTCGGTGATGTAGGGGATGAACGGATGCAGCAGGCGCAGCAGCGTCTCGAGCACGCGTACCAGCGTGCGACGGGTGCCGCGTCGGGCCGCCTCGTCGCCGTGCTTGATGGCCGGCTTGGTCAGCTCGAGGTACCAGTCGCAGTAGGTGCTCCAGGTAAAGTCGTAGAGCGTCTGCGCGGCCAGATCGAAGCGATAGGTCTCGAGATGCTTGGTGACCGTGGCCTCGCACTCCTGCAGCGCGCCGATGATCCAGCGATCGGCGGTGCCCAGCGTGACCGGCGCATCATTCAGGCCCGTGTCCTCGCCCTCGCACTGCATCAGCACGAAGCGGCTGGCGTTCCAGAGCTTGTTGCAGAAGTTGCGATAGCCCTTGACGCGCTCGAGGTCGAAGCTGATGTCCCGCCCGGTGGTCGCCTGCGCGGCGAAGGTGAAGCGCAACGCGTCGGTGCCGTGCTCCTCGATGCCGTCCGGGAATTCGTCGCGGGTGTGCTTCGCGATCTGCTTGGCCTTCTTCGGCTGCATCAGGCCGGTGGTGCGCTTTTCCACCAGTGACTCGAGATCGATGCCGTCGATGATGTCGATCGGGTCGAGCACGTTGCCCTTGGACTTGGACATCTTCTGGCCGTGGGCGTCGCGCACCAGGCCGTGGACGTAGACCTCGCGGAACGGCACATCCTTGCCGAAGTACTTGCCCATCATCACCATCCGGGCAACCCAGAAGAAGATGATGTCGAAGCCGGTGACCAGCACGCTGGTTGGGTAGAAGCGTTCGAGTTCCGGCGTCTGCTCCGGCCACCCCAGGGTGGAAAACGGCCACAGTGCCGAGGAGAACCAGGTGTCGAGCACGTCCTCGTCCTGGGTCAGTGCCTCGTCGGGGCCGATCTCGTACTTCGCGCGTACCTCGGCCTCGTCCCGGCCGACGAAGATGTTGCCGTCACGATCGAACCACGCCGGGATGCGGTGGCCCCACCACAGCTGCCGGCTGATGCACCAGTCCTGGATGTTCTCCAGCCACTGGAAGTAGGTGTTCTCCCAGTTGCCGGGCACGAAGCGGATGTCGCCGGAGCGCACCGCGTCGATGGCCGGCTCGGTGATCGCCTTTTTGCCGCCGGGCTTGCCGGTGGTGGTCTCGTCGCGGGTCAGGTCGACGAACCACTGGTCGGTCAGCAGCGGCTCGATCACCGTGCCGCTGCGATCGCCGCGCGGCACCATCAGCTTGTGATCGTCGATCTGCACCAGGAGGCCCTCGGCCTCGAGGTCGGCCACGATCTGGCGACGGGCCTCGTAACGGTCCAGCCCCCGGTAGCGCTCCGGGATGTGCGGGTCGATGTCGCGGGCCGCCTCGCCGACGCACTCGGCCGCCTCGCGGATGGCGGCGGTCTCGGTGAGCACGTTGAGCATCGGCAGGTCGTGGCGTTGGCCGATCGCGTAGTCGTTGAAATCGTGCGCCGGGGTGATCTTGACGCAACCCGAGCCGAACTCGGGGTCGACGTAGTCGTCGCTGATGATCGGGATGCGTCGCCCGACCAGCGGCAGGGTGATGGTCTCGCCGATCAGGTGCTTGTAGCGCTCGTCCTCGGGGTGAACGGCCACGGCCGAGTCGCCCAGCATGGTCTCGGGTCGGGTGGTGGCCACGACCAGGTGACCCTCGCCATTGGTCAGCGGGTAGCGCATGTGCCACAGGTGGCCCTTTTCTTCCTCGCTGACCACCTCGAGGTCGGAGACCGCGGTGCGGAGCACCGGATCCCAGTTGACCAGGCGCTTGCCACGGTAGATCAGGCCGTCCTCGTACAGGCGGACGAATACCTCGCGCACCGCCTCGGACAGGCCGTCGTCCATGGTGAAGCGTTCGCGCGACCAGTCGCAGGAGGCGCCCAGACGCTTCATCTGCTCGGTGATGAAGCCGCCGGACTGCTCCTTCCACTCCCAGACCTTTTCCAGGAACTTTTCGCGGCCGATGTCGTGCCGGGAGATGCCCTGACCCTCGAGCTGGCGCTCGACCACCATCTGCGTGGCGATGCCCGCGTGATCGGTGCCCGGCTGCCACAGGGTGGCCTCGCCGCGCATGCGGTGCCAGCGGGTCAGCGTGTCCATCAGGGTGTCCTGAAACGCGTGACCCATGTGCAGGCGACCGGTGACATTCGGCGGCGGCAGCATGATGCAGTAGCCGCCGTCGGCCTGCATGTCCGGGCGGAAGTGACCGCCTTCCATCCAGCGCGAGTAGCAATCCTGTTCGATCTGTCGGGGGTCGTAGGTCTTGTCCATGCGTTAGGTCTGGTTCGCTTGTCGTCGGGTAGGGGGCGTCGGGCTTCAGGTCTCGGCCTGGCGGACCGACTCGATTCGTTGGTGGCTGATCGTGGCACCGGCGGCCTTGTGCTGTCGCCACCGTGCACGGGCTTCGTCGCGAGGCTGGTCGCCGGGCGGGACAACCTCGTCGATGCGTTCCCGTTCGTTCGCGCGGGGGATGGCCGCACCCGAGAGGTTGATCACGCGGGCAAAGCCGCCGGCCTCGGGGTCGCAACCGATGAAGATCGGCGCATGGGCCGCGTCTTCCGGGTCGGCGGTGTGCGGCACGAAGCGGTCGTCGCGGTATGACCAGAGATAGTCGTCGAAGCCCTCGACATGGGCGAGATTGGCGCAGACGACGTAGGTCGGCTGCTCGGCCTCGGCCTGCTCGGCGCAGAGCTCGGCGGCGAAGTACCAGAAGGCATCGTCGGCCGGGTCGTCGATCAGGTGGAATGCAATCTCGCTCATCGGGGTCTTCGGCGTGGTCGCTGTCGCTGGGTGTGTCGCGTCCGGTGAATCCTGAGGCGGCCGTGTCAGGCGCGGACCTGCGGCTCGGGCCGTCAATCGGTATGCTGCCTGTCGAAAACGGCCGGTAGCGGCCATGACACGGCCACGTCACGGAGCAAACGAGCATTATGCCCAAATACCCCATGCCGCCCAAGGCAGTGACGCCCGACAGCGAGCGATCCGCCATCGCGAGGGCGCGCCCATGACCGTTGTGCGCAGGCATGTCGGCGCGTTTCTCGGTTGGGCGGCCGTTCTGCTGCTCCTGGTCGGGGCGGTCGGCTGGATCGGACCGGAGCGATTGATCGCCCCATGGCAGACGATGGACCCCTTGGCGTTGCTGATCGCCCTGGGCCTGATGGTCGCGAGCTACCTGATCCGCACCCTGCGCATCACCCGCTATTTCTCGGCGACGTTACGTGGCCATTTCTGGTCGGCCTTCCGCCTGTCGAGCTGGCACAACCTGATGAACAACCTGCTGCCGATGCGCTCGGGCGAGGTGGCCTTCCCGGTGCTGATGCAACGCTACTACGGCCTGCCAATGGTGCAGAGCGTCCCGGTGCTGCTGTGGTTCCGATTGCTCGACCTGCAGGTGGTGCTGCTGATCGGTCTGGCCGCCGGCGGCCATCTGCTGGGCATCGGCACGGGGCTGCTGGTGTTTCTGACGCTGGGGTTGTTGATCACGCCGCTGGTCGCCTACGGGCTGCGCGGTCGGTTGCGCGACCGGTTGGCAGGGCGGGGAGGTCGGGTAGCCAGCACGCTCGTCTCGATGCTCGACAGCCTGCCGGACCGGCCGGCGCGGTTTGTCGGCACGCTGTTCTGGACCTGGGCCAACTGGCTGGTGAAGCTCGCCGCGCTGGGGTGGGTGCTTGCCACGCTGGCGCCGCTGACATTTGCCCAGGGGGTGCTCGGCGCGATCGGAGGTGACCTGACCACCGTGCTGCCGATCCATGCCCCCGGCGGATTCGGCACCTACGAGGCCGGCGTTGCCGTCTTTCTCGGACCGATGGTGGCCGAGGCACGGACGGTCTTGGCCGCCGCGGTCAATCTCCACCTGTTCGTTCTGGGTACCGCGATGCTCGCGGCGGTCGGGTCGTTGCTGATCAGGCGTCCTCGGCGACACTGACCGCGGCCCTGTCGCGAATCAGGCGGTCCAGTGCGTCGATGAAGCCCTGAAGCCGTGACTCGAACGCGTCGCCAGCAAGGCTGCCGTCGTGGAAATCCTGCAACAGCGAGAGGATGTCGGTCGCCAGCAGGCGGTGCCGGTCCAGGTGTTCCGTCGCCCACCACGCGGCGGCGGCCCTCAGTTCGTGGTGGCGGGCAGAGTGCTCCAGGTGCGCTCGTCCAAGCGCTCGCAACCCCCAGAGTGCGGCCATGGCCCCCAGTGCCGTTCGCGGTCGGTTCGGTTCGACGATGAAATCGAACCTGGCGATCCATTCGGCAAGCTGGGGCTGACGCATCGGTCGGGCGATCGCGAACCCCTGGCCGAGCTGACCGCCGAGCAGGGCGGTTGCCTCGATCAGGTCGGGCGTTTCCAGCCCCTCCACGACGGTGCGCAGTTCCAGGGCATGAGCCATCTGGATCATCGAGGCGATGAAGGTCAGCACTCGGGCCGGTTCGTGCTGCGCGGCGCGCACCATGCCCTGGTCGACCTTGACGGTGTTGAACGGCAGGCTGCGCAGGCGAAGCAGGTTGTTGTACCCCGAGCCCAGATCGTCCATCGCCAGGTTCACGCCCAGCTCGCCGATCCGCTGCATGGGTTGCGCCAGATCCCAGGGTTCGAGGCCCGTGTCACCCTGTTCGAGCAGTTCAAGCGTCACCCGGCCCGGGCTGATGCCGTGACGATCCAGTGCAGACCGGATGTGCCCAGGTGTGGCCGGGTCGATCAGGACGCTGACGGGCAGGTTGATCGCCACCGAGAGCCGGCGGCCGTCGCGCTGCTCGATCCGATGCAGGCAGTCGAGTGACTGATCCAGCCCCATCTCGAACAACCGCATGATCTGGCCGTCGTTCAGCCAGGGGATGAACATGTTGGGCAGGATTTCCTCGCCATCCGGCAGGTAGAGGCGTGCCAGCGCCTCCAGATGGCTCGGTCGGCCGGTTTGCACGTTGATCACCGGCTGGAAGATCATCTCCAGACCGCCGTCGTAGAAGGCCTGCCGCCAGCGGTCGTAGTCGCCCTTGGCGTAGAGCAGGGTCGATGGGGCACGGATCTGTCGCCAGGCCTGGCTGACCAGCGCCATCAGCCGGCTGGTGAAGCCCTGCGCCAGCGGAGTCGCGAACATCCCCGTGAGCCTGCCATGCAGACAGATCACCGCGATCGGCTGGTCGCGGTTGTCGAGAATCGGTACGGCGACCGAGGCGGCGATGTCGCGGGCCGCGGCCGCCTCGCGCCAGATTTCGCCGCCCGGGTCGTCGCGATAGTTGTTGATCGCGGCAATGCGCGCCTCTCGATAGGCGAGGGACACGGGGTGGCCGGATTGCGGACGCTTGAGGTCGAGCGAGGCCGCCTGGTCGCCCCCCTGCGGAGCGGTGAACAGGTCGGCCCCCTCGGTATAGGTGGCGACGAAGCGACCGTCGGGGTCCGGGGAAAGGATGCTGACGCCGATGACTCCCGGCAGGGCCGTGAGCGTATCGAGCAGGTGTTCATTGAACGCCGGCCAGTTGTGTTCTGTGCGCCGCCGCCGGTCGAGCTCGGCAAGGGCATTCTGGAATTCGTCGTCGACGGCCTGGCCCGCGTCGAGCTGGTACGACAGTTCGCGGCTGAGCCGCTCGGTGAATACGCGTTCGAGCCGGTTCTGGTGGCGCTGGTTGAGATGCGCCCGATTGAAGGTCTCGTTGAACTCGTGCATGTAGACCGTGATCGCACGCACCAAGTCGCTGGCGGACACGCCGGTCAGCGCGTGAATGTGGCCGATCTGGCGGGCGCGGTTCGCGTGGGTCTCCTCGGTGAGATCCGGGTCGAGCAGAAACGCGAGATGCCCTGCCTGTTGCGCCTTGACGTCCTGGAACTGCGCCGCGGTGAGTCGGTCGAGCACCTGCCGGATCGAGGCCCGCTGCGCGAGCTCCTCGTAGAAGCGTTCGATGAAATGGTGGGTGAGCCGGTCGACATCGGGCTGGATGCGTTCGAGAAGCGTGCGCGCCTGAGGACCATAGGGAGGAACCGCGACCGGCATTTCCGAGTTCGACTCGACGTGACCGGTATTGCGTTCCCATATGACCCAGTCGCTGGTACGGACGTTCTTGCTGTTCTTGGCGGCATAAAGAGCCGCGTCGGCGTTGCGGATCAATTGTTCCGGCGCGCTGTTGTCGATCGGATAGCGGGTCACGCCGATCGAGCCGTTGGCGTGGACCTCGATCCCGTCCTCGAGGTAGATCGGCTGGCGAATGGTCGCGCTCACGCGCTCGAGCACGCGGGCCAGACCGGCATCTCCGTCGATGTCCTCGAGAATCAGCAGGAACTCGTCGCCGCCGAGGCGCGCGGCGGTGTCGGTCTCCCGGATGGCGCTCTTGAGCCGGGAGGCCAGCGTCATGAGCATCTGGTCGCCGGCGGCATGGCCAAACCGGTCGTTGATCGGCTTGAAGTCGTCCAGGTCGAGCAGGGCAACGGCAAGCATCTGATCGTGACGGTCGGCGCGGCCGATCGCCTTGGGCAGTTCCGCGTCGATCGCGCGACGGTTCGCCAGGTTGGTCAGCGGATCGTGGTAGGCCAGATAGGTGTTGCGTTGTTGCTCCTCGGCGAGCCGGGCGCGCAGGTCGAGCTGGGCCAGGCTGCGGTTGACCAGCTCGCCCAGATGCACCAGCACGTCGGTAACCTGCTGGTCGAGGTCGGATTCGGCCGCGGCGATCACCACCAGGAAGGCCCAGAGGTGCTGCTCCCGGTAGAGCGGGATCAGCGCGCCCAGGGGTGGGGTATCGAACCACGAGAGGCGGGCGAAGGGTTCGCCGATCCGCTCGTCGAGGACGATCGGGTGTCCGGCGTCGGCCAGCGCGTGCGCCCGTCGGATGGCCGAGACAAGGATCGCCCGGGTGGTGGCGTCGGGGCGATTGATCAGCTCGCTGTCCCCGCCGGTGGCGATCGGGGTGATGCCGTGTTCCGCCGGCGCCACCCAGCCGCCCAGGAACAGCCCGGTTTCGACCAGCTGGGTGCAGACGACCTCCAGCATGCGCTGTTCGTCGTTGGCCAGGATCAGGGTGTCGATCTGGGCGAGCAACGACTGCATCAGCGCCTGGTCCCGCTCGAGGCGCTCGATGCGTTGGGTCTGGCGTTGTTCGATCTCGGCGGCATCGTCGCGCTTGCTCTCGAACACCTGCTGGACGAGCGCGCGCAGGGAATCGAGCGTCTCGGTCTCGGGCAGGGGGGCGTCGACCTCGATGGCCCAGTAGCCCGGGGTCTCCTCTCCGGATGTCAGCGCCTGCAGCAGGAGCCGGTCTTCGTGGTCCGGCTGGAAGTCGGCCGGGGCATCGGCCAGCGAGGCGTCGGGCAGGAGGCTGCGGTCGAACCCGGCGCTGGCGGCGACCAGTCGCCCGGCTTCACTGAGGAACACGGCGGTGCGGCCAAGGGCCGGGTGACAGGCTGCGATCGCCTCCAGCAGGTTGGCCAGCGCCTCGTCGCGAGGCAGGCGCGCGGCCAGCGAATCGGCCAGCGCCGACAGGCGTGATGTGGGGGAGGCGGCCGTCATCAGCGGGCCGCGCGGATGGGGGACATGACACGACATGGTCCGCGGCCGGCTTGCCGGTCACGGAGGGGCGCTGCACGCTGTGAATCAAACTGCCGTGAAGTCATGGTTCTCCGGTTCGTCGAGTCGCGACGAGCGGTCGGTTGGTTTGTCGGTCGGCCAACGGTCGGTCTGCCGGCCCACTCGGCGCATGGTTGCTACGACATCCACGGGACGGGCGGCTGGCGATCGGTGAGCCTCCTGCCGTACACTGCCCGCGTTTTTACGTGCGATCGTCGTGACGGACCCGTAGCCGGGTTGAGGCGGATCGCACGATCACGCATTCCCGAGGGGTGTCCCATCCGATGACGACCATGCTTTCCGCACCGCTATCGATCGTCGTGCCGATGTTCAACGAGCAGGAGAATGTCGCCCCGCTGGTCGATCGGGTCCACCAGGCACTCGCGCAGTATAACGGAGCCTGGGAGTTGCTGTTGGTCGATGACGGCTCCTCGGATGCGACGGTCGCCCAGGCCCGCCAGATGCGCGAGCGTTACGGCACCCACGTGCGCCCGATCCCGCTGACCCGCAATTTCGGTCAGACTGCCGCGATGCAGGCGGGCATCGATCTGGCGCGCGGCGAGGTCATCGTCACGATGGACGGAGACCTGCAGAACGATCCGATCGACATCCCGCGCATGGTCGACCGCCTGCTGCGCGAGGACCTGGACCTGGTGGCCGGCTGGCGGCGGGACCGCAAGGACAATCTCTGGATCCGCAAGGTGCCGTCTTGGCTGGCCAACCGGCTGATTCGACGCCTCACCGGGGTCAATCTGCACGACTACGGCTGCAGTCTCAAGGTGTTCCGCGGCGAGGTGATCAAGAGCGTGCGCCTCTACGGCGAGATGCACCGCTTCATTCCGGCCTGGCTGGCGACGCAGACCGCACCCAGCCGTATCGCCGAGGAGGTGGTCACGCATCACCCCCGTACCGCCGGCACGTCCAAGTACGGTCTGTCGCGCACATTCCGCGTGGTGATCGACCTGATCAGCGTCTACTTCTTCATGCGCTTCTCCGCCCGGCCGGCGCATTTCTTCGGCCTGCTGGGTACCGGGTTCGGTCTGCTAGGCGGGCTGGGCATGTTCTACCTGCTGATCGAGAAGCTGCTGGGCCACGACATCGGCGATCGGCCGTTGCTGCTGGTTTCGATACTGTTCGTGCTGATCGCCGTGCAGATCCTGACCACGGGCGTGCTCTCCGAGATGCTGTCGCGGACCTATTACGAATCACGCAACGTGCGCACCTACCACCTGCCGGTGCGCTTCGATGCCGAAGGCGAGCACGATGCCTTTCACGAGCCGGGCGCGACCGATGCGAACCCGGCTGAGACGCAGGAGCCAAGGGGATGACCGCTTCGGTCGAACAACGTCGCGACCCGGATCCGGCCAGCCAGCTGGTGCTGGCCTTCATCGTCACGGCCGCGGTGCTGCTGATCGCCGTGTTTGCGTGGCCGGGCGGACGGGAAGTCCTGTTCCACCAGTTCAACGCGCTGGGCGGCATCGAGACGACGGTGCCGTTCTGGGCGGGAGTCAACGCCCTGGCCGACACCTGGTTGGCGCTCGGGCTGTTGCTGCCGTTCGTACTCTGGCGCCCGCGACTGGCCATCCTGACCCTGTTCGCCGTGATCATCGCCACCGCCATCACTCATGGCCTCAAGCCGTCGCTGGACGTGCTCAGGCCACCGGCCGTGTTCGAGCCGGGGGGCTTCCACCTGATCGGCCATTCGATCTCGAGCGAGGCCTTCCCCTCCGGGCACACGGTCACCGCCTTTACGCTGGCCGGTCTGCTGATCTTCGGCCTGCGCCCGACGTGGCCGTGGGTCGTGGGCCTGCTGGCCGCGGCCTCCCTGATGGGCATCAGCCGGATGGTCGCCGGGGTCCACTGGCCGACCGACGTGCTGGCCGGCTCGATTATCGGGCTAGCTTCCGCCTGGGCGGCCGCCGGGCTGGCCGATCGATGGCCGGCGGCCCGGCGCGCACGCTGGCCGGTGCCGCTCGCCGTGGTCGTCTGCGCGATCTGCGCCCTGGGCGCACCGTGGGTGGACGTCGGCTATCCGCAAGGGATGTGGGCGAACTGGCTGGTGGCGCTGCTCGGCGTGCTGTCGCTGTTCGTCGCCACCTTCCGCTACTGGCCGGGCCGGGGGCGTCGTCTCGGCAACTGGTCCCGATGAGCGCATCGGGGATCGTCAAATCGGGGTGTCCGAGGCTATAATTCCGCCATGTCACTGATCGCCTTCGGGGTTAACCACAAGACCGCACCGGTGGACGTGCGCGAGCGAATCGCGTTCGGCCCCGATCGCGTGCAGGAAGCCCTCAAGGATCTCATCGACGACTGTGGGGCGCGCGAGGCGGCGATCGTCTCGACCTGCAACCGAACCGAGATCTACACCCATTCCGAGTGCGTGGTCGATGCGCTGGTCGAGTGGCTGGCGACCTCCCACCGGATGTCGCCCGACACCCTGCGCCCCTACATCTACTCGCATACCGACGAATCGGCGATCCGCCACCTGATGCGGGTGGCCTGCGGGCTCGACTCGATGGTGCTGGGCGAGCCGCAGATCCTCGGCCAGATCAAGGACGCCTTCACGCTCGCGCAGGACGCCAACGCCCTCGGGCCCATCCTCGGCCGGCTGTTCCAGAATACCTTCGCGGTGGCCAAGCAGGTGCGCACCGACACGCAGATCGGCGCCTCGCCGGTGTCGGTCGCCTTCGCGGCCGTCAGCCTGGCGCGGCAGATCTTCGGCTCGCTCGAGGAGAAGACCGCGCTGCTGATCGGCGCGGGCGAGACCATCGAGCTGTGCGCCCGTCACCTGCAATCGGCGGGCCTGTCGCGGGTGATCGTCGCCAACCGCTCGATCGAGCGGGCCCACATGCTCGCCGAGCAGTACCAGGGCACCGCGATCGGGCTGGGCGACATTCCCGCCCACCTGCACCGCGCCGACATCGTCATCTCCTCGACGGCCAGCTCCCTGCCGGTACTCGGCAAGGGGGCGGTCGAGCAGGCGATCCGCGAGCGCAAGCGCCGGCCGATCTTCATGGTCGACATCGCCGTGCCGCGCGACATCGAACCGCAGGTGGGCAAGCTCCAGGACGTCTACCTCTACACCGTCGACGACCTGAAGACCGTCATCGACGAGGGGCAGCGCAGCCGCCGCGAGGCGGCCGAGCAGGCCGAGGAGATCATCGACGTCCAGGTCGAGCACTTCCTGCAATGGGTCCAGCTGCAGACCGGCGCGGAGCTGATACGCAACTATCGCCAGCGGGCCGAGCAGATGCGCGACGAGACGCTGGCGCGGGCCCGCTCGATGATCGAGTCGGGTCGCGACCCGCAGCAGGCGCTCGACTATCTCGCCCGCACCCTGACCAATCGCCTGATCCACCAGCCCACGGTGGTCCTGCGTCAAGCCTGTGTCAGCGGCGATCTGGCGACCGTTCAGAGCGTCTCGCACGTGGTCGGGCTGGACGAGGACGCCCAGTCGCTCGCCCAGCGCGCGCTGCCGGTGGGGCAGTGGGGCGGTCGCTCGACCGACGACGACCGCGGATCCTAGCTGCCCGGCGCATAGCCACTTGCCCGCGCCCCTTCAGGGAGCCGCGGGCGCTCTCGCTGCACGTCGCCTGACGATCCTCCGTTCACCCTTCGCTTTCGACTACCTCGCCCCTTATGCATAAAGCCCTCGTCGCCCGTCTCGACAATCTGGTGGAACGTTTCGAGGAGGTCACCGCGCTGCTGGCAGACCCCGAGGTGATCGCTGACCAGGAGCGCTTCCAGCGCCTGTCGCGCGAGTTCGGCCGGCTCGAGGCGCTGGTCAAGAACGTCGATGCCTTCCGTTCCGTGGAGAGCGATCTCGACGAGGCCCGCTCCCTGGTGGAGAGTGGCGACCCGGAGATGGCCGAGATGGCGCGCGAGGAACTGGGTGAGCTCGAGGCGCGGCATGCCGAGCTCGACGCCGAGATCGAGCGTCAGTTGCTGCCCGAGGATCCCAACGACGAAGGCGACGTGTTCCTCGAAATCCGGGCCGGTGCCGGCGGCGACGAGGCGGCGATCTTCGCCGGCGACCTGTTCCGCATGTACGGCCGCTTCGCCGAGTCGCAGGGCTGGAAGGTCGAGGTGCTGTCCGCCTCCGAAGGCGAGCACGGCGGTTACCGCGAGCTGATCACGCGGGTGAGCGGCGCCGGCGTCTATTCGTGGCTCAAGTTCGAGTCGGGTGCCCACCGCGTCCAGCGGGTGCCGGTCACCGAGACCCAGGGGCGCATTCACACCTCGGCGGCCACCGTCGCGGTCATGCCGGTGATCCCGGCGGCCGATGCGCCCGAGATCAACACCAACGACCTGCGGGTGGATACCTTCCGGGCCTCCGGTGCCGGCGGCCAGCACGTCAACAAGACCGATTCGGCCATTCGCATCACCCACCTGCCGACCGGCACCGTGGTCGAATGCCAGGAGGAGCGCTCCCAGCACAAGAACCGTGCCCGCGCCATGGACCTGCTGGCGGCCAAGCTGGCCGACGAGGCCCGGCGGGAGCAGGCCGAGGCGACTGCCGCCAGCCGCAAGGCGCTGGTGGGCAGCGGTGATCGTTCCGACCGCATCCGCACCTACAACTTTCCCCAGGGTCGGGTGACGGACCACCGCATCAATCTCACCGTCCATCAGCTCGACAAGATCCTCGGCGGCGACCTCGAACAGGTGGTGGTCCCCCTGCGCCAGGCAGATCAGGCCGCGCAGCTCGAGGCCCTGGCACAGGAAAGCGCGTGACAGGGCCGACGGGCGTGACCGGTCAGTCGCTCGATGCTCTGCTGCGCCGTTGTGCCGATGCGATCGCCGCGGGCCGTGGTTGCGACCGGGCCGAGGCCGTGTTCGAGGCCCGCCTGCTGGCCGGTTTCGTCACCGGGCTTGATACCACGGCCCTGATGCTGGCCGGCGACCGGCCCGTGACCGTGGAGCAGAGTCAGGCACTCGAGCGACTCTGCCAGCGCCGCGCGGCGGGCGAGCCGGTGGCCTACCTGGTGGGCGAACGCGGTTTCTGGCGCCATCGTTTTCACGCCGCGCCGGGGGTGCTGATCCCGCGACCGGATACCGAAATCCTGGTGGAGTGGGCGCTCGACCGGATTCCCCCGACGGCATCACCCCGTGTGCTGGATCTCGGCACGGGCACCGGCGCGATCGGATTGTCGATCGCCGCCGAACGGCCCGAGGCGCAGGTGCATGTCGTCGACCGCAGCGGGGTGGCCATCCGGCTGGCGGCACGTAACCGCGCATTCCTGGCCGAGCAGGGTGCGCCGGTGACCGCGGGGCTGTGGCAGGGCGACTGGCTCGAGGCGATCGCGTCGCAATCGGTCGACCTGATCGTGAGCAATCCGCCCTATATCGCCGCCGACGATCCGCATCTGGTGCAGGGCGACCTGCGCCACGAACCGGCAGAGGCACTGGTCGCCGATGAGCAGGGGTTGGCCGACTATCGCCGCATTGTCGATCAGGCGGCTCGGGTGCTGCGCCCGGGCGGCTGGCTGCTACTGGAACACGGATTCGAGCAGGCCGAGGCGGTTGCCGGACTGCTTCGCGAGGCGGGATTCGAGGCGATCGAGACCCGCAGGGACGTCGCCGGTCACCCGCGCGTTACGGGTGGCAGACGTCGCGCCTGAGGTCGCCGTCATCGCGCGAAATCCTGCTTCTTGGTTCGCCTTGCCAACTGCGCTAGTCTTGACCGGTGACAGCCCGAACGGGGCGAACATAGGCGCCGGCATGGACGAGAAGCAACTGATCAAGATGCACGAAATCTGGTTTCGTGGCCCGCACCAGGAAGGTGAGCCGGCCCGGGCCGCGGAGCACTTTGCCCGCTGGTTGCCCGGGGTGATCGAGGCGCGGCGGCGCGGCCCGCTCTGTCTCGAGGTGGAGTACGACCTGGCCGCCATCTGCCTCAAGGCCATCCGTCAGGCGCTGCAAGCGGGCGGCTTTCACCTCGACGCCGCCCTGATGGAGAAGCTCAAGTGCGCGCTGGTCGACTACACCGAGCAGAACCAGCGCGAGGCACTCGGGATCGAGGGCTGCAACCTGCCATTGCAGAAGTATCGCGCCACCGGGGAGGCCGGGGTCATCCGCGATCGCCACGCCGACGAGAGTCCCGAACGACCGGACGATCCCTGGCGGCACTACCTCTGACCGCCGCGACTGACGCGATCGGTTGACCATGCCCGGCTCATGCCGGGCATTTGCGTTGGCGGTATCCGTAACCAAACGAATCAACCTCGACCAGACCATGAACGACGACCAACTGCTGCGCTACGGGCGCCACATCATGCTCGACGGCCTCGATTACGCGGGCCAGCAACGCCTGCTCGATGCACGGGTGCTGATCGTCGGTCTTGGCGGGCTGGGATCGCCGGTGGCGCTCTATCTCGCCGCAAGCGGGGTCGGCGAGCTCCATCTGGCGGATTTCGATCGGGTCGACCTTTCCAACCTGCAGCGCCAGGTGGTGCATGACCAGTCGCGCGTGGGAGAGAGCAAGGTCGAGTCGGCCGCCGCCCGTCTGCGCGAGGTCAACCCGGAGGTGCGATTGGTGCCGATCGAGGCGAAGCTTGCCGGCGAGCGGTTGGCCGACGCGGTCGCCGGCGTGGACCTGGTGGTCGACTGTTCGGACAATTTCGAGCTGCGTTTCGCGCTGAATGCCGCCTGTGCCGAGCGTCGCGTGCCGCTGGTTTCGGGCGCGGCGATCCAGTGGGCCGGTCAGGTGACCGTCTTCGATCATCGCGACGCGGACGCGCCTTGCTACCGCTGCCTGTATCGCGAGGAGGGTGGCGATGAGCTGCGTTGCGCCGAGACCGGCGTGCTCTCGCCGTTGGTGGGCATGATCGGCAGCCTGCAGGCCGCCGAGGCGATCAAGGTCCTGGCCGGTTCGGGCCGGTCGCTGGTCGGCCGCCTCGCCCTGTTCGACCTCAAGGATGCCGAGTGGCGCACGGTCAAGTACCGCCAGGACGCGGATTGCCCCGTCTGCGCCGGCCGCCGCGCGGCGGCCGGGTGACCCTCCCTCAGGCGTCCGATTCGGCCCCGAGCGCCGGCTCGCTCACCTCGGCGATTGCCCGGGCGACATCGCGGACCAGCTGCGGGCCGCGGTAGATCAGGCCGGTGTAGACCTGCACCAGATCGGCCCCGGCGCGGATCTTCTCCAGCGCGGCATCACCCGAGTCGATGCCGCCCACCCCGATGATCGGGAACCCTTCCGGCAGCTGCTCGCGCAGTGCGGCGATGACCTCGGTGGAGCGCTCGCGTACCGGCGGACCACTCAGACCGCCGGCCTCGTCGGCCTGCGGCAGGCCCGAGACCAGCGGTCGGCCGACGGTGGTGTTTGTCGCGATCACCGCATCGATGCCGTGCTCGACCAGCGCATCGGTCAGTGCCGGCAGCTCGTCGTCCTCGATGTCCGGGGCAATCTTGATCGCCAGCGGCACGTGCCGGTCGTGGTGTTCGGTGAGCCGGGCGCGTTCCTCGGCCAGCCCCGCGAGCAGGGCGGCGAACGCCTCGCCGCCCTGCAGGTTGCGCAGGTTGGCGGTGTTGGGCGACGAGATGTTGATGGTGACGTAGTCGGCCTCGGCGTACACGGCGGCAAGCCCGGCACGATAGTCATCGAGCGCGTCTTCGATCGGCGTGTCGAAGTTCTTGCCGATATTGATCCCCAGCGGCACGTCGCGCGGGGCGTCGGCGATATTCGCCAGGGCCGCCTCGATGCCGTCGTTGTTGAACCCCATGCGGTTGATCAGCGCCTCGGCCTGCGTCAGGCGAAACAGACGCGGCGCCGGGTTGCCCGGCTGTGGCCGCGGGGTCAGTGTTCCCACCTCGATAAAGCCGAACCCGAGGCAGGAAAGCCCGCGGATGTGGGCGGCATTCTTGTCCAGCCCGGCGGCGAGGCCGACGCGGTTGGGAAAGTCGAGCCCCATCAGGGTGATCGGGTCCTCGGCCACGCCACGACGCTGCATGCCGCACCACGGCGTGCGCGCGGCCAGGTCCACCAGGTTCAGGGTGACGCGGTGAGCCGTCTCGGGGTCGAGCCGGAACAGCAGGGGGCGGAGCAGGGGATAGAGGTCCATATGGGCATCACGTTCTGAAGGCAAAACGCCATTGTAGCGACTTCGGGGCGTGTGTTGCGGTCGATCCCGGTGCTGCGGTTGGTATACTGCCGCGCCATCGCCATTGTCCTCGCCCGCGAGGCCATTCGACCGTCACGAGACCGCCTCATGCTCGATTCCCGTCGATTTCACCTGATCGTCCTCTCCATCGCCGTGGCGATCGGCTACGTCTGGGGCATCGGCAGCCTGCCGCTGTTCGATCTCGACGAAGGGGCCTTCACCGGCGCGACCTGGGCGATGTTCGAGCGTGGCGATTTCCTCACGCCGTATCTCAACGACGAGCCGCGCTTCGCCAAGCCGGTGCTGATCTACTGGCTGCAGGCGCTCTCGGTGGGTCTGTTCGGCTTCACCGAGTGGGCCTTCCGGCTGCCGTCGGTGCTGGCCTCGGCGGCCTGGATCGGAATGATCTACGCCTTTGCCGACCGTCACCTCGGCGCGCGCCAGGCGTTTTTCGCCGCCCTGATCGCCGCCACCTCCCTGATGACCACCGTGGTGGGCAA
Source organism: Guyparkeria sp. WRN-7 (assembly GCF_001641825.1). Taxonomy (GTDB): domain Bacteria; phylum Pseudomonadota; class Gammaproteobacteria; order Halothiobacillales; family Halothiobacillaceae; genus Guyparkeria. Next base: position 192,793 of record NZ_LRFH01000002.1, on the reverse strand, counting down.
GGCGGCGATCTCGGACGCGGTACTGCTATTCTTCCTCACCGGCGCGACCTTCGCCACCTTCAACCACTGGGTGACGGGCGAGCGCCGCTGGGTGCGCTGGGCGTATCTCGCCATGGGTCTGGGCTTTCTCACCAAGGGGCCGGTGGCGGTGGTCATCCCCGCGGCGGCGAGCTTCTTCTTCTATCTCGCCACCGCACGGGGACGTGACTGGTGGCGCGCGGTGCTCGACTGGCAGGGCATCCTGCTGTTCCTGGCGGTCGCGGTGCCGTGGTACGTGGCGGTCTGGATCGAGCACGGCCAGTACTTCATCGACGAGTTCTTCCTCAAGAACAACGTCGGCCGATTCGGCGAGGCGATGGAAGGCCACTCCGGCGGCTTCTGGTATTACCCGGTGGTCACGCTGGTCGCCCTGCTGCCGTTCACCGGCGCGGTGCTGGTCTCGCTGCGCTATCTGCGCGCCGACTGGCAGGGCGCCTACGGCCAGCCGGCCTCGATCCCGCTGGCGCTGAGGCGCTTCGGCTGGATCTGGTTCGGTCTGACCCTGCTGCTGTTCTCCTTCTCCGGCACCAAGCTGCCGCATTACCTCAACTACGGGCTGATGGGGCTGATGCTGGTGATGGCCTCGCACCTGCCGCAGGTGAAGCACCGCTGGCTGCACCTGTTGCCGCCGGCGGCCTTCCTGCTGTTCGTTCTTCTGCTGCCGTGGCTGGTGGAGATCAACTTCGACCAGATCAAGCCGGCCTACGTGCAGGACATGCTGGCCGAGCGCGACCGGTTCTTCGGCTCGTCCTGGTACCTGATCGTCGGTGGGGCGCTGGTCCTGGTGGCGGCGGCCGGCCTGTCCCGCAACTGGTCGCTGCCAAAGGTGATGATCCCGGTGGCGCTGTCGTTCTCGCTGGTGGTCAACGCGCTCGTCCTCAATGCCGTCGGTCAGATGCAGCAGGGACCGGTCAAGGAGGCCGGCCTGCTCGCACGGGATCTTTCCGGGCCGCTGGTGATGCGGGGGATGAACACGCCCAGTTTCGGCGTCTACGCCCGGCAGGTGGTGGAGCGCCGCGATGTCCGTCCGGGCGACCTGCTGCTGACCCGTGCCCAACGGGTCGAGGGCATGCCCGGAGAGGTGATCTACGCCAAGGGTGGGGTGGTGCTCATGCGGGTCGGCGAGGAGAAGTAACGGCGCCCGCGCCCGGGGCGATGAGCTACCATGATCAGCGGGGACCGAAGGATGGCCCGGTCATGCGTTGCGACGGAACGTTGAAAACCATTGACGAGCAGGCACGGCCTGCCGCGTTACGAGGTGAGGAATGCAGGATTTTCTCAAGAACCGACGTCGTTTCATGACGGCACTGGCGGGCGCCGGTGCGGCACTCGGTATCGGCCGCGCCCAGGCGCAGACCGGGGAGCAGGAGGAACTGTTCTTCCCCGGCGACGAGCCGGCGCATCACGTCATCTATCAGCTCAATCACGCCGACGTGGACTACCAGACCCACGTGCTCAACTCGATGAACGCCATGATCGGCAAGTACGGCGGCAACGTGAAGATCGCCGTGGCCTGCTTTGCCGGCGGCGTCCATCTGCTGGCCAAGGAGCCCAAGCGTGAAGTCGACCCCGAGATCTACGCCCGGGTCGAGGGTTTCGCCAAGAACTACGACGTCGAGTGGATCGCCTGCGGCAACACCATGAACACCGTCGGCTACGCCGAGGAAGACATGCGGGACTTCGCCCGCATCGAGCAGGTGGGTGCCGCGGCGCTGATGGAATACCAGGAAGACGGCTACGCCTACATCGCCTGGTAATCCCGTCTCTCGATATATCGTGTAACGAACTGAAAAAGGCAGTGTTTTCTTTTGGATGAGCTGATCATTCGCCAGCCCGACGACTGGCATCTTCATCTGCGCGACGGCGCGATCCTCGACGCCGTGGCCGGCTTCTCCGCGCGCCAGTGCGCCCGGGCGATCATCATGCCCAACCTGGTGCCGCCGGTGACCACGGTGGCCGAGGCGCATGCCTACCGCGACCGGGTACTGGCCGCCGTCGGGGCCGAGCACGACTTCCAGCCCCTGATGACGCTGTATCTCACCGACCAGACCACGGCCGCCGAGATCGAGCAGGCCGCGGCCGACCCGCACATCCATGCCGTCAAGCTGTACCCGGCAGGCGCGACCACCAACTCGGAGAACGGCGTCACCGACCCGCTCGCGATCGAGTCGGTGCTCGGCGCGCTGGAACGCACCGGCCTGCCGCTGCTGGTACACGGCGAGGTGGTCGACCCGGCGATCGACATCTTCGACCGCGAGGCGGTGTTCATCGAGCGGGTGCTCTCGCCGATGCTGGAGCGCTACCCGGATCTCAAGGTGGTGATGGAGCACATCACCACCGCCCAGGCGGCCGCCTTTGTCCGCTCGCAGGGCGAGCGTCTCGGCGCGACCATCACCGCGCACCACCTGATGTTCAACCGCAATGCCATGCTGGCCGGCGGCATCCGGCCGCACTACTACTGCCTGCCGATCCTCAAGCGCGAGAAGCATCGCGAGGCATTGCTCGAAGCGGCGGTCGATTCCTCCGGCAAGTTCTTCATGGGCACCGACAGTGCCCCGCACCCGAAAGGGGCCAAGGAATCCGCCTGCGGCTGTGCCGGCGCCTTCACCGCGCCGGTGGCCGTCGAGCTCTACGCGCAGGTATTCGACCAGCTGGGTGCCTTGGACCGGCTCGAGGCCTTCACCAGTCTCAACGGGCCGCGCTTCTACGGCCTGCCGGTCAACGAGCGCCGCCTCAAGCTCGAGCGCCGTGCCCAGACCGTCCCGGCCCCGGTGAAGGTCGGCGGCGACACGGTCGTGCCGTTCTTGAGCGGCGAGTCGATCGACTGGACCGCGACCCTCCTGGATGAATGACGCCGAGCAGCCCCCGCGCGTGCCGGCACCGCGTGACTGGCTCGGGGCGCCGGACACCACGCGGCCGCGTGTCTGTGGCCAGCCCGAGTGGCGAGCCGGCCTGAAGGCGACGCCCGAGTCCTTCCGCGTCGACGAGCTGCTCGGCTTCGAGCCGACCGGTGCCGGCAATCACTGGCTGGTGCGGCTGGAAAAGCGCGACATGACCACCGGCGCGCTGGTCGACTGGGCGGGCAAGGCGACCGGGACGCGCAGTCGCGACATCGGCTTCTCCGGTCTGAAGGACCGCCATGCCGTCACCACCCAGTGGTTGAGCTTCCCGCACGAAACCTTTGATCCACAAGCCTTTCAGGCGCAATGCGCCGAGGCCGGGATCGGCGTGCTCGCGCTGGATCGTCACGACCGCAAGCTGCGTCGCGGCACCCATCGCGCCAACCGCTTCCGGCTGACCCTGAGCGATGTGGCGGCGATCGATGGCCGCGGTGACGAGCTGTCGACCTACCTCGATCACCGCCGGGCGGTGCTTGCCGAACACGGCATGGCCAACTACTTCGGTACGCAGCGCTACGGGCGGGGGTATTCGAACCTGCGCGGGCTGGTCGAGTGGGGCACCGGCCAGCGCACGGGCAAGCCCAAGCGCTCGGTGCGCAACTGGCTGATCTCGACCCTGCGCAGTGCGGTATTCGATCACGTCCTCGCGACACGTCTGGATGCCGACGAGCTCGACCGGGTCCTGCCGGGCGATCTGCTTCAGCTGGCCGGCTCGCGCAGTCGTTTCCTGGCCGAATCCGACGAGCTCGATGCGCTCCAGCAGCGGTTGGCCGAGGGCGACGTGACGCCCACCGGTCCACTGTGGGGCGAGCAGGGCAGCCAGGCGGCCGACGGTGTGGCCGAGACCGAAACGGCCCTGGTCGGGGCCATGATCGAGCGGCTTGGCGGGCAGACGTGGATCGAGTGGTTCGCCAACTGGCGGGTGGCATCCGACCGCCGTCCGCTGGCCGTGCGCGTCGACGACCTCGACTACCGCATCGACGAGAGCACCGTGGCGCTCGAGTTCTCGCTGCCGCCCGGCAGCTACGCCACCGAACTGGTGGCCGAACTGTTCGCCCCGATCGAGGCAGATCAGGCGCAAGACGACTAGTCTTCCTGCTGTCGTGCACAGGAACCGGCACAGGAAGGGGAGTCCGCATGCTCGAATCCGTAGTCGCTCTGATGGCCTCCATCGGCCTGGTCGCCCTGACCGCGCTGACGGGCGGGGTGTTCCGCCCCGACGACTGGTACCGGGCGCTGCGCAAACCCGTCTGGACCCCGCCGGATCGCGTCTTTCCGGTTGCCTGGGCACTGCTCTACCTGCTGATGGCGGTGGCCGCGTGGCGGGTCTACATGAGCGAGCCGTCGTCGGCCCGCGACGCCGGCCTGGTCCTCTATCTGATCCACCTGCTGTTCAACGCCGTCTGGTCGTACCTGTTCTTCGGCCGTCGGCGCATGGTCGCCGCCCTGGTCGACATCCTGCTGCTGTGGATGCTTCTCTCCCTGGTGATCCTGCTGTTCTGGCAGGTGAGTACGCTCGCCGCGCTCCTGCTGGTCCCCTACTGGTTCTGGATCGCCTTCGCCGCTCTGCTCAATGCCCGTCTCTGGCGCCTGAATCCGGTCGCGTCATCAAGCTGACACGCGTGCCCGGCAGGCTGCGATCGTCGTCGGCGCGGCGAATTGGGTAGAATCGAGGCCTTTTCCGCCCAAGCCGAGTGCCGCCATGTCTGATCCGAATCTGCCGAACGACCCCGCGGACGAACACGACGAGGAGTACTGGGGGCCGAGCAAGTCCCAGGTAAAGCGCGAGGCGCATGCCGCCCAGCGCATCGGCGAGAGTCTCGCCGAACTGGATGCCGAGTCGCTCGACCAGCTGCCGATCACCGACCGGCTGCGCGAGGCGATCGAGGATCTGCAGCGGATCCGCTCGCGCGGGGCGGGCAAGCGCCAGCGCCAGTACGTCGGCAAGCTGATGCGCGAAGAGGACGTCGAGGCCATCGAGGCCGGTTTGCGGCGTCTCGACCCGAACTCGCCGGAGAATCAGCGCCTGCAGATGCAGGCCGAGGCGTGGCGGGACGCATTGATCGACGAGAACGACGCCATCACGCGCTTTATCGACGACTTTCCGGGCGTGGACGTCCAGCAGTTGCGCCAGCTGCAGCGCAACGCGCGGGCCGAGGCCAAGCGCGAGGAATACGGCAAGGCGACGCGCGCGCTGTTCCAGGCCGTGCGTGCCGAGATCGAGGCGGCGGGCGACCGACAATCATCCGAAGGAACCGAGAGCGAATGAAGGTAGCGATCTTTGGCACCGGCTACGTGGGACTGGTAACCGGTGCCTGCCTGGCCGAGGTGGGACACGAGGTCATGTGCGTGGACGTCGATCCGCACAAGATCGCGCGCCTGAACGACGGCGTGATCCCGATCTACGAGCCCGGCCTCGAGCCGATCGTGCGCGAGAACCACGCCCAGGGGCGGCTGCATTTCAGCACCGATGCCGCCGAGGGCGTCGCCTTCGGCGAGTTGCAGTTCATTGCCGTGGGCACGCCACCGGACGAGGACGGCTCGGCCGACCTGCAGTACGTGCGTGCCGTGGCGGCCACCATCGCCGAGCACATGGACGCGCCCAAGATCATCATCGACAAGTCGACCGTGCCGGTGGGCACGGGCGACCAGGTGCGCGAGGTGGTGGCCGAGACCCTGGCGCGTCGCGGCGCGGAGCTGGCGTTCGACGTGGTCTCCAACCCCGAATTCCTCAAGGAAGGGGCGGCGGTCAACGACTTCATGAAGCCCGACCGCATCATCATCGGCACCAGCGACCCGCATAGCGAGCAGGTGATGCGCGAGCTCTACGCGCCGTTCAACCGCAACCACGATCGCGTGATCGTGATGGACCTGCGCTCGGCCGAGCTGACCAAGTACGCCGCCAACGCGATGCTGGCGACCAAGATCAGCTTCATGAACGAGCTGGCCAACATGGCCGAACGGCTGGGGGCGGACATCGAGCAGGTGCGCCTCGGGATCGGTTCCGACCCGCGCATCGGCTATCACTTCATCTACCCCGGTTGCGGCTACGGCGGCTCCTGCTTTCCCAAGGACGTGCAGGCCCTGTCGCGCATCGCCCACGCCGTCGACCACGAGCCGCTGCTGCTGGATGCCGTCGAGGCGGTCAATCGCCGGCAGAAGAGCCGCCTGGTCGAGTTGGTGATCCAGCATTACGGCGGGCGGGACAAGCTTGCCGGCAAGACCTTTGCCCTGTGGGGGCTGGCCTTCAAGCCCAATACCGACGACATGCGCGAGGCCCCCTCGCGCGTGCTGATGGAGGCACTCTGGGCCGCCGGTGCCAGGGTGCAGGCCTTCGATCCCGAGGCGATGGAGGAAACCCAGCGGATCTACGGCCAGCGTGACGACCTGGCGCTGGTCGGCACGCGCGATGCGGCGCTGAAGGGTGCCGATGCGCTGATCGTCTGTACCGAGTGGAAGGCCTTCCGCGCCCCGGACTTCGAGCTGATGCGCGCCTCGCTCACCGATCCGGTGATCTTCGACGGCCGCAACCTCTACGACCCGGCGCGTCTGGCCGAGACCGGCTGGCACTACTACGGCATCGGTCGTGGCAAGACGGTCCGCCATCCGGCCGCCCTGAACGCGAGGGGCTGACCGACTAGACTCCCGGTAGGCTTCACTAACGGGAGACGGCCATGAATACAGCAACCTGGATGTGCCACCCGGCGTCTCGGTGGTTGACCGCTCTGACGCTGGGCGGTGCCCTGCTTGGCGCGGCGACCCTCGCTGCGGCCGAGGAGATGAAGGTCAAGGTCACGCGGGATATCGGCTCGGTCACCGTCGAGCACAACGGCCAGCCGGTCGAGATCAAGCGCAGTCAGGACCCTGACAATCGCATCGACGAGGACTACACCAAGACCAGCCGCGAGTGCCCGCCGTTCTGCGTCCAGCCGATCCAGCTGTTGCCCGGCGTGCATACCATCGGCGAGATCGAGCTGCTCAAGATGCTCGAGGCGCGCGCGAACGGCGAGGACGAGTTCCTGCTGATCGACTCGCGCACCCCGGACTGGTTCAACAAGGGCACCATCCCCAGCGCCATCAACATCCCCTGGACCCGGCTCTACCCGGGGTCGTCGAGCTACGATCCGTTCGTGGCCGAGGCGCTGCTGCTCGACGAGTTCGGCGTGAAGAAGGACGACGGTCTGTTCGACTTCCGCCAGGCGAAGAAGCTGGTGCTGTTCTGCAACGGCCCCTGGTGCGGCCAGTCGCCCACCAACATCAAGGCACTGGTGTCCTATGGCTACCCGGCCGACAAGATCTACTGGTACCGCGGCGGGATGCAGCTGTGGCACGTGATGGGCCTGACCACGGTCGACCCGTCTTAGCCCCGCCACGGTCCCACATCGTGCAGCTCGAAGACCGGCCCGGGAGGCCGGTCTTTTTTGTGTCGGTGGCACGGACCGGCACGCATTCGGCGAATCGCATTAATATCAGCGTCCGCTTGTGGTGTTGGCGCCGGTTTTTGGATAGCGTTGACGCAAGCGCCATGAACGCTCCGAGCCGCAGCGGAATGCCTTTTGCTAGAGACGGGCTCGGGTGGCCGGGAGCTGCCGGCGGCCGCTCAATCGCAGGGCCTTCACCGCGAAAGCCAGGGATATCGCACAAAACGTATGCAACGACGCACCTTTTTGATCACCATGCCGGTCGCCGTTGCCTCGCTCATCAGTGGCTGTCGCGCCCACGCTCAGCGGATTCGTATCGCCTACCTCCCGTGGATCGGTTACGAGACGCTGATGCTCGCGGAGCAGTTCCACTGGTTGCCACAAACCGTCTCGCTGGCACGCCTGGGATCGGCCAGTCTGTCGCTGGCCGCCTTGCGCCGCGGCGAGGTCGATGCCGCGGCCCTGACACTCGACGAGGTCATGCGGGCGCGGCTCGGCGGCATGGATCTGGTGGTGGTGATGGTGTTCGACGTCTCCGCCGGGGCGGACGTGCTGCTGGTCGACGAGGAGATCGAGTCGCTCGGGGACCTGGCCGGCAAGCGCATCGGCGTGGAGCTGGGCGGGGTGGGCGAGATGCTGCTCGACCGGGTGCTGGCTCGGGCCGGGCTCGACTGGGGTGAGATCACGATCGTCGACCGATCCGCCGACCAGCAGCTGCATTCCTGGCGTGACGGCGAGCTGGACGCGGTCGTCAGCTACGAGCCGGTCGCCTCCCGTCTGCGCGCCGCCGGCGCCCGCTATCATCTGGACAGTCGCGACTTCCCCGACCTGATCTTCGACGTGCTGGCCGTGCGTCGCGAGCGCCTCGATGATGTCGGCGGCGTCCTGACCGAGGTGATCGATGCGCACTTTCGCGGCCTTCATCACCTGCGCAGCAATCGGCAGGACGCCATCTACCGGATTGCCGATGCCCAGCGCATCGACGAGCAGGCGGTCACCCGCGCGATCGCCGGGATACTCCTACCCGATCTGGAGGCCAACCGCCGCTATCTCTCCGAGGAATCCCGCCTGATCGATGCCATCCGTACCCACTACCCGCACATGACCAACGGTGGCGAGCGGCCCTCGCCGAGCGAGGTCGAAAGCTGGGTGACACCCGACTACCTGCCGACGGAGTCGAGCGCATGAGGTGGGGCCGAGCGACGGCCGCGTTCGTGCTCGCCCTATTGTCTTGGGTCGGCTCGGCCCAGGCGGCCCTGACGGAGAACGAGGTCACCGTGGGGGTGTTCGGCATGCGCCCGACCCCGATCATGGAGCAGCGTTTTCAGCCGCTGGTCGACTACCTCAACGACTCGGTCGAGGGGGTACGCTTTCGCCTGGCGGTCCTGCCTCCGGACGAGCTCGACCTGGCGATCCGGCGTAACCAGGTCGACCTGCTGCTGACCAATCCGACCCACTACATCATGGTCCGCTCGGAGAACACGCTTTCCGGCGTGCTCTCCACGCTGGTCGCCCGCCACGACGGCACCATCACGCGCAGCCTGGGCGGGGTGATCGTCACGCGGCAGGATCGCGACGACATCGAGACGTTCGAGGATCTGGTCGGCACGACCATCGCCGCGCCCGGAACGCGCTTTCTGGGCGGTTATCGTGCGCCGCTGTACGAGGTATTCGATTCCGGCATCGACCTGCGCGAGGAGGCGAATTTCGATTTCGTCGGCACCCATGATGCCGTGATCGAGGCGGTGCTCAACGGCAGAGCCGATGTGGGCTTCATCCGTACCGGGGTGCTGGAAAGCCTGCGCAAGCTCGGCGCCCGGCATATCGAGCAGCTGCGCGTGGTCCATCCACAGTCGATGGGCAGTTACCCATTCCAGGTATCCACGCGGCTTTACCCGGAGTGGCCCATGGTGACCATGCAGCACATGGGGGCGGACCTGGAGCGACGCATCGGGGCGGCGCTGTTCTCGCTCGACCCAGGCGACCCGGCGGCAATGCTCTCCGGCATCGCCGGGTTCGGCCCGCCCGGCGACTACGCACCGGTCGAGGAGATGACTCGCCGCCTGGGCCTGCCGCCGTTCGACGCCCGGCCCGAGATCACCATCGCCGACATCTGGCAGCAGCACCGCGTGCTTGCCATCGTCTCCGGTGTGTTCATCCTTGTGGTGGCCGCCCTGTCCGTGGCGCTGCTGCTGCGAAACGTCGCGTTGCGTCGCAGCGAAGAACGGTTTCGATGCTTCTTCGAGGACAACGCCTCGGTCATGCTCCTGATCGATACCGACACGGACCTGATCGTGGACGCCAACGAGGCGGCCGCCACGTACTACGGCTGGCCGCGAGAGGAACTCAAGGGGCGTCCCGTCAGGGACCTGTGGGCGAGCCACTGCCGTCACTACGACGCAATCTTCCATGACAAACGCCGGAAGGCGGGCTGCCATCTGCACACCCACCGTCTGCGCGACGGCGAGTTGCGTCGGGTGGAAGTGCACGTCACGCCGCTCGAGGATCCGCACGACGGCGAGCGGATGTTCGTGATCGTTCACGACATTACCGAGCGTGACCGGGCCGAAAAGGCCCTCAACAACGAACGGGAGCGCCTGAACAACGTCATCGAGGGCACCAACGTCGGCACCTGGGAGTGGAACATCCAGACCGGCGAGACGGTGTTCAACGAGCGCTGGGCGGAGATGATCGGCTACCAGCTGGCCGACCTGCAGCCCACCACCATCGAGACCTGGATGGCGTTCGCCCACCCCGAGGATCTCGAGAAATCCGAGCAAGTCCTGCAGGCATGCTTCCGTCAGGAGCGGGACTACTACGAGGTCGAGGCGCGCATGCGCCACCGCGACGGCCACTGGATCTGGGTACTCGATCGCGGCCGCGTGCTCGAGTGGACCGACGACGGCGAGCCGCTGCGCATGTGGGGCACGCACCAGGACATCACCGCGCGCAAGCAGATGGAGCAGGAACTGCAGCTGGCCGCGTCGGTGTTCGTTCACGCCCGCGAGGCGATCCTGATCACGGATCTCGAGGCGCGCATCGTCGACGTCAATGCCGCCTTCACCGAGATGACCGGCTGGCGACGCGACGAGGTGATCGGCCACACGCCCAAGTTCCTGCAGTCCGGCCGTCAGGACAATCGCTTCTACCAGCAGATGCGCGACCGCCTGCGCACGGTCGGCTACTGGTCCGGCGAGCTGTGGAACCGGCACAAGAACGGCGAGCTGTTCGCCGAGCGCCTGACGGTCAGTCTGGTGCGCGATGCCGGCGGTCAGCCGCGCAACTACATCGCGCTGGCCACCGATATCACCGACATCAAGACCTACCAGAGCGAACTCGAGCACCGCGCCAGCCACGATCCGCTGACCGGTCTGCCCAACCGGGTGCTGATGGCCGACCGTCTGCGCCAGGAGATGGCGCGGGTGCGCCGCCGGGGCGGCATGCTGGCCGTGGCGTTCCTCGATCTCGACGGCTTCAAGGGCGTCAACGACCAGTACGGCCACGACATGGGCGACAAGCTGCTGATCGAGATGGCGCGGGACCTGAGCGAACAGCTGCGCGAGACCGACACGCTCGCGCGCATCTCCGGCGACGAGTTCCTGGTGCTGCTCGGCGGGGTGTCCCACGAGCGCGATGCCCGGCCGATCATCGACCGGCTGGTCGAGACCGCCGCCGAGGAGCGCATCATCGAGGGCAAGCCGATCCAGGTCACCGCGAGCATCGGTTACACCTTCTACCCGCAGGCCAACCGGATCGACGACGAGACGCTGATCAAGCAGGCCGACTCGGCCATGTACGAGGCCAAGCAGGGTGGGCGCAACCGGGCCTGCCGTTTCCATCGCTCCTGACGGGGCGCGACCGGCTCGCGCCATCCGCCACCGGGCCGGCTAACGGAAACGGCTCTCCGGCCCATCGGCCGGGCCTTCTGGCGGTCATTGGCCGGTGGGCTTTTCTTCGCCCTCGGGCACCTGAACCTGCTGGCCGACCCGGCTGAGGTGTGGGGCGTCCGGCCCGAGCTCCGAGTCCGGGGCGGAGGGGTGGACCTCTTCGGCCGCCTCCCGCTCGGCCTCGCGCTCCGATTCCCGCAGCAGCATGTTCTCGATGCGCTGGCGGATCAGTCGTTCCTTCTCTTCGCGCTGCCAGAATTCCTGGGTCAGGTCCCGGTGCAGGGCGAAGGCCATCAGGATCATCAGGATCATGAAGGGGAAGGCGGCGATGATCGACACCGTCCGCAGGCCCTCCAGACCGCCGGAGAGCAGTAGCACCACCGCCATGGCCAGCTGCAGGAAACCCCACAGCACGCGCACGAAGCGTGTCGGGTTGAGCACGCCCTTGGAGGTGAACATGCCCAGCACGAAGGTCGCCGAGTCGGCGGAGGTGACCACGAAGATGCTGATCAGGGCCAGTGCCGCCATGCCCGCATACATGCCCCAGGGGAGTTGGTCGAGCAGGGTGTAGAGCCCGGCAGGCACCTCCTGGGCGACGGCATCGGCAATCCCCACCCCCTCGTTGAGCTCGAGGAAGATCGCGCTGCCGCCGAAGGTGGAGAACCACAGGAATGACAGGCCCACCGGCACGATCATCACGCCCAGCACGAACTCGCGGATGGTCCGCCCGCGCGAGATCCGCGCGATGAACGACCCGACGAACGGCGCCCAGGACAGCCCCCAGGCCCAGTAGAACATGGTCCACTGCTGCACCCAGTGCTCGCTGGAGTAGGGCGTGGTCACCAGGCTCATCTGCATGATGTTGCCCAGGTACTCGCCCACCGTCTGGGTGAATTCCTGGAAGATGAACGAGGTCGGGCCCAGCAGCAGGACGTAGAGGAACAGGCCGACCGCCACGATCATGTTGATATTGGAGAGAAAGCGGATGCCGTGGCTCAGCGGCGTCATCGCCGAGATCGTGAACAGCACGGCGAGGCCGGCGATGATCATCAGCTGGGCATTGGTGCCGTAATCGATGCCCTCGAACTGGGCGAGACCGCTGTTGATCTGCAGGGCGCCCAGGCCAAGCGTGGTGGCGACGCCGAAGATGGTCGAGACCACCGCGAGCGTATCGATCAGCTTGCCGCTGAAACCCTCGACGTGCCGGCCGAACAGCGGGCGGAAGGTCTCGGAGATCAGGCCGCGGGCGTTGTGGCGAAAGCGGATATAGGCCAGCGCCAGGCCCACCAGGGCGAAGTTGGCCCACTGGTGCAGGCCCCAGTGGAAGAACGAATAGCGCATGCCGATCTGCGCGGCCTCGGCCGAGCGGGGCTCGCTCAGGCCCATCGGCGGCTCGTTGAAGTGCATCACCGGCTCGGCCACGCCCCAGAAGACCAGACCCACGCCCATGCCACCGGAGAAGATCATGGCAAGCCAGCTGTTGAAGCTGAACTCCGGCGGCTCATCCGGCGGGCCGAGGCGCACGTTGCCGAACTTCGACAGCCCAAGGAACAGGACGAACAGCAAGAAGCCCGTGGTCGCCAGCAGGTACATCCAGCCCATCTTGTTGGCCGTGAAGTCGAGCACCTGCTGGGCGACCCGTTCGACGTCGTCCGGGTACATGGCGGCGAGCGTGACGAAGCCGCCGATGATCAGCACGGAGAGGTAGAACACCGTGCCGACGTCACCGAACAGTCGACCCAGGAAGAGCGAAACCTTGTTCATGGGCTGCGAACCGCTGTGCGAGTGGGCGTTGGATGACTCCCCGCCACTCTAGCCGATTCGGGTCGCCGGGTCAGGGTGACCGGCGAGCGCCACCGGGGTGGTGGCGCGAAGGGGAGGGGATCAGGCGGTCGGCATCATCGAGGAGTGGTGATGCACGATCAGCCAGTCGTCGCCGCGCTTCTCGTAGACGAAGGTGTAGCGCGCCGGGACTTCCTTGGTGCCCGACTCGTCGGTGACGCGGAAGGTGTAGGTGCCGGCGTCGGTCAGCTTGTTGCAGCCGATCTTGACGTTGCGGGTGTTGATGAAGCCGAACGGCTTTTTCTCGAGGAAGTGCTCGAAGTAGTCCTCGATCTCGGCGTGGCTGGTGCGCGGCACGTTGGAGACGGTCGGCAGCAGCACGCCGTCCTCGGCGTAGAGTTTCGTGACCTCGCGGGCATCGCCGGTCTGTAGGGCGTCGTTCCAGCGCTCGAACAGGTCCTTGGCCAGTTGCAGGGTGGCCGGGGCGCAGACCGTGCAGCTCTCGTTGGCCGGGACGTCGATCGGGGCGTCCGCGCCGGTACCGGTGACGGGATAGTGCGTGTCGCGGTGGGAGGCGCCCATGCTGAGGCGCTCGCGCGGGGCGATGTCGGCGTTGATGAACTGGGTGCCGCTGATGCGGGGGCGGTTGGATTGGGTCACTTGAAGGTTCTCCGCTTTCTAGGCGTCGGGACGCCTTGGTTTGGCGGGGATTGTACGGCAGGGGGTGATTGGTGTCATGCCGGGGCGAGGCATGGCCACGTTCCGACTGACGTTGTCGTGATCCCGTCCCGAGGCGCCTGTTACCGGGATGGCGAGTAAGGCCCACCCAAAATTATTGGGCAGTACCGCTGGATGACGAATCCGCCGTTTCGCCGACATATCGAAAGCGTGGCGGAATTATCCGCACCCATCGTATGCCGAGTGCGCCCGGGTGTTCTTCGATGACCACCGGGTAGCCCGACCGCACCTTGCCGTATAGAAATATGCCGACTCGCAGCGTGGTGACGTCCTGCAAGTCTCCCCAGGGCTCCAGGTTCAGAAAGAAACTTGAGTGGCGTCCGTGAGTGCTGTGTTTCTCCAGTACTTGCACCACGTGGCGTTCGCCGGCGGAAAAATCGAGTGCCATATTGGCCTCACGCAGCAAGGTGAAGCTCGTCAGGGCAAAGCCGATAGAACCGATAAATACGAGTTCCATCAATACCAGGTGCGTGCGGGACGTTCGTCCTAGCCAGGTCATCGTCAGGACAACCAGTAACGCCACGATTACCGCCGAGGTGATCAGCGAGGCGATGATGAATGGTTGCTCTTCGAGCGGGGGCGTCGACGGCACGAACACTTCTTTCCCCAGCAGGTAAATGCCCGTGAAGAAGGTGGCCGAGCTCACCCCGACGATGGCAGCGGCCTTCCAGGTGAAATGGTCCTTCACGTTCAGTGCCGTCTCAGGAATCTCTGCATCCATCGTGGCTGAAAGCTCGCGCAGGTGGGGCACGAAGGATTGGGCCAGATCCACCCCACGTGGTGCCAGCTTGCGCTTGCGGGCAACGACTTCCAGCCAGACCCGACCCCGACGGATGCGTACTTGACGGAATCGGAGGTCCTGTTGCTCGCACCGCCCCTTGAGTTCAAGTATCTGTTGCTGGGTCTGCGGGCAGAGATTGAGGGCCCGGCAGACCGGTGCGGCATCGGTGACCAGATAAAAGGCCCGATCGAATGCCGGGTTGCCGGTTCGGCAGGCGACCGAGATGCCCACGGTCGTGAAGAGGCGATCCCACCAGCGTTTGCGCTTGATGCGCACTTGGATTTGGGGCGCGGCGTCGTAGCCGATTCGCTGGATCGGGGCGAGGTATCGACGATCCCTGTAATCGTAGAGGGAGCCCGGCGGTGGTGTGCCGAGGTGTTTGCCGGTGCGGAAATCGCGGGTCGAGATGCGCGTGACGGGCCAGCGGTCCTCGCGTCGCGAGCGAATCATGTACCACGTCATGCCGATCAGCGTGATGACGCCGGTTAGCATCCACATTGGACATCTCCTTGTCCTGTCTTTCGTCCTGAAGATGGATCAGTGTCGGCTACGTCCTGTGTAACCGTCTGATCCGTGGGTATGAAGCATGCCGGGTGGCATATGTTGGCGCAAGCGTTACGCGACTGTGAGGCCGGGGGTGGGGCGCCTTGGTGTGGAGGTGGTTGGGGTTTCGGGCGTTTGTAACGTTTGGCGACTTGCGGTGAGACGTGTTGCCGACGCCCGAGGCACTTTCTATTGCTTGTCCAATAGAAAGTGCCCAAAGACAAGGACACCCCGCTGCCTTGGCCCTTCGGGCTTCCCTCGTCAGCGTTGGCTTGCTGTCGGGCCCGGTTCGACGCGACGTCCTGTCGCGGCGAACCTCTGGGCGGCGTCCATGCCGCCCAGGCCCGGCAAGCCATCGCTGACGAGGCAAGGCACAGGGGGCCCCGGGGGGTGCCAGCCGCGAATCTCTAGGTGAGGAGATGGCATTTTTGCCCGCCCGCGCGCAGGACAGCCGCACAGCGGCTTTCGCGGTCAAGGACCGCTCCCACAACCAACCGATCCCCTGTGGGAGCGAGCCCCGCTCGCGAAACGCGCCGCCGGCGCGTGCCCAGTAAGAAGCCGCACCAAGCGAATTCTTAGTGGCACCGAGTCATCAGGCTCGGAAGTCCCCTTCGCCCTTGCCGAGCGGCCGGGGTGCCGCAGGGTCGGCGCTACATGGACGTAGCGCCGAGGTTCGCCGCGACAGGGAGTCGCGGCGAACCGACCCGTCCGCGGCACCCCGGACGGGAGGGAAGCCCGTAGGGCCAAGGCGAGGGGTGCCGTTCTCTTTGGGCACTTTCTCTTGGGCAAGCAAGAGAAAGTGCCTCGCGCGCCTAGCGGGGTGGGGTGGTGATTAGTACTTGCGCTGGATGCGTGCGAAATCACAGATGCGCTTTTGATACCTGTTGGCCGATCTCCGCTTTTCCATTGATGAAGAGCTGAAGAAGCGCTCAGCTTATTGCTCAGTAAAGAGTTTTCGTCACTTTTTCGACCCCGTCAATCAGGTCTTCTACTTGATCAGTTGAAGGTTCGGATTTTTTGTTGTGGCCGCAGAGGTTTCGGATATCGGCCAGATGTTGGTGGAAACGCCACTGAGGAACGTCAATGACATCTGCTTGCTTAAGCTTATCGTTAAAATCAGATATCGTCGGATGTTTCTTTTTGATCGATATGTTGTGGTTTTCGCATACTTGAGAGAGGTGCTTTTCCAGGACCACGCCCGATATTGCGCCAGCGCCTCTAGAGAAGCCATTCTTTAGAAGCTCTCTGGCTGCCTCGATTTCGCTGTCGAAGAGATCTGCTTGCACAAGCTGTTTGATATCAAATAGGGAGCTTTCAAAACGATTTTGTACTGCCGACAAAATGGCTATTTGTTGTTCCAGGTGCGGGAATGCTGATTCAGCGCTTGCAATAACATCGATTCCTCTCTTTGTCTGCAACCCCTGCAAAGCATCCTCTATGCGATAGCTCTCAAAGGTTACCTCTTTTCTATTTTTGGGTTTTTCATATAGCCTGATGAAATCTTGATATCGATCAGGGAGAAGTTGTTTTATTAATCGAAGTGATTCGGAGTACCACGCTTGGTACGAGTGTTTAAAATCAGGAAGGTCCTTTATGTATTTTTCCGTTTTTTGAATGTCGCCATCGAAGTTCTGCTTAATGGCTTCTTTGAAATCATCGCCATATATCTTGCTTAGAAAAGATAGCCTTAATCTTTCTCCTTCTTCCATGAGGCGATTGCAGTCTTTTTTGTATTTTTCCATGTTGGTTTTCATATGATGAGCCACAGAGGCGTTAGAGTATTTTTTTAATTAAAAAAATAACGCCCCGTTGTTTGAATTTACGGGGCGTTATCGTTAAGCCAGTTGGCCTCTAGGTCTTACCAGGTGAGGGCGCCCCCAGTCTGATAATCGGTCACCCGAGTCTCGAAGAAGTTCTTCTCCTTCTTCAGGTCGACCACCTCGCTCATCCACGGGAACGGGTTGGTCGCGCCCGGGTAGAGCTCGGCCAGGCCGATCTGGCTGCAGCGGCGGTTGGTGATGAAGTGCATGTACTCCTCGCACATCTCCGCGTTCAGGCCCAAGAGGCCGTTCGGCATGGTGTCGCGGGCGTAGTCGATCTCGAGTTCGCAGGCTTCGCGCAGCATCTCGTGCACTTCGTGCTGGAAGGCCTCGCCCCACAGCTCCGGGTTCTCGATCTTGATCTGGTTGATCAGGTCGATGCCGAAGTTCAGGTGGATGGACTCGTCGCGCATGATGTACTGGTACTGCTCGGCGATGCCGGTCATCTTGTTGCGACGGCCGAGGCTCAGGATCTGCGCGAAGCCGGTGTAGAACCACATGCCCTCGAAGACCACGTAGAAGGCGACCAGGTCACGCAGGAAGTTCTGCGCGCCTTCCTGGGTGGAGGTGTCGAAGGTGCCGGCGGACAGGTCCTGGGTGTACTTGAGTGCCCAGGAGTCCTTGGCGGTGATCGACGGCACTTCGCGGTACATGTTGAACAACTCGCCCTCGGCAAGACCGAGGCTGTCGACGATGTACTGGAAGGTGTGGGTGTGCACCGCTTCCTCGAAGGCCTGGCGCAGCAGGTACTGGCGGCACTCGGGGTTGGTGACCTGCTCGTAGACGGCCAGCACGATGTTGTTGGCGACCAGGCTCTCCGCGGTGGCGAAGAAGCCGAGGTTGCGCATCACCATGTAGCGCTCGTCTTCGGTCAGGCCGTCGCGGCTCTTCCACAGGGCGATGTCCGCCTGCATGGAGACCTCGGTGGGCATCCAGTGGTTGTTGCAGCCGGCGAGGTACTTTTCCCAGGCCCACTGGTACTTGAGCGGCAGGAGCTGGTTGACGTCGGCCTTGGCGTTGATGATGCGCTTTTCCGAGACGTCGACGCGCCCGGCGTTGGTCTCGATGCCGCCCAGACCGGTCTGGTCGGCGCCTTCGGCGGCGGACGGGTCGAAGTGCTGCTCCGGCTCGTGCACGAGGCCGTCGTCGTAGGACGCGGGCATCACGTTGGCCGCATCGTGCGACGGCTGCTGGGCCGGTTGCGGGTTGTCGTTGCCTTGCTTCAGCGGATCGTTCCAATCGAGCATGTCGTTCTCCTTGTTCTCTCCGGTGGGTTCACCGGGCCGGGCAGGGCGGCTGCCCGGCGGTAATCACGTCAAATCGGTTTGCCTGGCGGGCCGCCCTTACTGGCAGGCCTCGCACTCGGGATCGTCGATGGAGCAGGCCTTCGGGGCGGTCGGCTCGGCGGAGACGCCGCGCAGCTTGCCGTCGAGCTTGTTCATCGTGGTCTTCTCGATCCGCGTCTTGGAGGCGGCGCGCAGGTAGTAGGTGGTCTTGAGACCGCGGACCCACGCGAGCTTGTACATGTTGTCGATCTTCGGGCCCGAGGGCTCGGCCATGTACAGGTTCAGCGACTGGGCCTGGTCGATCCACTTCTGGCGGCGCGAACCGGCCTCGATCAGCCAGCGCGGGTCGACCTCGAAGGCGGTGGCGTAGAGCTTCTTGAGCTCGTCCGGCACGCGGTCGATCGCCTGCACGGAGCCGTCGAAGTACTTGAGATCGTTGACCATGACCTCGTCCCACAGGCCCAGATCCTTGAGATCGCGGACCAGGTACGGGTTGACCACGGTGAACTCGCCCGAGAGGTTCGACTTGACGAACAGGTTCTCGAAGGTCGGCTCGATCGACTGCGAGACGCCGCAGATGTTCGAGATGGTCGCCGTCGGCGCGATCGCCATGGTGTTGGAGTTGCGCATGCCCTGTTTCTTGATCTTCTTGCGCAGGGCGTTCCAGTCCAGGGTCTGGTCGCGGTTCATGTCGAGGTAGTCACCGCGGG
The DNA here is from genome assembly GCF_001641825.1 of Guyparkeria sp. WRN-7. GTDB lineage: Bacteria > Pseudomonadota > Gammaproteobacteria > Halothiobacillales > Halothiobacillaceae > Guyparkeria. The sequence continues at coordinate 173,886 of NZ_LRFH01000002.1, read as the reverse complement.
ACTCGGCCAGCAGCTCGATCGAGTCGATCGGCAGGATGCCGCGGCTCCACAGCGAGCCCTCGTAGCTGGCGTAGCGGCCACGCTCGGCGGCGAGATCACTGGAGGCGGAGATCGCGTGGTAGCTGACCGTCTCCATGGAGCGGTCGGCGAACTCGACCGCCTCGTCGGAGCCGTAGGCGAGCTTCTGCTTGTAGAGGGCATCCTGGAAACCCATGATGCCGAGGCCCACCGGGCGGTGGCGCAGGTTGGAATTGCGCGCCTGCGGGACCGAGTAGTAGTTGTACTCGATCACGTTGTCGAGCATGCGCATCGCGGTCTTGATGGTGCGCTCGACCTTCGCCTCGTCGATGCCGTCCTCGGTGACGTGCTGCGCCAGGTTGACCGAGCCCAGGTTGCACACGGCGATCTCGCCGTCGTTGGTGTGCAGGGTGATCTCGGTGCAGAGGTTGGAGCTGTGCACCACGCCGGCGTGCTGGTTGGTGTAGCGCAGGTTGCAGGGGTCCTTGAAGGTGACCCACGGGTGACCGGTCTCGAACAGCATCGAGAGCATGCGGCGCCACAGGTTCACGGCCGAGACCTTGCGGAAGTTCTTGATCTCGCCGCGATCGACCTTCTCCTCGTACTGGAGGTAGGCCTTCTCGAACGCCTGGCCGGACAGGTCGTGCAGGTCCGGCACGTCGTAGGGCGAGAACAGGGTCCACTCGCCTTCCTCGGCGACGCGCTTCATGAACAGGTCCGGTACCCAGTTGGCGGTGTTCATGTCGTGGGTGCGGCGGCGGTCGTCACCGGTGTTCTTGCGCAGGTCCAGGAATTCCTCGATGTCGAGGTGCCAGGTCTCGAGGTAGGCACAGACCGCGCCCTTGCGCTTGCCGCCCTGGTTGACCGCCACGGCGGTGTCGTTGGCCACCTTGAGGAACGGCACGACGCCTTGGCTCTTGCCGTTGGTGCCCTTGATGTGGCTGCCCAGCGCCCGGACGCGGGTCCAGTCGTTGCCCAGCCCGCCGGCGAACTTGGAGAGCAGGGCGTTGTCGCGGATCGAGCCGTAGATGCCGTCGAGGTGGTCCGGCACGGTGGTGAGATAGCAGCTGGAGAGCTGCGGGCGCAGGGTGCCGGAGTTGAACAGCGTCGGCGTCGAGGACATGAAGTCGAACGACGACAGCAGGCGGTAGAACTCGATCGCGCGCTCCTCGCGGTCGATCTCGTTGATCGCCAGACCCATGGCGACGCGCATGAAGAACGCCTGCGGCAGCTCGAAGCGCACGTCGTCGTGGTGCAGGAAGTAGCGGTCGTAGAGCGTCTGCAGGCCGAGGTAGGTGAACTGCAGGTCACGCTCGTGGTCGAGCGCGGCACCCAGCTTGTCCAGATCGTACTGCTGCAGGGTCGGGTCGAGCAGCTCGTGCTCGACGCCCACCTTGATGTACTCCTTGAAGTAGTCCGGGTAGATGGCGGCCATCTCGGACTGGGTGCAGGTGGTGACCGGGTTGTGCACGAAGCGCAGCGCCTCGGTGCGCATGGAGTCGAGCAGCAGCCGCGCGGCGACCTGGGAGTAGGCCGGGTCGATCTCGATCAGGGTGCGCGCGCTCATCACCAGCGCGGTGCTCACCTCGTGGTCGGCGACGCCGTCGTAGAGGTTGCGGATGGTCTCGTCGACGATGCGCTGGGCATCGACGCTCTCGAGGTTCGCGCAGGCCTCCTCGACCAGGCGGCTCAGGCGGGCGGTGTCCAGCGGTTCGACGGTGCCATCAAAGCGGGTGACGTTGATGGCCGCCTGCTCGGTGGCCTCCTCGGCCTCTTCCTCCATCTCCGCGGCACGCTTCTGCGCCTGCTGCTCGCGGTAGAGGACGTAGGCACGGGCGACCTTGTGGTGGCCCTCGCGCATCAGCGCCAGCTCGACCTGGTCCTGGATGTCCTCGATGTGGACGGTGCCGCCGCCCGGCAGGCGACGCTTGAGTGCCTGGTCGATCAGCGAGACCAGCGACTCGACCGACTCGTGGACGCGCTGGGAGGCCGCGGCGCCGCCGCCCTCGACGGCGAGGAAGGCCTTGGTCATGGCGACCTTGATCTTGGACGGATCGTAGGCGGTCAGCTTGCCGTTACGGCGAATGACACGGACCTGGCCCGGGGTGGCGGCGGCGTTCTCGATGCCGCTGGGGGTGTTGCCCGAGCTCTCGTGGTAGGCCTGCGTGGGGGTCTCGACTGTCTGACTGGTACTCATGCTGCTGATCCGTCCTGTTTGTTCGTGTTGCTGGCCCTTGCGGGGCGCGCGTTCCCTTTGACTTCGGTTTGTTCCCTGACGCCCCGGTTGCCGGGACGCGTGGGCCGTTGTCACCGGCCCTTGTTCGATCGCCCCGCAAGCCGCGCATGGCGGCTTTTACGGGACGCGACAGGCTGTGGGCGACTGCTCGCCGAATGGCCTGTCGAGAGCCTTGATTGTGGTCGCTGTCCGAACAAAGTCAACTCGGAAAATCGCAAATACTGTGGGCCGATTCCGTCAACACCACTATATGATGTGGATGAGTTGGTGAATGGTCTGGGGGAAGCATCTGGGCAAGCCGTGAAAAATCTGTGGATAAACTCGTGGACAGACGCGGCAAGTCCGCATTCCCGCTCGGATGTTCGGCACGGGGGCATCCAGGCCATCAACAAATCCCCAGGCGTGGAAAAAAATTTTTGTCTTCCAGCCTTGGGGGTGGCCCCGACCCGGTCATTGCGAGCAAGGATTCGGCCGGGGTCGTGAGCGCGGTTGGAGGGGCCGGGTGCGGCAGGCATAATCGACCCCGGGTGGCGAGCCCGCGATCCGCGGGCCACCGGACGATTTCAAGGGAGAACGCATGCGGATACTGGTTACCGGCGCGGCCGGTTTCATCGGCTCGTCGCTGTCGGCGCGACTGCTCGAGCGCGGCGACACGGTCGTCGGCCTGGACAACCTCAACGACTACTACGAGGTCAGTCTCAAGGAGGCGCGCCTGGCCCGCCTGACCGACCAGCCCGGCTTTTCCTTCGAGAAGCTCGACGTCGCCGACCGCGAGGGCGTGGCCGCCCTGTTCGAGCGGATCAAGCCCGACCGCGTGGTGCACCTGGCCGCCCAGGCGGGGGTGCGCTACTCGATCGAGAATCCGCATGCCTACATCGACAGCAACCTGGTGGGCTTCACCAACCTCCTCGAGGGCTGCCGGCACAATCGCGTCGATCACCTGGTGTACGCCTCGTCGAGCTCGGTCTACGGCGCGAACAGCGAGATGCCGTTTTCCGTGCACCACAACGTCGACCATCCGCTGTCGTTGTACGCCGCCACCAAGAAGGCCAACGAGCTGATGGCGCACACCTACGCCTCGCTCTACGATCTGCCCACCACCGGCCTGCGCTTCTTCACCGTCTACGGGCCGTGGGGACGGCCGGACATGGCGCTGTTCAAGTTCACGAAAAACATCCTCGCGGGCGAGCCGATCGACGTCTACAACTACGGTCATCATCGGCGCGACTTCACCTACATCGACGACATCGTCGAGGGCGTGATCCGCACGCTCGACCACGTCGCCGCCCCCAACCCCGACTGGAGCGCGGCCGACCCCGATTCGGGCACCTCGTTCGCCCCCTGGCGGGTGTACAACATCGGCAGTCACCGCCCAGTCGAGCTGTTGCGCTACATCGAGCTGATCGAAGAGGCCACCGGCAAGAAGGCCGAGCTCAACCTGCTGCCGATGCAGCCGGGCGACGTGCCCGATACCTATGCCGACGTCGAGGACCTCAAGAACGACGTGGGCTACGCGCCCAGCACGCCGGTCGAGGAGGGCGTGGCCCGCTTCGTCGAGTGGTACCGGGACTACTACCAGCGCTGAGCCGCCGCGCCCGGCGCAGATCATCACGGCAAGGAGCCGAGACATGGCCGCCGAACTCTGGGAAATACGCGATTTCATCGCCGGGGTGCCGGCCTTCGCCGAACTGCCCGCCGCCTCGCTCGAGGTGCTGCCCAGGCGGCTGACGGTCCGCTACCTGCGCCGCGGCCGGCCCTTTCCGCCGGAAGACGCCGGCCCCGGCCTGTGGATCGTGCGCAGCGGGGCGCTGACGGTGCGCGATTCGCAAGGCGCGCTGCAGGAGAAACTCGGCGAGGGCGACCTGTACCTGGCCACCGGGCCGGCGGGCGACGAGCAAGCGCAACTGGCCGTGGTCGAGGACAGCCTGTTCTATCACCTGCCCGAGTCGGTGTTCGAGTCGTTGATGGCCGACTACCCGGCCTTCGCCTGGCGGTTCGAGCGCTCGCGTCGCGAACGGCTCGAACGGGCGCTGGCCGAACTGGCGCAGGGCGGACGTGCCGAGGCGCTGATGGCGACCACGGTCGGCTCGCTGTTGCGCCGCGACCCGGTCAGCGCCGGTCCCGAGACCACCATCCGTGCCGGTGCCGAACGGATGAGCGAGACGCAGGTCTCCGCGCTGCTGCTGGTCGAGGACGGCCGGCTGGTCGGGCTGGTCACCGATCGCGACCTGCGCCGGCGCTGCGTGGCCGCCGGCCTGTCGGTCGACGAGCCGCTGCGCGCGATCATGACCGAGGATCTGATCACCATCGCCCCCGAGGCACCGGCCTTCGAGGCCTCGCTCAAGTTCTCGCGTCACAACATCCACCACCTGCCGGTCTGCGAGGAGAACGGCGAGCTGGTCGGGATCCTCTCCACCTCCGATCTGCTGCGCCACCAGGGCACGCATGCCGTGCACCTGGTGCGCGATGCGCTGGCCGCCGAGGACGTCGAGGCGGTCGCCCGCGTCGGCGCGCGACTGCCGGATCTCGAGCTGCAACTGGTCGGCATGGGTGCGGATGCCGAGCCGCTGGGCGAGGCGATGGTAACGGTCACCGATGCCATGACCCGCCGGCTGACCGAGCTGGCCGAGGCCGAACTCGGCCCGGCGCCGGTCGCCTGGGCCTGGGCGGCGCTGGGCAGCCAGGGCCGGCGCGAGCAGACCGCGCTGACCGACCAGGACAGCGCCCTGATCCTCGACGATGCCTTCCAGCCCGAGCAGCATGGCGAGTGGTTCGCCCGGATGGCGCAGTTCGTCAGCGACGGCCTGGCCGGCGCGGGACTCGAGCCCTGTCCGGGCGAGACCATGGCGACCACCACCGACTGGCGTCGGTCCGTGAGCGGCTGGCAGGCGCTGTTTCGCGACTGGATCGACCAGCCCGAGCCGCACTCGGTGATGCTGGCCACCAACTTCCTCGACATGCGGGTGGTTGCCGGTCGCGCGGACCTGCTCGAGTCTCTCTGGACGGAGGTGCGGCCTCGCGCCCGCAAGAACACCGTCTTCCAGCGGGCGCTGGCGCACAACGCGCTGGCCGTGCGCATGCCGCTGGGGTTCTTCCGCCGACTGGTGGTGGTCGACGACGAGCAGCACGACGAGCGTCTCGATCTCAAGCATTACGGGCTGTTGCCGATCGCCGACATTGCCCGGCTGCACGCGGTGGCGCAGGGGCTGCCGGAGCTGCACACGGTGCGGCGGCTGGAGGCGGCCGCCCGCGCGGGCGGACTGTCGAGCGGGGCGGCCGGCGAGCTGGTGGATGCGTGGCGGTTCTTCTACGTGCTGCGTGCCCGGCATCAGGCCGGGCAGGTACGCCGTGGCGAGCCGCTCGACAACCGCCTCGACCCCGGTGCGTTGTCGGGGCTGGAGCGCGATCACCTGCGCGACGCCTTCCGCGTGATCGACGATCACCAGCGCTGGCTCAAGGCGCACTTCGACGTCACCGGGACGCGCTGAAATGGCGCTGGTCCGCCTGTCGTGGTTCCCGCACCGGACCTGGCTTTCCTGGCGTCGCCGGCGCCAGCTCGCCCGTGCCGAGGGCGGATCGGCCCTGGCCGAGCTGCTCGACGGTCCGGTGCCGGATCTTGATGCCGACTGGACCGAGGCCGAGTACGTGGTGCTCGATTTCGAGACCACCGGTCTCGACCCGCGCGCCGATCGGCTGCTGAGTGCCGGCTGGGTGGTGATGAGGGGGCCCAGCATCGACCTCGGCGCCGCCGAGCACGACCTGATCCGCCCCGAGATGGCGATCCCCGAGGCCAGTGCGGTGATCCACCGCATCACCGACGATCACGCCGCGACCGGTCGCCCCGAGCGCGAGGTGCTCGCCGAAGTGCTGGATGCGCTGGCCGGGCGGGTGCTGGTGGCGCACAACGCCCGTTTCGAGATCGCCTTTTTGGGGGCGGCCTGCCGGCGACACTTCGGCGCGGTGCCGGTCGTGCCGGTGATCGACACCCTGCAGCTGGCGCGGCGTGGCTTCGAGCGTCGCCACCTGCACCACGGTCCGGGCGAGCTGCGGCTGGACTCGCTGCGCAATCGCTATCACCTGCCGCGCTACCATGCCCATCACGCCCTGGTCGATGCGCTGGGGACCGCCGAGCTGTTCAGCGCCCTGTGCCAGGACCGGGTCGGACCCGAGGGCCATCTGGGCGTGCGCGAGCTCTTGGTGCTCCTGTAGCGGGTCCGGACGATCAGGCGGCGGCCGTTCCCGGTGCGACGCGCTGGTGGACACTCTCGCGCAGCGAGAGCAGGGCGGGAACCACGAACAGCACCAGCAGGGTGGAATAACCGAGCCCGAAGGCGATCGAGGTGGCCATCGGGATCAGGAACTGCGCCTGCAGCGAGGTCTCGAACAGCAACGGCGTCAGCCCGCCGATGGTGGTCAGCGAGGTGAGCATCACCGCGCGCAGCCGCTTGACGGCGGCCTGTTCGAGCGCATCGTCCGGGGCGAGACCGGCGGCGAGCTGGTCGCGGTAGAAGGCGACCAGGATGATGGCGTTGTTGACCACGATCCCCGACAGGCCGAACAGGCCGAACAGTGACAGGATGGTCAGCTGGATGTCCATCAGCCAGTGGCCGGCGATCGCCCCCACCAGGCCGAACGGGATCACGGTCATGACGATGAACGGCATGGTCCAGGCCGAGAACACCCACACCAGCACCACGTACATCAGCGCCAGGCCCAGGTAGAGGCCGAACTTCATGTCGGCCATGGTCTCGCGCTGGTCGGCCTGACGCCCCTCGAAGCTGTAGTCGAGGCCGAAGCGGCTGGTCAGGCTCGGCAGCGTGTCGGACTCCAGTGCCGCCTTGAGCGTCTCGGCGCTGGTGAGACTGCGGTTGATCTCGGCGGAGACCTCCACGGCGCGCTTGCCCTCGGCGTGGCGGATCGCCTCGAAACCGCGCTGCGAGCCGAAGTCGACCACCTGGCGGATTGGCACGAACGTGCCGTCGTCGGTGCGCAGGCTGATGTCGTCCAGCGAGCCGATCTGCCGGCGCTCCGCGCGCGGCAGCAGGAGGCGTACCTCGACCTCGTCAGGGCCCGACTGGAAGATCTGGCTCAGGGCGCCGTCGTAGGCGGCCCGCAACTGGCGACCGACCTCCGCGGTGGTCAGGCCGAGCGCGCGCCCCTGGGCGTTGACCGAGAAGGTGATCTGCTGGCGCCCGTAGGGCAGGTCGTCGCTGACGTCGACCACGCCGGGCAGGCTCTTCAGGGTTTCAGCCAGCGACACGGCCGCGGCCTTGAGGTCGTCGGTGCTGCCGCCCTTGAGGCGCACGGTCAGGTCGGCCCCCGGTGGCCCGCCCTGACGCGAGCTGATCGAGAAGTTCTCCATGCCGGGCGGCACGTTGGTGTTCTCCTTCCAGCTGCGGATGAACTCGGCGTTGCGGGTCTCGCGGTCGTCCGGGGGCACCAGCTCGACCAGCATCGAGCCGAGCTGATCCCCCTGGGTGCTGCTCTGCGCGCCGATGGTGCTGCCCAGACGCGTGATGGCGGTCTGGATCAGCGGTTCGCCCAGTTCCTCCTCGGCCCGGACCAGGCCGTCCTCGAGCTCGGCCATGAATGCCTGCATCCGCTCGCGGTCGGTGCCGGCGACGAAGGTGGCATTGGCATAGACGATCTGCGACTCCGGGGTGGGGAAGAAGGTGAAGCCGATCCGCCCGCCGGCCAGCAGGCCCACGGCGAGGATCACGGTCGCCACGGCGGTCGCCAGCGTCACGGCCCGGTTGCCGATCGCGAAGCGCACCGCGCGACGGAAATGGTGATCGCGGAAATGATCGAAGCCGCGGTCGAAGCCGGCGCGGAAACGGGCAAAGGGACCGGGCTTTTTCGCCTCCGCTTCCCCCCTGGCACCGTGGCCGCTGAATGCGCCGCGCAGGTGGCCCGGCAGGACCAGGAATGCCTCGACCAGCGAGGCGGCGATCACGCAGATCATCACCACCGGGATGTCACGCAGGATCTGGCCGATGGTGCCGCCGACGACCAGCAGTGGCATGAACGCGGCGATGGTGGTCAGCGACGAGGCCATCACCGGCCAGAACATGCGCCGGGCCGCGCCCTGCGAGGCGGACAACGCCGGTTCGCCGGCACGGAAGTGCGCATCGGCGTCCTCGCCGACGACGATGGCGTCGTCGACGATCACGCCCAGGGCCATGATCAGGGCGAACAGCGAGATCATGTTGATCGAACCGCCGATCAGCCACAGGATAGCCAGCGCGGCGAGAAACGCCGCCGGAATGCCCGCGGCCACCCAGAAGGCCACCCGCCCGGGGAGGAACAGGTACAGCAGCACCAGCACCAGCACCAGGCCGCCGAAGCCGTTGGTGACCAGCAGGTTGATGCGGTCGCGGATCAGCTGCCAGGACTGGTCGTAGGCCTTGAGGTTGAGATGCGGCGGCAGGGTGGGGCGGGTGTCGTCGATCCATTGCTGCAGTGCCTCGGCCGACTCGAGGCTGTCACCGTGCTGGGCACGCTGCAGCACCAGCTCGGCCGCCGGCTGACCCTCGTGGCGCATCAGCAGCGAGTCGCGGCGCGGTTCCTGGATGATCCGCGCGATCTGCTCAAGGTCGAGTCGCACCTGCGGGGTACTGACCACCGACAGGTCGGCGAACTCGATCGGCCGGCGACGCTGTTCGACCGCGCGCAATTCACGGCCGCCGTCGGCGCTGCCGAACTCGCCGGCCGGCACGTCGCGCGACAGGGCGTCGACCGTGTCGGAGAGTTGCGGCAGCGATTGTCCCAGCTGGACCAGCGTGGCCGACGGCACCTCGATGGCGATGCGCTGCTCGGGCAGGCCGTTGACCTCGATGCGGTCGATGCCGCGGTCGATCAGCTGGCGCTCGAAGCGGTCGACCCACTGGCGGAGCGCCTCGCGGTCGACATCGCCGTAGACCAGCAGCCGTCCGACCGGGTCGAACTTGGGCACGCGGCTGATCTGCGGTGTCTCGGCGTCGGCGGGGAAGTTGCGGAAGGTGTCGACCTGTTCGCGCACGTCGTTGAGTGCCAGCACCGGGTCGGTGCCCTGGCGGAACTCGATCGTGATGTTGGAAATGCCCTGCGCCGAGGTCGAGGTCATGGTGTTCACGTTGGGCACCGAGCGCAGCCGTTCCTCGAGCGGCTCGGTGATGCCGCGTTCGATGTCCTCGGCCGAGGCGCCGGTCCAGACCACCGAGACGCCGACCACGTCAACGGCGAAGTTGGGGAAGAACTGGATGTTCATCCGCGACAGCGCGAACAGCCCGCCGAGGACCATCAGCAGCATCACCAGGTGGGGGGCGACCCGGTGACGGGCGAAGCGTTCCAGCAGACCCGGGGTGGCCTCGGTGCTCATTCGGCCGCGGTCTCGCTCGCCCCGTCCTGCCAGCGGACCTTGAGTCCGTCGACGGCGTTGGGCAGCTGGGTGGTCGCGATACGGTCACCGGCGGACAGTCCCGGGGCGCGCACCAGCAACTGGCCTTGCCCGGTCTCGTCCGTGTCGGCGGCCGCGCCGAGGCGCTCGATGCGCACCCGTTCGAGGCGGCCGTCCCGTATGCGGTAGAGATGATCGTTGCCGTACAGCGCGCTGCGCGGAATGGCGACGGCATCGTCGACTGCGGGCAGTTCGAGCTCGACGGTGAGCACCTGGCCCACCCGCAGCGAGTGGTTGGTCGCGGTGAACTCGAACAGCCCGGTCATCCCTTCGCCACTCGCCTCGCCGGCCAGCCGGGCCAGGCGCAGGGCGAGACCGTTCTCGCGCACCCGGGCCTCGGGCGCATTGCCGTCGGTCAAGGCAGCACTGATCGTGCCCACCCGGCTGCCGGGAATCAGGGCCCGCAGCTCGAAGCCGGCCCAGGGGAAGAAGTCCAGCAGGGCGGCATTGGTATTGACCAGGGCGCCGGCGGTCACCTCCACCGGTCCGACCAGTCCGTCGGCGGGGGCGGTCACTTGCGCGCGATCGAGATCGCGTCTGGCGGCGGCGACGTCGGCGGCAGCGGCATCGCGGCGGGCCTCGAGGCCGGCCAGGCGGGCATCGAAGGTGGCCAGCCGTTCGCGGCGGGTATTCAGCGACAGGCGGGCCTGGCTCAGGGCATCGCGAGCGGCGTCGACATCGGCCTGCGAGGCGAGGTTCCGCTGGCGCAGGTCACGATTGCGGGCCAGCGCGGTTTCCGCGTTCGCCACGATTTCCCGCTCCAGGGCCAGCGCTGCCCGATCGGTCTCGTGGCTGGCCTCGGCCTGCCGGATCTGGGCCTCGAGATCGGCGAGGTTGGCCCGGGCCCGGTCGAGCACCGGCTGGAAGTCGCGCGAGTCGAGCGCGACCAGGAGGGTGCCTTTGTCGACGCTGGCGCCGTTCTCGACCGGGACGGTCTCGACCCGCGCCGAAAGCGGCGCGCGCACCGTCAGCCGGTCGGGGTTGGTCACTTCGCCGTAGAGGGTGAGTACCGGATGGCGGCGGCTCGGCTCGACTACCTGGGTATCGATCAGCCATGCGCGTTCCTCCGGGGCGGCGCGTGGCGGTTCGGGGCGACTGGCCTTGAGGGCCATGAATGCCGCGATCGCCACTCCGACGATCACCAGCGGCAGGATCAGGCGGAACAGCCAGGGGCGCTTGGTCTGGGATGTCTCTGCGTGTTGGGCCATCGGTATCGGTCGATCCTTGTCGCTGGCGAAAACCGGCTGCCGACGCCGGGTGGCGGGGCGTGGAGCGTCTGCGAGCTTAGCAAACTATTCGCAAACTGGGCTTCTCGGGGTAATCCCGGATTAATGCTGTTTATCTGAGTGCCTTTCAGGAGTTGTCCGCTTTGCCCAGCATCGCACGGATCGCACTCATGGCCTCGGCAGCGGTGGCGCGGTTTTCTTCCTCGCTCTTCTGCACGCCGACGCCTTCCCAGCGCAACAGCTCGGTCTCGATCTCCTCGAGGAAGCGGCTGGGCTGGACGTCGCGCCACTGTCCGTAGCGTCGGCGACGCTTGGTCAGGGTGAAGGTGAGGCTCCTCTGGGCGCGGGTGATACCGACAAAGCACAGGCGCCGTTCCTCGGCCAGCCGGTCGTCCTCCTGGCAGTCCTGGTGCGGGAGGAGATCCTCCTCCATGCCCGAGAGGTAGACATGCGGGAACTCCAGACCCTTGGCCGCGTGCAGGGTCAGCAGGCGCACGGCATCGTCGTCCTGGTCGCGGGTCTTCTGCTCGAGGATGCCCAAGAGGCTCATCTTCTGCACCAGCTCGGTCAGCGACAGCGTCTCCCCGGACTCGTTGTCGGTGCCGATGCGATCGGTCCATTCGAGCCAGTCCTGGAGGTTGGCCCAGCGCCGTTCGGCGGCCTTGGCGGTATTCTCCTGCTCGCGCAGGTAGCCGAAGTAGTCGATCTCCTCGAGCAGGGCGCGCATGGCATCGGCCGCCGGCTCCTCGTCCATGCGCCGTCGCGTGGCCTCGAGCCAGTCGAGGAACTGCAGCAGCTGGTGATGCACGCGATTGTCGAGGCGTTGCTCGGCGGTGATCGAGCGGGCCGCCTCGGCCAGATGCGTGTGGCGTTCGCGGGCGATCTGCCCGAGGCGTTCGAGCGTGGTCGGGCCGATACCGCGCCGCGGGGTGTTGATGATGCGCAGCAGCGCGGCGTCGTCCGAGGGGTTGGCCATCAGCCGCAGGTAGGCCATGGCGTCCTTGACCTCGGCGCGCTCGAAGAACGACTGCCCGCCGGTCAGCAGGTAGGGGATCGAGAGTTTGCGCAGCTGCTGCTCGAGCAGGCGCGCCTGGTGGTTGCCGCGGAACAGGATCGCGAAGTGCCGGTAGGGGGTGTTGTCCTTGAAGTGGCGGTGGATGATGTCGGTGGCGATCCGTTCGGCCTCGTCGTCGGCGGTGTCGCAGACCAGCACGCGGTGCTCCTCGCCCGGGCCGACCGCGCTCCAGAGGTTCTTCGGCTGGGTGGTCGGGTCGTTGGCGATCAGCTGGTTGGCCGCGGTGAGTACCGTGTTCACCGAGCGGTAGTTCTGTTCGAGCTTGATGGTCTCCAGGCGCGGGAAGTCGCGCGCGAGATGCGAGAGATTCTCGGGCCGCGCGCCGCGCCAGGCGTAGATCGACTGGTGGTCGTCGCCCACGGCGGTCAGCCGGCCGAGCGGCCCGACCAGCAGGCGTACCAGCTCGTACTGGCTGGCGTTGGTGTCCTGGTACTCGTCGACCAGCAGGTAGCGCACCCGCCGCTGCCAGCGCTCGCGCGCCTCGGGGTCGTCGCGCAGGAGCTCGACTGGCCGCTTGATCAGGTCGTCGAAGTCGAGCGCGTTGCAGGCGGTCAGCTGCCGGGCGTAGTCGCTGTAGAGCGAGGCGGCCGCGGCCTCGACCTCGTCCTCGCTCGCCGCCATTGCCTGATCCGGGTTGAGCAGGTCGTTCTTCCACTGCGAGATCTTGCCCTGGGCCTCCTTGGGCTCGAGCACGCCGGCCGCGGACTCGTTCTGCTGCAGCAGGGACTTGATCAGGTTGAGGCTGTCCTCGGCATCCAGCACGGTAAAGCCCGGCCGCAGCCCCAATGTGCGGGTCTCGCGGCGGATGAGCTTGAGGCCGAGGGTGTGGAAGGTCGAGATGTTCAGGCCCCGGCGGCGTTCGGCCTCGAGGCGCTGGCCGATGCGCTCGCCCATCTCGCGGGCAGCCTTGTTGGTGAAGGTGACCGCCCAGATGCCGCGGGCGGGCAGGCCGCGGTCCTCGATCAGGTGGACGATCTTTTCGACGATCACGCGTGTCTTGCCCGAGCCCGCGCCGGCAAGTACCAGCAGCGGGGTGTCGACGTGGCGCACGGCGGCCTGTTGTTGCGGATTCAGCCCTTGCATGGCGCGACCGGAGGGTGATGGTGACGGGCCGAGGTTGCCTCGAGCAGTGCAGCGACCAGGATCAGTGCGCCACCGCTCCAGACGTTGGCGCCATGGAAGCGATCGCCCAGCCAGGCCGCCGAGGCGACGGCCACCAGCAGTTCCAGGGTCATCAGGATCGCGCTGCGCGAGGCGGGCAATCGCTCGACCGCGTACTGTGTGGCCAGGATGGCGGCGAGCAGCATGGTCGCCCCGTAAAGCGCGCTGCTGCCCAGCGCCTCGAGGGTCGGCATGATGCCGTACTCGCTCGACAGCGCCCAGGCGACGAGGCCGAGCAGCACGGTCGAGGCCTGCATCAGCGACAGCTTGATCGGAATGGGCTGGTCGGCGAGGAAGCGGAACAGGGTATTGGCGCCGGCCAGGCTGAAGCCGGCGACAAGCGCGAACAGGTCGGCCGGGCGCAGGCCGTCACCGAAGTCCGGCCCGAGGATCAGGAAGGCGCCGACCAGTGCGCTGACCACGGCGAGCATCCGCGGGGGTGTGAGTGGTTCCTTGAGGAACAGCCGACCGAAGAGCACTCCCCAGGCGGGGATGAGGAAGAACAGCATCATCGAGCGGACGACATCGCCGTAGACCATCGCCATGGTGAAGCCCACGCCAGCGACGCCCGAGGCGAAGGCGAGCAGGGCGAGCCACGGCCAGTTCAACCGGGTGATCGGTGGTCGCGAGGGATCCTTCATGGACCGCCAGGCGAAGGGGGCCACCAGCAGCCACTGAACCGCGAAGGCGACGACCGACAGCAGGATCGGACCGATGCCGAGCGCGTGGGCGTGCTTGAGCCAGATCCAGGTCAGGCCCCACAGGGTCGAGCCTGCCATCAGGATGAGACTGGGCGGGATGCGCTCGCCCACGGTCATCCCGGTCGACACCTCAGCTGTCGACCCAGACCCGGGCGTTCTCGAACAGGCGCAGCCACGGGCCCCGGTCGGTGGTCGAGTCGCTCTGCTCGTCCGACCAGCGCGCCGGTTTCCACGAGAACTGGCTTGCCCGCCAGACGCGCTCCGGGTGCGGCATCATGATGGTGAAGCGGCCGTCCTCGGTGGTGAAGCCGGTCTCGCCGCCGGCCGAGCCGTTGGGGTTGGCCGGATACTGCTCGGTGGCGATGCCGTGACCGTCGACGTAGCGCAGGGCGGTGAACGCCTCGTCGGCATCCTCGGGGCGGCGATAGGCGACGCGGCCCTCGCCGTGAGCCACCGTGATCGGCAGACGGCTGCCGGCCATGCCGGCGAGCAGGACCGACGGCGACTGCGGGATCTCGACCAGTGACAGGCGCGCCTCGAATTGCTCGGAGCGGTTGCGCAGGAAGCGTGGCCAGTGCGACGCACCCGGGATCAGGTCGGACAGCTGGGAGAACATCTGGCAGCCGTTGCACACGCCCAGGCCAAAGGTGTCGTCGCGCTCGAAGAACGCCTGCATGGCATCGCTGGCCCGCGCGTTGTAGCGGATCGCATGCGCCCAGCCGGAGCCGGCACCGAGGACGTCGCCGAAGGAGAAGCCGCCGCAGGCGACCAGGCCTTTCATGTCGGTCAGGTCGTGCTGCCCGCCGATCAGGTCGGCCATGTGCACGTCGACGGCCTCGAAGCCGGCGGCGGTGAAGGCGGCGGCCATCTCGACCTCGCCGTTGACCCCCTGTTCGCGCAGGACGGCGATGCGCGGGCGCTTGCCGGTGGCGATCATCGGCGCGGCGACCGACTTGCTGACGTCGAAGCTCGCCCGGCTGCCGGCCAGCTGCGGGTCGTCGAAGTCGGTTGCGGCCCGGTAGGCCTGCTCGGCGGTGGCCGGGTTGTCACGTAGCGCGGACATGTGGAACGAGGTGGCCGACCAGATGCCCTTGAGTTCGGCGAGCGAGCGCTCGATCAGGGTCTTGCCGCGCCAGTCCACACGCACGTCGCGTGAGGCGGTGGCCCGGCCGACGTCGATCAGGGCATCGCCCAGGCCGGCGGCTTCGAACTGCTCGCGGACGAAGTCGGCATCCGCCGCCCGTACCTGGAAGACCGCGCCGACTTCCTCGGCGAACAGCCCCGCCAGCGGGTCGCCGCCCAGGGCGTCGATTTCCAGGTCGAGGCCACAGCGGCCGGCGAAGGCCATCTCCAGCAGGGTGGTGATCGCCCCGCCGTCGCTGCGGTCGTGGTAGGCGGTGAGCATCTCGAGGCGGTTGAGCTCCTGGACCACGTCGAAGAAGGCCTTGAGCGGGGCGGGAGCGACGTCGGGCGTGGTCACGCCGGTGGCGTTGTAGACCTGGGCGAGCGCCGAGCCGCCCAGCCGGTTCTGACCCTGACCGAGGTCGATCAGGAACAGGCGGTTGTCGGTATCCGAGACCAGCTCGGGGGTCAGGGTGCGGCGGACGTCACTGACCGGCGCGAAACCGGTGACCACCAGGGAGACCGGGGAGGTGACGCTCTTCTCGGTGTCGCCGTCCTGCCAGCGGGTCTTCATCGACAGCGAGTCCTTGCCCACCGGGATGCTGATACCGAGTGCCGGGCAGAATTCCATGCCGACGGTGCGCACGGTGTCGAACAGGCGCGCATCCTCGCCGTCGTGGCCGCAGGCGGCCATCCAGTTGGCCGACAGCTTGATCATGTCCGTGCCGTCGATGGCCGTGCCGGCGAGGTTGGTGACCACCTCGGCGATCGCCAGCCGGGCAGAGGCCGGGGCGTCCAGCAGGGCCACCGGGGCGCGCTCGCCCATCGCCATGGCCTCGCCGTGGTGGTGGTAGAAGTCGGTCGAGGTGACCGCGCTGTCGGCCACCGGCACCTGGGCCGGCCCGACCATCTGGTCGCGAGCCACCAGGCCGCCGACCGAGCGGTCGCCGATGGTGATCAGGAAGCTCTTGTCGCCGACGCCGGGCAGGGCCAGCACGCGGTCGAGCGCGTCATTGATGGCGACGCCATCAGCCTGGAACTCGACCGGGGCATGCGGACGCCGGGCGACGTCGCGATACATCTTCGGCGGGTGGCCGAACAGGGTCTGCATCGGCAGGTCGACCGGATCGTTGCCGAAGTGCGGGTCCGCGACATTGAGGTGTTGCTCGGCGGTGGCGGTGCCGACCACGGCGAACGGCGCGCGTTCGCGGTCGCACAGGGCGGCAAAGCGCTCGAGATCGCCCGGCTGGATGGCGAGCACGTAGCGTTCCTGCGACTCGTTGCACCAGATGGCCAGCGGCGACATGCCCGGCTCGTCGTTGGGGATCTCTCGCAGGTCGAACTTGCCGCCCATGCCGGCATCGTTGATCAGTTCGGGCAGGGCGTTGGACAGGCCGCCGGCGCCGACGTCGTGGATGGAGACGATCGGGTTGGTCTCGCCGAGCGAGATGCAGCGGTCGATGACCTCCTGCACGCGGCGCTCCATCTCGGGGTTGGCACGCTGGACCGAGGCGAAGTCGAGCTCGGCGCTGCCGCTGCCCGAATCCTGCGAGGAGGCCGCGCCGCCGCCCAGGCCGATCTGCATGGCCGGGCCGCCGAGCACGATCAGCAGGTGGCCGGGGGCGATCGGCTCCTTCTCGATCAGGTTGGGGCGGATCACGCCAACGCCGCCGGCGATCATGATCGGCTTGTGGTAGCCCCAGGCGGTGCGTCGGCCTTCGGCGTCTGCCTCGCCCGTGTTCAGTTCAAGGGTGCGGAAGTAGCCGCCCAGGGCGGGGCGGCCGAATTCGTTGTTGAACGAGGCGGCACCGATCGGGCCCTCGAGCATGATCTCCAGCGGGCTGACGATGCGGTCCGGCCGGCCGAGGTCGGCCGTGTCGGCCTCCCAGGGTTGCGGCAGCTCGGGGATGCGCAGGTTGGAGACCGAGAAGCCGGAGAGGCCCGCCTTAGGCTTGCCGCCGCGACCGGTCGCACCTTCGTCGCGGATCTCGCCGCCGGCGCCGGTAGCCGCCCCCGGGTCCGGCGAGATCGCGGTGGGGTGGTTGTGGGTCTCGACCTTGGCCAAAAAGTCGATGCGTTCGTCGACGCTCTCGTAGTGGCCGGTCTCGGGGTTGACGGCAAAGCGGGTGCCGTCCTGACCCTGGATTACCGCCGCGTTGTCCTTGTAGGCACTCAGCGTGCCCTCGGGATGGCGGCGGTGGGTGTTGCGGATCATGGCGAACAGCGACAGGTCGTGGTCTTCACCGTCGATGGTCCAGTCCGCATTGAAGATCTTGTGGCGGCAGTGCTCGGAGTTCGCCTGGGCGAACATCATCAGTTCGACGTCGCTCGGGTCCCGGCCCAGGCGGTCGTACTGCTCGGCGAGGTAGCCGATCTCGTCCTCGCTCAGTGCGAGCCCCATCTCGGCGTTGGCGGAGGCGATCGCCGCGCGGGCATCGTCACCGAGCGCGATCCGCCCGAGCGGCGCCGGCTCGGCGTGGGTGAACAGGGATTCCAGCGACGTGGTGTCCCGGTAGACCGACTCGGTCATGCGGTCGTGCAGGATCTCGAGCAGGTCGTCGCGCCAAGCGAAATCGTTGGCGTTGAGCCCGTCACCGGATACGGCAAACTCGATGCCGCGCTCGATGCGATTGACGCCCTCGAGGCCGCAGATGCGGGCGATGTCGGTTGCCTTGCTCGACCACGGCGAGATGGTCCCGGCGCGCGGCGCGACGATGATTCGCGGCCAGTCGTCCGACCAGGCTTCCGCCGGTTCGCCGTAGTCCAGCAGCTCCTCGAGCCGACCCTCGTCCAGCGATGCCGCCGGATCGTGGTCGAGAAGGTGAACGAATCGGGCATGGACCGCCTCGATCCCGGGGTGCAGGTCGCGCAGGCGCTCGGTGAGCTTGGCGAGTCGGAAGGGGGATCGGGCGGCGTTGCCGGTAATGATTCGCATAGGTCGATCGGACGGTTCGCGTGGATTCGGTTAGGAGCGGGGCAGCCGATGGTCGGAGCCCTGCCGTCGGTCGGGACGGCGGGAATTGTACATCAGGGCGCCGGCGGCGCCGGCACGAATTGCGCGGCGCCAGAAGCGGGCGAAGGGTCTTCGGTCCTGCGGGGGCAGGCCGGTTCGTCAGACCGGGAAGTCAGGCGAGGAACAGGGCCCGCCAGTCGCGGTTGTCGTGTTGCGCCTGGTTCCCGCTGTCGTCGATCATCGGCAGTTCGATGCCGATCTGGCACTGGCCCCGGTCGAGATTGCGTACCCAGATGACCTCACCGACGAGGTAGAAGGGCTCGCTGGCATCATCGAGCCGGGCGACGACTTCGACCGGGGCGCCGGATTCGACCCGTTCGGCCCAGTCCGCCTCGCAGCAAAGGTTCAGGCCGTTGGCGCTGATGTCGATGATCTTGCCACTCCCGACGGGGGTGGCTTCGCCTTGCAGGCGCAGCAGGCCCTGGCCCGACTTCTCCAGTCGCAGGAAGTCGCGGCGGTCCTGGATGCGCTCGTCACCGGTCGGGGTTGTCGCGTGTTCAGCGCTCATCGCGAGCCTCCTCCAGCTGGGTGCGCAACTGCTCGGTGGCGCGAACGAAGCGCGGGTTGTCGAATACCAGTCGCGTGCGTTCCTCGAGCAGGTCATCGATGACCTGAGCGACCGGAAGCGTGAGCTTGGCCTGGCCAGTACGGTTGGCGAAGTTGATCACGCCGTTTTCGCTATCGAGATTGCGGATCTTGAGGCGTCGCAGGGCCCGACCCGGGCCGGTATAGACCTCGAACCACTCCTCGCTGAGAACCTGCTGGTCGAAGAACGCCTGCACGAAGTCCAGCGAGGCGAGGAACAGGCCGTCACGGGGGATGCCGGAGGCGGATTCTTCCGCCGGCGTCGGCTCGGTCCGCTCGGTCGCTGTAGCCGCCTCGGTCGCGTTGGCCGGTTCGTCCACCTCGCTGGGCGGGTTCGGTTCGACCGACGCGAGATCGATCGGTGACGGAATGTCGATCGACTCACCTGTGTCGGGGGTTGGGTCGCTCGCCGAGTCCGGCTCGGGAGCCGGGGCGGATTCGGCAGTCGCCGGGGCGGCCGCCCGTTCCTTCAAGTCCGCCGGGTCTGGAGTCTCCATGCCGAGCTCGTGGCCCGCCGGCATGACATATTCCGGCTCGGCCGACGGGGAGGAGGCGGGTGCCGCCTGTTCGGTCTCCTGCGTCACCGGCCGTTTGGGGATCGACATCTCCGGCATTTGCCGGGCCTGTTCGTCGAGATATTCGATGAAGCCGTCGAGTGCCTGCTGCTCCTCGGTGAGCAGACCGTCGCCGGCCGTCTCGTTGAAGAGTTGGGTCGCGTGACGTCGGTAGTCGTCGACGTCCGCGCGCTCGATGGTCGGGTCGATCTGCAGGGTGAGCGTGTCCTGAAGGAGCGTGATGATCCCCGCCCAGGGCGCGCTCTGGCGCCCTTGGTTGATCATCGTGCGCACCATGAACGGCTGGAAGACTTTCGCTAGGACATCACGGGCAGGCTCGCGCAGCGGCATGTCAGCGACGTGGCCGGCGAGAATCTTGTCCACCCGGACCCGGCAGCGCTGCTCGATCAGCGCCAGACGGTCGCGTGCCGGGCTGGGGCGCTGGGCCTCTGGTTCGACCGGCTTGCCCCGCGAGATGTCGCGCATCTGGTCGGCCAGTACCTCGAGACGTTCCGGCGCATCGACGATTGCCTCCTGGATCGGCACCAGCATGTCGGCAGTGGCCTGGACGTCGGGCTTGAGGTCCGGGTCGGAACCGATCAGCGCCATCAGGTTGATGATGCGACGTGCCGGGTGGTCCGCATCGGCGAGGAAGTGTCGGTCGCGCGCCGCGAGCAGCAGCACGGCGAGCTGCAGTGCGGCAATCTGGCGACGATGGCGCGGGTCGATCAACTCGTCGTTGAGCACGTCACTGAACGTCATGCCGACCAGACGGATCAGATCCCGGCTGCGTGTCGGCCAGTTGCCCAACGGCAGGGTGGGCTCGATCCGATCCATGATGAATTCGGCAAAGGCCTCGGCCCGCCAGTCCTGATCGCGTTCGAAGCGGAACAGGTACTGGTCGTCGCCGGCGATGGTGGCCCGGACCAGCGGTACCAGGCGGTCGGCGAGTGCTTCCGGGTTCGGGCCGTCGTGCCGAGGTTCCTCCGTGGTCGTGTCCGGCGGAGGAGTGATCTGCAGTGCCGGGTCGACTTCATCCAGCGGGTTGCGCAGGCGCTTGATGCCGGGGAGCACGCCTACCTGGATGAGGTAGTCGTTGAGCACCGAGTAGATCGGCGCCAGTCGGTTGAGTACCTGGTCGGCCCAGTGGGCGATGAGTCGGTGCCGAAGTGCGTCCGGAAGGTCTCGGGTCTGGGCGAGGAAGGCCTGGCTGATCGATTCCATCGTGTAGAGGTCGGCCGGCACGGCTTCCGGGTCGTCACTGTGCAGCTGGCCGATACGGGCCTCGAACTGGGCATGCTCGGTACCGCAGCGTTGCTTGGCATCAGCGAGGGCGTCCTCGAACAACAGCGCCCGCGAGCGATCTCCGATCAACTCGTGCCACTCGACCGGGTCGGTGGCCGCGCCGCTGCCGAGCAGCTTGTCTGACAGCCCGCGGAAGAAGCCGTCCTGTTCGGCCCGCGCCTCGGCGATGGCCTCAAACGCCTCGGCCCGGCGGGCATCGTCGCGTTCGCTGGAGGCCAGGTCGAACAGCTGACGCTCGACCTGGGCAAACAGGCGGCGGACACCCTCGTGCAGCGCCGCTCCCATCAGGCGAGCCAGTTCGTCGCGGACCTGGGCGGGACTGGTCTGGAATCGATTCATCATTGCGGTTCGGCTTTCGTGATCGCGCGGTAGAGGTCGAGATAGGACCGAGCGCTCGCGCCCCAGTCATAGTGTTGCCCCATGGCCTGTTTCCGGACCTGCTCGAGGTCGTCGGGGCGCCGGAACAGGGCACTGAACTCGTCTATGGACCAGAGGATAGCGTTCATGTCCAGATGGTTCATCACGACGCCCGTCGCGGTCCCGTCGCGCAGTGTGGCCGGCGTGACCGGGGTGACGGTATCGGCCAGACCGCCCACCTGGTGGACGATCGGCACGGTGCCGTACTTGAGGCTGTAGAGCTGGTTCAGACCGCAGGGTTCGAACCGGCTCGGCATGATGAACGCATCACCCCCTCCCTCCATGCGGTGGGCCAGGCCCTCGTCATAACCGATCCGGACCGCAATGCGTTCGGGGTCGGCCTCGGCGCGGGCGCGCAGTGCCTGCTCGAATCGGGCCTCGCCGCTGCCAAGGCAGGCGAACTGGACGTCCCGCTGGCCGAGCATGGACAGGGCCTGGATGACCAGGTCGATGCCTTTCTGCTCGACCAGTCGGCCGACGTGCACGATGAGGGGCACATCGTCACGTATCGGCAGGCCGAGCTCTTTCTGAAGGGCTGCCTTGTTTTCCGCCTTGCCGGCGAGGTTTGTCCGCGAATAGTTGGTCACCAGCGCGGCGTCCTCTTCCGGGTCCCAGTCCGAGCCGATGCCGTTGAGAATGCCGACCAGCGAATCGCGTCGATGGCGCAGCAGGCCATCGAGGCCGTAACCGAACTCGTGAGTCTGGATCTCGCGGGCGTAGTTCGGGCTCACCGTGGTGATGCGGTCGGCAAAGACGATGCCGCCCTTGATGAACGACATGTTGCCCCAGTATTCCAGGCCGTCTGGACGCCACAGGCTCCAGGGCAGGCCGAGGCGTTCGAATGTCGAGCGGTCGAACACGCCCTGGTAGGCGAGGTTGTGCAGGGTGAAGACCGTCTGCGGCTTGTCGGCCTCGTGGAGCAGGGCCGGGATCAGGCCGGTCTGCCAGTCGTTGGCATGCACCACGTCGGGTTGCCAGGACGGATCGACGTCACCCGTGGCGAGCGCGACGGCGGCGCGCGCGAACAGGGCGAAGCGATCCGGATTGTCGTGCCAGGAGTTGCCGTCCGGGCCCATGTAGGGGTTGCCCTGCCGGGCGGAGAACGTGGGGTGGTCTACCAGGTAGACGGGGACGCCACTGTCGGGCATCACGGTCTGGAGGATATCGACCGGCTGGCCGAGCACGTCGATGTGGGCGATGTGCTCGGTGGTCTGGTCCTCGCGCAATGCCAGATCGCCGTAGCGCGGCATGACGAGACGGACGGTGACGCCAAGCTCGGTGAGAGCCGCCGGCAAGGCGCCGGAGACATCGGCGAGTCCCCCGGTCTTCATCAGGGGATAGGCTTCACTGGTCGCGAACAACACAGACAGCGACACGTCGGTATCTCCTCGAGTCGGGTGAACGGGCGGTCAATCCACGCGACGACCTGCTCCCGGGGGCGGGTCGTCAGCCGGAGTATCGCATGTTATCCGATTGCTGTGTTCCGGGCTCGCCTCAGCGCGACCCGGAAGAGCGGGTTCGCCTCAATGGCCGCTATGCTTGAGCACCACCGCACTGAGGCCGGGCAGTTCCAGCTCGAGACTGGCGGCCTGGCCGTGCCAGGGCGTCTCTTCGGCAGCGGTTGGGGCCGGGTTTCGCCCGGCACCGCCGAATTCCTCGCTGTCGGTATTCAGTATGACCTGGTAACGGCCAGCCTTCGGCACGCCGATGCGGTATCCAGATCGCGAGACCGGGGTGAAGTTCATCACCACGATCAGGCTTTCTAAGTGGCCGTGACGAGAGAAGCTGACCACGGACTGGTTGCGGTCACTGCAGTCGATCCACTCGAAGCCGCCGGCCTGGAAGTCGCGTTCGTGCAGCGCCGGCTCCTGACGGTAGCGGAAGTTGAGTTGATCGACCAGGGACTGAATGCCCTGATGCAATGGGTAGTCGAGCATCCACCAGTCGAGCTCGCGGGCGTGCGACCACTCGTTTCCCTGCCCGAATTCCGTGCCCATGAACAGGAGCTTCTTGCCGGGGAAGGTGTACTGCCAGGCCAGCAGCAGGCGCAGGTTGGCGAAGCGCTGCCACTCGTCACCCGGCATCTTGGCGGGCAGCGCCCGCTTGCCGTGGACCACCTCGTCGTGCGACAGCGGCAGGATGAAGTTCTCGGAGAACGCGTAGAGCAGCCCGAAGGTCAGCAGGTTGTGGTGGTGCGGCCGGTGGAGCGGATCCTCGCTGAAATAGGCGAGCGAGTCGTTCATCCAGCCCATGCTCCACTTCATGGAGAAGCCCAGGCCGCCGTGATCGGGCGGACGGGAGACCATCGGCCAGGCGGTCGACTCCTCGGCCATCATCAGGGTGCCCGGGTTGCGCGACAGGATGGTGTGGTTGAGTCGCTGCAGGAATTCGATCGCCTCGAGATTCTCTCGGCCCCCGTGCTTGTTCGGCAGCCAGTCCCCCGCCTGGCGGGAGTAGTCGAGGTAGAGCATCGAGGCGACCGCATCCACGCGCAGGCCGTCGAGGTGGAGATGTTCGATCCAGTATTGCGCCGAGGCGATCAGGAAATTCTCCACTTCCCGGCGGCCGTAGTTGAAGATCAGCGTGCCCCAGTCGCGATGTTCGCCCCGACGGGGGTCCTCGTGCTCGTAGAGTGCGCTGCCATCGAAGCGAGCCAGGGCGAATTCGTCCCGCGGGAAGTGGGCCGGTACCCAGTCGAGGATCACGCCGATCCCGGCGGCGTGGGCGCGATCGACGAAACGGCAGAACGCTTCAGGTGTGCCGAATCGGCTGCTGGGAGCGAAATAGCCGGTGGTCTGGTAGCCCCACGAGCCGTCGAAGGGGTGCTCGGTAACCGGCAGCAGTTCGATGTGCGTGAAACCGCGTTCCTGGACGTAGGGAATCAGCTGGTCCGCCAGTTCGTCGTAACTCAGGAACTCGTCGCCGTGGCGGCGCCATGAGCCCAGGTGAACCTCGTAGATCGAGATCGGTGCCTGGTCCCACTGCCATTGCTCGCGCCGTTCCAGCCAGTCGTCGTCCTGCCAGTCGAAGTTCTGGAAGGCCGGCACGATGGCCGCCGTGTCCGGGCGCAATTCGAATGCACGGCCCACCGGGTCGGTTCGCAGGCGGGTTTCTTCGGTGAGTCGACTGGTGATTTCGTACTTGTAGAGATCGCCGACGTTCACGCCGGGGATGAACAGCTCCCAGACGCCGCTGCCACCGAGAACGCGCATCGGATGGCGCCGGCCGTCCCAATCGTTGAAGCTGCCGACCACGCTGACACGGGCGGCGTTCGGCGCCCAGACGGCGAATCGTGTGCCGACCACCCCGTCGACCGAGAGAACTTGCGCACCGAGCATCTGCCACAGCTGCAGGTGGCGTCCCTCGGCGAACAGGTGAAGATCGAGCTCGCCGACCGTCGGCAGGAAGCTGTAGGGGTCGATCACCTGATAGCCATGGCCGTCCTCGAGCGTGACGTGATACTCCGGATGGGCGGGCACCCACTCGCGCGGCAGGGTGACCTCGAACAGCCCCGGGCACTCGGGGTGGGCGTTGAGGCTGACGGGTTCGCCGTCGCGATCGCGTGTCTCGACCCGCGCTGCGTGTGGCTGGAAGGTGCGCAGCTTCAGGTTGTCCTGGTCGTCGGCATGCACGCCGAGTACCCGGTGCGGGTCGTGATGGCGGACGTCGATCAGAGCTTGAAGGTCGTTTTCCATGCGGTCTCGGGGAGCGATTGATGCTGTTCTGACGCAAATCGGGCGGACGCCTCCGTGGCTGCCAGCGCCAAGCGTTGACTATGGCATAGGTCAGGACAGGCGGCGAATCCGAGTGTGCCGGCCGCGCCGGGACGTGGCGATGCGCCTCGCGTCGGCGTGAAATTTGTTATCCAACCGAAATGTGGATGCGCTAGTCTCTAGGATTGATCTGGACGGCGGGCCGGCATGGGTCCGCGGGAACCTCGCAATGGATGGAGCTCAAGAGGTCTGGCCACATGATTGTCGATAGCCCCCAACGACTCGTCAGTCGCATCACCCGGGATACGCTGGCCCTGGTGCTCGCCGGCGGACGCGGTTCGCGCCTGCGCCAACTGACCGACTGGCGCGCGAAGCCCGCGGTACCGTTCGGCGGCAAGTTCCGCATCATCGATTTTCCGCTGTCGAATTGCGTCAACTCGGGCATTCGTCGCATGGGTGTGCTCACGCAGTACAAGGCGCACTCGCTGATCAAGCACGTGCAGCTCGGTTGGGGCGGCAACCACGTGGCGCGCGGAGAATTCGTCGAACTGCTACCCGCTCAGCAGCGCGTCAACGACCAGTCCTGGTACAGCGGTACGGCCGATGCGGTCTACCAGAACATCGACATCCTGCGCGCCCACGATGCCGAGTACACGCTGATCCTCGCCGGTGATCACGTGTACAAGATGGACTACGGGCCGATGATTGCCTATCACGTCGAGAAGCAGGCGGACCTGACGGTCGGCTGCATCCAGGTGCCGGTCGATCAGGCTCGCTCGTTCGGCGTGATGGATATCGATAGCGAAGGGCGGATCCACAGTTTCGTCGAGAAGCCTGACAACCCGCCGACGATGCCGCGCTCGCCCGACCAGTCGCTGGCATCGATGGGCATCTACGTCTTCCGCACCGACTTCCTGTTCGAGCAGCTGATCCGGGACGCGGATGATCCGGAATCCGAGCACGACTTCGGCAAGAACGTGATCCCGCGGCTGATCGAGGAGCACCAGGTCTTTGCCTACCCGTTCCGCGAGCCCGGTCAGGACGAGCAGTCCTACTGGCGTGATGTCGGGACGATCGACTCCTACTGGTCGGCAAACCTGGAACTGATCGGCGTGGAACCGGACCTGAATCTCTACGACACGGAGTGGCCGATCTGGACCTACCAGGAGCAGCTGCCGCCGGCGAAGTTCGTCTTCGACGAGGATGGCCGGCGGGGAACGGCGATCGACTCGATGGTCAGCGGCGGCTGCATCATCTCCGGGGCGGTGGTGCGCCACTCGCTGCTGTTCTCGAACGTGATGGTGCGCGAGCAGGCCTACGTCGAGGATGCGGTGATCCTGCCCAACGTGCAGGTGGGCGAGGGCGCCGAGATCCGGCGGGCGGTGATCGACAAGGGCTGCATCATCCCGCCGGACATGAAGATCGGGGTCGACGCCAACGCCGATCGCGAGCGCTTCGAGGTCAGTCCGAACGGCGTGGTTCTCGTCACGCCGCAGATGCTTGGCCAGAAACTGCACATGGTGCGCTGACAGGCACCGTCTGGCGATTCGTCGCCGCCGACCCTGGGGATGGGCGTGATGACAGACAAGCTTCCGGTGGTGTTTCTCTGGCACATGCACCAGCCCGAGTACCGCGATCCCCGCGATGGCGTGTACCAGCAACCCTGGACGTATCTGCACGCAATCAAGGATTACGCCGACATGGCGGCGCACCTGGAGCGTTGGCCCAAGGCTCGCGCGGTGGTCAATTTCGTGCCGATCCTGCTCGAGCAGCTGGAGGACTACGCGGCGCAGATCGAGCGGTGCCTCGCGACCGGCTCGAGTGAAGCGCTGCGCGATCCCGTTCTCAAGAGTCTCATCGATCCGGCCGCCCTGGCCGGCGAGGAGCGCAGCAGGGTGCTCGCTGCGCTACAGCGCGCCAATCGCGAGCGGATGATCGACCGCTTCCCCGCCTTCGCGCGCCTGATCCAGGCCGCCGAAGCCATCGGCGTGACCCCGACGCCGGGTCGATATGCGAGCGACACGTTCCTGGCCGACCTGTCGACGTGGTATCACCTCGCCTGGTGTGGCGAGACCTTGCGCCAGACGCATCCGTTGATCGCCCGTCTGATCAAACAGGAAGGAGCATTCTCGGCTGATTCCCGCGCCGGCTTGCTCGAGGTGATTGGTGAGACCATCGCCGGGCTGTTCGACCGCTACCGCGCATTGGCCGAACGGGGTCAGGTGGAGCTGTCGATGACCCCTTACGCACACCCGATCGTGCCGTTGCTGCAGGATCTGCGAGCGGGCACCGAAAGCGAGCCGGGTGCGCCACAGCCTGAGGAAAATACGTATCCGGGAGGCGAGAGCCGGGCATGGTGGCACATCGAGCACGGCCGGGCCGTGTTCCGCCGTCTGCTGGGACACGACCCGGCCGGCTGCTGGCCATCGGAGGGGGCGGTCTCGGATGCCACCGCCCGTCTGCTGGGCGAGGCGGGATTCGACTGGATGGCCAGCGGGCAGCAGGTGCTGCGCAACAGCCTCAACCACGCCCGCCAGGAGGTGCATTGCCCGCATCAGTCCTACGTGCTGGCAAACGAGCCCATTCGTCTGTTCTTCCGCGACGACGGCCTGTCCGATCGTATCGGTTTCGACTATCAGAACTGGCACGCCGACGATGCCGTCGGTGACCTGATCCACCACCTGGTATCGATCGCCGACACCTGCAGCCACCTGGGTGTCGAGGCCCCGGTCGTGCCGATCATTCTCGATGGTGAAAATGCCTGGGAGCACTATCCCGATAACGGGTTCTGGCTGCTCGACGGACTCTACAAACGGCTCTCCGACCACCCGCGTGTAGCGATGACCACCTTCACCGAGTACCTTTCGCGCCGGCCGGCGCCCGTCACGTTGCGGGGGCTGGTGGCCGGCAGCTGGGTTTACGGCAACCTTGCCACCTGGATCGGGGAGGCTGCCAAGAATCGGGCCTGGGATCGATTGGTCGAGGCACGGCAGGCCTATCTTGCCGCCGAGGAGAGCGACGACTGGGACGACGAGACGGCGGGGCGCAACGCGCAACAGCTGGCGGTATGCGAGGGGTCGGACTGGTTCTGGTGGTTCGACGACACCAGCCCGGCCGATGCGGTGCGTGACTTCGACCAGCTGTTCCGCCTCCAGCTCGCGCGGCTCTACGAATTGATCGGTCGACCCGTGCCGGAGGCGCTGGAGAGGCCTGTATGCGAACCCGTTCCGGATGACGAGCGGCCGAAGACCGGCGGGACGATGCGCCGGGGGCAGGCATGACGACGGCAGCCGGCGGATATTGCGAGGCACCGGCAACACGGCGCCGCGCCGGCCTGCTGCTGCCGGTGGCGAGCCTTAGCGAGCCAGGGTTCGGTCAGGCGGCCCGCGAGCTGCTCGACTTCCTGGCCCGTGCGGGCCTGTCGGTCTGGCAGGTGCTGCCGCTTGGCCCCACGCATTCGGATGGCTCCCCCTACCAGTGCCTGTCGTCGTTCGCGCTCGAGCCCACGCTGCTCGACGAACGGGACCTGGCCGAAGATCCGGCTTTCGACCGTGATACCCCGGTCACCGAACGGCGCCGGGGAGTGGGGGCGTGCCGGGCACTGCGCCAGTCCTTCGAGGCATTTCGCGACGAAGAAGCCGACTGGCTGGTCGATTACTGCCGGTTCATGGTCCTGCGTGACGAGCAGGGCGGGCGTTCATGGTTCGACTGGCCTCGCGGGCTGCGCGATCGAGAGCCATTGGCCATGCAAGGGGTTGAACGGGAGCAGGGCGACAAGATGGAGGCGGTGGCCTTCGAGCAGTTCCTGCTTGATCGCCAATGGCGGGCATTGCGGGAACAGGCCCGGTCGAAGGGCATCTGCCTGTTCGGTGACCTGCCCATCTTCGTTGCCGGCGACTCGGCCGACGTCTGGGCAAACCGTCGGCTGTTCAAGCTGGATGATGCCGGGCAACCGACGGGGGTGGCCGGGGTCCCGCCGGACTACTTTTCCGAAACCGGTCAGCGCTGGGGTAACCCATTGTTCGATTTCGACCGGATGGCGGAGGACGACTTCGGTTGGTGGCGGTTGCGGCTGGCTCGCCATCTGGCGCTGTACGACTGGGTGCGTATCGACCATTTCCGGGGATTTTCCGCCTACTGGGAAATCCCTGCGGCGGCCGACGATGCTACCGGCGGCCAGTGGATGGACGCCCCGGGGGAGGCGTTGCTCGCCTCCCTGCAGCGGGTCGGGGATGGTGATCTGCCGCTGGTGGCCGAGGATCTGGGCGTGATCACGCCGGACGTGACGGCCTTGCGTGATCGCTTTAGTCTGCCCGGCATGGCCGTGTTGCAGTTTGCCTTCGACGGTAGCGAGAACAACCCGCACCGACCCGACCAGCATCGGCAACACAGCGTGGTCTACACCGGCACGCACGACAACGACACGACGCTCGGTTGGTGGTTGTCGCTGGGCAACGCCGATCGGGCCTGCGTACGACGTCAACTGGAGGCGCTCCAGGGTATCGACCCGGCCACGCCGATGCCCGATGCGCTGGTCGAGTCGGCCCTGGGGTCGTGTGCCTCGCTGGCGATGCTGCCGGTGGCTGACTTGCTGGGGCTGGGCTCCGAGGCGCGCATCAATGTCCCCGGCACCTCGGAGGGCAACTGGGTGTGGCGCTTGCCGACCGGGGCGCTGGATGACGCACTGGCCGAACGGAGCCGGGCCAGGCTTGCCGCCCACGACCGGCTGATGTGAACGCCCGCCATAAAAAAGCCACCGCCTGGCAGCGGTGGCTTTTTCACGATTCGGCGTCGCGATCGTCCTAGCCGGTGTTGCGCATCCCCGCGGCGATCGCGTTGATGCTACGCAGCAGCGGCGGCAGCCACTTCTCGCGCTCGCCCTCCGGCACGCTCTCGTCCCGGTGGCGCGCGAGCAGGGTGATCTGAATGTGGTTGAGCACGTCCAGATAAGGATTGCGTCGCTTCATCGAGGTGCCGATGTACTCGTCGATCTCGATCAGGTTCTGCGCATGCGCGACCTCGAGCAGCTGTTCGACGGTGCAGTCGTATTCGCTGCGGATCTTGTCGTAGACCGCCTCGGCCTGCTCCTTGTCGGATACCAGGCCGGCATATTCGCGGGCGATGTTCATCTCGCCCTTGGTCAGCGACAGCTGGGTGTTGCGAAGCACACTGTGGAAGAACGGCCACTGCTCAAAGAGCTCGTGCAGGACGTCTTCCCGACCCGGGTTTTCTTCGCGCCAACGCTTGATGGCCGAGCCGATGCCGTACCAGGCCGGCAGCGTGTGGCGCGACTGCGACCAGCCGAACACCCACGGGATCGCGCGCACCGAGGCCTTCGACAGGTCGCCTTTCTTGCGCGAGGTCGGACGTGAGCCGATGTTGAGCAGGCCGAGCTCACGTACCGGCGTCGCCTCGTGGAAGTAGTGGAAGAAGAATGGCGTGTGGTCGGTCAGGTCGCGGTAGCTCTCCTCGCCGAAGCGGGCGAGATCCGAGACCACCTGCTCGTAGTCCGGCGGGACGGGATCCTCGGCCACCACCTGGTGGCGGGCCGCCTTCATCAGGCCGGTTGCGCCCATGGTGAGCTCGTAGATCGCCGTCTCGTTGTTGCTGTACTTCGAGGACAGCACCTCGCCCTGTTCGGTGAACTTGATCTGGCCCTCGACCGTGCCTTGCGGCAGCGACAGGATCGACTCGTGGGTCGGGCCGCCGCCACGGGCGACCGTGCCGCCGCGGCCGTGGAACAGGCGACATTCGATGCCGTTCTCACGGGTGACGCGAATGACGCGCTTCTGGGCGTTGTACAGGCTCCAGGTCGAAGCGAGCGAGCCGCCGTCCTTGCAGGAATCCGAATAGCCGAGCATGACCTCCTGCAGGTCTCCTGATGCGCTCACCAGGCCACGATAGGTCGGGTTGTCGAACAGGCGGCCGAGTACGTGCTCGATGTGCTTGAGATCCTCGATGGTCTCGAACAGCGGCGAGACCTGGATGTCGCTGAACCACTCGCCGGCCTCGTTCTTGCCCACCAGGCCGGTGATCGAGGCCAGATACATCACCTCCATCACGTGGCTGGCCGAGTGGGTCATCGAGATGACGTAGGTGCCGAAGCATTCGCGACTGATGTGGTCGATCAGTTGGCGCTTGACCTCGAGGACCTTGATCACCTCGCGGCTCTTTTCGCTCAGATCCGAAAGCGAGTCGGCGCGGTGGTTGCCGGCTTCGATCAGCTCGCCCAGCACCCGGGTGCGATCGTCCTCGGACAGGTTGGCGTAGTCGACGTCCGGGGCCAGCTGCTTGAGGACCTCGGTCACGGTCTCGGTGTGTTCGGTCGACTCCTGGCGGATGTCGAGACGGACCAGGTGCCAGCCGAAGGTCTCGGCCAGGCGGATGAGGTCCTTGAGGTCGCCTTCGGCCAGGAGGTGATCCCCGATGCCGGTCAGCGAGTCGCGCAGCCGGTAGAGATCGTCGAGGAAGGCGTCTTTGCTCTGGTAGGCGCGCGGATCCAGCTTGGCCGGCTTGCGGTCGAGCTCGCTGTGGATGTAGGCGAGGTTGTAGCGCAGGCGCTGGCGAATGGCGCGCAGCTTGAGGCGATAGGGCTCCTCGGGGAAGAACTCGCCGTTGCACGTGTTGCGCTCGAGCATGTCGAGTGCTTCGGCATCCGTCTTGAGTTGCAGCTGCTGGCAGTCGATCTCCGGGACCAGCTGCAACGAATGGGTCAGGATGCGCTTGAGTGTCTCGATCCGGTCGAGGTACTCGTTGATGATGGTTTCCGAGGCGAGACAGACGGCCTGGATGGTGACGTCGTGCGTCACGTAGGGATTGCCGTCGCGGTCGCCGCCGATCCAGGAGCCGAACTTGAACAGGCTCGGCACCTTGACCGGGTTGTCGGGGTGGTTCTCATTGAAATTGAGATTGACCGCTCGCTCCAGGTAGCGATACGCCTTGGGGACCGCCGCAAAGATCGAGGTGCGGAAGTAGTACATCCCCAGACGGATCTCGTCTGCCACTTCAGGGCGCGTGGTGCGCACCTCGTTGGTGCGAAGGAGGGCCAGGATGATCGACTTGACCTCGTCGAGCAGGCGCTCGCGCTCGACGCCCGTCGCCTCGGGGCGGTCGAGTTCACCGCAGAGCAGGAAGATCCGACGCTGCAGGTCCATCACCGTGCGGCGCTTGGCTTCGGTCGGGTGGGCGGTGAATACCGGCATGTACACCAGCTGATCGAGCAGACCCTGCAGCTGGTCGGGGGTCATGCCCTCGCGCTGGAACCCGCGGATGGTGTCGTAGAAGGACCCACGCCAGAGGCGAAGACCGCGGCGGATCTGGCGGCGACGGTGCTGGTGGGAATAGTCTTCCTCGGCGATGTTCACCAGGTTGAAGTACAAGCCGTAGGCACGCACGACCAGGTTCAGGCTGTCGGCGTCGAGCCCCTCGATCTCGTCCATCAACTGCTGGTAGAGCGCCTCGTCGTGGCTCTTGCGCAGATGGATGAAGCCACGCCGCAGGCTCTCGACCGTGTCGAACACGGTTTCGCCGGCTTGCTCACGCAGCACTTCACCGAGGAGGTTGCCGAACAGGCGCACTCGTGCGCGCAGGGCCTTGTCCTTGTCTTTGCTTGTCGTCATCGCGTCTGTTGTCTCGCGGCTTGATGTAGGCGGCTCCGTACCGGGGGTCGCGGCGGCCGGAGAGGGCATCCGACCCAGGGGTTGGCCCGTGGAATGTGGTCGGATGCATCGAGAAAATTCGCGGGCATTATATCGATTTCTCTCGCTTCTTGCCCCATCGCCAGCAGACAGGGGCTTCAAGAGCGAGGTTGCATCGGTGTCTCCCGACGCGAGGTTCATTCGCGAATGCGGTTGTCATCAGTGTCATAGAAATCGCATCCACCTTGTCTAGGCTTGTGTGTGAGGCGCGGGCCGCGCCGCTCGGCGTGGCCCGGACATTGCATGATCAATCGTCGTCGTTCCGGTGACGGGCCCACACCCGTCACCACGTTTCCGTGTTTTGGTTCGAACTCAGGGTGATTCAGGTATGAAACTCGCGATTCTCGGTCTCGGGCGCATGGGCGCCAACATGACCCGCCGCCTTTCCCGCGGTGGGATCACGGTGGTGGCGCACAACCGCAGCCGTGAGCCGATCGACGAGCTGGTACGAGACGAGGACAACGTCGTGCCGGCCTACACGGAGGCCGACGTCATCGCCTCTCTGGAGGCACCGCGCGTGGTCTGGCTGATGCTGCCGGCCGGCGAAGTCACCGAAGCGGCGATTGAGCGGCTCCTGCCGCAACTCGAACCCGGCGACGTGCTGGTCGACGGGGGTAACTCGCGATACAGCGAGACCATGGCGCATGCGGCGCGCGTGGAGGAGGCCGGTGTGCATTTCCTCGACTGCGGCACCTCCGGCGGCGTCTGGGGGCTGAAGAACGGCTACAGCCTGATGGTCGGCGGGAGTGAGGCCGGCTTTGTCCATATCGAGCCCGCGATTCGTGTACTGGCTCCCACCCCGGACAGCGGCTGGGGTCACGTCGGGCCAGCCGGCTCCGGCCACTTCGTCAAGATGATCCACAACGGCATCGAGTACGGCATGATGCAGGCGATGGCCGAAGGGCTCGCCGTGCTGCACAAGAAGGAAGAGTTCGATCTGGATCTCGCCCAGGTGACCGAGCTGTGGCGAGAGGGGTCGGTGGTGCAGAGCTGGCTTCTCGACCTGACGGCCGACGCACTGAAGAACGAGGGCCAGAGCCTGGAGGCGATCCAGCCGAAGGTCGCGGACTCGGGCGAGGGGCGCTGGACGGCGATCGAGGCGATCGATCTCGGCGTCGCCGCACCGGTGATGACACTGGCCCTGCAGATGCGTTTCGCGAGCCAGGATGACGAGGGTTACGGCAATCGTGTGCTCGCCATGATGCGTAACGCCTTCGGCGGTCATGCGGTCGAGCGACGGGACGACTGACGCGAACAACGCCGCCTGACGCCACTGCAACTGCCGGAACCATCAACATGCGCAAGCCCGATCAACGCAATCCGCCCAAACCGGTCACGATCGTCATATTCGGCGCGACCGGCAGCCTGTCGCGCCACAAGCTGTTGCCGGCCCTCTACCAGCTCGAGGTAGCGGGGCGCCTGGCCGAGGGTACCCGCATCATCGGCTTCGGTCGGCGGGACTGGGACGACGATGCCTGGCGCGAGGAGGTCCGTCGTCTCTGTCTCGCCGGCGGCGACGAGCCATGCGCTTCGGATGACGCAATCGAACGCCTGTTGCCGAAGCTTCACTTTCACAATGGCGATATCAACGAAACCAGCTGCTTCGAGAATCTCGCGGATCGCATCGAGCATGCCGAATTCCCGGACTGCGTGGTGTTCTATTTCGCGGTCGCCCCATCGGCGTTCGGGGCAATCTGCCGGAACCTGGGTGCCTGTGGGCTGACGGACGAGAGCCTGGGCTGCCGACGCGCCGTGATCGAGAAGCCGTTCGGTCACGATGTCGAAAGTGCCCATGCGCTCGACGGGTTGTTGCACCAGTACTTCGACGAAGGGCAGATATTCCGCATCGACCATTACCTCGGCAAGGGCACCGTGCAGAACATCATGGTGATGCGTTTCGCCAATCTGCTGCTCGAGCCGCTCTGGAACCGCAATCACATCGACCACGTGCAGATATCCCATGCCGAACAGCAGGGCATCGAGGGCCGGGGCGGTTATTACGATTCGGCCGGCGCATTGCGCGACATGGTGCAGAGTCACCTGATGCAGATGTTGGCCCTGACGGCGATGGAGCCGCCGGCCTCGATGGATGCCGAAGCGGTGCGGGACGAGAAGGTCAAGGTGCTTCGCTGCATCCGGCCGATCTCTCATCGCAGCGTGCATGCTCAGGCGTTTCGGGCCCAGTACGCGCGCGGGACGGTGGAAGGGGTGAACGAGCCCGGCTATCTCGATGAACCGGGGGTTCCCAACGATTCGGTGACGGAGACCTATGCGGCCCTGAAGCTCTACATCGACAACTGGCGCTGGCGTGACGTGCCGTTCTACCTGCGTACCGGCAAGCGGCTTTCCAAGAGCCACTCGCAGATATCGATCCGCTTTCGCGAGCCGCCCCAGCAGCTGTTCCGCGAGACACAGATAGCCAACACCGCGCCCAACTGGCTGCTGATCGGCATCCAGCCCGAGGAGAATTTCCGTTTCGAGCTCCAGATCAAGACCGAAGGGCTGGAGATGCGCACGCGAACGGTGCAGATGGATGCCAGCTACACCGGTCCGGAACCCCCCAATCTGGATGCCTACGCCAGCCTGCTTCTCGACGCGATCAACGGCGACCAGACCCTGTTCCTTCGGTATGATGAGGTGTCCTGGGCCTGGCGGGTGGTCGATCCGATCCTGCGCAACTGGGCGGTCGAGCGGGACTACATCCCGACCTACGCGGCGGGCAGCTGGGGCCCGCCGGAGGCCGACCGGTTGTTCGACTCCGATTCCCACCGCTGGCGAAACAACCTCAAGATCCCTGGGGAGGATTGATGCACAAGGAACGGTATGTCGGCCGGATGAGCCCGATATGGCAACTGCTCGAGGTCAAGGCGACCGAACACATGCGCCGTCACCCGAACGAGTGGTTCGACACCGACCCGGAGCGCGCCAACCGGCTGAGTGGTCACGCCGCCGGCCTGTCGATCGACTATTCCAAGCAGCGGGTTACCGACGATGTCATCGATGGCCTGATCGCCCTGGCCGATGAACGCAAGGTGCTCGAGCTGCGCGACGCGATGTTCGCCGGCGAGCACATCAATGGCAGCGAGGATCGGGCCGTTCTCCATGTCGCCCTGCGTAACCGTTCCAATCGCCCGATTTACCTCGATGGCGAAGACGTCATGCCCGAGGTCAACGCCGTTCTCGACCACATGGAAACCTTCGTCGAGGCCGTGCAGTCCGGCGAATGGCGCGGCTATGCCGGCGATGCGATCACCGACGTGGTCAACATCGGCGTGGGCGGCTCGGATCTGGGCACGCGGATGGTCTGCCGGGCACTCGGGTCGTACGCGGACCGGGGCATGCGGGTGCATTTCGTCTCGAACATCGCGCCGAGTGACCTGGCCTCCAAGCTGGACGTGCTGGACCCGCGGACCACGCTGTTCGTGGTGGCTTCCAAGAGCTTCGGTACCCAGGAAACGCTGGCAAATGCGCGTTCGGCACGTCGCTGGTTCCTCGAGGCTTCGGGTGACGAGCAGGCGATCGCCAAGCACTTCGTCGCGGTCTCCACCCACACGCAGCGTGTGCGCGAGTTTGGTATCGACCCTGCCAACATGTTCCCGATATGGGACTGGGTCGGTGGGCGTTATTCCCTCTGGTCTGCCATCGGGTTGCCGATCGCGCTCTATCTTGGCATGGATCGATTCAAGCGCCTGCTCGATGGGGCGCACGCCCTCGACGAGGAGTTCCGCCTGAACACGGGACGCGATAATCTGCCGTTGATCCTGGGCTTGATCGACGTCTGGAATGCCGATTTCCTCGGTTCCGATTCGCTCGCCATCTTCCCCTACGGCACGCGGCTTGGCTTCCTGCCCGCGCATCTGCAACAGGTGATGATGGAATCCAACGGCAAGCGGGTCCGCATCGATGGCCAGCCGGTCGACTCGCACACCAGTGCGGTCCTCTGGGGCGGGCTGGGCACGAACGGCCAGCATGCCTTCTACCAGCTGTTGCACCAGGGGACCCGGCTGATTCCCTCGGACTTCATCAGCTCCATTCGAACGCACTCGCCGATCGGCAGCCAGCAACGTCAGTTGCTCGCCAACCTGGTGGCACAGAGCCGTGCCTTGATGCTGGGGCGCACGCAGGAGGAGGTCGAGGCCCAGATGCGGGCCGAGGGTGCCGACGAACAGACCATCGAGCAGATCGCTCCTCACCGCGTCTGCCCGGGCGGCCAGCCCTCCAACACCATCCTGTTCCCGCAGATGACCCCCGAAGCGGTGGGTGCCTTGCTGGCACTTTACGAACACCGGGTATTCGTGGCGGGTGCGGTCTGGCAGATCGACTCCTTCGACCAGTGGGGTGTCGAGCTGGGCAAGCAGATGGCAAACGAGCTCGAATCCTTTATCGGCACCGACCAACCCGACGGGGAATTCGATGGCTCGACGCAGTGGTTGCTCAACGAGATTCGCAGTCACTGGCAGCCCGGCCAGAATGCCGACGACAGCTGAGTCGTCGGGCGGCACTTTTTTGGCGCGGATGGGAAAGTGGAGTGGCTGCCGGTAGAATCCGCACGCCGACGCAAACGGTTGGTTGTTTTTGATCCCACCGCTCCACAGGTGCCCGCTTGAACGTTCTCTACCTGGATTCCTCGACCGAGGCTTGTACCGCCGGCGTGGCGGCGGATGACCGGATCGTGACCGATTTCGCGATCGCACCGCGTGGCCACGCCCAACGCCTGTTGCCCATGGCCGAGACACTGCTGGAGCAGGCCGGCATTGGGTTTGCCGATCTCGACCTGGTCGGCTTTGGCCGCGGGCCGGGCTCATTCACGGGCGTGCGCATTGCGACAGCGATGGCGCAGGGCATCGCCATGGCCCGTGATTTGCCCATGGCGGGAGTTTCGTCGCTGGAATGTCTCGCCCTGGGGGCTTGGCAGCGGTTCCGGCGTTCCGGCGATCCCGGCGAGGGTGCCGAGATCCGCGTGGCGATCGACGCCCGTATGGGGGAGATCTATCGTGCAGTCTATCGTGCCGGGGCCTCGGGTGAGCTGGAAGTGCTCGAGCAGGAAGCCGTGACCAAGCCCGTTTTCCC
Source organism: Guyparkeria sp. WRN-7 (assembly GCF_001641825.1). Classification (GTDB taxonomy): domain Bacteria; phylum Pseudomonadota; class Gammaproteobacteria; order Halothiobacillales; family Halothiobacillaceae; genus Guyparkeria. The sequence continues at coordinate 136,558 of NZ_LRFH01000002.1, read as the reverse complement.
CGGGCGGTTTGACGCCTCCCTGCCACTGATCGCCGCCGGGAGCGGTTTCGGGCGCTATCCCGACATGAACGAATCGGCTGTCGTCGCCCTGTGCGACCCCGACGCCTTGCCGCATGCCCGGGACGCTCTGTCGCAATTGCAACGGCTGGGCGAGGAGCGGTGGATGCCGCCCGACGCGGCCGTGCCGCATTACGTACGCGACAATGTGGCACAGGTCGCGAAGTGACTCAGGGGCCGAGCGTTATGCGTGGATGGCAACGAAAAAGCCCCCGATAGCGGGGGCTCTAGTCGTGCGGTCGTTATCAACGGGAGTTACTGGATATTGCCGCAGGCAGTGATCGTGTTGCCGTCATAGATGACAACCGAGCGCGGCTGGCCCATCAGCTCTTCGATGCTGATGTCGATGGTGGTCATCGACTGGCCGTCCTGAAACGGGGTGCACTGAAACTCCGGCTGCTTGTTGAAGGCGAGGTTTTCCGGTGCGCCCTCGCTGTCTTCCGCGTAACGGCAGACGCCGCGATGGATGCCCACCGACATGCCTTCGGCGTTCTCGGCGTTGACGACAACCGTCATCTGGCCGTTCTCCGGATCGAAGATCGCCGTGCCGGAAACGCCGGAATCCCCGCGCTCATCGACGGATGCCTGGTAGGCCTCGTACTGATCATCTTCCGCCATCGTCGGCGCGCTGAGCCCGAGGGACAGTCCGGCAATGGTGGTGGCGAGTAGCAGTTTCTTCATGCGATCTCCTTGACGTTGTCTGGATTGAGACGATTCTCGGAACGCTAGGCACTCAAACGGCTCGATTGATATCTTGCCTTTCGACTTGGTGTTGCCTGACGCCGAGCTTAGGACACTTCGACCGAGTTGCAACCGTGGACTGACGGCCAGCCGGGCGGCATCAGGTCGGCCGATCGGACCAGGTGGGCGTGCTACGCTCGCCGCCCGGATCGGCCGGCCGTCTGAGGGTGGGAACCAACACTGGAGGCAATAAACGGCATGAAGCTCTATCTGCTGATCGGTCTGGCGGGCGGGCTCGGCGCCATGGCCCGTTATCTGGTCACCTCGTTTTTCATGCATCTGGCCGGGCGTGGTTTCCCCTGGGGGACCTTTTCGGTAAACGTGCTGGGCTCGGCCTTGATGGGATTCCTGGGTGTTTGGCTGGTCGCTCGCTGGCAGCTGCCGCTGGAGTATCGTCTGGCGATTCTCACCGGATTTCTGGGTGCCTTCACCACCATGTCTGCCTTCTCGGTCGATACGCTGGCCTTGCTGGAGCGCCAGCAGTGGCTCTCGGCGATTGCCTATGCAGGCGGCACGGTGATGCTTTGCCTGGTTGCCGCCCGCGGTGGCATGTTGATGGCGGAACGGCTGGCGTCCTGAGCGTGGAAGCCGAGGATCTCAAGCGGCGTATTCTGGCCTGGGCCGAGGAACTCGGTTTCACCGATGCCCGCGTCACCGACACCGACCTCTCCGCTTACGAGCAGGGGTTCCGGGACTGGCTGGCTGACGGGAACGCGGGCTCGATGACGTTCCTCGAACGTCACGGGCTACTGCGCTTTCGGCCCGAGGAACTGGTGCCGGGCACCCGCCGGGTGCTGATGGTCAGTCGTGATTACCTGCCGCCCGAAACGACAGGGCCGCGACATGTGCTGGGAAATCCGGCCCTGGGTTACGTGAGTCGCTACGCCCTGGGGCGTGACTATCACAAGCTGGTACGCAAGCGCCTCGCTCAGCTGGCCCGCCGGATCAGCGACGAGATCGGCCCTTTCACTCACCGGGCCTTCGTTGACTCGGCGCCCGTCTACGAGACCGGATTGGCCGAAAAAGCGGGACTGGGCTGGAAAGGCAAGCACTCGCTGGTACTCAATCGCAGTGGCGGTTCCTGGTTCTTTCTTGGTGCCTTGTTTCTCGATCTCGACCTCCCGGTGGACGAGCCGGTCGACGACCACTGCGGCACCTGCACGGCCTGCATCGATGTCTGTCCGACCGGTGCGATCGTCGCCGACGGCGTGGTCGATGCCCGCCGTTGTATTTCCTATCTGACCATCGAGGCCGACGAGGACATCCCGGAATCCCTGCGACCCATGATCGGCAATCGCATCTACGGTTGCGACGACTGCCAGCTGGTGTGTCCGTGGAATCGTTTTGCGCGGCAGACGGAAGACGCCGACTTTCATGCCCGAAACGGGCTCGATGCGCCGGAGTTGGTCACGCTGTTCCGCTGGGACGAGGCGACGTTCCTGCAACGCACCGAAGGCTCGGCGATTCGTCGCATCGGCTGGAGACGGTGGAGGCGCAACCTTGCCGTCGCGCTGGGTAACATCCCGACCGATACGCCCGGCGTCGCCGAGGCAGTGGCAGCCCTGGAGGCGGGCCTGGGTGAGGCCGGCGATCAGGTCGATCGTCACATCCGCTGGGCGCTTGCCCGTCTGCGCGCAGCGTAAAGGGGGTGGGGCGCCCTCAGCCGGACGTCGTCGAGTGGCCAGATTGGATGGTCTCGAGCACTGACGCGCGGGGCAGGGTGGAGTCGCCCCGGCAACAGAGCGTCGAGACCAGCTGGCCGTCGACGGCGAGCGGCGCGATGATCAGGTTCGTGCGGCCCGCCTCCGCGAGGGCCTTGCCCAGATAGCCCTCGAGACGGTCGACGTTGTCGGCGTCGATGGTCAACGGCTCGAGCCGCGTCTGAAGCCGCGGCAGCAGCGGGCTTGCCTGCAGATCGATCGTCTCGGGCAGGCTGCCGGCTTCGTTCTGTCCCTGCCAGTGGAATCGCCGTCGGGCCTGTGTTTCGGACACGTTGCTGTAGAGCGCGATTTCCTTCATGCCCGCGAGTGTGGCGAGTCTGCGAATCATGTCGCCCAACTGGCGACTGGAGGATCGAGGCTTTGGGCTGCGTTTCGCGGCGTGATAATCGTTGTCTGCGACGTCCAGTCCGTAGTCCGCGGGCAACGGCCAGAGCCGGTCGCGGCCGTCGTCGTGCTGAACGAGCATGTGCGCCGGGTGGTACATGGGGATGTCGGCGAACTCGCGCGCATCGCGGATCGACTTGTTCACGGTCAGGTGCCAGGCGGCGTCCGGCGACAGATGCAACTGCTCGCCGAGCATCACGGTAAGCCGGCGGACGACCGGATGGTGCCAGCCGAACTCGCTGGCGAAAGCCAGGCGGCGTGCCAGGACCAGGATGGCCTGATGATGTGAACCGAGAACCGGAATGCTGGCTTCTTCCGCCAACAGCATGACCGGCAGGTAATAACGCTCGGTCATTGCATGCTCGAGTTCGGCCAGGTCGATGCCGACGTCAGCCAGTACGGCCTGGAAGGCATGCCCCAGGGAAAAGCATTGCTCGAGGTTATTGTCGTCGCCATGCGCGGCGGTGAAGTCGATCAGTTGCCGACGCGACTCGCTCAGCGCCCGGCGCGCGAGAGAGGGCTCGTCCCGCCACAGGGCGAGCTCGATCAGGTTATGCAGCAGCGCCGCGATGGCGACCATCTCGACGCTGGTTTCCCGGCGCTCAATCAGCCACGTTTCGGTCAGTCGCGCGGCGCGGAACGCGCGCGAGGACGCGGCCAGATAGCCGGCCCGCTGCGTCGGATCGGTGAGCGTGTCCTCGAGGACCGGCATCTCGGGAAGATGCCGGCGCACCCAGTTGCTCCCCAGGAGCGACAAGGCGTGCTCGAGATTGTGCGGGGCGCTGCGTTGGCGTTCGCGCTGACCGCGAGCCGCGGCCCCCAGCACCATGCTCGATGCGGCGGGGTCACGCCGCAGCCATCCCACCAGCCGGGGGAAGTCGGGCGACTCGGTCTGCAACTCGCGCCGGATGCCCTGGTGAATGGCCCGTCGGACCGGCAACGGGTGCTCGAGCAGGTACTCGCTCCAGTTATCGGGCAGGGCCATGGCGGATCTCCCTGGTCTTGATGCCGCCGCCAGCGGCTGCGGCCTGTCGCGCCGGTCCCTGGCGGGTCAGATGCGCTCGGCCATCTCCTTCGCATTGCCAATATAGTCCCCCGGGGCCATCGAGGCGAGTCGATCCCGGGTTTCCTGCGGCAATTCGGCGATGCCGTCGATGAATGCGCGCATCGCCGGACCGTCCACGCGCTGACCACGGGTCAGCGCCTTGAGCTTCTCGTAGGGCTTCTCGACGCCGTGCCGGCGCATCACGGTCTGCACCGCCTCGCCGAGGATCTCCCAGTTGCCGTCGAGTTCGGCCGCCAGCTGATCGGCGTTGATCTCGAGCTTCGACAGGCCCTTGGCCAGCGAGCGGTAGGCGATCAGCGAGTGGCCCAGCCCCACGCCGAGGGTGCGCAGCACGGTCGAGTCGGTCAGGTCGCGCTGCCAGCGGCTGATCGGCAGCTTGCGCGCGAGATGGCCCATGACCGCATTGCCCACCCCGAGGTTGCCTTCGGCGTTCTCGAAGTCGATCGGGTTGACCTTGTGCGGCATGGTCGACGAGCCAACCTCGCCCTCGACCAGACGCTGCTTGAAGTGGCCCAGCGCGATCTGGCCCCAGATGTCACGGGCAAAGTCGATCAGTACGGTGTTGGCGCGTTCGACCGCGTCGAACAGCTCGGCGATGTAGTCGTGCGGTTCGATCTGGATGGTGTACGGGTTGTGTGCCAGCCCCAGCCCCTCGACGAATCGCTTTGAGAAGGCCGGCCAGTCGACCTCCGGGTAGGCGGCCAGGTGGGCGTTGAAATTGCCCACGGCCCCGTTGATCTTGCCCATCAGGTCGACGTCGGCGATCTGCTGGCGCTGTCGTGTCAGGCGGGCGACGACGTTGGCGATTTCCTTGCCGATGGTCGACGGCGAGGCCGGCTGGCCGTGGGTGCGAGAGAGCAGGGAAACCGCTGCCCACTCATGTGCCATCTTGCGCAGGGTGTCCGCGATGCCGTCGATTTCGGGGAGGATCACTTCCTCGCGGGCCTTCTTCAGCATCAGGCCGTAGGCGAGGTTGTTGATGTCCTCGGAGGTGCAGGCGAAGTGGAAGAACTCGCTGGTGCGGCCGAGGCGCGGATGATCGGCGACCTGCTCCTTGAGGAAGTACTCGACCGCCTTGACGTCGTGGTTGGTGGTCGCCTCGAACTCCTTGACCCGCATTGCCGCGTTGACGTCGAACGTCTCGGCAATCGCGTCGAGCGAGGCGCGATCTTCGTCGCTCAGGGCCGGCACCTCGGCAATCGCGGCCTCGTCGGCCAGTGCCTTGAACCATTCGACTTCGACCAGCACCCGGTACTTGATCAGGGCGTATTCACTGAAACATTCGGTCAGCGCCCGGGTGTGACGGGCGTAACGGCCATCGAGCGGTGACACGGCGGTCAGGGCGAAAGCGGCTTGGGCTGAATCAGTCATGCGGTTTCCTGTCGAAGATCGGTTTCCGGGGTGGGGCCGACATCGGCCCGGTTCGGTGGCGGATCGGAAGCGGCCGGTCCGGCCATCGGTGTTCTGGTCGAGATTATGCGGGCGGGCGCTCGCGGGGCCAAATGGCGGGCTCCGCGTCGCGCGGGCTCGATGTCAGTTGGCGTCGGGACGCGCCAGCGCCTCGTGAAGAACGCGAGTGAGCTCACGGAGCACGTCGAGCGTCAGGCGCTGCTCGGCCTCCAGGCGGGTGGCCGGATCGTCGAGCCCATCGTCGTCGAATTCGTCGTCCAGCGTGTCGAGCGCCTTGACCTTGGTCAGGTGGCCGTCGGCACGCATGGTGAAGCGCAGCCGGTCGCGCCAGACGAGTTCGAGTTGCTCGACGGTCATGCCGTCGCGCAGGTGGGCGAGCACGTTCTCGTCCGGCAGGCCGAGGCGGGTGACGGTGATGGTGCCGCCGTCACGCGGTTCGAGCAGCTTGGCCGAGTCGCCGAGCTCGAAGCCCGCCGGCGGCCCTTCCAGCAGCCAGCGTGACAGCCGGCTTCCATGTTCCTCCGAGCCGAAGGCGGGCGTGATGCGCCACTGGCCGAGGGTCTCGCGCAGCAGGGAACTGATCTGGCTGTTGCGCTTTTCGGCGGCGTTTGCCAGCCACACCTGCTTGTTGCGCGTATCGATCAGGACCCGGGTCTCGGCCTGGCGGGGAAAGGCCTGCGGCAGGAGCTCCAGCAGGGCCGATTCGCGGGCCTGGCGCAATTCGTCACGTGACGGTTCGCGCTCGCCGGATTCCTCGGCAAGCTTCTTGGCGGCATGGTCCTGTACTACCCGCGGCGGGACCGCCCGTTCCTCGCGGCGGAACAGCAGTCCGAAGGCACCGTCCGTTTCCATCGCGAGGGACTCGTCGACCACCGGCGCCCAGCCCATCGACTCGACCTGTTGCGACAGGGTGGGGGCGAATCGCTTTTCGGCCAGCTTGTCGACAAGCGTCTCCAGGGACATTTCGGGCCAGTCGGCGAGGTCGAAGGCGGCAATCTGCGAAAAAAGCATGGCGTCGGCAACTCCCGGGAAGTCGGCTGCATTGGGGATAGCGTGCTTCTCGCGCTATCTCGTCATCGAAGGGGGCGCATTATGCCTGATGGGCGGGCCGATTGCTTCCGGGGGACGCGGGTGCGGGGCGCGTAAATCACCGGCTTCCTGATATGCTGAACGCACTTGCGTGATCCCGTGGCCACCACTGGCGACGGGGCGTCACGACCGAACTTGCGAATCCCTTTGCAACGACCTTTTTCAGAGCCCTCATGACTGAACGCCAAGCGCAGACCATTCGCCTCGCCGACTACCGCCCACCGGCGTATCTCGTCGACCACGTCGACCTGACCTTCGAGCTTGCATCGCGCAGCACCCGTGTCGTCTCCGAATTGACGTGTCGCCGTAACGGCGATCACGAGGCCCCCTTGTGGCTCGATGGTGACGAGCTGGAGCTCGAATCGGTCGCGCTGGACGGCGAGACCTTGGGGGCGGACCGGTACGAGTGCCGTGATGACGGCCTCTCGATATCCGGGGTGCCGGAGCAGTTCACCCTGACGGTTGTCTGTCGTGTCGACCCGGTCGACAACACCGCGCTCGACGGCCTGTACCAGTCGTCGGGCAACTTCTGCACCCAGTGCGAACCGGAAGGGTTCCGGCGGATCACCTTCTTCCCGGACCGGCCGGACGTGCTCAGTCGCTATCGCGTCACGCTGATCGCCGACAAGTCGACGTGCCCCGTCCTGCTGAGTAACGGCAACCCCGTCGAGCAGCGTGACCTCGACGATGGACGCCACATGGCGGTCTGGGAGGATCCGTTCCCCAAGCCGTCCTACCTGTTCGCCCTGGTGGCGGGAGATCTCAAGTCGATCCACGACCAGTTCACCACCCGCTCGGGACGGACGATCGATCTGGGCATCTATGTCGAGCCGCACAACATCGATCGCTGCGATCACGCCATGCGCTCGCTGATCAAGTCGATGGCCTGGGACGAGGAGACCTACGGGCGGGAATACGATCTCGACGTGTTCAACATCGTCGCTGTCGACGACTTCAACATGGGTGCGATGGAGAACAAGGGGCTGAACATCTTCAACTCCAAGTTCATCCTCGCCCGTTCGGAGACCGCGACCGATCAGGACTACGAGGGCATCGAGTCGGTGGTCGCGCACGAGTATTTCCACAACTGGTCGGGCAACCGCGTCACCTGCCGCGACTGGTTCCAGCTCTCGCTCAAGGAAGGCTTCACGGTCTTCCGTGACCAGGAGTTCTCTGCCGACATGGGCTCCTGGTCGGTCAAGCGCATCGAAGAGGTGAACCTGCTGCGTCAGGTGCAGTTTGCCGAGGATGCCGGCCCGCAGGCGCACCCCGTGCAGCCCAAGGAATACGAGCAGATCAACAACTTCTACACCGCGACGGTCTACAACAAGGGCGCCGAGGTGGTGCGGATGTGGCACAACCTGCTCGGCTGGGAGGCGTTCCGACGTGGCACCGACCGTTACTTCGAGCGATTCGACGGTCAGGCGGTCACGATCGAGGACTTCATCGACACCATGGCCGAGCAGGCCGACTTCGATACGGCGCAGTTCCGCCGCTGGTACGACCGCGCCGGCACCCCGGTCCTGCACGTGCGCAAACGGGTCGACGGCAACGAGCTGGTGGTCGAGTTCGAGCAGGAGGTGCCGACGGCCGCCGGGCAATCGGACGACGACCCGTTCCTGATCCCGGTGCGCATGGCGGCCTTCGATGCCGCGGGCAAACCGATCCCGTTGGGCGCACCGGATGGCGACGCGAGCGAGGAATGCACCGTGGTGCTGAGCCAGGGCACCGAAACGCGTCGTTTCCGCCTGCCGTCGGGTTCGGACATGCCCGTGCTGTCGCTCAATCGCGGATTCACCGCACCGATCAAGATCGAGCACGCCTTCACCGACGAGGACCTGGCGCTTCTGGCCGCTTCGGATACCGACGAGTTCAACCGCTGGGATGCCTATCAGCGGCTGGTATTGAAGACGCTGGTCGAACGGGTCCGCGCGGCGCAGGAGTGCGCCGACTGGCCGCAAAGCGAGTTGCCCGCCGGATTGAGCGAGGCATTCGGCCAGCTGCTGCACTCGGCTGTCAGCACGCAGGGAAAAGCGGATCCCCGTTTTGTCGCCGAATGCGTCGCGCTGCCCTCGGAAAACTACGTTGCCGAGCAGTTTTCCCAGGATGTGCCCGTGGATGCGATTCACCGGGCGCGTGTCGAACTGCGCGAGCAGCTGGCGAACGAGTGGTCGCAGACACTGGTGCTGGTGCACGGCAAGGCGGCCGTGGAAGGCGAGTATCGATTCGATAGTGCTGACGTGGCGCGTCGCGCGCTGCGGACCCAGGCACTGGTCTATCTCAATGCCCTCGACCACCCGGCATGGCGCCGGCTGGCGACCGAACAGATGGCCGAGGCGGACAACATGACCGAGCGCTTCGGGGCGCTGACCGCGTTGTCAGTGCGCGAGAGTGCCGAGCGGGACACGGCGCTCGAGGCGTTTGCCCAAGAGTGGGCGAACGACCCGCTGGTCATGGACAAGTGGCTGGCCCTGCAGGCACGGATCGTGGCGCCCGACGACCGGGAGGCACTGGAAACACTTGAAGCCCACCCGGCCTTCTCGCTTCGCAACCCGAACCGGGTCCGCGCTCTGGTCGGGGCGTTTTCCCGCGGCAACCCGGTCGCATTTCATGCCGAATCGGGTTCAGGATATCGCTGGGTTGCCGACAAGATCATCGAGATCGATGGATTCAATCCGCAGATCGCCGCGCGCCTGGCGACCGTATTCAGTCGCTGGCGCCGCTATGATGGCGCACGCGCCGACCGGATGCGGGCCGAGCTGGAGCGCATGATCGATCGCGCCGACTGTTCTACCGATCTGGCGGAAATCGCCGGCAAGGCACTGAAATAAATATAACTATCGAATTGGAGACTGATACACCATGATGGTTGCAATTGGCTGGCTGGTGGTGCTCGGGAGCATCATCGGCGGCTTCATGCTTGCTGGTGGTCACCTGATCATCCTGTTTCAGCCGATCGAGTACCTGATGATCTTCGGCGCGGCCGGCGCCGCCCTGGTGGCCGGCAACTCGCCCAAGACACTCAAGGCCACCCTCGGCGGGTTTGGCACGGCATTCAAGGGCTCGCGGTACGGCAAGAAGCTCAACATGGAGACGCTGGCGCTTCTCTACGCCATCTTCACGCGGGCACGCAAGGAAGGTCTGATGGCGATCGAGGAGGACATCGACGATCCGGAGAACAGCCAGCTGTTCCAGAGCGCCCCCGCGGTGATGAAGGACCACCATACCGTCGAATTCATCACCGACTATCTGCGCCTGATGGTCTCGAGCACCCTCGATGTGCATCAGATCGACAACCTGATGGATCTGGACATCGAGACCCATCATGAGGAGGCCGACCTGCCGCGAGAAGGGATCCAGAAAATGGGCGAAGCCCTGCCGGCCTTCGGTATCGTGGCGGCGGTGCTCGGTGTGGTGCATACCCTTGAGTCGGTTCACCTGCCGCCGTCCGAGTTGGGCAAGTTGATCGCCGCGGCTCTCGTCGGCACCTTCCTGGGTATCCTGGCGGCCTATGCGTTCGTCAATCCGGTGGCCAACAATCTCGAGCACAAGATCAACGACTCGACCAAGTACCAGCAGAGCATCAAGGCCGCCCTGATCGCCTTCATGAACGGCTATCCGCCGCAGGTGGCGGTCGAGTTCGGCCGCAAGGTCCTGTACGCCTCCGAGCGTCCGGGCTTTACCGAGCTCGAAGACTACCTCAAGCAGAACAAGTGAACCGGTTGAGAGTGGAGTAGCTGCGACGTGGCCGAACAGCCGGATCAGAACCAGCAGATCGTCATCAAGAAGGTCAAGAAGGGCCATGGTGGGCATCACGGCGGCGCGTGGAAGATCGCCTACGCCGATTTCGTGACCGCCATGATGGCGTTCTTCCTCTTGATGTGGCTGCTCGGTTCGTTGGGCGAAGAGGATCTCAAGGGGATTTCGGAATACTTCGCCAATCCCACTCAGGTCACGCTGCAAGGGGGGAGCAACGCCGGCATGAGCGAAAGTCTCATCGATGGCGGGGGCGATGATCTGACCCGGCAGGAGGGGCAGGTGCACGCCGGCGAGAAACCCACGGTCGAGAAGCGTGATACGCAGGACATGACCGAGGAAGAGATCCGCCAGATGGTGGAGGAACTCGAGCGTGAACAGATCGAGGAATTGAAGGAGCGGGTCGAGTCGCTGATCGAGGTCGACCCGGCCCTCAAGGCATTCAAGGATCAGATCAAGCTCGACATCACCCGTGATGGTCTGCGGATCCAGATCATCGATAACGAAAAACGGCCGATGTTCGAGCTGGGCTCCGATGACCTGCAGGACTACGCCGACGAAATCCTGCATTCTCTCGCCCCGATTCTCAACGAGATGCCCAATCGCCTGTCGATTGTTGGTCACACGGATGCGCGGGCATTCGGGCGCCCCGGGCGAAGCAACTGGGAACTGTCTGCCGAGCGGGCCAATTCGGCCCGGCGGACTCTGCAGCAGTACGGCTACAGCGAGGACAAGGTGTTGCGCGTTATCGGCATGGCAGCCGCTCTGCCATTCGTCGATGACGACCCGCTGGATCCGCAGAACCGCCGTATCTCGATGACGGTGATGAAGGAGTCGGCCTCGCGTCGCATCCTCCAGCCGACGACTCCCCAGGGTCTGGATGCGCGCCAACTGCTCGATACCGAAGGGGCGGTCGGTGCGGAGACAACACTCCCTGAGGCCACCGGGTCTGAGAAGGCCGCGGCGGAGGAGAGCGCCGGGGAGCCGGCACAGTGATCCGAGGGCGGCGATGCGTCGCTATCTAAGCCTGATCAGCGGCTTTGCGGTCCTCGCGCTGGCCATTACGGTCAGCGTCCTTCTGGCGCGCGCCTACATCGAGTGGAGTGGCAACAGTGTGCCGCCATGGCTGATCGCGATGATCGCCGGTGCGCTTGGCATGCTGATGGGATGGGCGCTGCTTCCCACCTGGTGGCGCGGTGTGCTCCTGATCGCTCCCCTGGTGGTCTGGGGTGGCTTCCAGATACACCCGGGATGGTTTCTTGCCGCTGCCGTCCTCCTTTTCCTGGTGCAGTTCAATGCCATTCGTCACCAGGTCCCGCTGTACCGTTCCGGTCGGCCCGTCATCGAGGCGCTGGCCGACGAAATCGAGTCACGGGGTGCGTCTTCGTTCGCCGATCTCGGCTGCGGCGATGCGCACATTATTGCCGCGCTGGCCGCCCGATATCCCGACTGCCGGTTCACCGGTTTCGAGACCGCCCCCGTGCTCTACCTTCTTGCGCGATGGCGTTGCCGGCACCTGACGAACTGCGCGATTCGCTATACCGATTTCTGGTCCGTGTCGTGGAGCCGTTACGACATGGTGTTCGCCTTTCTCTCGCCCCAGCCCATGCTTCGCCTGTGGCGAAAGTGCCAGCGGGAGCTTGCGCCGCAAGCGAGCATGTATTCACTGGCCTTCGAGGTGCCCGGTGTAGATGCCTCGGAGGTGATCGAGGCGGGACGGTTCGACCTGCTGCGCTATGCAGTGTTGCCCAAGGGCGGTGTTCGCGACGCGGGCGATCAGCCACGCGATTGACGGAGTGTCGAAAAACAGAAAAGCCGGCCAAATGGCCGGCTTTTCGTAGCGCTCCCACGGAGAGGGCGCTTAGAAACGCGAACGGAAACCGCCGCGATCGTTGTTGCGCTCACGCGGACGGGCTTCGTTGACACGGAGGTTGCGACCGTCCATGTCCGAGTCGTTCAGCGCTTCGATGGCCTGCATGCCCGCGTCGTTGTCGACCATCTCGACAAAGCCGAAGCCCTTGGAACGACCAGTGGCCATGTCCTTGATGACCTTGGCCGACTTGACTTCGCCAAAGGCCTCGAAAGCGGCCTGGAGGCCCTGGTCATCCTGGGAGTAGGGCAGGTTGCCCACGTAAATATTGATCATCTCGAAAACAAACTCTCAAACTCGTGCTGACCGTGAGGACCGTCCGCGGCGCTCAGCACGCACACACCACGGGCGGATGACAATCGCGTCGCCCTCTCGGGCGTTACCGCGACCATCACGAAATCGACAGTAACCGATCCACCCCGGAACGCAAGCAATCCGGGAGATGGCGGGCATCTCCCTGTGGTTTTTCTGCACCATCACCCGCCGACACGCCCTCGATTGGGTTCCACGCCGCATGCAAGCCCAGCTATGGCAGGCTTCCTGAGCCGCAAGTGCGTGCCTCGGCTCGATGGTTCGCCGCCCGGATCTCCCGCCTCAGACCACCCGCCATTCCGTCGTCAATGCACCGATTTGGCTCGACTGCCGGCAATCGCGCTCAGGTTGTCTAAGCTTTGCCCAGTCGCGTGTGCCGGGGTAAGGCGCACGTCAGCCGACACGGCCAGACGAGAGGGGTATCAATCCGAGAATGCAGCGGTTGCGTGACCGATCCGTGACGGCAGTATTTCGCCGGTCGCGACAAAGTGGCCCGTTGGCGGTGACACTCCGATCGCTCGCATGGGCCATGGCGATGACCTTGGCCGGGTGTGCGGCGGATCCGTCAGCTTTCCGGGGCGGACCGTCAACGATTGCCCCCGGGCAATGGGTCTCGGAGCAGGGCAAGCCGGTCGAAGAGGCCGTTGTGTTGAGCCGGCTGCGGGAGGCGGACGTCGTCCTGATGGGAGAGGTGCACGACTCGACGCCGGTGCATCGCAAGCAGCTGGAAATCCTGCGCGACCTGGATGGACCGCTGGTACTGGGACTCGAACAGCTGGACCTGGATAAGGAGAGCGAGACCGGATCGAATGGTGAGGCCATGGCGCTTGATGCGCGGGAACGTGCCGAACGACTCGGATTCGATTTCGACGGCTGGGGGTGGCAGCACTATCGGGCGCTGTTCGAGCTGGCCACATCCCGTCGCTGGCCGGTATGGCCGCTCAACCTGTCGCGACGCAACGCGTTTGCCGTGGCGATGACGGATGAAGGGCAATGGCGCGAGGAGCTTGAGCGCGAGCAGGTCGAGACGATCGAGGCGTTTGGCGGGCAACTGAGGTTGCCGGAAGGCTCGCATTCCGAACTCGTCACCGATCTGCAACAGGCGCACTGCGGACGCGTCGATGTCGCGATGGCAAGACGCATGGCTCGCGCTCAGGTGGCTCGGGACATGCTGATGGCGGACGCCGTCGTTCGGGCGCGCACGACGTTTCCCGCGCACCCGGTGATCGCGGTGATGGGCAACCAGCATGCCCGGCGCGATCGCGGTGTCGGCTACTGGCTTGACCGCCCGGCAATGACGGGGACAGGAAAGATGTTGGCGATCGGCATGTTGCCGATCGACTCGATCAAGACGCTTTCGATGTCGGCAGCGGCATACGACTTCGTCTTTATTACCGAGCCGGTGGAGCGTGACGTCGACTGTGACACTGCCGCATGAAGATGGCGGCGCGGTAACGGATACGGTCGACGACGCGTTCCGAAAGGGGGGTTGAAACGCATGTTAGCGTGGCCCGGAACGGCAAAAAAATCGTGAATAAGAGCCGTAGTAGACAACCAATGAAGAAAGAGGGATCGATGATGAAGAAGCATTTGTTGGCACTCTCCATCGGCGTTGCTCTCGGTACGTCTCCGATGACAGGCATGGCCGCGGAGCACAACGCGAGCGCCGAGCAGATCATGCAGGAGCTGGAGGCGCTCAAGCAGCGCGTCGAGAATCTGCAGACCGAACTCGAGCAGGAGCGTGCGCGTAACGACGAGATCGAAGAGACGCAGAAGGAGCAGGCCGAAAAGGTCGCCGCTGCCCAGGAGAAAGCCGAGAGCTCGTCTCCCGATATCAACGTCGGTGGTGCGGTTCGATTCAACTACACCGTGGACGACAACGACAGCGACCAGAAGGATCGTGGTGGTGATTTCGCCTTCGATACGTTCCGGCTCAACCTGGACGGCGAGATCGGCGACGTGATCCTGTCGGCCGAATGGCGCTGGTACGAGTACTTCACCTCGATCCACCACGCCTGGGTCGGTTACGAGTTCACCGATGACCTGATGGCCAAGGCGGGTGTATTCCAGACCCCGTTCGGTGTCCTGCCGTACAACTCGCACAACTTCTACTTCTCCTCGCTCTACTACGTAGGTCTCGAGGACAACTACGACTTCGGTATCGGCAGCACCTACACGCCGGGCGACTGGCGCTTCGATGTCGCGCTCATGAAGAACGACGATCGTCTGTGGGGTCCTGAGTTCGACGGTTCGGGTGATACCGACACCTACGATGCGAACGTCGTCGGCTACAACGGCAACCAGGGCGCTACCGAGGCGATCAACACGCTCGTGGCTCGCGCCGAGTACGACTACAAGGTCAACGACAAGCTGACTCTCAAACCGGGCGCGTCGGTCAAGTACGGCCAGCTGGAAGGTGCCACCTCGGCCGGTGACGGCGACTATTACGCGGCAGCCGCACACCTGGTGGCCAATTACGATCGCTGGAATGCGCAGCTGCAGTACACGGACTGGGAGTACGACCTGGATGATCCTGACGCCCAGTTCTTGAACTATGGCTACTACGCCGGTCTGTACACCGGTCCGTTGTCGGCGAAGGCGTTGACTGCCAACGTCGCATACACGCTCCCGGTTGAGTGGGGCCCGGTATCTTCCCTGACGTTCTACAATGACTACAGCGTCATCTATGACAAGAACGCGGATTACGAAGACACCTGGATGAACGTGACCGGTATGGCAGTTGCCGCTGGCGGTCTGTATACCTACATCGACATCGTCAACGGCGAGAACCAGCCGTTCATCTCCGGCGGCACCGGTGCAATGACCGGCGATGCCGAGAGCAACACGGTCTTCAATATCAACGTCGGCTACTACTTCTAAACGACGTTCACTCGAAGATCACGCAAGGCGGGCTCCGGCCCGCCTTTTTTTGTACCCGTTCGCCTCAAAAATGACAGCTAACTGCCACACTGTAGGCAACAACGCCCTCCCGGTGGACGCCGGCTGCAAGCGAGGAAATCATGGAAGCGGAAGTGCAGGAGATTCGGGAACACTTGCGGCGTTTTCCGCCCTTCGACCGGCTCGAGTCGGAGTGGCTGGATCAGATTGCCGCGTCGGTAGAGGTTGCCTACTACCGTGACGGCACGCCGATACAGAACTATGGCGAACCCATCGACTCCCTGCGCTACGTGCGCAGTGGGGCGGTCGAGGTCTACCGCCACAACGGCGAGCTCTACAATCGGCTCAGCGAAGGCGACATTTTTGGCCAGGCCGGGCTACTCCACAAGCATCGCGTGCGCTTTCCCGCCAAGGCCATCGAGGACACGCTTCTCTACCTGATCCCGGGTGACGTGTTCGACCGGCTCTGCAACGCGGACGATCAGTTCGCCGATTTCGTCGAGCTGTCCGGCCCGCGACTCAAGGCGACCGTCGAGCAGAACGAGCGCGAGAACGACATGATGGTCACGCGGGTGCGCCGGTTGTTGAGCCGCTCACCGGTGATGATCAACGAGGGCGCCACCGTGCGTGAGGCCGCCCAGATGATGACCGAGCACCAGGTCTCGGCCATCCTGCTGGTCGTGCAGACGTCGGCAGATGACGATCGGGCCTTCTCGGGCCAGGACAGGAACTACTGGCGCGTGACCGGGATACTCACGGATCACGATTTCCGGGTGCGCGTGCTCGCCGCCGGCGGTTCAGCAGACACCCGCCTGGCCGACATTACGCACGAAAAGCTGGTCACGATTCAATCGGAGGAATCCGTCTACGAGGCCATGCTGGCCATGCTGCGCAACAACGTGCATCACCTGCCGGTCCTCCATCGCCGTCGGCCGGTAGGGGTGGTGCATTTGTCCGACATCGTGCGCTACGAGACGCACAGCAGCCTCTACCTGGTCAGCAATATCTACAGCCAGGGCAGCGTGAAGGGACTGGTGCGCCTGATGCCGGACGTGCGATCCGCCTTTCTGCGGCTGGTTGAGGAAGGGGCCACAGCGCAGATGATCGGCGAGGCGATGTCGAGTATCGGACGGAGTCTGATCCGGCGACTGATCGAACTCGCCGAGCAGGAGTTGGGGCCGCCGCCGGTGCCGTACTGCTTCATGGTCAACGGTTCGATGGCGCGTAATGACCAGACCATTTCCACCGATCAGGATAACGCGCTGATCCTCGACGACTCGTTCGACCCCGAGCAGCACGATGCCTGGTTCAAGGCACTGGCCAAGCGCGTCAGTGACGGTCTCGACGCCTGCGGTTACCCGTATTGTGACGGCGGTATCATGGCGACCAACGACAAATGGCGCCAGCCGCTCTCCGTCTGGCGACGCTATTTCGAAGAGTGGATCAGCGAGCCGGACCCCGAACGGCTGCTGCACAGCTCGATCTTCTTCGATCTCGATCCGGTATATGGCGAGGAACGGTTTGTCGAGCAGCTACAGGATCTGGTCGCACAGCGGGCGAGCCAGAGCCCCCTGTTCCTGGCGGCGATGGCACGAAACGCGCTCAATCGCACGCCGCCGCTGGGCTTCTTCCGGACCTTTGTCATGGAACAGGACGGTCGTCACAACAATTCGATCAACATCAAGCGACGCGGCACCGCACCGCTGGTCGACGTCATCCGCGTGCATGCCCTGGCAGTCGGATCGCGGTCGCAGAACTCGTTCGACCGTCTCGACGACATTACCCGCGCCGATACCCTGCCCGCCGGTCAGGCGGACAAGTTGCGCTACGCGCTGGAATTCCTGTCAATGGTGCGCATTCGCCATCAGGCGCACGATCTCAAGCACCATCACGCTCCGGATAACAATATCGAACCGGAGAACGTATCCGACGGGGAGCGACACAACCTCAAGGATGCCTTCCAGGTCCTCAGTAATGCGCAGAAATTCCTGCGTTTTCGCTACCCGATGCCGAACCGCTGATGGCACGCGTGGCCGCAAAAGACCCGGTGGCTACCTGGCCGCGTTTCTTCGCCGACCAGGCCAGCCGTTGTAAGGATCCGGCGCTGCGCGCTTTCTACGCTGCCGGATTGCCGGACCCGACGACTCCCATTCGGGACGTCGAGATGGTTGCGCTGGATTTCGAGACGACGGGAATGGATGTCCATCGGCACGCCATCGTGTCGGTGGGGATGGTGCCGTTCACGCTGGACCGGATTCGGCCCGCTGCCGGCCATTACTGGGTGGTCCGGCCACCGCGGCCGCTGGATGAAGCGTCGATCCGTTTTCACCGCATTACCCACGCGGAAGTCGAGACCGCGCCGGATCTGGACACGATCCTGGACGAACTGCTGTCCCTGCTCGCGGGCAAGATCGTCGTGGTTCACTATCAGGGGATCGAGCGGCCGTTCCTGGACGCTGCGGTTCTTGATCGGCGCGGCGAGCGATGCCTCTTTCCCGTCATCGACACCATGCATCTCGAGGCGTTGGAGGTCCGACGCGGATGGTGGACTCGCCTGCGGACATTCTTCGGGGCGCCGCCGACCTCGATTCGACTGGCGGACACGCGGACACGCTACGGTCTGCCCAGCTATTCCGCTCACCATGCGAAGCTCGATGCGCTGGCCACAGCCGAACTCCTGCAGGCGCAGATCGCGTGTCATCATTCAGCCGAGACGGCTCTCGGCGACCTCTGGAGCTGACTGAGGGAGCACAAAAAAAGCCCCGCCAAATGGCGGGGCTTTCTCGTTCTGCCTGCGCGTGTCACCGCAGGCTGTCCGCGGCGTTATTTCGACCGCGGTTCGCTCATCAGTCCCTTGACGATGGCATAGCAGCCCACCAGCAGGACGAAGGTGAACGGCAGGCCGGCTGCCACCGCAGCGGACTGCAGTGCGGCGAGACCGCCGCCGACAAGCAGCGCGATAGCGATGGCGCCCTCGATCACACCCCAGAAGACACGCTGCGGTTTCGGCGCGTCGATCTTGCCGCCGGCGGTGATCGTGTCGATAACCAGCGAACCGGAGTCCGAGGAGGTCACGAAGAACACGATGACCAGCACGATGCCGACGAACGAGGTGATCTCGGCGAGCGGCAGCTGGCTGAGCATTTCGAACAGCTTGACCGGCAGGTCGGCGTTCTGAACGCCCTCGAAACCGGCTTGCGCCTGCTTGATCGCCGTCGTGCCGAACGCGGTCATCCAGAGGACCGAAATGGTCGACGGCACCAGCAGTACGGCGGTCAGGAACTCGCGTACAGAGCGGCCACGGGAAACCCGGGCGATGAACATGCCGACGAACGGCGACCAGCTGATCCACCAGGCCCAGTAGAACGTCGTCCAGCCCTGGCTGAAGTTCGCGTCCTCGCGGCCGAACGGATTGGAGAGGAACGGCAGTTCGGCGAAGTACGAACCGAGGTTCTTGAAGAAGCCGGTCGCGATCAGAAGCGTCGGGCCGACGAAGATCACGAACATCAGCAGCAGGAACGCCAGCACCATGTTGATCTCGGACAGGCGCTTAACGCCCTTGTCCACACCGGCCACGATCGAGACGATCGCGACGGCCGTGATGCCGGTGATAAGCAGTACCAGCGTGGTGTCCCCGCCGGGGATGTCGAACAGGTAGCTCAGGCCGGCAGATGCCTGCTGAGCACCGATACCGAGCGACGTCGCCAGACCGAACAGCGTCGCGAATACCGCCAGGATGTCGACGATGTGGCCCGGCCAGCCCCAGATGCGCTCGCCCAGGATCGGGTAGAACATGGAGCGTACCGTCAGCGGCAGGCCCTTGTTGTAGGCAAAGATGGCCAGCGAGAGCGCGACGATGGCGTAGATCGCCCAGGGGTGCAGACCCCAGTGGAAGATGGTGGCCGCCATGCCAAGGCTCATGGCTGCACCCTCGTCACCGGCCGCAGCACCCAGCGGTGCCCAGTCGGTACGTGCGCCGTCTTCACCGACACTGATGCCGCCCAGGGATGTCCCGTAGTGCGACATCGGTTCGGATACGCCATAGAACATCAGGCCGATGCCCATACCCGCGGCAAACAGCATCGAGAACCAGCCCAGATAGCTGAAATCGGGCTTGGCGTTGGCCCCGCCGATGCGCACCTTGCCCAACGGTGTGACGATCAGCACCAGGCAGAGCAGCACAAAAATGTTGGCTGCGCCCAGGATGAACCAGGTCATGTTGTTGTTGATCCAGTCCTTCGCGGCACCGAACCAGTCGGTCGATTGGTCGGGCAGTGCGAGCGTGAGGATCACGAATGCCAGGATCACCAGGGACGAGAAGGCGAACACCGCACCGTGGATGTCGATGTTCACGCCCATCGGCGCGGCCTGGTAGTTGTCCTGACCGATCTGGTAGTCCGTATTGATCAGGTTGGCAGCACCCTCCGGCGCCGGGACGCCAACGGACTCTTCATGGTTGTCCGGGGAATTGTCGGGTTTGTTGTCCACGATATTCTCTCCGTTCGTTGGTTCTGGTTAGCGGAAAACGGGTCGTATTGGCCTTGATCTACGGACGGACCAGGAAGACCGATACGTCGGTGTGAGCGGCGACCTTGCTGCCGTTGGCCGGCATGATCGCGTCGATGTGATGGGGCAGGTGGGTGCCCATCACCACGAGATCCGCTTCGACTTCCCCGATCGCCTTGACCAGGATGTCATCCAGATCCGTGACCGGATCGTGACTGTTGTAGACGCGCGCGCTCGGCTCCTGGCCGTTGTCGGGCGCGTGTTCGTGGGCGAACGCCTTGAGCTTCTGCTCGTATTCTTCCGGGGTCCGCGCCACCGAGCTCGGCTGAGAGGTGGTCACGCCGACGTAGCAGAGTGCGGCGTGATAGTGCTTCGCCATGTCGGCGGCGACGGTCAACGGTTTTTCCAGCGCCTCGAGATGGGCGAGGTCCACCGGCACCATTATCTTCTTGTACATGCAGTTGGCTCCTCTATGAATCGATTGCATGAACGAAATCGGCCGGATCTTCTTAATGCCGCTGTAATGCATCCACCCTGGACACATTTCAGACCGAATGGAGTATAGGCACCAAAATCGCTGATTGTGCGGACGAATGGCAGCGGCTGTCGTCGTCCAGCCTAACGTGATTGTCAAATCCCCAGCCGGGCGTGCCGAATAATGCGCCGTCTATCGGATACGGTTCGCGAGGCCCGTGCCGAAAAGCGGCCGGGTGATTATCGAAGGGAAATGGCCGGATTAATCGACCGCGTTGTCGGGCGACGGGCCCGCCGTGTCCACGGTCTCGAGTTGCCACAGGCGCTGGCCGCTTGCGTGGTATTTGCGTTCGAACAGGGTCAGGGGACCGCCCTGCGGCTCGAGCGGGCGCAACTGCGCCTCGCGGCCATGGAAGGCCAGTGCGATCGCCATCTCCTCGAGATAGATGCGCCAATTGCTGCGCGACTCGATGTGACCGCCGAGGGCGACGAAATCCGGAAAGACCGGATGGGCATGAAAGCGCCGCTTGAGGTGGCGGGCCTTGGGTTCGGGGTTGGGGTAGAGGAGGTAGTGCCGTGACAGTCGCCAGCCCGCCTGACGGGCCAGACGCCAGAAATCGAGCAGGTCGGCTCGTACCAGGATGCAGTTGGTCGGGGTCTCGGAGCGTTGGCGTGACAGACGGTCGGCGGAGCGGTCCACGCCGACCACCAGGTGATCCGGGTAGCGGCGCGCCAGTTCCCGCGAGCTGTCACCGGTACCGCAGCCGGAGTCGAGGATCAGCGGCAGACCGGCCTCGATGACGCGCCGGTTCACGAGCTCGAATGCTTCGCGGTTGTAGTCGGCGATCGGCTTGTCGAAGCGCCCTTGTGCATGGCGGGCAACCCGCTCGCGCAGCGAGTCGTGCGGGCCGGTCTGGCTGGAGGTCACCGGTCGCGAATTGCCCTCGACTGGCGGCTCATGGCCGGACTGTCCTGCGTCGTTTCTAGCCGTCATGCCGCGCCGAACGGTCCGAAGGCAGGCGGCGCACCCGGTCGCTCAGAAGAATGCCGGCCCAGCGGGTCTGGGGACTCGAGTCGAGCGCCAGTTTCGCGATCATGGTCAGCGGCACGGCCAGCAGCATGCCGATGGGGCCGAACACCCAGCCCCATACCAATAACGAGATCAGCACGATCACGGGTGACAGGCCCAGCGTTCGACCCAGCAGCCGGGGTTCGAGGATGCTGCCGATACTGATGTTGACCACCAGGTACAGTGCGCCGACGAACAGGATGTCGATCGGCGAGCCGCCGACGACCGTGACCAGCAGTGCCGGGATGGCGGCGATGAACGAACCGATGGTGGGGATGAAATTGAGCAGGCCGGCGACGATGCCCCACAGGATCGCGAAATCGATGTCGAGCCAGCTCAGCCCCACACCGACGAGCAGACCGGTCAGCACGCTCGCGCCAGTCTTGATCAGGAGATAGCGGTAGACCGAACGCAGGAATCGACGCGTGCGCACCCGGGCGCGCCGACGGCCCGGAAACGCCGCCTCGAGCTTCTCGGCCAGCGTCCGCTCCTCAAGCAGCAGGAACATGAAGGCGAGCAGCACCAGCAGGGTGCTGGCCGTGAACTGTCCCAGTCCGGTGGCGATTCCCGTGGCCGTCCCGGTAATCGTACTGGTCTGCGGCAGGGGTAACCGCTCCGGCAGAAGCTCCGGCGGTGCACCACGCTCGGCCAGCATCGCGCGCAGTTGTTCCAGCCAGCCCGCAAGCTTGGCCTGGTAGGCCGGGGCCTGATTGGCAAGGCTTTCGGCCGCGCCCTGCAGTGCCAGGAACAGCAGGAAGAAGGCCAGGCCCACCAGCAGGAACAGCAACAGGATCGAGATGATCCCGGGCACGCCGCGGCGTTGCATCCACGCAAGCGGCGGGGCGCTGATGATCGCCAGGAAGGCGGCAAGCAGGAAGGGCGTGACGATGTGGCTGACCGTCTGCAGCCCGGCAAGCAGGATGAATACCGCCGCCCCGCCGACCAGCCAGTGCAGCGCCCCCGCTTTCTGCGGTCGATCGGCAACCAGGCTCACGCGCGGGGTCCCGTCGATTCGGTGATCCCGTGCTGGCGCAACAACGGCTCGATGCTCGGCTCACGTCCACGGAAGGCCTTGAACAGCGCCATGGGGTCCTCGCTGCCACCTCGCTCGAGGATGTGGACCAGGAAGTCGGCACCGGTGCGCTCGTTGAACACGCCGTCCTCCTCGAAACGGGACCAGGCGTCGGCCGACAGCACCTCGGCCCACTTGTAACTGTAGTAGCCGGCGGCATACCCCCCGGCGAAAATATGGGCAAAACCGTGCTGGAAGCGGTTATAGGCGGGCGGCTGGATCACCGCCACCGAGCGACGCACTTCGTCGAGCGTTTCCTGGATGCGAGCGCCGGTGGCCGGGTCGTAGTCCTGGTGCAGCAACAGATCGAACAACGAGAATTCCAGTTGACGGACCATCTGCATGCCGGCCTGGAACTGGCGGGAGGCACGCAGTCGCTCGAACAGTTCCTGCGGCAGCGGCGCTCCCGTCTCGTGGTGGCGAGCGAACAAGTCAAGCGCCTCGCGCTCCCAGCACCAGTTCTCGAGGAACTGGCTGGGCAGCTCGACCGCGTCCCAGGCCACCCCGCTGATGCCGGCGACACTCGCGGCCTCGACCTGGGTCAGCAGGTGATGCAGGCCGTGGCCGAACTCGTGGAACAGGGTGGTGACCTCGTCGTGGGTCAGCAGCGAGGGCTTGCCGCCGACCGGCGGGGTGAAGTTGCAGGTCAGGAACGCGGCCGGTTGCTGGATCTGTCCGTCAGGCAATCGCCGGCGCTGGATCGCCCCGGCCATCCAGGCGCCGCCGCGCTTGTGGGGGCGGGCATAGAGGTCGAGATAGAAACGCCCGCGCGGACGGCCGTCCCGGTCCTCGATCTCGAAGAAACGCACGTCGTCGTGCCATGTGGTCACATCGCTGCGTTCGCGGACCCGGATGCCGAACAGGCGCCCGACCACTGCGAACAGGCCGTCGACCACCCGGTCGGCAGGAAAGTAGGGCTTGAGCTGTTCCTGCGAGATGGCGAAACGCGCTTCACGCAGCTTCTCGGCGTAGAAGGCGACATCCCAAGGCTGCAGGGAGTCCGGGCCGCCCGACTCGCGGGCGAAGGCCTCGAGCTCACCCAGCTCCTGTCGGGCCCGCGGTTCGGCCTGTTCGGCCAGATCCTGCAGAAAGGTCAGCACCTCGGCCGGATCGGTAGCCATTTTGGTCGCCAGCGAGCGCTGGGCGTAGTTGTCGAACCCGAGCAGCTGGGCGAGTTCGTGACGGATCGCCAGGATGCGGTCCATCACCGGGCCGTTGTCCCATTCGCCGGCGTGCGGACCGACGTCCGATGCGCGGGTGACGAATGCCTCGTAAACCGTTTCACGTAACGAGCGATCCTCGGCGTGGGTCATCACCGCGATGAAACTCGGCATCTCGAGCGTTACACGCCAGCCGGCCTGGCCGTCACGCTCGGCGGCGGCACGGAACATGGCTCGTGCCGAGTCGGGCAGGCCGGCCAGTCGGTCTTCGTCGTCGATATCCAGCGACCAGGCGTTGGTGGCATCGAGCAGGTTGTTCGCAAAGCGGGTGGTCAGTTGCGACAACTCGCTCTTGAGCGTCTTGTAGCGCGCCTTTTCCGCCGCCGGCAGATCGACACCCGCAAGGCGGAAATCGCGCAGGGCGTTCTCCACCACCCGGCGCTGCTCGATCGATAACGTGTCGAAATCGTCGCGTTCGCTGACGGCCCGATATGCGGCGAACAGTGCCTCGTTCTGGCCCAGCTCGGTGGCGTAGTCCGACAGCTTGGGCAGGCACGCCTCGTAGGCCTTGCGCAGTTCCGGTGTGTTGACCACCGCGTTCAGATGGCTCACCGGTGACCAGGCCCGATCAAGGCGGTCTTCGAGGGCCTCCATCGGGGCGACGAAATTGTCCCAGCTGTAGGGGGCCCCTTGTTCGAGGCGTTCGGCGATCGCCTGCCGATTCTCTTCGAGTATGTGATCGATCGCCGGCTCGATGTGCGCCGGCTCGATGCGATCAAAGGCGGGCAGGTCGGGGGTGTCGAGCAGGGGGTTGGACATTCTCGGCTCTCGGTGCGATGGGTATGGGGTTCTGAACGCGCGTGGCGCACGCTCACGCGGCCCCGCAGGTTAGCATTTTTTGCCCGAACGACTCGCGCGCGAGTGGCGCGAGCGGCAGTCGCTGGACTAGGCTTGATCCGTTTGAACACATGTTGGGTCGCGGGTTGGCGGACATTGCGCCAACCCTTGGCTCCGCTCCAGCCACGACGGACCGTGATCGAGATCATGAACCTGAACTTCACCCCGCTTGCCGGCCGGTTTTGCACGTTTCTACTGGGCGTCTCGCTTTTTGGCGCCGTGCCGGCAACGGCGGCCAACCCGCCCCAGGTGGTCGTGGAGGCGGCCGAAGCGACCGAGATCGTCGAGGTGGTGAATCTCGACGGGACGGTCAGGAGCCTGCACGAGGCCGAGCTTTCGGTACAGATCGGTGGGCTGGTAGAGGCGGTATTCGTCGATACGGGCGATCAGGTGGTCGCGGGAACACCGTTGCTCGAGCTGGACGCGGAGCTCGAACGTCTCTCGCTCGAGGAGCTGGAGGCGCAACGTCGGGAAGCGGCGGTGAGCCGGCGCGAGGCCGAACGCCGGTTGCGGGAAGCCCGCTCGGTGGGTGCCGGCCGTCATATCGCCGAGACCGAGGTGCAATCCCGGGCGGCTGCCCTTGCCGAAGCCGAGGCGCGCGAATCGCGGTTGTCCGCGGCAACGGCACGCGGCAAGGCCCGTGTGGATCGCCTGCGTGTCGATGCGCCGTTCGATGGCGCGATCGTGGCCCGGCACGCGGAGCGCGGCGAATGGGTCAGTCCCGGCGATGCCCTGTTCGAGCTGGTGGATCTGGATGCTGTTCGTCTGGATTTTCCGGTGCCGCAACGCTTCCATGACCTGCTGGGGGCGCACTCGCGTCTCGAGTACCGCCCGGACGGTGGCAATACCGAGGCATGGCGGCAGGCGAGGGTGGCAACGGTGGTACCCGTGACGGATCCCACCAATCGGACCTTTCTCTTGCGAGCCGACCCGCAGACCGACCAACGGCTCTTGCCGGGCATGGCCGTGGAAGGACGGTTGCGGTTGCCGACCGGCCGCCAGGGCCTGACGGTGGCCCGCGATGCCATCCAGCGTTATCCCGACGGGCGAACCACGGTCTGGGTTGTCACGGGCGACGGGCAGGACACCGTGATCGAGCGGCCCGTGACGCTGGCCGGTGGGTTTGATGAACAGGTCATCGTCACTCACGGCATCGAGGCCGGCGCGGCCGTGGTGGTCAAGGGCAACGAGTCGTTGACCGACGGCATGAGGGTGCGTGTTGCCGACGGGGAGCGGCGCTGATGTTTGCCGCGATCGCGCGCCACGGAACACTCGTGGCGGTCATCACGCTGATTCTCGCGATCCTGGGAGCGGTCGCTGCGCTGCGTATCCCGGTACAGATGATTCCCGATCTCGACGTGCGCACCATCACGGTCGAGACCCGTTGGCCCGGTGCCACCCCGCAGGACATCGAGAAAGAGATCCTGATCGAGCAGGAACGCTACCTGCGCACCATCCCGGCACTGGCCGAACTCAATGCCACGGCCTCCAGTGACCGGGCGGAGATCGAGCTCGAATTCCCCTACGGCACCGACATCACCGAGGCGCTGATCGAGGTCAACAACGCCCTGAGCCAGGTGCCCGATTACCCGCGCAACGTCGACGAGCCCCGCATCGCCGCGACCTCCTTCTCGTCGAATGCCTTCATGTATTTCCGGGTCTCGACACTGCCGGACAATCCGCGCGGGCTGGACATCGACCTGATGCGCGATTTCGTCAACGACGAGGTGCGCCCACGCATGGAAGGGGTGCCGGGAGTCTCGGAGGTAACGCTTCGCGGTGGCACCGAACGGCAGATGCAGATCCACGTCGACGAGCGTCGCCTGGGCCGGCGTGACCTGACACTGCTCGACCTGCGTGATGCGATCCGTGCCCGCAACCAGGACATATCGGGCGGCGAGGTCGATGCCGGCAAGCGTCGCTACCTGCTGCGCACCGTGGGACGTTTCGCCTCGGCCGAGGAGCTGGAACGCCTGGTGATCAGCCGCCGTGGCGACAGCGTGATTCGCCTTGGTGACGTGGCTCGCGTTGAGCAGGGCGGGGCACGGCAGCGCTCACTGGCGTTCGTCAACGGCGAGAAGGTGATCGGCCTGCAGGTGCGTCGCGAGAGCGGTTCGAACGTGATCGAGATCAAGCGCGGCATGCTCGCCGAGGTGGAGCGCATCAACGCGGAGATTCTCGAACCGGCCGGGATGCAGCTCGAACTGAATACCGACGATGCCCGTTACGTCGAGGCCTCGATCCAGAACGTGTGGACGAATCTCGGCATCGGTGCAGCCTTCGCGACCCTCGTGATGTACCTGTTTCTGCGCTCCGGTCGGGCGACCTTGATCGGGGTGGTGGGTATCCCGTTGTGCGCGATCGCGGCATTCCTCGGGCTGCTGATCACCGGGCGCACCATCAACGTGATCTCGCTGGCCGGTGTTGCCTTCGCAATCGGCATGACGGTCGACAACACCATCGTGGTGCTGGAGAACATCGAACGTCTGCGTCGGCGCGGCATGGAGCGTTTCGAGGCGGCCGTAGAGGGCGTGCGGGAGGTCTGGCCGGCCGTGCTCGCCTCCTCGGCCACCACGGTGCTGGTGTTCCTGCCGATCCTGTTCATCCAGGAGGAGGCGGGGCAGCTGTATTCGGACGTCGCGATCGCGATCGGCTCGGCGATCATCGCCTCGATGCTGGTGGCGATCACGCTCGTTCCCACGCTCGGGGCGCGCCTGGCGTTCGGTCGACCGTCACGGGCGTACGCGGATGATCCGCGCTGGCATCGAGGGGTCCAGTCGATGATCCGCGCCATGATCTGCCGGCCGCGGCGCCGGATCGTCACCATGGTCGCGGTGCTCGGGGCCAGTGTCGCGATCGTGCTGCTGCTTACTCCTCCTGCCGAGTACCTGCCGGAAGGCGAGGAGCCCAAGACATTCGCTGCCATGAGCGCGCCGCCGGGGTACAGCCTTGACGAGATGCGTGGCATTGCCGAACAGGTCCAGGCGCACCTGCTGCCGGCCCTCGATGCCGACCCGGCGGCTTTTCAGCCGGGCGAGGGGGCGGTTCCGCCGATCAAGCTGATGGTGATGCTCGTCAGTCCGACTCGGCTGCTGGTGATTTCGGAGACGGTCGAGCCCGATCACATCGAGGCCCTGATGGCGGAGATCACGCGTTTCTACGAAACGTTCCCCGGCATGCGTGCCTTTGCCGCGAAGGGGTCGATCATCTCCAGCAACGATGGCGGCACGCGCAGCATCAGTCTCGACATCGCGGGGGCGGACCTGGCCGATATCTACGCGGTCGCGCGGCGAGCCTACCAGCGCGCGGAGACCATCTTTGACCAGCCGCGCATCCAGACCCGCCCTTCGACGCTGGAACTGGCCCAGCCTCTGGTGGAAATACGCCCCGACTGGGACCGCGCCGCCGAACTGGGACTGGGCCTCGAGGCGATCGGCTTTTCCGTCTCGGCATTGACCGAGGGCGCCTACGTCGACGATTTCTTCCTCGACGACGACAAGATCGACATCTACCTCTATGGCTCGGAGGGGCGCGAGCCGCGCCTGGCGCGCCTGGACGAGATCCTGATCAAGAGCCCCAAGGGGGCGAGCCTGCCGTTATCGACCGTGGCCGATATCGAGACCACGGTCGACACCAGCATCGTGCGGCGCGTCGACGGCAAGCGCATGGTCACGCTCGACATCATTCCACCCGAGTCGGTCGCGCTGGAGACGGGCGTGGCTCGTGTGCGAGAGGAACTGGTTGGCGAGATGCGGGCGGCCGGCGAGATTCCTTCCGGGGTATCCCTGTCTTTGTCCGGGGCCAGCGATCAGCTCGATGCCACGCGCGAGGCGTTGGCGGGCAATTTCGTGATCGCGCTTGCCATTATCTACTTGCTGCTGGTCGCCATCTTCACCCACTGGCGCTATCCGCTTCTGATCATGACGGCGATTCCGCTCGGTATCGCCGGCGGCATCGCGGGCCTGGCATTGATGAATCTGGTGGGCACGCTGTTGCCATTGGTCGGGCTGCCGGCGATCAGTCAGCCGTTCGACATGATCACCATGCTGGGCTTCCTGATCCTGATGGGGACGGTCGTCAACAACCCGATCCTGTTGGTGGAACAGGCGCGTCGGAGCTTCGCCGAGAAGGGTGAGGCGGTCGCCGCGGTGATGGATGCCGTATCGGTACGGCTACGTCCGATCGTGATGACGACGCTCACCACGCTCAGCGGCCTGTCGCCTCTGGTACTGATCCCCGGGGAGGGCACCGAGCTTTATCGGGGCGTTGGTGTGATCGTCATGTTCGGCCTGCTGGGCGCCACCGTCGTGACCCTGACCTTCCTGCCCGCACTGACCGCGACAGTGCTCGCCGTGGTCAGGCGGCGGGCGTCGTCCGGTTGATGCGCGCACAAAAAAGCCCCGAGGCATCGCCCCGGGGCTTTCTTTTTCGATCTGGTTGCGGGAGCAGGATTCGAACCTGCGACCTTCGGGTTATGAGCCCGACGAGCTACCGGACTGCTCCATCCCGCGTCTGGTATGGCGCGCATTGTACGCAGCGGCGGTTGCCTGTCAAGGGATATCGTCGCGGATGTCGTGACAACAACGGACCCGAAAAACAAAAGGCCCCGGCGGTTGCCGGGGCCTTTATCGATCTGGTTGCGGGAGCAGGATTCGAACCTGCGACCTTCGGGTTATGAGCCCGACGAGCTACCGGACTGCTCCATCCCGCGTCTGGTATGAAGCGCATTATACACGGATGGCACCGTTTGTCATCCCCTCACGGAGACCGAAACCGCGAAAGAAAGCGATTTCGGCCCGCTCGACGGCAGACGTCGTTATTTAACGCGCGTACCGGGTGTCGCGCCCTCGTCGGGCGATAGGATGTGCAGATCCGAGCCACCCGAGCCGGCTGCCAGGACCATGCCCTCGGAGACGCCGAACTTCATCTTGCGCGGCGCGAGGTTAGCGACCATCACGGTGTGTCGACCCACCAAGGAGGCCGGGTCGTAGGCAGCCTTGATGCCGGCGAACACCTGGCGCGGACGCTCCTCGCCGATGTCCAGCGACAGGCGCAGCAGCTTGTCCGCCCCCTCGACGTGATCGGCCTCGAGGATCCTGGCGATACGCAGGTCGACGGCGCCGAACTGCTTGATGTCGATGGTCTCGGCGATCGGCTCGATCTCGCGCTTTTCTGCTTTTTCCTGCGGGGCCTTCTTCTGCGCGGCGTTACCACCCGCCTTGGTCTTGGCCTCGTCGGCCGCGTCCTGCTTGGCCGCTTCGAGCAGCGACTCGAGCGAGGATTCCTCGATGCGTTGCATCATCGGCTTGAACTTGTTGATCGGGTGATCGAGCAGCGGCTGATCCAGTCCCTGCCAGGTCAGCGCCTCCACGTTCAGGAAGTCGGCGGCCTTCGCGGCGAGTTTGGGCAGCACGGGCGAGAGGTAGGTCATCAGCACGGCGAAGGCGTTGATGCCGTCGGTGCAGATGTTTTGCACCTCGTCACGGGTGGCCTCGTCCTTGGCCAGCACCCACGGCTTGCGCTCGTCGATGTACTGGTTGGCCCGGTCGGCCAGCGCCATGATCTCGCGCATCGCGGCCGAGTATTCGCGGCGCTCGTAGCGCTCGGCGATGCCGGCGGCCGCATCGGTCATTTCGCGATGCAGTTCCGGACGCTCGAGCGCGGAGGCGAGTTTGCCGTCGAAGTGCTTCTTGATGAAGCCCGCGCAGCGGCTGGCGATGTTGACGACCTTGCCAACCAAGTCCGCGTTCACGCGATAGCGGAAGTCCTCGAGGTTGAGGTCGATGTCGTCGATGCCTGAGCCGAGCTTGGCGGCGAAGTAGTAGCGCAGTGCTTCGGGGTCAAGGTGCTCGAGGTAGGTCTTGGCCTTGATGAAGGTGCCGCGCGACTTGCTCATCTTCTCGCCGTTAAGGGTGAGGAACCCGTGGGCGTGGATGGCATCGGGGGTGCGCATGCCGGCGCCCATCAGCGTGGCGGGCCAGAACAGCGTGTGGAAGTAGGCGATGTCCTTGCCGATGAAGTGCACCAGTTCGGTGTCGGCATCCTTGCCCCAGAATTCGTCGAAGTCCAGGCCTTCGCGGCGGGCCAGCTCGATGAACGAGCCAATGTAGCCGATGGGGGCATCCAGCCAGACATAGAAGAACTTGCCGGGCGCGCCGGGGATCTCGAAGCCGAAGTAGGGCGCATCCCGGGAGATGTCCCACGACTGCAGACCGGACTCGAACCACTCGTTGAGCTTCGCCTTGATCGACGGCTGCACCTGGGCCTCGTCGAGCCAGGTCTGGAGGCGGTCGCCGATCTTGGGCAGGTCGAAGAAGTAATGCTCGGAGTCACGCTCGACCGGCGTGGTTCCGGAGAGGACCGACTTCGGGTTCTTGAGCTCGGTCGGCGAATAGGTCGCGCCGCAGGCCTCGCAGTTGTCGCCGTACTGGTCGTCGGTGCCGCACTTGGGGCAGGTGCCCTTGATGAAGCGGTCCGGCAGGAACATCTGCTCGGTCTCGTCGAAGGCCTGCTTGATGGTCTTGCGACTGATCAGCCCGGCGGCATCCAGCTTGCCGAAGATTTCCTCGGCCATACGGCGGTTGTCGTCGGTGTGCGTGCTGCCGAAGTTGTCGAAGCCGATGCCGAACCCCTGGAAGTCCGCTTCGTGGAGTCGATGGATCTTGGCGATCAGCTCCTCGGGCGTGATGCCTTCCTGCTTGGCGCGCAACATGATGGGCGTGCCGTGGGTGTCGTCGGCGCAGACATAGCGGCAGTCGTTGCCGAACAGGTTCTGCGCGCGCACCCAGATGTCCGTCTGGATGGTCTCGATGACGTGGCCGAGATGCAGTGGACCGTTGGCATAGGGCAGGGCGGAGGTGACGAGAATCCGGCGTTGGTTGTCCATGCGGTTCCGAGTTTCGTTGAACGTTGTGACTGGCCGGGAGACTAGGGCCGCGAGCGGCAGTGCATCCCGGGGGCGGCATTGGTGATGATTGGTTATTCAGGGCGCGGCAGTTTAGCATGCAGGCTTGCCCTGGATTCCGATCCGTCGAGCAACCGCCCACCACCTTCCGCAGGGGAGTGGACCCGCCGGCGACCGGGACGGCCGGTCGGACGGCCCGGGATTGTCGCGGACGGAATGGCAGGCAGCGCCAACCGTTTTCTTTTCAGGACGTCCGACCGCATGCGTATCGCGATTGTCGCCCCCGACCTCCCGGACGAGGTCATCCCCAGCTTTCCCGCCCTTACCGATGCTGCCCGAGCGAAGCCGGGCCTAGCGTTCAGTATCATTACCGGCCCTGCCGCGGCCGAATGGTTTCGTCGGCACCCCGCTGTCGACGAGGTGGTGGTGTTCGATCTTTCCGAACTGACCGCCTCGCGCTGGACGCCGGCGGGCTGGCGTGTCGGGCGCGCCTGGAAGGAGGTGCTGCGAGACCACCCGAAGCTCGAGGAAGCCGAGTACGCCATTGATCCCTACGGTCTTCCGGAAACGCTGGCGGCGACCAAGCGGCTGCGTGGCACGTCGGTTGGTGTGGCTCGTCCCTCCAAGGGCAAGCTCCCGACGCGGCAGCCGTACGATTCGCAATATCCGATCCCGGAAGACCTGCATCGCATTCAGGCAGTCCGCGTGCTGCTGGCCGCCGTGCTCGAATATTCGCTGTACGACCTCAACCCGGATTACGGCCTGTCCATCGAGGCCGAACCGGTGGTGACCGATCTGCTTTTCGATCCCGCGGCCTTGCCCTTCGATGCATCAGGCGTCGACCTGATCCGTCGTCGGCTCGAACAAACCGGTGTGTCGATCGATGACGTCGGTGCCCAGCCGCCCGCCGAGCCGGACGAGTGGCAGCGCCGCCTGACGCAGAGTCGCTACGTCCTGACAGGCAACAATCTCACCGGCTGGCTTGCCGCGGCGCTGGGCATCCCCGGGGTTTGCGTCTGTGCAGACGACGAGGCGAAGACCAACGGTGTGATCACCACGCGTCGTTCCAAGCAGAAGCTGATCAACGTCGATCGCCGCCCCATGAATCAACCGGAAATCGTGGTGGAGTCGATCATCCAGGTGATTACGCACGGCGAAGCCCCTATCGAGCTTCCGGAAGAATCCGAAGCGGTCGAGTCGGCGGCCGACGGCGAGTCCAGTGATGGTCGCGGTGAATGAACGGTACTGAACCGGGCCAGCAAACCCCGGCGTGGGAATGGCGCGAGGACATGGCGCTGGAGAATACCTTGCGCCTGCCGGCCCATGCATCACGGGCGCTGATCCTTCACCGTCTCGATAACGAGACCCTGACGCAGCCCGAGGTGGCGCAATGGCTCGCTGACCCGACGACGCGCGTGCTCGGTGGTGGTTCGAACGTGGTGTTCGTTTGCCCATGGCTCGAGCAGACCGTGCACCTGGCGGCCGCGAAGTGGTGGGTCGAACGCCACAGCGCCGATCGGGTCGACCTGGTGGCCGAAGGCGGAATGGGACTGGATCAGCTGGTCCGCGAGACGGCCGCCCGTGGCTGGTTCGGCCTGGAGGCGCTCGCCGAGATACCGGGGACTGTCGGTGCCGCACCGATGCAGAACGTCGGTGCCTATGGGGTCGAACTGGGTGACCGGGTTCGCTGGGTAGAAGCCTGGGACCGGAACGCCGGCTGCCTGCGTCATCTCGATCGGAACGACTGTCGCTTCGGCTATCGCAGCAGCCGTTTCAAGACCCAAGCCGGCCGATGGCTGATTTTGCGGGTGGGGCTGGCCCTCTCGACCACGCCGCCGGCCGACTG
Source organism: Guyparkeria sp. WRN-7 (assembly GCF_001641825.1). GTDB lineage: Bacteria > Pseudomonadota > Gammaproteobacteria > Halothiobacillales > Halothiobacillaceae > Guyparkeria. Next base: position 103,326 of record NZ_LRFH01000002.1, on the reverse strand, counting down.
GCCGCCGACGGCCTATCCGGGCCTGGAAGACGCGCTGGCCGAGTGGCAGGAAACCACGGGACTGCCCGCGGCGGAGATGTCGCCACTGGCATACGCCGAAATGATCACGCGGGTGCGGTTGAGCAAGCTGCCCGACTGGCGGTCGCGATTACCCGGAAGCGCCGGCAGCTTCTTCCACAATCCCGTGGTGACGCCCTCGCGAGCACAGGCGCTGGCCGAACGCTGGCCGGGAATGCCACAGTTTCCGGTCGAGGAGGGCGTGAAGATCCCGGCCGGTTGGCTCATCGAACAGGCTGACCTGCGCGGTTATCGCGACGGGGCTGTTGGGGTGTCAAGCCGACATGCCCTCGTGCTCGAGCATTACGGTGGGTCTAGCGGCGAGGTTTTCGCACGCTTCGCCGAATTCGTGCGGGCGCGGGTCAGGGACATCTTCGCCATCGACCTGGTCGTCGAGCCCGAATGCATCACCGATCGATCCCTCGCCGAGCGCGGGTGAGCGAGCGGGAAGGGGCCGGAGCGAAGGCGACGAGTGCATCGCTTGGTACTTTTCCCGGATATCCCCTTGGTGCCTCGGGCCAAAGCAAGTGAACACGCCCCCCGGCTCATGCCGGGGTTTTTCATGTCAGTCCTGTGACTTGCCGTGCTTTTTCGCGATCTCCGCGTCCAGCAGGGCATCGATGTCGTCGAGGTCGAACTCGTTGGTGTCCCCGTTCGAGGTTTCCTTTTCCTCTTCGGGGATCTCGACATCGTCGAGATCGATCACGCCGTTGTCGTCGGCATCCTCGTCACCGGTTTCGCTTGGGCTCTCGTTCGTCTCCGGGGCTTCGCGCTCCGGTGTGGCCGCCGCGGGCGCCGGCGACTCGGCAGGGGTTTCAGCCGCCATGTCCTCTTTCCCCGCGTTCTCCGGCTCATCGGGCATTGGCGCAGTGGTCGTGGCTGTCGCCGTGGGCTGGTCCGGCTCGGCCGCTATGTCCGTGTCCGATGCCTCCGCGTTGGTGGCTTTTTGTCCATCGTCGGCAGAAGCGCTCGCCGCTTCGGTGGCCGCGGCAGTCGCCGCAGTGGATTCCTGAGCCTGGGCGATCAGTGCGTCGATATCCTCGTCACCGCTTCCTGCGTCGGTCTCGGTTTCGGTCTCGGGGGCGGGAGTTGCCGCTGCGCTGTCACCCGGTTCGCTTGTCGCGGCCTCCATTGCCTCGGTCGGCTCTCGACGACCGGTCTGCTCACCACCGACGTCGATGCTGTCGGTGTCGGTGGAGGCGGCGGATTCCATTGCCATTGCCGCGGCCATTTCGTCCGCGGCGTCGATTGACTCCGATTTTGCGGCGGCGGAATCCTCAGCCGCCGGATCCTCACTCTCGGCGGGCGCGGTCTCTTCGACCGGGGCGGCCGACGCCACCAGGTCCTCGCTGAAAATGTTCTCGGCGCGTTGCTGGGCGGTTTCGCAGTCCGCGCCGGCTTCCATCTCCTCGATCATCACGATCGCCTTGAGCACGGTGGCGACGTGGGGCTCCTCGTTGTAGTCGAACTTGCGTCCGTACTCGCGCACCATGACGTTGACGGTTTCCAGCGATTCGTTGAGGTGATTGGCCTGTCGGTCGCGTTGCGTGCGCAGTTCCTCGACTTCCTGTTCCAGCTCGGTCACGCGTTCGTCGTCGGCCTGACTGGCATCCGCGTGTTCTCGGGCCAGGGACAGCAGCTGCTCCAGGTCTTCCTGCCGGACCCGCTGGAATTGACGGGCGACGCCACTGAGGTCATGTCGTTTCGGCTCGAGCCACGGCTCGACCATGGCCTCGACCGCATCAAGGCTGCGGTCGGCGTAAATCTGTTGTTGCTCTTCGTCGAGCTTCATGCCCGGCCAGATACGTTCGATCTGCCGCCCGACCATCTCTTCGGTGGCCTTCAGGATGGGGTCGCGGTCGTCCAGTAAGCGTTCGGCGGCGTCACTGTGGCGGCGCTGACCTCGCCAGACCAGGACCGCCAGGATCACGCTGAGAACGAAGAAGCCGGCCAGCAGTTCGGTGGCGATGATGGCCCAGTCGGAACTCATGAAGTAGTCGAGCATGTGTCGGGATTCCGTGCTGTGTCGAATTGGCGAGTAATGGTTTGGTTTCAGGCGCGTGCCGCGCGAATCAGACGCTGTTTCTTGCGTTTGTTGGCGGCGTGCCAGAGCCAGCCGATCAGTGCGAGCAGGGCGAGCCCGGCCAGCCCGATGAGCGCGGCGATCCACGGGTTGCCTTGCTTCTGGTGCGCCTCGTCGCCGGCGGCGGGCTCGGGTGATTCGGTCTTGTCTTTGGCCGCTTCGACCGGTTCGACCCCCGGCACCTCAAGCGCCAGGGGGAGCGTGATGTCGCGGCCATCGCGGGTCCGGCCGGTAATCTTGCCGGACAACTGGCAGTCCTGTCGGATCGTCCCGGCGGGAAGGTCGATGCGATTGGTTGCGGCGGCGAGCGAGGCCTCGATCGCCGTCGGCCCGGACGCCGAGCACAAGATCCGCGCCTCGATCCGCGAGGCGGCCGGGGCCAGTACCGAAACGTCCTGCTCGACGACCAGGCGGCGTTGCGCAGGCGTCGCCTGCGTTCCCTCGCCATTGTCCGTGGCGGCTTCGATCTCGACGCGGGCCTCGAATGGTTGAGTTCGTGCCAGGGCCACCTTCTTGCGAATCACCCGCTCGAAGGTCGGACCGCTGGCGCGTCCTTCCAGCGTGTAAATGCCGGGGTCGTCGGTGATGTGAATGCGGAAGTGATAGACCCCATCACCGCCGAGCACGTCGGGATCGGCGCCCACATCGTTGAGCGCGAGCTCGTCGACGGAATTTCCCACGGGATCACTGACCTGGACCGACGCGTTGATGTCGTCGGTGAGTCGCGGTTCGACGATCGGTTCGCCGTGGTTGGTGAGAAGCAGCTGGCCGTCGATGGTCTCGCCCGGGTAGATGCGGCTGGGAAGGTCGGGCATGCCGAGCTTGAGGTCGGTGATGACCAGGGCACGATTGTCGGGGTCCTCGGCAGCGAGGATCTGCCAGCTGCCGGCCGGTGGGTCGGTGATGGTGATCAGGTCGCGCCCGGCGCTGTCGTCCCAGCGCCAGTCCTCGAGGCGCGCGGCCAGCGTCGCGTCGACTTCGCCGCCGTCGGGAAGCTTGATACGTGTCGGTTCGGCCCCATCCTCGCGAAAGACGACCAGGGTCAGTTCACTGATGCTGTCGTCGACGCGGAAACGGTTTTCCACCAGCGGCACCCCGGTGCGCGGGGCGGTGGCCTCGAACAATGACAGGAACACGCGCTGCAGATCGGCGTTGCTGCGTGCGCTCAGAGCCAGCCCGCCCGTGCGTTCGGCAATCTCGGTCAGGATTGCGGCATCGGCCGCCTCCGACAGGGCCACGGTATGCACCTGCACGTCCTTGTCGATCAGCGTCGGGATGACCTGTTCGCGCAACCGGGCGGTGGCGCGTTCGTTGACTGCCTCGTCGGGCGAGATGTCCACCTTGCCGTCGGACAACAGGATGATGTTCCGTTGCGTCTCCTCGCCCCAGACGCGGTTTGCGGCCTCGAGTGCGGCGGGTATGTCGGTGAATGGTTCGTTGGAGCGGATGCGTCCCGCCGCCTCGCGCATGCCGCGCTTGGTTTCGCCGGTCGCCTCGGAGGCGGGCAGCACGGTGGTGATGCGGTTGCCGAACAGGTCGACCTGCACGCGGCTCTGTTCCGGTACCAGGTCACCCAGCAATCGCAGGGCCGGCTTGCGCAGGTTCTCGGGGTCGGTCTTCTTCATCGAGCCGGATACGTCGATCAGGACGTGCAGTTCCGGTTTTGAGGCCGCGTGTGCGCCGGGAAGGGCCAGGGCGGCGATCAGCAGGATGAGCAGGGTCGTCAGGGCAAGGCGGTTGGCCCCCGACCCGTCCGGCCGCCAACTGCGCAGGTCGGGCTGGTTCGAGGGGCAGGGGGCATCAAGTCGCGGCACAGTGCTGGTATCCTTGTGATCAAACGCGGTCACTATCTTGCGGGATAGTGCCGCTTCATTTCGTTTGCAACAACACAAAATATCGACGAATCCTATGGCTCAATACATCTTTACCATGAACGGCGTCGGCAAGGTCGTCCCGCCGAAGAAGCACATCCTCAAGGACATCAATCTCAACTTCTTCCCCGGTGCCAAGATCGGCGTGCTCGGCTACAACGGCGCCGGCAAGTCGACGCTGCTGCGCATCATGGCCGGTGTCGACACCGACATCATCGGCGAGGCGCGGCCCCAGCCCGGCACCAAGATCGGTTACCTGAAGCAGGAGCCGGACCTCGATCCCGAGAAGGACGTGCGCGGCAACGTCATGGATGGTGTCGGCGAGATGGCCGAATTACTTGAGCGCTTCAACGAGGTCTCCAACCAGTTCGCCGACCCGGACGCGGACTTCGAGGCGCTGATGGAGGAGCAGTCCACGCTGCAGGACAAGATCGAAGCCGGCGGCGGCTGGGATCTCGACCGCAAGCTCGAGGTGGCCGCCGATGCGCTGCGTCTGCCGCCGTGGGAGGCTGACGTGACCAAGCTCTCCGGTGGCGAGCGCCGTCGTGTCGCCCTGTGCCGTCTGCTGTTGTCCAACCCGGACATGCTGATCCTCGACGAGCCGACCAACCACCTGGATGCCGAGTCCGTCGCCTGGCTGGAGCGCTTCCTGCAGGAGTTCTCCGGCACCGTGGTCGCGGTTACTCACGATCGCTACTTCCTCGACAACGTTGCCGGCTGGATCCTGGAGCTGGACCGCGGCCAGGGTATCCCGTTCGAGGGCAACTATTCGCAGTGGCTGGAGGCCAAGGAGAAGCGTCTCGAGCAGGAAGAGAAGGCCGAGTCCGCCCACCAGAAGGCAATGAAGCAGGAACTCGAGTGGGTGCGCCAGAACCCGAAGGGTCGCCAGGCCAAATCCAAGGCGCGCATGAAGCGCTTCGAGGAACTGCAGTCCGAGGAGTACCAGAAGCGCTCCGAGACCAACGAGATCTACATTCCGCCCGGCCCGCGTCTGGGCGACAAGGTCATCGAGGCAGAAAACCTCACCAAGGCCTTCGGCGACCGCGAGCTCTACCAGGGGCTGTCGTTCTCCGTGCCCAAGGGCGGCATCGTGGGCATCATCGGCCCGAATGGCGTGGGCAAGTCGACGCTGTTCCGCATGCTGATCGGCGAGGAGCAGCCGGACGGTGGCAATATCGAGATCGGCGAGAGTGTCGATCTGGCCTATGTCGGCCAGTCTCGTGAGGACATGGACGACACCAAGACCGTCTGGGAGGAGATTTCGGACGGTTACGACTACATTACCGTCGGCAAGTTCGAGATGCCCTCACGTGCCTATCTGGGCCGCTTCAACTTCAAGGGCCAGGACCAGCAGAAATTCATGAAGGACCTGTCGGGTGGTGAGCGCAACCGCGTGCACCTGGCCAAGCTGCTTAAGTCCGGTGGCAACGTGCTGCTGCTTGACGAGCCGACCAACGACCTCGACGTCGAGACCCTGCGGGCACTGGAAACCGCGCTGCTCGACTTCCCGGGGTCGGCACTGGTGATCTCGCACGATCGCTGGTTCCTCGACCGGATCGCCACGCATATCCTCGCTTTCGAGGACGACGGTTCGGTGCAGTTCTTCGAGGGCAACTTCCAGGAGTACGAGGCCGATCGGCGCAAGCGTCTCGGCGATGCCGCCGACCAACCCAAGCGCGTGAAGTACACTCGTCTCGCGGACTGATCGTGACGGCCGTCGCCCGAAGGGGGCGATGGCGCCTTTCTAGGGAGAAGAAAACGTGGCCAATCCGGCACTCGAACAGGCGATCATCAACAAGATCCGGGACAAGGGCATTGCCCTGCCGGTGCTGCCCGACGTGGCGCTGCGTGCCCGACGGGTGATCGACGACCCCAACAGCTCGGCCAGCGACCTGGTCGAAGTGATATCGCAGGACCCGGCGATTGCGGCCCGTCTGATCCAGGTGGCGAACAGCCCGATGTATCGGGGCGCCCAGCACATCGACAATCTCGCCCAGATCGTCTCGCGGCTGGGCATGCGTACGGTGAGTCAGCTGATCGTCTCCTTGTCGACCAAGCAGCTGTTCCAAGCCGACACGCCGACGATCAAGCGGGTGATGAAGGATCACTGGGCGTTCGCCACGCAGGTGGCGGCCTTGTCGAACCACATCGCCAAACGGCACACGAAGCTGGATGCCGACCAGGCACTGCTGGCCGGGCTGCTGCACAGCGTCGGCGGCATTCCGGTGATCGTCGTCGCCGAGGATATCCCCAAGTTGCTGGAAGCGCCGGCGGTACTCAACGAGCTGGTAGAGAGCCTGCAGTCACGCCTGGGTGGCAACATCGTCAAGGCCTGGGATTTCCCCGACATGTTCGCCGAGGTGATCGAGCACTGCGGCGACCTGGGGTATCAGCACGACGGTGACCCGAATTACAGTGACGTGGTGATCTGCGCGATTGCCCAGGCACGCGGCATTGACCGCACGCCGGACGATCGGCCGATCATGGCCGCCGAAAAGCTGGGTGTGGATCTCGAGTCCAGCATGATCGACGACGAGCTGGACGAGGCGATTCGAGCCCTCGGCGGCTAGGATCGTCATTAGCACGGCGTCACGGTCAGGAACCGAGACACATGACCCCGGTCTCCCCGTGAGCCGGGGTCTTTTTATTGAAGCCCTGCTGACATTCGACACCGCGAAATGAGGTCGCCTGCCATGCGTTTTCCGCTCGTCGTTTCCCTGTTGGCTGTTTTGACGGTCGTGGCCGGTTGCACCACGCACCCGGTCACCGGAAGGAACCAGCTGATGATCATGCCGGAAGGGCAGGCCAACCAGATGGCCTACCAGGCCTATACGCAGATGGCGCGCGAAAAGGACACGTTGCCTGCCTCGTCGCCGATGAGTCGCCGTGTGACCCGGATCACCCAGCGGATCGTGCCGCAGGCGATCCGTGTCTATCCGGCGTCGGCCGGCTGGGCGTGGGAGGCCCGAGTGTTCCATGACGAGAGCATCAATGCCTTCGCGCTGGCCGGCGGCAAGGTGGGCATCAATACCGGCATGCTGAACAAGCTGCGCCCCACCGACGACGAACTGGCCCAGGTGATCAGCCACGAGATTGCCCACGCGCTCTCCGGGCACACGCGCGAGAAGATGTCGATGGCCATGAGCCAGCAGATGGGCTTGTCGGTCGCCTCGGCACTGGGCGGGCTGGACGGACGTACGGCTGCCATGGCGCAGCAGATGGCGACGGTGGCGATCGATCTGCCATTCAGCCGACGGATGGAATACGAGGCGGACGAGGTCGGCCTGCTGCTTGCGGCGCGTGCCGGCTACGACCCGCGCGCGTCCGTGTCGCTATGGCGCAAGATGCAGGCGCACGGCGGTGGTGGTACGCCGGAGTGGCTCAGCACGCACCCGGCCAGCGCCAATCGCATTCAGGCATTGCAGCGCGCGATTCCCTCGATGATGCCTGTCTACCGACAGGCCACGGGCCGCTGAGTCACGATCGATCCATGACGGTCAGGGCCGGAGGGTACTCGCTGCGCTCAGCGGAGCGGGCCGGCGATTCGGTAGCGAGGTTGAGCCGAACCTCGCCCGGGTGAAAGGGCTTGTGGCGGCGGACGACGAGACCGCCTTCGCCACGGCGAACCGCGAGCTGCACGCCGGCCGGACTGGCCGTGCTGCCCGGTTGACCCGGGTAGGGCGTGACCAGGCAGCTGCGGCCGGACTCGGCGGCCAGCTTCAGCCGCCTTCGCAGGGCGAAGCCCAACGGCGGCAGCCAGCTCAATACCAGCGGATAGATGCCGGCCTGCAGCACCTCCTCCGTGGCCCAGCCCAGCTCGCGCGTGTCGCGCGGCCTCACCAGCAGCAGATTTTCCAGCGACACGCCCTCGCGTTGCCAGCGCTCGGCACAGGGCCGGGCCGGCGGGTTGATCAGCGCCACCCGCTCGGTGCGGGAGAGCTCGGCGATCCAGGGAAGTAGCAGGGCGGTGAGACCGTACCCCAGCGAGGCCTGGAACCAGTCACGAAATCCGCTGAGCGGTGTGCGCTCGAGCCGATCGAGGGGGTGTCCGTCGTGTCGAGGGGGCGGGGCGTCGGCGTACAGCTCCACCAGTCCGTCTCGCGGCCAGCCGCCGCCCAGCAGCTCATCCAGCACCGACCATCCGCTGGGGAAGCTGTCTTGTGCCAGCCCGCCGGCCGGCCGGGTCTGTCGCCCGCGCCAGATGTCCTGTCGCGCCAGCAGGTCGGTGAGCGCCTTGCCGTCCAGTTCCCGCTCTCCCATGGTGTCTCGTGACCTCCCTCAGTCGAAGGTGCGCAACACGCCGACGACCCGTCCCTCGACGATCAGCTCCTCGCGTTTCAGGTCGACCTCGATCGGCGTCATCTCGCTGTTCTCCGGGATCAGCCAGACCTTGGCGCCACGACGGCGGTAGCGCTTGACCGTGACCTCGTCAGCCAGGCGCGCGACCACGATCTGACCGTTGCGCACCTCCTCGGTGCGATGCACCGCGAGCAGGTCGCCGTCCATGATCCCGGCATCCCGCATGCTCATGCCGCGCACGCGCAGCAGATAGTCCGCCCGTGGCTGGAATAGCGACGGATTGACCGGGACCTGTGTCTCGACGTGTTCGGCGGCCAGCACCGGGCTGCCCGCCGCGATCCGCCCGACCACGGCCAGTTCCTCGCGGTGGCCGTCGTCGGTCAGGCGGATGCCACGCGAGCGCCCGCCCAGCAGTTCGATCACCCCCTTCTTCGCCAGTGCCTTGAGGTGGCTCTCGGCGGCATTGGGCGAGCGAAAGCCCAGCGCGGCGTTGATCTCCGCCCGGGTCGGCGGCATGCCGGTCTCGTGAATGGTGTCGCGAATGAACGCGAGGATCTCGGCCTGGCGGGGCGTGAGCGGTCTTTGGGGTGTCGATTCGGTCATGGCGCGGCGATAGCGAAAACGGATGACTGAGTGTACTGTAAAAAAGAACAGTATTCACGTTGCGGAGTGATCATGGCCACTGATTCCACCACCAAGACGCCGCCACGAGAAGACACCTTCTGGCTGGCGTTGCGTTTTCCCGAGGCCTGGTTCGAATGCCGTTGTCCCGAGGATGACCGGCGGAACCGACCGGCGGCCGTGCAGCTGGTCGAGCAGGCCGGGCGCTCCCGGGTCGTCGCGGCAAATCGACCGGCGGCAACCCTGGGTATCGAGCCAGGCCAGAGTCTCGCGGTCGCCCGTTCCCGCCACCGGGACGGAGCGACGACGGGCGCAACGCCGTTACGCTGTCTCCCCGCCGACGAGAAGGCGGTGATCGACTGGCTGTCGCAGTGGGGCGAATGGGCCGGGACATATACCTCGCGCGTGACGTGTCCACCGGCGGATGTCATGCCGGGGTTGCTGCTGGAACTGGGTGGCAGTGCCGCACTGTTCGGCGGGCTGGAGGCGCTGGTGCAGACCGTGATGGCTGCCCTGACCGAGCATCACCTGGCGGTGCGGGCGGCCGGAGCGCCACATCCGCGGGCGGCCTGGGCCCTGGCGGCTGTCGTACCCGAGGAAGAAGGCCCATGGCTGTGTGGCCGCCGCACGCAGCTGGCAGCGGTCAGCCGTCTGCCGCTGGCCGCGCTCGACTGGCCCGCGGACTGGATCGGCCGCTTCGAGGAACTGGGGCTGAAGCGGCTGGGCGATGTCCGACGCCTGCCGCGGGATGGTCTGGGCATGCGCACCGACCCGACCCTGCTCGTCGACCTGGATCGCCTGTTCGCCGAACGGGACTGGCCGCTGCCCGATCTGGAGTTGCCGGCCCGTTATGCCCGCGATGTCAGCCTCTGGGACCCGGCGGGGCAGGTCGAACGACTGCTGCTGCTTGCCCGCGCGCCGCTGGTGGGGCTGGCCGATTTCCTGCGACGCCGTCGCCTGGTGACCGCATCGTTCCGCGTGTTGCTGGGGCACGAGATCGGTCCGGCCACCGACGTGACGATCGCCACGGCCGAACCGGGACGGGACGAGCGTCTCTGGCTGGAACAGCTGCGACTGCGTCTGGAAGCCGTCGACGGGATGAGATCGGTCACGTGGCTGCGTGTCGAGGCCGATCGCTTCGTGACGCCGTCATCGGGGCAGGGCAGCCTGTTTGCCGATGACGGCGAGCGCGATCGTGACGAACGGGCGTTGTGGCATCGCCTCCAGGCCCGGCTGGGTGACTCGGGTGTCGGCCGGTTGCAGCGAACCCCCGGTCTGGTGCCGCCGTCGTGCTCGCGGTTGGCAGCGGTCGAGGCCGGCGAGGCCCCGGGTTTGTCGGCCTTGCCGTCGGCGGCGCGATTCCGGCCGCTGTGGTGGCTGGAGGGGACGCAACGCCCCGAGGCGCCCCTGTGTTGCCGGGCGGAGGTCGAGCGGGTGGAGACGGGCTGGTGGTCGGCGGCCGAGGAGGCGGCCGATTACTGCGCGGGCGAACTGCTCAGTGGTCGGGCCGTCTGTCTGCGCCGTGGGCGGGCAGCGGGCGACTGGGAACTGGTCGGTCTCGATGGCTGACGTCTTGGCTGCTACCCCGGCTCAACGTCGGGAGCGACCGTCCGGGTGCAGTCCGCCCCAGCGCCACCAGAGCGTGATGGCCACCAGCAGACCGCTGCTGCCGAACAGGAGGAAGAAGGTCGGCAGCTCGATCGCGAACACGGCGAACAGCAGCATGCCCATCACGCTGCTCACCACCATTGCCAGCGCGTTCTGCACGTTGAGCGCGGCGATCAGCCGGGCACGCTGAGAGGGGCGAGAGGCGCGTTGCAGATGACTGTACAGCGGTACCACCAGCCCGCCGGCGCACAGGCCGGTCAGTGCCACATCGAGCCCGACGCGCCACAGGGTCGGGGCCGCCGCTGAGGCGACGAGGTACCAATCGATGGCGATCAGTGCGACACCCAGTGTCATGAATGGTGCCAGCGCCCGCGGCGGGCGTCGTCCGCCCAGGTAACCGACCGCCAGCCCGCCAGCGGCGATACTCACGGCGAACAGGGCCAGCAGGCCGGTTGCGCCGTCCGCCGGCAGATTGAGCACGTCCTCGGCAAAGCGGGGAAACTGCGTCAGGTAGCCCGCGCCGACAAACCAGAACCAGCTGATCAGCCACATCGATTGGCGCAGCGATGACGGTTGGCGCTGCAGGAGCTGCCAGGTGGCCACCCAGCTCTTGATCGGACCGGCATGGTCGGGCAGCCGACCGGGCGGTGGGGCGGACGGGATCAGGCGGGAGGCGAGCACCCCGGCCACGGCCACGCCGACCACCAACGTACTGGCCAGCAGCGTCGCCCGTTCGCCGGTGGCGGCCAGAAGCCCGCCGGTCAAGGTGCCTAGCAGGATGGCGGCGAAGGTGCTCGCGGTCACCCAGCCATTGGCCCGCATCAGCATGTCGGCGGGCAGGTGACGAGGGACGATGGCGTATTTCAACGGCCCGAACCAGGCCGATTGGGTCCCCATCAGGAACACCAGCAGCATCAGCAGCGTGATGCTCTGCCACCAGAAGGCCGCGACGGCCGTGAGCATCAGCCCGAGCTCGGTCCACTTGAGCACCCGCGCCAGGCGAGCCTGATCGAGCCGGTCGGTCCAGTGGCCGGCCATGGGCGAGAAGATCAGTCCCGGCAGGATGAACAGGCCGGCGGCCAGGTTCATCAGCACGTCGACTTCGCCGTTGCCCGCCTCGCTGATCTCGTAGGTGATCAGGAACATCACCGAGAAGCGGAAGGCGTTGTCGTTGAACGCGCCCAGCGCCTGGGTGAAGAAGTAGGGCAGGAATCGCCTCGAGAGCAGGCGGGCCGGCGTGGGGCTGGGCATGGATCGGTGGCCTCCAGCGAAGGAAGTCGGCATTGGAACACGCGGGGCAGGGCGGACCAAGCGCCTCACCCTGCGGCTTGGAGATCGTGCTAGGGTTTCGCCCCTGACGATCAGGAGGAATGCATGGCAGAAACAGTCGATATTCGCGCGCTGCTCGACTATTGCGAGCAGCTGCTCGAACCCGAGTCCTACCGCGACTATGCGCCCAACGGCCTGCAGGTCGAGGGGCGACGCGAGATCCGGCGACTGGTGACCGGCGTGACCGCCTGCCAGGACCTGCTCGATGCCGCGGTCGAGGCGCAGGCCGACGCCGTGCTGGTGCATCACGGCTATTTCTGGAAGAACGAACCGCAGGTGATCACCGGCATGAAGCGGCGTCGTATCGCGACCCTGCTGGCCAACGACATCAACCTGGTCGGCTACCACCTTCCGCTCGATGGTCACGAGGGTATCGGCAACAATGCCTGGCTCGCGGGGCTGGTGGGGTTGAACGTGACCGAACGCTTCGGTCATCAACAGCTGGCCGTCGCCGGTCGCCTGGAGACACCCTGCACCGGTGCGGAACTGGGCGCACGGCTGGAATCGGCCCTTGGTCGTACGCCGCTGGTGGTCGGACCCACCGACCGGCCGATCGAGCGCATCGGCCTGTGTACCGGTGGCGCGCAGGACATGCTGGGCGAGGCGATCGATCTTGGCCTGGACGCCTTCATCTCCGGCGAGATCTCCGAGCGCACCACCCACATGGCCCGCGAATCCGGCGTCACGTACGTTTCCGCCGGTCACCATGCGACCGAGACCGGCGGGGTACGTCAGCTCGGCGAGCGCCTTGCGGAGGAATTCGGTATCGAGCACCGCTTCATCGATATCGACAATCCGGCCTGACTTCCGGCCGGGAGTGGCTCCCGCTACCGGTGAGTTGCCTACCCAACCTAATAAAACCTCGGTTCGATGGTATTAAGCCCGCTTGTTTGACGGTCGGGGCCAGATGTCTAAACTAGCCCGGCCGTAAAAATGGCAGATGCTGTGCATCGATGTTGCCCATACGCGACCCGGGACTGTCCGGGTGTTTTTTCGCCGGGCGCAGGGAAGCCAACGATGCGTGTCAGCAACACGAATGCCCGGGATCCCGTCTTCCCGGTGCGATCGATTGACGGACAAACTCCAGGAGTACGACGTAACAATGGCTGATTCTCCCTCCAACCCGGCACGGCGCCGGTTCCTGACCGGCGCGGCGACGGCGGTGGGCGCGGTGGGCGTCGGCTTTGCCGCCGTGCCGTTTCTGAGCTCGTTCCAGCCGAGCGCCAAGGCCCAGGCGGCCGGTGCGCCGGTTGACGTGAACGTCGGCAAACTCGCCCCGGGGCAGATGACCACCGTGGCCTGGCGCGGCAAGCCCGTCTATGTGGTGCACCGCACCGAGCGCATGCTCGAGACCCTGCCCGAGGTGACCGACAAGCTGCGTGACCCGGATTCTGCCGTGGAAAGCCAGCAACCGGCCTTCGCGACCAATCTGTACCGGGCACGCGAGGAGAACCAGCAGTTCCTGGTGATCGTCGGCCTGTGCACGCACCTGGGCTGCGCGCCCACCTATCGCCCCGAGGTCGCCCCGGAAGATCTCGGCGAGGACTGGAAGGGCGGCTTCTTCTGCCCCTGCCACGGGTCGAAGTTCGACCTGTCGGGCCGCGTCTACAAGGGCGTGCCGGCGCCGACCAACCTGGAGGTTCCCCAGTACACCTACGTGAGTGAGCAGGTCATCCGCGTGGGTGGCACCGAGGAGGAAGCAGCATGATCAAGAGCCTGGGCAAGTGGGTGGACGATCGCCTGCCGGTGTCGCATTTCTGGAATGCGCACCTGGCGAAGTACTACGTCCCCCACAACTTCAACTTCTGGTACTACTTCGGCTCGCTGCTGCTGGTGGTGTTCGTCCTGCAGATCGTCACCGGCATCTGGCTGACGATGAGCTACAAGCCGTCGGCCGAGAACGCCTTCGCCTCGGTCGAGTACATCATGCGTGACGTCGAATGGGGGTGGCTGCTGCGCTACCTGCACTCGACAGGCGCCTCGTTCTTCTTCATCGCGGTGTACCTGCACATCTTCCGCGGGATGATGTACGGCAGCTACAAGAAGCCGCGCGAGCTGATCTGGATCTTCGGTGTCCTGATCCTGCTGGTGCTGATGGCCGAGGCCTTCATGGGCTATCTGCTGCCGTGGGGCCAGATGTCCTACTGGGGCGCGCAGGTGATCATCTCGCTGTTCACCTCGATTCCGGTCATCGGTCCGGACCTGGCGCAGTGGATCCGCGGTGACTTCGTCGTCTCGGATGCGACCCTGAACCGCTTTTTCGCCCTGCACGTGATCGCGCTGCCGCTGGTGCTGCTGTTCCTGATCGGCGGCCACATCATGGCGCTGCACGAAGTGGGTTCGAACAACCCGGATGGCGTGGACATCAAGGAGAAAAAGGACGAGCACGGCAAGCCGGTCGACGGGATTCCGTTCCACCCGTACTACACGGTGAAGGACCTGTTCGGGCTGGGCGTGTTCATGTTCATCTTCGCCGTGGTGCTGTTCTACTGGCCCGACGGCGGCGGCCTGTTCCTGGAGCACCCGAACTTCACCCCGGCCGATCCGCTGAAGACCCCAGAGCACATCGCGCCGGTGTGGTACTTCGCGCCGCATTACGCGATCCTGCGAGCCGTTCCGGACAAGTTCCTCGGCGTCGTGGCGATGACCGTCGCCATCCTGATCCTGTTCGTGCTGCCGTGGCTGGATCGCAACCGCACCCGGTCGATCCGCTACCGCTCGACCGCGTTCAAGGTGAACCTGTTCGCCTTCGCGGCCGCGTTCATCGGCCTGGGCTACCTGGGAACCCAGCCGCCGACGCCGCTCGGCACGCTTTCAGCCCAGCTGCTGTCCGCCGTCTACTTCGGCTTCTTCATCGCGCTGTTCTTCATCAGCCGTCGTGAACGTACCAAGCCCGTGCCGGAGCGCCTGCAATGATCCGACTGACCTTTTTCCTGTTCCTCATCGGTCTGCTGGCCGCACCCAACGCCAAGGCCGCCGGCAGCAGCTATCCGCTCAAGGATGCCGAAGTCGATCTTGGTGACGAGGCATCGCTGTTCCGGGGCGCGCAGACCTTCATGCAAAGCTGCTCGACCTGCCACAGCGCGAAGATGATGCGTTTCGGCCGGATCGGCGAGGATCTCGGTCTGACCGACGAGCAGCTCGCCATGCTGATGCCCAGCGAGACCAGCAAGCCGGGCGACACCATCCAGACCCGCATGCCCGAGGACTATGCCAACAAGACCTTCGGCATCGTGCCGCCGGACCTGACCCTGGTGGCCCGTGTGCGCGGCGGCGACTGGCTGTACACCTACCTGACCACGTTCTACGAGGACCCCGATGCGCTCTGGGGCGTGAACAACGCGGTCTTCCCGGGCGTGGGCATGCCGCATGTCATGGCCGCCCAGCAGGGCCTGCTGCAGCCTGTCTACGAGACCCGGGGCGAGGGCGAGGATGCCAGGCAGGTGCTGGTCGACCTGGAGTCGCCGGAACGCCCCGGCACCATGAGCGAGGAGGAGTTCGAGCAGGAGATGCGTGACCTGACCGCGTTCATGGTCTACATGGCCGAGCCGGCCGCGCTGTTGCGGGCCCACTACGGGCCGTACGTGCTGGCGTTCCTGTTCCTCTTCACCCTGATCATGTATCTGCTGAAGAAGGAATACTGGCGCGACATCAAGCACTGATGCGCCCTCTAGGCCGCCCCGCAGGGCGGTCAGATTGCCCCGAAACCCGGCCTTGAGGCCGGGTTTTTGTTATCATGGCGTTTTAAACCTTTGCATCACGGGAGGCGCCAATGGCGACCGTCAATCGTCGTTCGGTCATGACCTTGTTCACTAGCCCGGATTCGCCGGATTGTCACCGCACCCGGATTGTCCTCGCGGAAAAGGAACTGACCGCCGAGATCATCGACCTGTCCGAGCAGGAACCGCCGGAAGACTTCTACGACCTGTCGCCCGAGGGCACCGTTCCGGTCCTCGCTGATCGTGACTTGGTGCTGACCAACGCCCGCGTGATCATGGAGTACCTCGACGAGCGCTTTCCGCATCCGCCCCTGATGCCGGTCGACCCGGTCAGCCGCGCCAAGGTGCGCACCGCGCTCTATCGGATCGAGAACGACTGGTATGGCCTTCTGCCGGAGTTCGAGCGCGGCGAGAAGACCGTGGCGCGGGCCCGCAAACAGCTCAAGGAAAGCCTGCTCTCGGCCGCCCCGATCTTTTCGGCAATGCCGTTCTTCATGAGCGAGGAATTCTCGCTGGCCGATGTCACGCTTGCCGCACTGCTGTGGTACCTGCCGAAATACGGCATCGAGCTCAGCGGTCCCAACGCCAAGCCGATCCTCGACTACATGGATCGCGTCTTCAGCCGGCCGACCTTCCAGGCGAGCCTCACCGAAGTCGAACGCGAGATGCGCGAAGCCTGATCATGCTGTCCAAGCGCCCCTACCTCGTACCTGCCTTCTACGACTGGATCGTCGATCAGGGCCATGTCCCTCACCTGGTCGTCAATGCCGATGCCGAGGGCGTCATGGTCCCGACGAACTTCGTCGAGGATGGCCACATCCAGTTGAACGTCGGGCCGAACGCGGTTCGCGATTTTCACATGGACCGCGTCGGTATCTCCTTCGAGGCCCGCTTCGCCGGGCAGCCGGAGCAGATCTACGTACCGATGCATGCCATCCGCGCGATCGTCGATCGGGATTCCGGGCAGGGTGCGACCTTCGCCGACGAACCGGAAGAAACCTTCCCGCAGGACGATGACATGAGCTCGGCGCCATCCGTGGCACCTGGCGAGGGTCGCAAGGGACGCCCGCAGCTTCGGGCGGTGCCCGGTGGGGAGGACGGTAACGACAAATCCGAACCGCGCGGCGACGACAAGTCGAAGGACCGTGGTGAGGGGCCGGATGACGATCCGCCACCGAGCGGTGGTGGCGGCGGCAAGGGCGGCCCGAGCCTGCGGGTGGTCAAGTAGCCGGCTGCTCCTCGTCCGGATGGAAGGCCAGGCAGATGCTGTTGATGCAGTAACGCAAGCCGGTCGGGTCCGGCCCGTCTTCAAAGACGTGGCCAAGGTGGGCCTGGCAGCCGGAGCACAGCACCTCGGTGCGAATCATGCCGTGGCTGGTATCCCGTCGCTCGATCACGGCCTGGTCGTCCACCGGGCGGAAGAAGCTGGGCCAGCCCGAACCCGAATCGAATTTGCTGTCGCTGACGAACAAGGGTTGGCCGCAGCAGACGCAATCGAAGCGCCCCGGGCGCTTTTCGTCGTTCAGGGCCCCGGACCACGGCGCTTCGGTGCCGCCCAAGCGGCAGACGCGGTACTGCTCCTCGGTCAGATTCTCTCGCCAGAAATCGGGTTCGTTGCTCATTGATGACCTCTTAATGGAACGGATGCGCGATGATGAAGTCGCTAGAACGATGATAGCCAACGCCGTGCGCGGTCAAGGGATGGTGGCTCTGAAGCGACCTTGGTGACCGCCGGCAGGTCGGGTATCATCCCACTCGACGCATCACTCTAGGAATGCGCAATAAGCCATTGACTAAGTTAAGGATAGGCGGCCAGAAATGCCCGGAATGACCAAGCCCGCGATCTTCCGTCCCCAGCTTGCCCTGTTGGAGCTTGCGCTGCTGGTCGTGTCGCTGATGCTTGGCGTATACCTGCTGGCACTGCTGAGTTACGTCCCCAGTGACCCGGGTTTCAGCGTGACCGGCGGGCAGGTGCAGAATGCCGCGGGGCTGGTCGGAGCCTGGGTGGCGGATGCGTCACGCTACCTGGTCGGGCTCGGCGCCTACATGGTGGTGCCGGCCCTGCTGCCGCTCTTGTGGCGCACCTTCCGTCGCGCACGACAGGGGCTGCCCTGGGCGGATCTGCCGTTCGCGGTTCAATGGCTCGGTGCATTGCTGCTGGTGCTGTGCGTAAGCGTGCTGGCCGCGATCAATCATGCCCCGTTTTCCTCGCCGGATGGCCTGTCCGCGGGCGGGGTCGTGGGTCTGGTACTGGCCGAGGGCATGGTGCGTCTGCTCGGTGCGCTCGGCAGCACTCTGGTCCTGCTGGGGCTGGGCATGCTGGGTATCTCGGCAACCACGGGCCTGTCCTGGTTCGCCTTGTTCGACCTGATCGGCGCGCTGTTGATCCGGGCGTGGGAAGGCCTGCGCGCCGCCGGCGGTTGGGTAGCCAAACGCATGCCCTGGTCGCGCAAGACCGGCGCGAAGCCGATCCCCGAGGTCGGGGCGAGCTATGCGGAGGTCGAACAGCGACGCCGTAAGCAGGAGCCGAAGGTGGATCCGCCGGTGGCGAAGCCGGCACCGACGAAACCCGCTCCAGCCAAGACGCCCCCCAAGGCTGCACCGAAGAAGACACCGGCAGGCAAGCCGCCGCAACCGGAACTGGGAACAGCAGACGGCAAGCCGATCCTGGAGCTTCTCGATCGGCCGGTGCAACAGAGCAGTGGCTTCGACAAAGATGATCTGCAGCGCATGTCCGAAGTGATCGAAGCACGCTTGTCGGAGTTCGGCGTGTCCGTTGAGGTGGTCGCCGCCCATCCGGGACCGGTCATCACGCGCTTCGAGCTGCAGCCGGCGCCGGGCGTGAAGGTGAGCCAGATCTCCAATCTGGCCAAGGATCTTGCTCGGGCACTCTCGATCGTCTCGGTTCGGGTGGTTGAGGTGATCCCCGGCAAGTCGACCGTCGGTCTCGAGATCCCCAATACCTCCCGGGAAATCATTGCGTTGCGTGAGCTGCTCGAGTCGCGCCGTTACCGCGAGGCACGCTCGCCGCTGACCGTGGCGCTGGGCAAGGACATCGGTGGCGAGCCGATCATGGCCGATCTCTCGCGCATGCCGCACCTGCTGGTCGCCGGCACCACCGGCTCGGGCAAGTCGGTGGGCGTCAACGCCATGATCCTGAGCCTGCTCTACAAGGCCACGGCGGAAGAAGTCCGGCTGATTCTCATCGACCCGAAGATGCTGGAGCTGTCGGTCTACGAGGGCATCAGCCACCTGCTGGCACCGGTCGTCACCGACATGAAGGAGGCGTCCAACGCCCTGCGTTGGGCGGTCGGCGAGATGGAACGCCGTTACCGATTGATGGCAAAGCTGGGCGTGCGCAACATCGCCGGTGCCAACGAGAAGATTCGCGAGGCGATCGCCCGCGGCGAGCCGATCAAGGATCCGTTCTACGATCATGCCCAGGCGTTCGATCCGGATCAGCCGCCGCCGACCCTCGAACCGATGCCGTATCTGGTGATTGTCGTCGACGAATTCGCCGACATGATGATGGTGGTCGGCAAGAAGGTCGAAGAGCTGATCGCGCGCCTGGCACAGAAGGCCCGTGCGGCAGGCATCCACCTGATCCTGGCGACGCAACGGCCGTCGGTGGACGTGATCACCGGCCTGATCAAGGCCAATATCCCGACACGCATCGCCTTCCAGGTCTCCTCGAAGGTCGATTCGCGCACCATCCTCGACCAGATGGGGGCAGAGCACCTGCTCGGCCACGGCGACATGCTCTACCTGCCGCCCGGCAGCGGCATGCCCATGCGGGTGCATGGCGCGTTCGTCGACGACGAGGAGGTCCACCGGGTGGTCGAGGCGCTCAAGACGCTCGGCGAGCCCGAATACGTCGACGAGGTGCTCTCGGAGGCAACCGCTGCCAACGTGACGCTGCCGGGTGAAAAGCCGGTACGCGCCGACGGCGAGGAGGTCGACGAACTCTACGACCAGGCCGTCGCCATCGTGACCGAGTCGCGCAAGGCGTCGATCTCCTATGTCCAGCGCCGTCTCAAGATCGGCTACAACCGTTCGGCCCGCCTTGTCGAGCAGATGGAGGCCGACGGCGTCGTTGGCGAGCTGGGTGCCAATGGCAGCCGCGAGGTCCTGGCACCGCCCCCGCCACGCTGACCGACGTCACATTCGGTGCCCGGTATGGAACCCGGCGCCCGTCCGCGCATCGAACATGCCTCGCAACGTATAGGTTCCCCCTCATGAGCTTCCGAACATTCCGTCGATTCGCCGCCTTCGTTCTGATCGTCACCGGCCTGTTCGCGACCCCGGCAAAGGCCGAAACGCCGCATAGCGTCGATGCGCTGGTCGAGCAACTGTCAGCCATCGATACCTTTGCCGCCGATTTCGTTCAGGAACGTCGGGATGCCGAGGGCAGCCTGCGCCGCGAGTCCAGTGGCCATTTCGTTCTCGATCGGCCAGGGCGCTTCTACTGGCGCTACGAGAAACCCTACGTCCAGGAGCTGATCGCCAGCGACGACGTGCTGTGGGTCTACGAGCCCGATCTGCGTCAGGCGACTCGGTCCCCGCTGGAGGCCACGCAGGGCGCACCGATCGCGATCCTGATGGGAGAGCGCCCGGTCGACCAGGTATTTCGCATCCGCGCGCTCGAAAGCGATGGGCCGCTGGCCTGGTTTGCGTTGCGCCCGCGCGGTGAGACCGGGGACTTTCGCGAGGTGCTGCTGGGTGTCGACGACCGCGGCGTGGTCGAGATGCGCTTTATCGATCAGCTCGATCAGACCACCCGTGTGGCATTCGATGCGCGCGAATACAACCAGCCGGTGGACGAGAGCCGTTTCCGCTTCGATGCCCCGGAGGGCGTCGACGTGGTGGAAGCCACCCAGCCGCCGGGCGTGCGCTGATTCGGCATGAACGCCGGCACGCCTCCGCAGAATGACCTGTTCGGCAGCGACGAAAGCGCTCCCGAACCCAAGCCGTCGGAACCGTCCAACGCGTATCGACCGTTGGCCGATCGCCTGCGCCCGCGGGATCTGTCGGATTTTGCCGGTCAGGTCCGGGTGGTCGGCGACGATGCGCCGTTGCGAGTGGCCATGGACAAGGGGCAGGCGCATTCCTGCCTGCTGTGGGGGCCGCCAGGAGTCGGCAAGACCACGCTCGCCCGGCTGTATGCCGAACGGCTTCAGGCGGAGATCGTGCATCTGTCCGCGGTCGAGGCGGGGGTGCGTGAACTCCGCGGCGTGATCGAGGGCGCGCGCTCCCGGCGGCAGGCGACCGGCCGCCTGACCGTACTGTTTCTCGACGAGATCCATCGCTTCAACAAATCCCAGCAGGATCAGCTGCTGCCGTCGGTAGAGCGCGGCGTCCTGGTGCTGGTTGGCGCGACCACAGAGAATCCGTCGTTCTCGCTCAATAACGCCTTGCTGTCGCGGCTGCGGGTCTATCGACTCGAATCCCTGGGCGATGAGGCGTTGAAGGCGTTGCTGCAGCGGGCACTCGAGCATCCCGAGGGGGTGCGTGAGACCACCGGCGGGCAGGGCCTGACGATGGCGCCGGAGATCGCGGATCGTCTGGTGGCCGCTGCCGACGGCGATGCCCGACGCCTGCTGACATTGCTCGAACTGGCAGCCCAGCTGGCGCACGAGACCGACGACGGCGCATCGCGGCGGGTGGATGACGCCACGCTGGAGGCGCTGATGTCGCAGTCACCGCGACGATTCGATCAGGGCGGTGACGAGTTCTACGACCAGATATCGGCGATGCACAAGGCGATCCGCGGTTCCAACCCGGATGCCGGCGCCTACTGGCTGTTGCGCATGCTGGATGGTGGGGCGGATCCGGCCTATCTGGCCCGCCGGCTGGTACGGATCGCCTCGGAGGACATCGGTAATGCCGACCCGCGCGCATTGAACGTGGCGCTGGATGCCTGGACCGCCTACGACCGGCTGGGGATCCCGGAAGGCGAGCTGATGCTGACGCAGGCCGCCATGTACCTGGCGGTAGCGCCCAAGAGCAATGCCGTCTACAACGCGCACAACGCCATCCTCGCCACGGTGAAGCGGCGCGGTACCGACCCGGTGCCGATGCACCTGCGCAATGCGCCTACCTCGTTGATGGAGCGCGAAGGTTGGGGCAAGGGCTATCGCTATGCTCACGACGAGCCCGACGCGTATGCCGCCGGGGAAACCTATCTCCCCGAGGGCCTCGCGGGCGAGCGCTTCTATCGCCCGGTCGATCGGGGGCTGGAGCGCACCATCGCCGAACGGATGGCCCACTGGGCGCAACTGGACGAGCGGGCCGGGTCCCGGCGCCGCCCCACGCAGAGCGAGTCCGACTAGTCGGGACGGGCCGCGACGCCTTCCACGGCCAGCAAGGCTGCCTTGACGGCGGTACCTCCCGCATAGCCACCCAGCGAACCGTCCCCGGCCAGCACGCGGTGGCAGGGCACCAGCGGTGCCCACGGATTGGCGCCGACGGCCTGGCCGATGGCACGCGCCGCCCGCGGGCGGCCGACGCGCCGTGCCAGTTCCCCGTAGCCTACCGTCTCACCAGGCGCGAGCTCGCACAGGGCGCTCCAGACCGCACGCTGAAAGGCAGTGCCCCCACGTGGAAAGGCTGGGTGCCGTGTCCAGTCCCGGGGGCTCGTTTCCGACCCGGGCCAGGCGGCGAGGGCGGCGATCACGTCGGTCCATGCCATTGCCGCGTCGGGATGTGGCTCGCCGGCGTTTCCAGCCTCGACCCGCATGCGCTGAATGCCGCTCGCATCACCGCGGAGAGAAACGCTCAGGGACGAACGGCCCAGCGGGGCGATCGCTTCCCAATACGCGGCCATCGACATCGCGCTCCCTCCTTTACGTTTCCAGCCCCTTTCGGCGTCGTCCGAACACCTTCTCGCTGGTCGTCTGCAGCAGCTCGAAGAACATCGGTATGAAGAGGATAGCCACGTAGGTCGCGAGGATCATGCCGCCGACGATTGGCGTGCCGAGCGAGTTGCGCGCCGCTTCACCGGCCCCGGTGGCGAGCGCCAGCGGCAACACGCCGAGGATGAAGGCCATCGACGTCATGATCACCGGACGGAAGCGGATACGTGCGGCCTTGAGCGCGGCCTCCTTGATCGACAGACCGTCCTGCGTGTGCATCTTGGAGGCGAACTCGACTACCAGGATGGCGTTCTTCGCCGACATGGCGATCAGTACCAGTAGCCCCACCTGGAAGTAGATGTCGATGTTCAGGTCGCGTATCCAGATGGCGATCAGCGCGCCGAGCACCGCGAAGGGCACGGCGGTGATCACCGCGAATGGCAAGGACCAGCGTTCGTACTGCGCCGCCAGGATCA
This sequence comes from Guyparkeria sp. WRN-7, assembly GCF_001641825.1. Lineage (GTDB taxonomy): Bacteria > Pseudomonadota > Gammaproteobacteria > Halothiobacillales > Halothiobacillaceae > Guyparkeria. The sequence continues at coordinate 80,412 of NZ_LRFH01000002.1, read as the reverse complement.
GGAAGACCATGATCACGCCCAGCAGGAAGGCGATCGAGCCGGCCGAGCCCGAGCTCAGTTCCTGAAAGGCCGAGCCCACCCAACCGATGGTGTAGTCGCCGCCACCCAGCGTCTCGTCGACCACCGCCTGCATCGCATCGAGCGCCTGGCCCGAGGAGTAGCCCGGTGCGGGCTGGCCCATGATCTTGGCCGCGGGGAAGATGTTGAAGCGGTTGATCACGTCGGCGCCAGTGGTGCGGGTCAGCGACACCACCGAACTGATCGGCACCAGCTGGTCGTTGCCGCCGCGGACGAACACTTGTTCCAGGTCCTGTGGTTCGGCGCGGTGTTCGGCCTCGGCGGCGAGATTCACCTGAAAGTTGCGGCCGAACAGGGTGAAGTCGTTGACGTAACGGGTGCCGAAGGTGCCCTGCATGGTGCGGAAGATCGCGGCGACCGGCACGTCGAGCGCGTAGGCCTCCTCGCGGTCGACGTCGATACGGAACTGCGGCGTGTTGTCGACGAAGGTACTGCGTACGCCGGCCAGTTCCGGGCGCTGATTGGCCGCGGCCACCAGGGCGTTGGTCGCCTGGGCGAGGGCCTTGACGTCTGCCGATCCGCGCTGCTGCAGGTAGGCCTCGAAGCCACCGGTGGTCGACATGCCGCGGATCGGCGGCGGCACGAACGACATGATGAACGCCTCCTCGATCTGGGCGCCGGCCCCCATCGCCTTGCCGACCGCCGCCTGCACGCTCTGATCGTCATCCGGCCGCTCCGACCAGTCCTTCAGGCGCGTGAACGCCACCCCCTTGTAGGAACGCTGGGTACCGGCCAGGAGGTCGTAGCCAGCGAAGGCCACCTGCATGTGTACGTCGGGGTTCTGGCGCACCCGCTCGGAATACTCGTCGCGCACCTCGCCGGTACGTTCGAGACTCGCGGCCGGATCGAGATTGATCGCCGAGATGAAGTAGCCCGGGTCTTCTTCGGGTACCAGGCCGGTCGGCGTGCTCCGGAGCATCAGCACCGCGGCGACGACGACGCCGGCAAATACCAGCAGGCCGATCGGCCAGGCCACGAGGAAGAAGTGCACCAGCTTCATGTAGCCGTCGCGGAAGGCGTCGAAGCCGCGGTTGAACACGCGGAACGGCAGGGAAGGCTGCCTCTCCTTGTGATTCTTCAGGAGCAGGGCGGTCATCGACGGGGTGAGGGTCAGGGCAACCACCCCGGAGAGCACTACCGAGATCGACAGCGCCACGGCGAACTGGCGGTACATCTCGCCGGCCAGTCCGGGGATGAAGGCGACCGGTACGAACACGGCCAGCAGCACCAGCGTGGTGGCGACGATCGGGCCGGTGACCTGTTCCATCGCCTTGATCGAGGCCTCGCGGGCCTTGAGCCCCTCCTCGCGCATCAGTCGCTCGACGTTCTCGATCACGATGATCGCGTCGTCCACCACGATGCCGATGGCGAGCACGAAGCCGAACAGCGTCAGCAGGTTGATCGACATGCCACTGAGGAACAGGCCGGCCAGCGCACCGATCAGCGCCACCGGAATGGCCACCAGCGGCACGATGGTCGCGCGCGGCTTCTGCAGGAAGACGAAGATCACCAGCACCACCAGCACCAGGGCCTCGACGAAGGTCTTCAGAACCTCCTTGATCGAGATGCGGACGAAGTCGGTCGTGTCGAGCGGGATCCGGTAGTCCATGTCGCCGGGGAAGCGCTCGGCGAGCTGCTTCATCTGCTCGCGGACCTGGTCGACGGTCTCCAGCGCGTTCGCGCCCGGGGCGAGGTACAGGCCCATCGGCACGGTGGGCTTGCCGTTGTAGGTTGCGTTGAAGCCGTAGGTCTTGGTGCCCAGCTCCACCCGGGCGACGTCCTTGAGGCGCAGCGTGCCGCCGTCGCCGCCCGCCGCGAGGATGATGTCCTCGAATTCCTCGACCTCGGAGAACCGCCCCTCGGCACTGATGGTGTAGGTGAAGGCTTCGCCCGCCTTGTTGGGCGAGGCGTTGAACTTGCCGGCGGCGAACTGGGCGTTCTGCTCGCGAATGGCGGTGGCGATGTCGTCCTGCGTCAGGCCGAAGTGGGCCAGCTTGGCCGGATCGAACCAGACCCGGATGGAGTAGTCCTGCGCACCGAACAGACGGGCGTCACCGATGCCGTCGACGCGCTTGAGCGAATCGAGGATGTTGATCAGGCCGTAGTTGCTGAGGAACTTGGTGTCGAACTGCTCGTTCTCCGAGAGCAGGGTGATCACCATCAGCAGGGCGCTGCTTTTCTTGTTGACCACCACGCCCTGGTCGCGCACCTCTTGGGGCAGCTGCGGGAGGGCGCGCTGGACGCGGTTGTTGACGTCGATCGCCGCCTGGTCCGGGTCGGTGCCGGTCGCGAAGGTGATCGAGAGGTTCATGGTGCCGGCGTCCGAGCTGCCCGAGGTCATGTAGAGCATGTCGTCGACACCGTTGATCGCCTGTTCGAGCGGGGCGGCGACCGACTCGGCGATGGTCGCGGCATCGGCGCCGGCGTAGGTGGCCTGGACCTCGACCTCGGGCGGCACGATCTTCGGGTACTGCTCGACCGGCAGGCCCGTGAACGCGGCACCACCGGCGATCATGATCACGATCGCGAGAACCGTCGAGAAGATGGGGCGGTCGATGAAGAATTTCGAGAACATCGTTGGTCTCCGGGCCCGTGATGAAGCGTGTCACGGCGGGCAGGGTGGCTCGACGGACGGGGCTCAGCCGCTGGTCTCGTCGCTCGGGGTCTGCGGATTGACCGGCGCGCCCGGGCGCACCTTGAGCAGGCCGTCGATCACGAGGCGCTCACCGGCGGACAGGCCGGATTCGACGATGCGGCCCTGGTCACTCATCGGCCCGAGCTGAACGCGTTTCTGCTGGGCGGTACCGTCCTCGCCGACGACGTAGATCACGGTGCTGCCGGGCTCCGGCCCGGTGCCGATCGCGGTTTCCGGCACGATGATCGCGTCGCTGACCGTGGCCACCCGGATGCGGACCCGGACATAGCGGTTGGGGCGCAAGACGTCGCCGGGGTTGGCGAACACCCCGCGCAGCCGAATCGAGTTGGTCTGCTCGTCGATGGCGGCGGTGCGATAGTCGAGCTTGCCCGCCAGGGGCTGCCCATCCGGGCCGGTGATCCCGACCACCTCGGCCGGAGTCGGACGGTCGGGGGTCGGGTTGAGTGCCTGGCTGTCGGCGAACGGGTCGTCGAGCGGGTAGGAGAGCACGATCTGGATCGGATCGATCTCGTCCAGGCTCACCAGCCGGTCACCCACCTCGATCAGGTTGCCGGCGGCGACCGCGCGTCGACCGGCGATGCCGGGAATCGGTGCCGAGACCGTGGTGTAGTCGAGATCGACCTGGGCCGATTCCAGCTGGGCCTCGGCCACCTTCACGCCGGCCTGCGCGGTTTCCAGCGCCGAGCGGGCGTCATCGCGCTGCTTCTCACTGGCCACGCCGCGATCGAACAGGGAGTCGATCCGGCGCCAGTCGCGCCGCGCCGCGGCAAGGGTAGCCCGCGCGGCGGCCAGATCCGCCTCGGCCTCGTGTACCGCCGCTTCATAGGGGCGGGCGTCGATGCGGAACAGCGGATCGCCTTTTTCGACCCGCGCGCCCTCGGTGTACTCGCGACTCTCGAGAATGCCATCGACCTGGGCACGCACCTCGACGTGCCGGTTGGCCTCGGTCCGCCCCGGATACTCCTTGTGGACCGCCGCGTCTGCCGTCTCGACCGTGATCACCGGCACCTTGGGCGGGGGCGGTTTCTGCCCGCCGGATTGCGCCTGTGCCGCCAACGTCGGCGCGAGCAGCAATGCGATCGCCATCAGGGGCAGCCCAGGGCGATTGGCCCGGGCGATCGGACGTACGAGTTTGGGAAGCATGGAGCGGTACCGTGTGGTGAGCCAGCGGGGGATGGCGTTACGTGTCCACGTCACGCTGCCATCCGGAGTTATCGCGACGTAGAAAAGATAGCATACTAATGGATATTGCAACTAGCAAAACGCGTAGCTTGTAGCCGGGGCACGCCGGAGAGCGGTGAACTTAGGCTAAGCTGGGGGCGAATTCACTACGTCCGAGGCAGGAAAACCGTGAGCGAGACCATTTTCAGCAAGATCATCAACCGGGAAATCCCGGCCGACATCGTGTTCGAAAACGAGCGGATCCTGGCTTTTCGCGACATCAATCCGCAGGCGCCGGTGCACGTGCTGATCATCCCCAAGAAGACAATCCCGACCGTGAATGACATCGCACCGGAAGACGCGCCGTTGATCGGCGAGCTGTTCGTGGTGGCCGGGGAGATCGCCGCCCAGGAGGGGATCGACGAGTCGGGGTTCCGGACGGTGTTCAACTGCAATCGTGATGGGGGGCAGGACGTCTACCACCTCCACCTGCATCTGCTGGGCGGGCGTGCCATGCAGTGGCCGCCGGGCTAGGCGCCCAGAGGCGTTACCGCGTCCGGCTGGCCTCGAGCAGGGACTGGTACTGCTCAAGGCGTCGCGGCAGGATCTCGCCGTCCTCCACGGCCTGTCGCACGGCGCAGCCGGGCTCGTTGCGATGGCGGCAGTCGTTGAACCGGCAATAGGCTGCCGTGTCCGTGATCTCCGGGAATGCCGCGGCCAATGCCTCGTCGGTGATCGTCTCGAGGGGGAAGTCGCGCACCCCCGGGGCATCGATCAGGCCACCTTCGCCATCGGGAAATCGGTATAGCGTGCTGGCGCGCGTGGTATGCGTGCCTTCGCGATTGAAGGCCGATATCTCCCCGATGGCCGCCTGGTCGGCCGTCGGCGTGATCTCCCGTGTCAGCGAAGTCTTGCCCACGCCCGAGAGGCCGACGGTGAGCGTGATCTGCTCGTGCAGGCGCTCGCGCAGCACGTCGATGCCTTCGCCGGACTTGACCGAGGTCCGGATCACCTCGAACCCCAGCGATGTCCACAATCGCAGTGTCCGCTCGATCTCCTCTCGGTCGGCCTCCGGCAGGGAGGGCAGCAAATCCGCCTTGTTGAGCACGATCACGGGGGCGGCCGGCAGGGCGAGCACGGCGACCAGGGTGCGCTCGACCACCTCTGGGTTCATCCAGGGCAGGGCGGAGGTCACCACCAGCACCTGGTCGATGTTCGCCGCCATCATCTTCTTCTTGCCGTAGGCATCCGGCCGGATGAGCAGATTGCGCCGATCCTCGCGCTGCTCGATCACGATGTTGTCCTGCTCGTCGCGTTGCCAGCGGATCCGGTCGCCGGTGGTCAGGCGGCCGACCGTGCGGCGGGCGCGGCCACGCAACAGTTGATGAGAGGCATCCTCGATCAGCAGGTCGTGGCCGTGATGCGTGACCACGATGCCGCGTTCGAGCGAGTCGTCCTCGACGGAACGCACGCGCCGTCGGCGGTCGATCTTGCGTTGCTGCTGTTTGCTCAGTCGTATCTTGGAACCCATCGCAGCGCTCAGAGCAGGAACAGGGTGGCCAGCCCGAGGAAGATGAAGAAGCCGCCGGAATCGGTGATCGCCGTGATCATCACCGCGCTGCCCAGCGCCGGATCACGCCCCATCCGCGTGCGCAATATCGGAATGGTCACACCGAAGAAGGCCGCGCTCAGGAAGTTCAGGGTCACGGCAGCCAGCATCACGGCCGAGACGCCGGGGTTCTGATACATCAGGAAGGTGACGATGCCGAGCACGCCACCCCACACCACACCGTTGATCAACGCGACCTTCATCTCCTTGCCGTAGAGCAGGCGGATGTCACCGCCGCCCAGTTTGCGGAAGGCCAGTTCGCGCACGATCATCGTGATGGTCTGGTTGCCGACATTGCCGCCCATCCCGGCGACGATCGGCATCAGCGCGGCCAGGGCCACCAGCTTCTCGATCGAGCCCTCGAACAGGCCGATCACCTGGGCGGCAATCAGGGCGGTGACTAGGTTCACGGCGAGCCACGGCGCGCGGTTGCGGACCGACTTGCGCACCGGGGCGAAGATGTCCTCTTCCTCGGAGAGGCCGACCTGCGAGAGGCGCTCCTCGTCGCTCGATTCGCGAATGAAGTCGACCACCGCGTCGATCGTGACCCGGCCGACGAGCCGATCGACCTCGTCGACTACCGGGGCGCTCACCAGGTCGTAGCGTTCGAAGGCATCCGCACCGTCACGGGCGCTGTCCTCGGGGTGAAAGCGCACCACGTCACTCTGCATGACCTCGTCGACGATCGTTTCGGGGTCGTTGAGCAGCAGGGTCTTCAGGTGGATCACGCCCTCGAACAGGCCATCACGATCGACCACGAACAGCTTGTCGGTGTGATCCGGCAGGGAGTCCATCCGCCGCAGGTAGCGCAGCGCCACCTCGATGGTGACGTCGCCACGGACGGTCACCAGGTCGAAGTCCATCAGCGCCCCGATCGTGTCGTCCTCGTAGGACATGACGAAGCGCAACTTCTCGCGATCGTCGATCGGCAGGGCCGTAAAGACGTCCTGCATCATGCCCTCGGGCAGGTCGGGGGCAAGATCGGCAAGCTCGTCGGTATCCAGCATCGAGGCGGCGTTGAGGATCTCCTCGCGGTCCATTGCCTCGATCAGGGTGTCGCGCACCGAGTCGGAAACCTCGAGCAGCACGTCGCCGTCGCGATGCGAATGCACCAGCTCCCAGATGATCAGGCGTTCGTCCCGAGGCAGGGACTCGAGCACCTTGGCAATGTCGGCCGCGTGCAGACGCTCGATCTTGCGCGCCAGACGTCCGAGGTCGCGGTCGCGCAGAAGATCCTGGAACGGCGGCGTCCTTCTCTCGCCCTGAGCGGCCTCGCCACTAAGCGCTTCGTGATGCGAAAGGGTGTCCCGGATCTCGTGGATCAGCGAATCGAGCTCGTCCTGACGATCAATGTCGGTGAGTTCGGCCATGTTTGCGCGCTACCAGGCTGGATTGGCGGGGTGAACGAGTGCCGGGCGGGGCGTCGGGAGGGAGCCCCGGGCGACCCGCCGGACAGTATAGCGAAGCCAGCGCCGGCCATGTCGTCCGGCTCGGGCTTCGGCCATGGGGCGGCTGCCACGTGCTAGTCTCGTGGGCCTTCGGCCACGTCGCCACCGATTCAATCAGGAGAGACTCAATGCACGCTCCGGAAGACAATCTCATCTGGATCGATCTCGAGATGACCGGGCTCGATCCGGTCAACGACACGATCATCGAGATTGCCACGCTGGTCACCGACAAGCATCTCAACGTCCTTGCCGAGGGGCCGGTGATTGCCATCCGGCAACCCGAATCCGCGCTCGACGGCATGGACGAATGGAACCAGCGCGTGCACGGTCAGAGCGGCCTGATCGAACGGGTCCGGGCAAGCGACAGCGACATGCGCGCAGCCGAGCTGCGCACGCTGGAGTTCCTGCGCCAGCATGTGCCCGAACGCGCCTCGCCGATGTGCGGCAACAGCATCTGTCAGGACCGGCGCTTCCTTGCCCGGCTGATGCCGGAGCTGGAGGCCTATTTCCACTACCGCAACCTGGACGTGTCGACCATCAAGGAGCTGGCGCGCCGCTGGGCCCCGGATGTGCTGGCCGGATACCGGAAACATTCCAATCACCAGGCGATGGACGATATCCGCGGCTCGGTCGCCGAGCTGTCCCACTATCGGGCGGGTTTCTTCAAGCTGTAAGCCATTGGGGCGCGATGCGCTTGATAGACTGCGCGCCAACATGCAAAACCAGAGGACCAGGCAAAACGTCATGAGTACACGTGTCGGGGTAGTTGGCGCCAACGGGCGCATGGGTCGCCGCCTGATCGAGGCCGCGCACCAGGGTGGACACACGCGCATGGGCGCGGCATTCGCTCGATCGGGGAGCCCCCTGATCGGCCAGGACGCCGGGCAGATCGCCGGTATCGGCCAGATCGGCGTGCCGGTGGTCGACGACATGCTCGCCCACAGCGATGATTTCGACGTGCTGATCGACTTCACCTCGATCGACGCCACCATGCGCCATCTGGAAATGTGCCGCGAAAGCGGCCGGGCGATCGTGATCGGCACGACCGGCCTCTCCGAGGCGCAGAAAGACACACTGGCCGACGCGGCACGCGACATCCCGGTCGTGTTTGCGCCCAACATGAGCATCGGCATCAACGTGCTGTTGCAGGTGCTGGGTCAGGTCGCCACCATGCTCGGTGACGACTACGACGTCGAGATCATCGAGGCACACCATCGGCACAAGGTCGACGCGCCGTCGGGCACGGCCCTTCGCCTGGGCGAATCGGTCGCCGATGCGCTCGACCGCGACCTGCAGCGTGTGGCGATCTACGGCCGCGAGGGCATCACCGGGGAACGGGATGCGGAGACCATCGGCTTTTCGACCATCCGTGGTGGCGATGTCGTCGGTGATCACACCGTGCTGTTCGCCGGTATCGGCGAACGGGTCGAGATCACCCACAAGGCCTCCAGCCGCATGACCTTCGCCAAGGGCGCGGTGCGCGCCGCGCACTGGGTGGCCGACAAGCCGGCCGGTCTGTACGACATGAGTCACGTGCTTGGCCTGAAGCCGGTCTGATACTGACCGCAGCCGGCTGCGACCAGAAGCGGTCTTCCGGAATGGCGGCAAAACGACGGCCGCCCCGGACAAACGGCGTTTCGCCGTGGACAGCATCGGGGCCTTTCAGTCATAATTGCGCCGCGAAACCGAGGGGGCGGCGCTGCCTCGGCGGCCAGCGCCGACTCGGGCGGGGCGACATGACAAATCTGTGGGGGAAAGTTCTTGGATAGCACGGTCTCAGACGCGAACACCGGGCTCCCGGCCAACACGGCGCTCCTGGCTCTCGAAGACGGGAGCGTTTTTTACGGTACCTCCATTGGTGTCGATGGGGAGTCCGTGGGCGAGGTGGTGTTCAATACCGCGATGACGGGCTACCAGGAGATCCTCACCGACCCGTCCTACCGCCGTCAGATCGTGACCCTGACCTACCCGCACATCGGCAACGTCGGCACCAACGACGAGGATGCCGAGTCCGATTCGGTCCACGTCGCCGGGCTGGTGATTCGCGATTCCGGCCAGATGAGTTCCTGGCGCGGCGAGGAAACCCTTGAGGACTACTGCCGCAAGCACGGCGTGGTCGCGATTTCCGAGATCGACACCCGCGAACTGACCCGCCGCCTGCGCGACCAGGGGGCGATGAAGGGTTGTATCGTCGCCGGCGACGACCTGGATGCGACCACGGCGATCGAAAAGGCACAGGGCTTCGCCGGGCTGGCCGGCATGGACCTGATCCCGGAGGTCGGCACGCGCGAGGTGCGCGAGTGGACCGCCGGTTCCTGGTGGGTCGAGGATGCCGACCGGCCGGCCGCCACGCGCCATATCGTCGCCTACGACTACGGCTTCAAGCACAACATCCTCAGGAAGCTGGTCGACCGCGGCTGCCGCATCACGCTGTTCCCGGCCGACGCGCCGGTGGAGGACCTGCTGGCCAAGAACCCGGACGGCATCCTGGTCGGTAACGGCCCGGGCGATCCGGCCGCCTGCACCAAGGCGATCGGCGACATCGAGCGGTTCCTGGAAAGCGGCATCCCGCTGTTCGGCATCTGCCTCGGCCACCAGCTTCTCGCGCTCGCCAGCGGGGCGAAGACCAGCAAGATGAAGTTCGGCCACCATGGTGCGAACCATCCTGTCCAGGACATCCACGGCAAGCGCGTGCTGATCTCCAGTCAGAACCATGGCTTCGCGGTCGAGGAGGACAGCCTGCCGGCCCACCTCGAGGCCACCCACCGATCATTGTTCGACGGCAGCCTCCAGGGCATCCGCCGTACCGATTGTGCGGCGTTCAGCTTCCAGGGGCACCCCGAGGCCAGCCCGGGCCCGCACGACCTGGACCTGCTCTTCGACCAGTTCGTCGAGAGCATCGACGCCCGTGGGCGCCCCGACGCTGAATAACCGACAATCCCGATCCCAGAATAACCAACTGCCCAGCCACGGCTGGCAGGTGAGTCGAGCATGCCAAAGAGAAACGATATCCAGAGTGTACTGATCATTGGCGCCGGCCCGATCGTCATCGGCCAGGCCTGCGAGTTCGACTATTCCGGGGCTCAGGCCTGCAAGGCCCTGCGCGAGGAAGGCCTGCGGGTCATCCTGATCAACTCGAACCCGGCGACCATCATGACCGACCCGGAGATGGCCGATGCGACCTACATCGAGCCGATCACCTGGGAGGCGGTCAGCGCCATCATCGAGAAGGAGCGCCCTGACGCCGTCCTGCCGACCATGGGCGGTCAGACCGCGCTCAACTGCGCGCTGGATCTCTATCGCCACGGCGTGCTCGACAAGTTCGGCTGCGAACTGATCGGCGCGAGCCAGGACGCCATCGACATGGCCGAGGACCGCGACCGCTTCAAGGAAGCGATGACCGAGATCGGTCTGTCGACCCCGGCCTCGACGGTGGTACACACCTTCGATGCGGCGCTCGCCGCGCAGGCCGACATCGGTTTTCCGGCGATCATCCGACCCTCGTTCACCATGGGTGGCACGGGCGGCGGCATCGCCTACAACCGCGAGGAATACGAGGAACTGGTCCGCCGCGGTCTCGACCTGTCGCCGACCAACGAGCTGCTGATCGAGCAGTCGGTGATGGGCTGGAAGGAATACGAGATGGAAGTCGTGCGCGACAAGGCCGACAACTCCATCATCATCTGCTCGATCGAGAACCTCGACCCGATGGGCGTGCATACCGGTGATTCGATCACCGTCGCGCCGGCGCAGACCCTGACCGACAAGGAATACCAGGTGATGCGCAACGCCTCGCTCGCGGTGCTGCGCAAGATTGGGGTCGAAACGGGCGGGTCGAACGTCCAGTTCGCGGTCAACCCGGCCAACGGCGACATGATCGTGATCGAGATGAACCCGCGCGTGTCGCGCTCCTCGGCGCTGGCCTCGAAGGCGACCGGCTTCCCGATCGCCAAGATCGCCGCCAAGCTCGCCATCGGCTACACCCTCGACGAGCTCAAGAACGACATCACGGCCGGGGCCACGCCGGCGTCGTTCGAGCCGACCATCGACTACGTGGTCACCAAGATTCCGCGCTTCACCTTCGAGAAGTTCCCGGTCGCCAACGACCGCCTCACCACCCAGATGAAGTCGGTGGGCGAGGTGATGTCGATCGGCCGCACCTTCCCGGAATCCCTGCAGAAGGGCCTGCGCGGGCTGGAAATCGGCCGTGACGGCCTCGACGAGGTGCTGGACATCAACCTCTCGGACGACGATGTCGAGGACAGGCTGGTGCGCGAACTGCACTCGCCGGGCGCGGAGCGGCTCTGGTACGTCGCCGATGCCTTCCGTCAGGGTTTCGACCTCGAGCGCGTTCATCGCCACTCGTCCATCGACCCGTGGTTCCTGCGCCAGATCGAGCATCTGGTACGCACCGAGGAGGCGCTGCGCGGCGGTCGTTTGAAGGAAATGGGCACGGCGCAGATGTACCAGCTCAAGCGCCTGGGCTTCTCGGATGCGCGTCTGGCCAAGCTGCTGGACGAGACCGAGAGCACCGTGCGCAAGCATCGTCACGCCCTAGGCGTGCGGCCGGTCTACAAGCGAGTCGATACCTGCGCGGCCGAGTTCCCGACCTCGACGGCCTACATGTACTCGACCTACGAGCCGTTCTGCGAGGCCGAGCCGACGAGTCGCGACAAGATCATGATCCTCGGCGGCGGCCCCAACCGGATCGGGCAGGGGATCGAGTTCGACTACTGCTGCGTCCACGCCGCGCTCGCGCTGCGCGAGGATGGCTACGAGACCATCATGGTCAACTGCAATCCGGAGACGGTGTCGACCGATTACGACATCTCCGACCGGCTGTACTTCGAGTCGCTGACGCTCGAGGACGTGCTCGAGATCATCGAGGTCGAACAGCCGCGCGGCGTGGTGGTGCAGTTCGGCGGCCAGACGCCGCTCAAGCTCGCCCGTGACCTGGAGAAGGCCGGCGCGCCGATCATCGGCACCACGCCCGATGCGATCGACCGGGCCGAGGATCGCGAGCGCTTCCAGGACATGATCAACAAGCTTGATCTCATGCAGCCGCCGAACCGGACCGCGAAGTCCGCCGACCAGGCCATTCACCTGGCCGCGGAGATCGGTTACCCGCTGGTGGTGCGCCCGTCCTACGTGCTGGGTGGCCGCGCGATGGAGATCGTCCACGACGAGGAAGGCCTCAAGCGCTACATCCGCGACGCGGTCAAGGTATCCAACGACTCGCCGGTGCTGCTCGACCGCTTCCTCGACGATGCCACCGAGATGGATATCGACGCGGTCTGCGACGGCGAGAACGTGGTGATCGGCGGGCTGATGGAGCACATCGAGATGGCGGGCGTCCATTCGGGCGACTCGGCCTGCTCGCTGCCGCCGTACACCGTGCCGCGTGCCGTACAGGATCGCGTCCGTGAGCAGATCAAGGCGATGGCCCGCGAGCTCAACGTGGTCGGCCTGATGAACACCCAGGTCGCGATCCAGGGCGACGACATCTACATCATCGAGGTCAACCCGCGTGCCTCGCGGACCGTGCCGTTCGTCTCCAAGGCGGTGGGCGTGCCGCTAGCGAAGGTCGCCGCACGCACCATGGCCGGCATCAGCCTTGAGCGGCAGAACATCCTTGACGAGCGCGTTCCGCCGTTCTACTCGGTGAAGGAAGCGGTGTTCCCGTTCATCAAGTTCGCCGGCGTCGACCCGCTGCTCGGTCCGGAGATGAAGTCCACCGGCGAGGTGATGGGCGTGGGCCGCGAATTCGGCGAGGCGTTCGCCAAGGCGCAGGCCGGGGCGAGCAACTCGCTGCCGCTGTCGGGTACGGCGTTCATCTCCGTGCGCAAACAGGACTATCAGGGCGTGCTCACCGTCGCGCGCGCACTGGAGGAGTGGGGCTTCTCGCTGGTGGCCACGCGTGGCACGGCCCGTTTCCTCGACGAGAACGGCCTCACGGTCACCACGGTCAACAAGGTCACCGAGGGACGCCCGAACGTGGTGGACATGATCAAGAACAAGGACATCGCCATGATCGTGAACACCACCTCGAACAGTCAGCAGTCGCGCAGCGACAGCTACGAGATCCGTCGCGAGGCGCTGCACTATCGCATCCCGTACTTCACCACGCTTGCCGGTGCCGAAGCCATGGCCCTGGCACTGAAAACACTGCACCAGCCGGTGACCGTCAACCGGCTCCAGGACCTGCATCAGGAGTGCGCTTCATGAACCAGACCCCGATGACGGCTGCCGGTGCAGCCCAGCTGGAGGAAGAGCTCAAGCGTCTGCGTAGCGTCGAGCGGCCTCGCATCATCGAGGCGATCGCCGAGGCTCGCGAACTGGGCGACCTGAAGGAGAATGCCGAGTACCACGCCGCCCGTGAGGAACAGGGCTTCGTGGAAGGGCGCATCAAGGAAATCGAGGCCAAGCTCTCGCATGCGCAGATCATCGACGTGACGCGCATGCCACCGGGCGACAAGGTGATCTTCGGCGCCACGGTCGAGCTGCTCGATCTGGATACCGACGCCGAGACGCGTTACAAGATCGTCGGTGACGACGAGGCCGACATCAAGCAGAACCTGATCTCGATCCATTCGCCCATCGCACGGGCACTGATCGGCAAGTCGGTCGGAGACGAGGTCACCTTCAATGCGCCGGGCGGCAGCACCCGGACATTCGAGATCGTCGAGGTCGAGTACCTCGCCTGACTGATCCGCCGCCGGGCCGTGTCGCCCGGCACTCGTTTTCCCCACCCGATACGCTGGACACCCCATGCTTGACGCCCGAGTTCTTCGCCAGGAAACCGACCAGGTCGCCGAACGTTTGGCCAAACGCGGCTTCGCGTTTGATCGCGAGCGTTTCGACTCGCTGGAATCCGAGCGAAAGTCGTTGCAGGTCGAGACCGAAACGCTGCAGGCCGAGCGCAATGCCGAATCGAAGAAGATCGGCAAGGCCAAGGCGGCCGGCGAGGACATCCAGCCGCTGATTGCGGCGGTCGGTGAACTGGGCGAACGGCTGGACGCGGCCAAGTCGCGCCTGGGCGAGATCGCCGAGGAGCTCGACACGTTCCTCGCGGGGATTCCCAACCTGCCGGACGCCGACGTGCCGGTTGGCGAGAACGAGGACGACAATGTCGAGGTACACGCCGTCGGCGACATCCCGACATTCGACTTCGCCGTACGGGATCACGTCGATCTGGGTGCCGGACTGGCCGGCATGGACTTCGAGGCGGCCGCCAAGCTGACCGGCGCGCGGTTCGTCACCATGGCCGGTGGCGTGGCGCGCTTGCACCGCGCGCTTGCCCAGTTCATGCTCGATCTGCAGAGCGAAAAGCACGGCTACACGGAAGTGCAGGTGCCTTTCATCGTGCATGCCGACTCGCTGTTCGGCACCGGCCAGCTGCCCAAGTTCGCCGAGGATCTGTTCCGGCTCGAGGGTGAGGCGCCGTGGTACCTCATCCCGACCGCGGAGGTGCCGGTCACCAATCTGGTACGCGATCGCATCCTCGAGCGTGATGAACTGCCGGTGAAGATGGTCGCGCACACGCCATGCTTCCGCTCCGAGGCCGGCTCGGCCGGCCGCGACACGCGCGGGCTGATCCGGCAGCACCAGTTCGAGAAGGTCGAGCTGGTGCAGATCGTCCCGGCGGGCGAGTCCGAGCGCGCGCTCGAGGAACTGACGGGCCACGCCGAAGCGGTGCTGGACGCACTCAAGCTGCCGTATCGCCGCCTGATCCTCTGCACCGGAGACATGGGTTTCTCGGCGGCGAAGACCTATGACCTGGAAGTTTGGCTTCCGGCACAGGAGCGTTATCGGGAAATCTCCTCCTGTTCGAATACCCGTGACTTCCAGGCACGCCGCATGCAGGCGCGCGTCCGGGGTGCCGATGGCAAACCGGAGCCCGTGCACACCCTGAACGGGTCCGGCCTGGCCGTGGGACGGACGCTGGTCGCCGTGCTGGAAAACTACCAGTGCGAAAACGGGGACGTGATCGTTCCCGATGTGCTGCGGCCTTACATGGGTGGGATCGAGCGACTCGAGGCCGGGGCATGACCGCAGCCGCCGAAGGTCGCGATCCGGTTTTCGAGCTGGTGCGGGACGTAATCGTCCAGACGCTCGACCTGCCCGGGCCGAAACAGCGCTTTACGCCGGCGAGCGGTCTGTTCGGCGAGATTCCCGAGCTCGATTCCATGGGCGTGGTGCTGTTGCTCACGGCCCTGGAGGATCGCTTCGACATTCAGTTGTCCGACGACGAGATCGACGCCGAGTGGTTCGAGACGTTCGGTTCGGTGACCGAATTCATCCGGCCTCGTATCGAGGAGGGCGGCTGAGCGCGATTCACCCATTGATCGCCTGAAGGACAAAAAGAAAAGGCCCGCCGGATTGGCGGGCCTTTCTCGTATCCGTTTCCGAAACGGCGCCGGAATCAGTTGCCGGTCAGCTTGTGGTACTTCTCCATCAGCTGATCTTCGGTTTCCTCGTTCTCCGGGTCGGTGATGATGCAGTCGACCGGGCAGACCTCCACGCACTGGGGCTCGTCGTAATGCCCCACACATTCGGTACAGGAATCCGGAGTGATCTCGTAGATCTCGTCACCCTGGGAAATGGCGCCGTTCGGGCATTCCGGTTCGCAGACGTCGCAGTTGATGCATTCGTCGGTAATCAGCAGGGACATGCGGAATCCTCCCCAAATATCTCGTCAGTCACTGGCGCACAGGATAACAGGTAAACGCGTTTTTGGCGCGGTTCGGAAGAAAATAACCCAGTATTACGCTCGGTCAATTTCCGCGAGCGCCTGGACCACAGCCGGCGGGACAAAGTCGGCGACGTTGCCGCCGAGGCGGGCCAGCTCGCGCACAATGCTCGAGGAAACGAACCCCAGATCCTCGGCCGGCGACAGGAACACCGTCTCCAGCTCGTTGTTCAGACGACGGTTGATCGCGGCCAGCTGAATCTCGTACTCGAAGTCACTTACCGCGCGCAGGCCGCGCACCAGGGCGGTCGCCCCGCATTCCTCGGCAAAGTTGACCAGCAAGCCGTCGAAGGAGGCAACCCGGATCTTGCCGGGACAGTCGGCGATAGCCGACTCGGCCAGTTCCGTGCGCTTTTCAAGCGGGAAGAGGGTGTTCTTGCCCGAATCCCCGGCCACCGCCACGATCACCTCGTCGAACAGGCGTGCGGCGCGCTGGGCCAGATCGACATGACCGTAGGTAATCGGATCGAACGTGCCGGGGTAGATGGCGATGCGGCGCTCGTTGGACATGAGAGATCTCCGCGAAGTCAGGCCAGGATCATGTGCAGCCCCAGCCCCATCAGCACGAACGCGAAGATGCGCTTGAGCGTGCGGGCCGGAAGCACCTGGGCGAGTTTGGCACCGATGGGCGCGAAGAGCACCGAAAACACCACGATACCGGCCAGTGCCGGCAGATAGACATAACCGGCACTGAGTTCGGGCAACCCTTCGGTCGTCCAGCCGCTGACCACGTAGCCGATGGCACCGAACAGGGCCGTGGGCAGGCCGAGCGAGGCGCTGGTCGCAATCGCATTGCGGGCCGTGATGTTGCAGTAGAGGAAGAATGGCGTGGTCATGGCGCCACCGCCCATGCCCATGATCGAGGCGATCGCGCCGAACGTGGTGGACACCCCGGTCAGCGGCACGATTCTCGGGAGCTGACGGCTTGCCGGCGGCTGCCGCCCGAAGGCCATCTGCAGGGCGACCACGATCTCGAGCACGCCGAAGACCGCCTTGAGAACGTCACCGGGAAGGTAGTGAGCCACCGTCGAGCCGAGCATGGCGCCGATCACCATCCCGGGCGCAAAGCGGGCGAACACTCCCCAGAGTACCCCCCCGTGTCGGTGATGGCTGTAGACGGAGGTAATCGAGGCGAACACGATCGCCGCGAGCGACGTCCCGATGGCGATGTGGACGAGATGAGCGCCACTGATGCCGATGGTGGGGAAGATCATCAGCAGCACCGGCACCATGATCAACCCGCCACCAATCCCGAGCAGACCGGCGGCAAGCCCGCCGACCATGCCGAGAATGGCGAACAGCAGGTATTCCACTCGAGTCCTCCCTGAACGCTCTTATCAGCGCTTCTTCGGCGGCAGCAGGTCCGTGATGGTGCCCTCGGCCATCTCGGCGGCAAAGCCGAGCGTCTCCGACAGGGTGGGGTGCGGGTGGATGGTCAGGCCGATGTCCGCCATGTCGGCACCCATCTCGATCGCCAGCATGGCCTCGGCGACCAGTTCGCCGGCATTCGGGCCGACGATGCCCGCGCCGAGCAGGCGGTGCGTTTCCTTGCAGAACAGCGCCTTGGTGAGACCCTCGTCGCGACCCAGGCTGAGCGAGCGGCCCGAGGCGGCCCAGGGGAAGGCGCCTTTCTCGTAGTCGACGCCCTCGGCCTTGAGCTCGTCCTCGGTCTTGCCGGCCCAGGCGACCTCGGGATCGGTGTAGGCCACGCTCGGGATGCCCATCGGCGTGAAGGCCGACGGCAGGCCGCAGATTACCTCGGCGGCCACCTTGCCTTCGTGGACCGCCTTGTGGGCGAGCATCGGCTGGCCGACCACGTCGCCGATGGCGTGGATGTGTTCGACGTTGGTGCGTTGGCGCTCGTCGACGGCAATGAAGCCGCGATCGTCGACCGAGACGCCGGCATTCTCGGCGTCGATCTTCTTGCCGTTCGGCGAGCGACCGACGGCGACCAGAATGCGATCGAAAACAGCGGTTTCCGGTGTCTTCTTGCCCTCGAACGTGACGTGCAGCCCGTCCTTCTTGGCCTCGACGTTGGTCACCTTGGCGCCCAGGAAGATGTCCTCGTAGCGCTTCTTCAGGATCTTGAGCAGCGGACGGGTCAGGTCCTTGTCGGCACCCGGAATGATGGTGTCGGCCAGCTCGACGATCGAGATCTCCGCGCCGAGCGAGTGATAGACCTGCGCCATCTCCAGGCCGATGATGCCGCCGCCGATGACCAGCATCTTGCCCGGCACTTCCTCGAGCTCGAGCGCGTCGGTGGAGTCCATCACGCGCGGGTCGTCGTGCGGGATGAACGGCAGCTTCACCGGCTGAGAGCCGGCGGCGACGATGGCATTGTCGAAGCGCACCAGCGTCTCGTTGCCTTCGTCATCGACCACCTTGACGTGGTGCGGGTCGACGAAGCGACCGTAGCCGCGCACGATCTGCACCTTGCGCTGCTTGGCCAGGGCCTCGAGACCGCCGGTCAGCTTCTTGATGGTGCTGTCCTTGAAACCGCGCAGCTTGTCGAGATCGATTTCCGGCTCGGCGAAGGTCACGCCGTGGTCGCTCATCGAACGGGTCTCGTTGAGGACCTCGGAGACGTGCAGCAGGGCCTTTGACGGGATGCAGCCGACATTGAGGCAAACGCCACCAATGACCGGGTAGCGTTCGATCAGGACGACCTTCTTGCCCAGATCCGCGGCACGGAAGGCGGCCGTGTAGCCGCCCGGGCCGGAGCCCAGCACGCAGACATCGCACTCGACGTCGGCCTTCTCGTCGGTGGCGGCCGCAGCCGCCGGGGCGGGGGATGAGGACTCGCTGGTCGCCCCGCTGGCTTCCTCGGTCGGAGTGTCGGCCTCATCGTCACCGCCATCGCCTGCGGCTGCGGGCTCGTATTTCGCAATCGGCTTGCCGGTACTGACCTTGTCGCCCACGCCGACCAGCATCTCGGTGATGGTGCCGGAGGCCGGAGCGGGGATCTCCATGGTGGCCTTGTCGGTTTCCAGGGTGAGCATCGAGTCCTCGGCCTCGACGGTGTCACCGGCCTGGACCAGCACCTCGATGATTTCGACTTCGTCAGCGTTGCCGATGTCCGGCAGATTGATGGTTTCGATGGTCATCCGGCGCTCCTTACAGCATCAGTTCGCGAAGATCGGTGAGCGTACGCGAGAGCGTGGTCATGAACCGCGCGCCCTCGGCGCCATCGATGACGCGGTGATCGTAGGACAGCGCCAGCGGCAGCATCAGGCGCGGCTCGAACTCCGAGCCGTTCCAGACCGGCTGCATGCTGGCCTTGGAGACGCCCAGGATGCCGACTTCCGGTCCGTTGACGATCGGGGTGAACTGGGTCCCGCCGATGCCACCGAGACTGGAGACGGAGAAGGTGCCGCCGGAGAGGTCCGCGCCGGTGAGCTTGCCGTCACGGGCGCGGGCGGAGATGTCCATCAGCTCCTCGGACAGCTCGAATACGCCTTTCTGGTCGACATCGCGCACCACTGGCACCACGAGACCGTTCGGCGTATCCACGGCCACGCCGAGGTTGATGTACTTCTTGACGATCAGGTTTTCACCGTCCGGGGCGAGCGAGGCGTTCATGTTCGGGAACTCGCGCAGGACGTGCGCCAGCGCCTTGAGGATGAACACCAGCGGGGTCATCTTGATGCCGGCCTTCTCGGCACGCGGCTTGAGCGACTTGCGGAAGGCTTCGAGCTCGGTGATGTCGGTCTCGTCGAACTGCGTGACGTGCGGGATGTTCAACCACGCGGTCGACAGGTGCTTGCCGGAGAGCTTCTTGATGCGCGAGAGAGGCTTTTCCTCGATCTCGCCGAACTGGGAGAAGTCGATCTCCGGCAGCGGCGGGATGCCCGCGCCGCCGACAGCGCCTTGAGCGGCGCCTTCCATGACCTTCTTGATCGCGCCCTCGACGTCTTCCTGCAGGATGCGGCCCTTCGGGCCCGTACCGGTCACGTTGGCCAGATCCACGCCAAGCTTGCGGGCGAACAGGCGTACCGATGGGCTGGCGTGGGATTTCGCACCGGCACTCTGGCGGTTGACCGGCGTCGGAGTATCGGCCGCCGGAGCCGCGGGTTCGGGGGCCTTTTCGGCGGCCGGGGCCGGTGCCGGCTCTTCCGCTTTTGCAGCCGGCTGTTCCTCGGCCGGCTTCTCGGCGGCCTCTTGCGGCTTTTCCTCCGCTGCCGGCTCTTCGGCCTCTTCCTCGGCCTCGATCTCGGCGATCAGATCACCCTGGTTGAGCGTGTCGTCGACCTTGACCAGCACCTTCTTGATCTCGCCCGTGTAGGGGGACGGGATCTCCATCGTGGCCTTGTCGGATTCCAGCGTGATCAGCGAGTCTTCCTTTTCGACCCGATCACCGGGCGAAACCAGCACCTCGATGACCGGGGTGTTGTCGTAGTTGCCGATGTCGGGGAGGGTGATCGACTTGGTGGCCATCAGCCTGTCTCCATGAAAGGTTGCATGCGCGTCCGCCAGAGGGCGGACGTCGGATCGAATTGGGCCGTCGCCCCGACCATGTCGGGATGAGCCGGGGCAGGGCGGCGGGTCTTAGCGCTCGATCGGCGGGGCGCAGTCCGGATCGATGCCGTACTTCTTGATCGCTTCGGTGACCTTGGAGGCAGGGATCGCCTCCTCGTCGGCCAGCGACTTGAGGGCGGCGACCACGATGTGGGCCGCGTCGACCTCGAAGAAGCGGCGCAGGGCGGCGCGGGTGTCGGACCGGCCGTAGCCGTCGGTGCCCAGCGTGGTGTACGAGCCGGGCACGAAGCGACGGATCTGGTCCGGATAGGCCTGGATGTAGTCGGTCGCGGCGATCACCGGGCCGCTGCGCTTTTCCAGCGCGGCGGTGATATACGGCTTCTGCGGCTTGGCATCCGGGTGCAGGCGGTTGTGGCGCTCGCAGGCCTGGCCTTCGCGGGTCAGCTCGGTAAAGCTGGTCGCGGACCAGACGTCGGCGGCGATCTTCCACTCGTCCTCGAGCATCTTCGCGGCCGCTTCGGCCTCGCGCAGGATAGTGCCGGAACCCATCAGCTGGACACGGTTCTTGAGCTTCTTCTTGCTCTCGCGCAGCAGGTAGGCACCCTTGAGAACCCCTTCCTCGACGTCCTCCGGCATGGCCGGGTGCGAGTAGTTCTCGTTCATCGCGGTGATGTAGTAGTAGCAGTCCTGCTTTTCCTCGACCATGGCCTTAAGGCCGTCACGGATGATGATCGCCATCTCGTAGCCGTAGGTCGGATCAAAGACGCGGCAGCTCGGCACGGCCGAGAACATCATGATGTTGTGGCCGTCGTTGTGCTGCAGGCCTTCGCCCTCGAGCGTGGTCCGACCGGCGGTCGCGCCGATCAAAAAGCCGCGGGCGCGCATGTCGCCAGCCAGCCAGGCGAGATCGCCGATGCGCTGGTAGCCGAACATCGAGTAGTAGATGTAGAAGGGCACCATCGCCTCGCCGTAGTTGGCGTAGGCGGTCGCGGCGGCCAGCCACGAGGACATCGAGCCGGCCTCGTTGATGCCTTCCTGCAGCACCTGGCCGTTGGCCGCCTGCTTGTACCAGGCGACCTGGTCGGCATCGACCGGCTCGTAGAGCTGGCCGGCCGGGTCGTAGATGCCGACCTGGCGGAACAGCCCCTCGAGACCGAAGGTGCGTGCCTCGTCCGGGATGATCGGCACGACGCGCTTGCCGAGCTTCTTGTCGCGCAGGATCATCGCCAGGATGCGGCCGAACAGCATGGTCGAGGACATCTCGCGCTCGCCGGTGCCCTTGAGGATCATGTCGAACGCGGACAGATCCGGCGCCGGCAGCGACTCGGCGCGGTCGACGCGTGCGGGCAGGTAGCCGCCGAGCTCCGCGCGGCGCTCGTTCATGTACTTGATCAGCTCGTGGCTGTCGTCCGGCTTGTAGAACGGGACGTTCTTCTCCAGCTGTTCGTCGGAGATCGGCAGGCCGAAGCGGTCGCGGAAGTACTTGAGGCCCTCGGTGTCGAGCTTCTTCTGCTGGTGCGCGGACATCGCGCCCTCGCCGAACGGGCCCATGCCGTAACCCTTGACCGTCTTCGCGATGATGACGCTCGGCTTGCCCTGGCACTCGTTGGCCGCCTTGTAGGCCGCGTACATCTTGCGCGGGCTGTGGCCGCCACGGGTAAGCGAGAAGATCTCGTCGTCGGTCATGTTCTTGACCAGTTCGGCGGTCTCCGGGTACTTGCCGAAGAAGTGCTTGCGTACGTACGCACCGTCCTTCGCCTTGTAGGCCTGGTACTCGCCGTCGACGGTCTCCATCATCAGCTGCTTCAAGCGGCCGGACTTGTCGCGGGCGAGGAGCTCGTCCCAGCCCGGTCCCCACAGCACCTTGATCACGTTCCAGCCCGCACCGCGGAAACTGCCCTCGAGCTCCTGGACGATCTTGCCGTTGCCGCGTACCGGGCCGTCGAGGCGCTGCAGGTTGGCGTTGACGACGAACACCAGGTTGTCGAGCTTCTCGCGGACGGCCAGGCCGATCGCGCCGAGGGATTCCGGCTCGTCCATCTCGCCGTCACCGAGGAAGGCGTAGATCTTGCGGTTGCCCGCCTTGGCGAAGCCGCGCGCTTCCATGTACTTCATGAAGCGCGCCTGATAGATCGCCATCAGCGGGCCGAGGCCCATGGAGACGGTCGGGAACTGCCAGAAGTCCGGCATCAGCCAGGGGTGCGGGTAGGAGCTCAGCGCCTTCTCGTTGGCCGCTTCCTGTCGGAAGTTGAGCAGGTGCTCCTCGGAGATGCGGCCCTCGAGGTAGGCGCGGGCGTACATGCCCGGGGCAACGTGACCCTGGAAGAACACCATGTCGGCGCCGTCCTCGTGGTCGTGGCCCTTGAAGAAATGGTTCAGCCCGACCTCGTACATGGTGGCACTGGACTGATAGGAGGCGATGTGACCCCCGACCGCGTTTTCCTTGTTGGCCCGCACGACGATCGCCATGGCGTTCCAGCGGATCAGGGCGCGCAGGCGCTGCTCCATCTGGCGATCGCCCGGGTATTGCGCCTCGTCTTCCGGCGGGATCGTGTTGATGTAGGGGGTGGTAGCGGCGTACGGGGTGTCGATGCCGTGCTGGCGAGCCAGCTCGATCATGTGGCCGATCAAGTGTCGGGCCTTTTCCGTGCCTTCAAAGCTGACCACCGCCTCGAGGGCGTCGAGCCATTCGCGGGTTTCCTGCGGATCCTGATCGATGTAATCGGTCACAAGCACTCCTCAAAGCTGTCGTTGGATGCGTTCGCTACACCCCGGTAATCGCGTCGGCATGGGGTTGCGACAGTCGCACCGGACCAAAATTTGTGGCTCATTATGCGTGATTCCGCCGATATTTCCTATGCACAAGCGCGCAACGAAGCGGTCTCGTGGGCTCCATGACGCGCCTCGTGCCGATGTTAAGTGCCGCGATGACGCGGCCCTCGGCGGCGTAATCGGGGGATCGAAAAACGCTATGCCCTGTGAACGCGCGGTGGTGTCTATATAATGGCGCGATCTCGTACGCATTACATCGAAAACACAAATCGAATTCAGGAGTTCTGATGAGCAATCCCTCGGCCCCCAAGAAGCTCGGCAAGGTGGTTCTGGCCTATTCCGGCGGCCTGGACACCTCGGTGATCCTCAAGTGGCTGGAAGAGACCTACGACTGCGAAGTGGTCACCTTCACCGCGGATCTGGGGCAGGGCGAGGAGCTCGAGCCCGCCCGTCAGAAGGCCGAGCAGATGGGCGTCAAGGAAATCTACATCGACGACGTGCGCGAGACCTTCGTCCGCGATTACGTCTTCCCGATGTTCCGCGCCAACGCCATCTACGAGGGTGAATACCTGCTCGGCACCTCGATCGCCCGCCCGCTGATCGCCAAGCGACTGGTGGACATCGCTCGTGAAACCGGCGCCGATGCGGTCGCCCACGGCGCCACCGGCAAGGGTAACGACCAGGTACGCTTCGAGCTCAACGCCTACGCGCTCAACCCCGAGATCGAGGTGATCGCCCCGTGGCGCGAGTGGGATCTCAACTCGCGCGAGAAGCTGATGAACTACGCCAAGACGCGCGAGATCCCGGTCGATTTTGCCGCGGCGGGCAAGAAATCGCCGTATTCCATGGATGCCAACCTGCTGCACATCTCCTACGAGGGCGGCAACCTCGAGGATCCGTGGTGGGAGCCGGAAGAGGAGATGTGGCGCTGGTCGGTCAGCCCGGAGCGTGCCCCGGACGAGGCCACCGAGATCACCATCGGCTTCGAGCAGGGCGACCCGGTCTCCATCAATGGCGAAAAGCTGTCGCCGGCCGAACTGCTGCTCAAGCTCAACCAGCTGGGTGGCGCCAACGGCATCGGCCGCCTCGACATGGTGGAGAACCGCTACGTCGGCATGAAGTCGCGCGGCTGCTACGAGACGCCGGGCGGCACCATCCTCCTCAAGGCGCGCCGCGCGCTGGAATCGCTGACCCTCGACCGGGGCGAGGCGCACATGAAGGACGAGCTGATGCCCAAATACGCCGAACTGGTGTACAACGGCTACTGGTTCGCCCCGGAGCGTGAGATGCTGCAGGAGGCGATCGACGCCACCCAGAAGAACGTCAACGGCGACGTCCGCCTGCGCCTGTACAAGGGCAACGTGATCGTCGCCGGCCGTCAGTCGGACAACAGCCTGTTCGACCCGGCCATCGCGACCTTCGAGGACGATGCCGGCGCCTACGACCAGCGTGATGCGGAGGGCTTCATCAAGCTCAACGCGCTGCGTCTTCGCATCGGCGCGAAAGCGGGCCGACGCGGCTGATCGCTCGCCGGACGACGGGGCGCCGACGAGAGCCTGAGTCTCCGCGCCGGCCTCCGTCGGACCGACAACAACCGGCAGGGAAGGTTTGGAATGCACAACCGGGATGACAGGACAGTCATTCAAGTCGAAAAGCCGCCCGTATCGGTACGGCGGGGTGGGGCGTTTGCCCTTCCCCGCCTTTTTTGTCTCCAGCGCAGCAGGGTGCGCCCGCTGTTGCTCGCCATGCTCGCCTTCGCCGGCCTGGTCGGCCAGACAGCCGTGCACGCGGCCGCGTGGGCAAGCGAAGACCAGCTGGTGACGGTGGGCGTCTTGACGATCACCAGCAAGGAGGAGGCCAGGGCGCGTTGGAGCCCGACTGCCGACTACCTGAGCCGGCAGGTCGAGGGTGCCCGGTTCGAGATCCAGCCGCTGTTCCTGCAGGAAATCGCCCGCGCCGTGCGGCAGAACGAACTGGACTTCGTTCATCTCCAGCCGTTGCAGTTCGTTCAACTGCGTCGCAAACATGACGTCACCGCCCTGGCTACGCGGGTGGTGGATGACGCCGGTGATGGCGTGACCCGCTTCGGTTCGGTCATCGTTCGTCACCGCGATCACACCGACATCGACGATGTCCGCGATCTGCGTGGCGCTATCGTGGCGGGTGTCGCCCCCAACGCGCTGGGGGCGTGGATCCTGGGCGTGGAGGAAATCGAGCGGGCCGGACTGTCTCCCCGGGATGACATCCTGCCGCTGTTCGTCGGCTTGCCCATGACGAACGTGCTTGGTGCCGTGGCGGCCGGTCGGGCCGATGCCGGCATCGTCCGGGCCGACGTCCTGCAACAGGCACTGTCAGCCGGGCGGTTCGAGAGCGACGCCTTCGTGGTGCTCAACCCGTCACGTCAACCGGGCTATCCGCACCGTGTCTCGACCCGGCTGGTGCCGGAGTGGCCGTTTGCCGCCACCTCCCGGGCAGACGCCCGCCTCAGTGAGCAGGTGAAGTCGGCCTTGCTCAACCTGCCAGGCGACGCGAAGGCAATGCGGGATGCGGGGCTGGTGAGCTGGTCCGAACCCACCAGCTACGACGGACTGGAGGCACTGGCGGACAAGTGGCTCACTCCACCGCAGACGATCGGAGACTGGTTGCGCGCCAACTGGTGGACGGTCCCGGTCATTCTGAGCGTGCTTTTCGCGGTGCTTTTCGGGCAGCAATGGCGCGCGCGGCGCCAACTGGCCGAGCGTGAACGCGAGCGTCGAGCGGCACTCAATGCCATGCGCGAGGCGGTGGTGACCCTCGACGCCGAAGGGCGGATCCAATTCATGAACCCGGCCGCCCAACAGTTGCTGACCCCGGATATGCCGCCGGAACGCGCCATGGGACGGCAGCTACTGGATGCATTTGCCCTGTTGCTGCGTCACGATCAGCACGATTTCTCCATTGGCGGGCTTTACGAACATCTCAGCCGTGAGGGCTGGGTGCAGTACTCCGTGGTGCTCGCTCACGGTCATCCCCGGCGCATCCTCGACCTCAACGCCGTGCGCATGGATCGCGGCAACGGCGAGGCAATTCGGGATGTCCTCGTGTCGATGACCGACGTCACCGAGCTCGACCAAGCCAGCCGGCAACTGGCGTTCCGTGCGACTCACGACGATCTGACCGGGGTCTTCAATCGGCGCAGCTTTATCGATCTGGTCGACCGCCGCCTCGCACCGGGCGGCCGAACACCCGGCGGCATTCTGCTCTGGGTCGACCTCGACCATTTCCATCTGGTCAACGAAGGCAGCTCGCACCGGATGGGCGATGAAATCCTTCGGCGGATGGCCAGCTACCTGAGTGTGGTACTGCCGGCCAACACCCCCCTCGGGCGATTGGGCGACGACGAATTCGGCATTTTTCTCAGTGACGCGATGGCCCCGCCGCAGGAAGACTGGCCCAGCCACGTCCTCACGGCGATCCGCGAATTCCGCATGGATGACGACGGCTCGGCCTTGCGGATCACGGCAAGCATCGGTGCCCGCAATCTGCCGGATGACGGCAGCCTCGATGCCGCGACCGCTCTGCAGGAGGCCGAATCGGCCTGTGCCATGGCCAAGCACCTGGGTGGCAACCGGCTGGTGACCTATCGCGAAAGCGAAAGCGAGCGGAGGCTGCGGCAAGCGGACTATGCCGAGCTCAACCGACTGAAGGAAGCGCTCGAAGACGATCACTTCGTCCTGCATGGCCAGGAGATCCGCCCGCTCGCCAGCAACTGCGACGGACCGTGGCTGGAGATCCTTCTGCGCCTCAAGGGGCGTGACGGTCGCTACGAGTCTCCGGGAACGATGATCGAACTGGCGGAGCGTTTCAATCACATGCCGCGGGTCGATCGCTGGGTGATACGCAACGCGTTCCGGACCCTCAAGGGGCAGCTGGAAGAGGCGACGACTCCGCCGGCACGCCTGACCATCAACCTTTCCGGCCAGTCACTCAAGGACGACGAACTCGCCAGTTACGTGCGCGAAGAGCTCAACCGCAATCGAGTCGAGCCGCACTGGATCTGCTTCGAGATCACCGAGACGGCGGCGATCGCGAATTTCGATCAGGCACTCGAGTTGATCGCCCGGTTGCGCGAGCTTGGCTGTCAGGTGGCGCTGGACGACTTCGGTAGCGGCCTGCTCTCGTTCGATTTCCTGCGGCGCCTGCAGCCGGACATCGTCAAGATCGACGGGCGGCTGGTATGCGACCTGGGCAGCGATCCGGTCGCGGCCGTCATCGTCGAGTCGATCCATTCGGTTGCCCGCGTGATGGGGGCGAAGACGGTAGGTGAATGGGTGGAGAACGAGGAAACGAGGGCGCGCCTGCACCACCTGGGGGTGGACTTTGCCCAGGGATACCTGTTCCATCATCCCGTGCCGCTCGAAGAATACTTGGTCGACGTCCGCGCCGGGTGCGACGGCTAACCGGCACAGCCGTGCGGCCGGTATCGCCATCCAGTTACGCGAACGCAGGGATCGACATGTCCGATACACACCGGTGCCGCCGATGACGATTGCCGACTGGGCAGGGCCCGCACATTGGGCACGCCAGCTACTGTGGACAGCCCTGATGCTGTCGTGCCTGAGCGGGCCTGCGATGGCCGCCGCCGACCGTGATGCCGAGACCCTCACGATCGGTGTCCTCGCTTATGCCGGCAAGGCGGCGGCGATCGATCGCTGGCAGGCCACGGCGGACTATCTGAGCGAGCGCAATCCCGGGTACCGTTTCGCCATCGAGCCGCTTTTCCTGTCCGAGCTGCGCAATGCCTTCGTCGAACAGCGGCTGGACTTCGTGCTGACCCAGTCGTTGCAGTATTCCGAATTGTCCAGGCTCGGTGATATACGACCGCTGGCGACGCTGATCGTGCACGGTGACGACGGCAGCTCGCTGGAACGGTTCGGCGCGGTGATCTTCAGCCGACAGGGCACCGGATTCGAGACAATCTCGGACCTGGTCGGGACCCGTGTGGCCGGGACCAGTCCGAATGCGCTCGGCGGGTGGCTGCTCGGCATGGAGGCCCTCGACCATGCCGGCATCGACGTCGAACACGAGATCACGCCGATATTCACGGGATTGCCGCTCGAGGCGGTCATCGAAGCGGTGCGGGAGGGGCGCGCGCATGCCGGCGTGGTCCGTTCCAGCTTCTTCCAGCACTACCTCGACCAGTTCCCGGACGCGCGGCTCGAACCGGTCGGCCCGGCCCGGCAGGACGACTTTCCCTACCCGACCAACACCCCGCTGGTACCCGAGTGGCCGTTTGCGGCGACCGCCACCGCGCCCGATGCGATCGCCAGCCGCGTCGGCGCGCAGCTCATCGCCATGCCGTCCAGCGTTCAGGCCGCCCGGGATGCTCGGGTGGCGGGCTGGCGCACCCCGCTCGATTACTCGGTTGTCGATCACCTGCGTGACAAGTGGCTGCCGACACCGCTGACACCGAGCACCCTGGCCGCACACTACGGTCAGTATGTCATCGCGTTCATCGCCCTGGTCCTGGGGCTCTTTGCCTGGCAGGCCCGACGAGGTACCCGGCGGATCCGGGCCGAGAAGCAACGACTGCGCCGCGCCTTTTCCGGTCTGCATACCGGAGCCGTACTCACCGATGAACAGGGACGAATACTGCTGGCGAATCGCGCCGTCGTTCCGTTTGCGAACGTCGAAACCGAGCAGGAACTGATCGGTCGCCCCGTGTGCGAGATGTTTCACCTGCATATCGAGGGCGTGTCGGCTCAATGCGCGTTCGAAGACCTGGTCAGCCAGATCGAGGCGCGCGAGACCCGCTCTGTCGATGGGATCCTCGAGCGGGGACAGCAACGCTTCGACGTCAACCTCAAGTTGAGCCGCCTGCAGGCGGACGGCGAGACGCAGATGCTGGTCTCGATGCTGGATGTGACCGAACTGCGTTCCGCCCACGCGCTGCTGACCTACCGGGCGACGCATGACCGCCTCACCGGCGTGCTCAACCGCGAAGCCATGGAGGAATTCCTGGCCCAGGCCATGCCCGGTCGGTCGGGCTCGAGTGAACCCCTCGATACCGGCTGCCTGGTCTGGGTCGATCTGGACGACTTTCGCCTGCTCAACGAGATCGGCACCCGGGAACTGGGCGATCGCATACTGGCGTCGCTGGCGAGCCATTTCTCGCTCGAGCTGCCGTCCGACGCCGTGCTGGCGCGGATGGGTGTCGACGAATTCGCCATCTGGATGCCGTTGACCAACCGTGACACCTGCATGCCTATCGCACGCGACGTGCTGGAAACGATCCATGCATTCCGTCTACCGGACAGTCACGGTCACTTGCGATTGAAGGCCAGCGTCGGGGTCACCCGGATCGATAGCGACGACTTGATTGCCACGCGCCGTCTGGAGGATGCCGAGCGGGCCAGCCAGAGCGCCCACCGGTTGGGTGGGGACCGGGTCGTACAGTTTTCCGGCGATGACACGGAGCTGATGGAACGTGAACAGCAAATCGAGCGCTACAGCGCCCTTCAATCGGCCATCGCCGAGGATCGTCTGTCATTGGTAAGCCAGCGCATCGTGCCGGCAAGATCGGGCGAGCCGTTCATTCACGAAGTGCTCCTGCGGGTCGAGGACGGGGCAGGGCAGCTGCGTTTTCCCAAGGAATTCATCGAGATCGCCGAAAAACATCAGGCAATGCAGGATATCGACCGCTGGGTGATCCGACATGCCTGCCAGTGGGTCGAGAACGCGCCGGACGGTGACTGGGCGGTCAGCATCAATCTCTCCGCGCATTCGGTCCAGGATCCGGAAATGCTGGACTACATTCGCCAGCAGTTGCACGAGACCCGCGTGGCACCGGACCGGATCATCTTCGAGATCACCGAGACCGCGGCCATCATCAACCTCGATCAGGCCGAACGACTGATACACGCCATGCGTGAGATGGGATGCCGGTTCGCCCTGGACGATTTCGGCGCGGGCTTCCTGTCGTTCGAATTCCTGCGTCGACTGCATCCGGACATCGTCAAGATCGATGGCCAGCTCATCGCCGATCTCCCTGCCGACCCGGTTGCCGGCGTCATCGTCGCCGCGATCGTGCAGGTGTGCCGGGTGATGGAAGCCTCGACGGTCGTCGAATGGGTGGAAAACGAGGCCCAGTACCGTCAGGTACTCGACATGAACGTCGACTACATGCAGGGCTTCCTGCTGCACCGACCGGAACCCATTGACCGCAGCGTTTAGCGGACCAGCAGCCGTGCCGGGTCGCGGCGCTGGCGCGAATCGGCTACAGTCGCGCGCCTCACGACCCGCAAACCAGACCGGAGGCGAAGTATGCGCATTCTTCACACCATGATCCGCGTCAGCGACCTGGAGAAATCGCTCGATTTCTACACCGACGTGCTGGGCATGAAGCTCCTGCGTCAGCAGGACTATCCTGCCGGCGAGTTCACCCTGGCGTTCGTCGGTTACGGCGACGAGAGCGAAACCGCCGTGCTCGAGCTCACCTACAACTGGGGTGATCATCAATACGACCTGGGTGACGGCTACGGTCACATCGCAATCGAGGTGGACGACGTCTATCAGGCCGCCGAGAAGATCCGTGAAAAAGGCGGCAAAATCCTGCGCGAACCGGGCCCGATGAATGCCGGTACGACGATCATCGCGTTCGTTGCCGATCCGGACGGTTACGCGATCGAACTGATCGGGGCGAAAGGGGCGTAAATTTGCCAACTGTCAAGGGTTGACAGCACCCATTTTCCACATCAACAAAGGCGCAGCCACGGTTGCGCTTTTTTGGTGCACGAAGAATCAGTCGCTTAGACGCATATACACGGTAACCTGTTGTTTTAAAATACAAATAGTTCAAAGAAACGGATCTGGTTAAAAATTAACCAACAGTGTCCCCCGCCTTGTGGGACCGGTGGTTACCGGGTTCATCCACACAGTTATCCACAGTTTCTGTGAAAAACTTTCCGGCCCGTGAATCCGCGGCCGGAACGCGCCGAAAGCTGTTAGAAAACCGTCATACGGGGCCGTTATTCTGACGCCGGATCGGTCCTTTCATCGACGCCGCTCGGGCGGGTCGCAACTCGGGAAGACAAGTCATGACGATTCGTGTCGGCATCAACGGTTTCGGTCGTATCGGTCGACTGGCATTACGTGCACTCGTGGATCGACCGGAACTCGATCTCGACGTGGTGCACATCAACGAGATTGCCGGCGACGCCGCCTGCATGGCGCACCTGACCGAATTCGACTCCGTGCACGGCCGCTGGTCCCACACGGTGACCGGGGAGGGCGACACGCTGGCGGTTGACGGAAGCTCGATCCGTTTCACCTCCAGCGACTCGGTCGAGGGGATCGATTGGCACGCAAGCGGGGTGGATGTCGTGATCGAATCCACCGGTCGCTGGCGGTCGATCGACCAGATCGAGCCACACCTGACACAGGGCGCGCGACGCGTCGCCGTGGCCGCTCCGGTCAAGCACGAGTCGGTGCTCAACATCGTGATGGGCGTCAATGACGACCGATTCGATCCCTTGCAGCACCACATCGTCACGGCCGCCTCTTGCACCACCAATTGCCTGGCACCGGTAGTCAAGGCACTGCACGAGGGCCTGGGCATCCGGCGGGGCACGATGACGACCATGCACGACCTGACCAACACCCAGTCGGTGGTCGACCGCGGCGACCGCGACTGGCGCCGAGCCCGCGCCGCCTCCAAGTCGCTCGCGCCGACGACCACCGGCTCGGCGAAGGCCATTGGATCGATCTTTCCCGAACTTGACGGGCGGTTGAACGGCCTGGCAGTGCGGGTGCCACTGCTCAATGCCTCGCTGACCGACTTCGTCTTCACGCCGGAACGCCCCACGACCACCAGCGAGGTCAACGAAATTCTCGAAAATGCGGCAAACGGCGCGCTAAGCGGCATCCTCGGCTACGAAACCCGGCCTCTGGTCTCGGTTGATTACGCCAACGACCCGCGCTCGTCGATTATCGACGCCCCGTCGACCATGGTGATCGATGACGAGCTGGTGAAGGTGATGGCCTGGTATGACAATGAGTGGGGCTATGCCAACCGCCTGGTCGAACTGGTCGCCAAGATCGGCCGGGCGTGATCCCTGACCGCCTACAGAACACGGAGTCGCGCGTGCCAGCTGCCCTGCGTCATTACCTCACCATCACCGGAAACTACTGGCTGTTCACCCTGACCGACGGCGCGATCCGGATGCTGGTGGTGCTCCATTTCTACCAGCTGGGGTACTCGCCGTTCGCCATCGCGATGCTGTTCCTCTTCTACGAGTTCTTCGGCATCGTCACCAACCTGGTCGGCGGCTGGCTTGGCGCGCGAATCGGGCTGAACCGGACGATGCAGATCGGCACCGGACTGCAGATCCTGGCCCTGCTGATGCTGACCGTCCCCGATGCCTGGCTGAGCGTGGCCTATGTCATGGTTGCCCAGGCCCTTTCCGGTGTCGCGAAGGATCTCAACAAGATGTCGGCCAAGGCCGGAGTGAAGCTGGTCGCGACCGAGGGCAACGCCCAGCTGTTCCGCTGGGTGGCCTGGATCACCGGATCGAAGAATGCGCTGAAGGGCGCCGGCTTCTTTCTGGGGGCGGTGTTGCTCTCCTCGGTCGGCTTTCAGGGCGCGATGGGCTGGTTGGCGGCCATGCTGTTCATCGGCCTGGCAATGACGCTGACGTTGCCGGGCGGATTCGGCGCCATTCGGGCGAAGAAGGGCTTCGCCGGCATGTTCTCCCGTGAGCCGCTGATCAACTGGCTTGCCGCTGCGCGTATCTTCCTGTTTGCCGCCCGCGACGTCTGGTTCGTGGTGGCCCTGCCGGTGTTCCTGGTCTCCATCGGCTGGGATTTCCACTGGGTCGGCGCCTACCTTGCTCTGTGGGTGATCGGCTACGGCATCGTTCAGGCACTTGCCCCGCGGCTGCTGGGCGGTCGCCGATCCTCGCCCTTGGAGGACGGGCCCACGGGTAGAACGGCCAGCATCTGGACCTTCTCCCTTGCCTTGCCGTTGGTCGCCATTCTGGCGGCCCTGATGCTCGACCTCACCGACGGCTGGGTGATCAGTCTCGGACTGGCATTCTTCGGCATCGTGTTCGCGATCAATTCGGCGACGCATTCCTATCTGATCCTGCGCTACTCGGCGCTGGAAAAGGCCTCGATGAACGTCGGCTTCTACTACGCGGCCAACGCCTCGGGGCGGCTGCTGGGAACGGTGCTCTCCGGGCTGAGTTACCAGTGGATCGGTATCATGGGCAGCATCGGGTTCGCGCTGGGATTCGTCATCCTGGCCGGCGCACTGAGCCTGCAACTCGCAAGACTCGAGCCGAGCGCCGACAACGAGTCATGACGATCACGACAGCTAGCAGCAAGCCGGAAATGTCGGTGTCACGGTGAATCCGGGCGACATGGTGAGCTAAAGTCCCGGTGGGGCGGCACGACCGTTAATCGCCCAGACGATCACTTTCCGGATCCTCACCAGGAGAGGAGGGGACGATGTCCGAAGCGTCCGACCTGCGCAGGGAAGGTTACGAGCAGGCCCGCGAGTTGTTGCGCCAGTGCGTGACCGATGACGGATTTCTCGCCTCGACCGTCGAACGGGACAACTACCGACGCATCTGGTCACGCGATGGCGTGATCATCGGCCTGGCGGCCCTGATGACCGGCGCCGACTCCCTGATCGAGACCATGCGGCGAACCCTGAAGACCCTGGGTGAACATCAGGGCGAGCACGGCGAGATTCCCAGCAACGTCGATACGGTTGCTCACCGCATCAGTTACGGCGGCACGACCGGCCGGGTGGATGCCGACCTCTGGTTCGTCATCGGTTGCGGGGAGTACTGGAAGGCCACGGGTGACGATGCCTTCCTCGACGAGATGCTTCCCGTACTCGAACGGGTACGGTTTCTTCTTGGTGCCTGGGAGTTCAACGACCGGGGGCTGATCTATGTCCCTCAGACCGGGGATTGGGCCGACGAATACGTCCAGTCGGGCTACATCCTTTACGACCAGCTGCTGTATCTGCAGGCGCTGCGCACCTTCTGCCGCATCCACCATCACATGCACGGTTCGGCCGACCACCAGCTAGAAGACCGCACCATGCGGATGGCCCACCTGATTCGCAGCAACTACTGGTTCAACGGCAAGGACCCCGAGGACGTCTACCACGAGGTGCTGTACCGAAAGGGCCGCAAGGCTGCGCCACACCGCGCCTCACGCTACTGGATGCCTTTCTTTTCCCCGACCGGCTACGGCTATCGCTTCGATGCCTTCGCCAACGTGCTCGCCGGGCTTTTCGGCGTCGCGGACAACGATCAAGCCGAGCATGTCGACCACTACATCCGCGACATCACACCCGAAAAGCTCTCGCTGCTGCCGGCATTCCACCCGGTGATCGAGCCGGTCGACCGTGACTGGGAGAGCCTGCAGATGATGTTCTCCTACAGCTTCAAGAACAATCCCTACGAATTTCACAACGGCGGCCTGTGGCCGATGATCACCGGCTTCTACGTGGCCGACCTGGTCAAGCGCGGCCATACCGTGACGGCACGCCGCTACCTCGACGGTATCCATCAGGCCAACGCCCTGCCGCTGGACGACCAGCCATGGGGGTTTCCCGAATACGTGCACGGCAAGAAACTCACCGCCGGCGGCAATCGCTGCCAGGGCTGGAGCGCCGCGGCCGCGGTGATGGCCCATCATGCCCTCGACGGCCAACCGCTGATACGCCTGGATAGCAATGACTGACCCGTTGCTGATCTGTACCGATCTCGACCGAACCCTGATCCCCAACGGGCATCAGCCCGAGTCTCCCGGCGCGCGCGACCGCCTCGCGCGGCTGGTCGAGGACCCCGGCGTGGTGCTGGCCTATGTCAGCGGCAGAGACGAACGCCTGCTGCATGAGGCGATCGCGCGCTATGACCTGCCTCGCCCCGATTTCGCCATCGGCGACGTCGGTACCACCATCTATCGCATCGAGGGGGCGGACTGGCAGCCGTGGGCAGACTGGTATCGTGAAATCGCGCCGGATTGGTCGGGACACGACCATGCCGATCTGGCCAGGCGACTCGAAGGCATCGACGGGCTCGAACGGCAGGAGCCAGCCAAGCAGAACACCTACAAGCTCAGTTACTACAGCCCGGCAGACATCGACGCCGAGGCGGTAATCACGGCGATACAAGGTCGGCTCGAACCGGCGGGGATCCGGGCGAGCGTGATCTGGAGCGTCGACGAGATGAACGATGTGGGACTGATCGACGTGTTGCCGCTTGGGGCCACCAAGCTCCACGCCATCCGCTTTATCCAGTCACACCTGGGCATCCCGGCGGAACGCACGGTCTTCGCGGGCGATAGCGGCAACGACCTTCCGGCCCTGACCAGTGAGCTGCCTGCGGTGCTGGTCGCCAATGCGCGCCCGGAGGTCAGGGAGACCGCGCGTCGTCTGGCGCACGAGAACGGTACGGAAACGCACCTGTATCTCGCTCGCGGGGGCTTTCTCGGCATGAACGGCAATTACGCGGCGGGCATCCTCGAAGGGATTGCCCATTACCATCCCGCTACAGTTGCATTGATGACCTGAGATCAGGGACGGCTCGTCTCATCGGACAGGTCGGGCACCGCCGATTCGGTCGTCACGATCCGATTCACGAGGGTGACGAACGCCTCGGCCAGTGGATTCACCGCACGCCCCACCGGCTCGATCAGCCCCAGCTCGCGGGTGGGCAACGGGCAGACCTCGCCGGGCAGCCCGATCAGCCCGGGGCGTTGCAGGGTCGCGGGGATCACCGCCCAGCCCACGCCGGTCGCGGCCAGCACGGCGATGGATTCGAGCTGGTTGATCTCGATCACCGCCGGTGGCGTCAGATCGCAATCGTCCATCCATCGGTCGATAGCCGTGCGCGTGCTGGTCGCCTCGGCGGGCAGGATCAGGGGC
This sequence comes from Guyparkeria sp. WRN-7, assembly GCF_001641825.1. GTDB lineage: Bacteria > Pseudomonadota > Gammaproteobacteria > Halothiobacillales > Halothiobacillaceae > Guyparkeria. The sequence continues at coordinate 44,541 of NZ_LRFH01000002.1, read as the reverse complement.
AGACGTTCACCGATGCCGCGCAGATCGGCCGGCCGGTCGGCAGGACAGTGCCGCTCGGCAACCACCGGCTGCAGCGTCTCCTGCCACAGCACCTGCGCGTGGACGCGCGGATCCAGTCGGGGCGGCAGGGTCGCATAGGCGAGGGCGACGTCCCCGACGGCCACCTGCTCGATGGCCCGCTCCGAGTCATGGAAACTCAGATCAAGCAGCACGTCGGGGTAACGGGTGGAGAACTCCTCCAGCACGCCCGGCAACAGCTGCAGCCCGCAGTAATGACTCAGCGACAGCGCGAGACGGCCACTGAGTCGCTCATCGCTCAGTTGCGCCGCGACGACGATGTCCTCGAGGCACGTCTGTATTTCGCGAACGGCCGGCAACAGGCGCTCGCCACGATAGGTGAGAACCACACGCTGGCCGAGCCGGTCGAACAAGGCAAACCCCAACCGCTGCTCGAGTTGCGAGAGGCGCTTGGATATCGCCGGCTGGCTGACATGCAGACGCGCCGCCGCCGCGGAGAACGACCCGGTCTCGGCGATGGCGAGAAAGGTCAGCAGTTGCTGGGTATCGAGCTGGTTCGGATTCATGTCGGCTCTCGTCCTTTCCTTTCCACATATAACCATAGGAAATCGAACCCATGATTTATTTCCATTTTGGTTATTGCAGCGCGGCCACTATCATTCCGGCATGAAAACCGAGGGACTCAACGTGCTGGGATTGCCGCTCGCGGCGTGCTCGGCAGACCCGATGACGGGATTCTACCGGGACGGCCGTTGCCTCGTCGGCGCGGAAGACGGTGGCGTTCACGGCATCTGTGCCGAACTGGATGATGCCTTCCTCGGCTACACCGCCTCGCAGGGCAACGAACTGCGGCAGCCCATCCCGGCATTCGACTTCCCGGGCCTGCAGGCCGGCGACCGCTGGTGTGTCTGCGCCTGGCGGTGGCTTGAGGCGTTCGAGGCCGGCGTCGCGCCGCCGGTCGTGCTCGCCTCCACGCACCACGAGGTACTCCGGGTGGTCAAACTCCGCGACCTGATCGAGCACGCCGTCGACCCGCCGGCCTCGGGTCTGGACGACGGATTCTTCGGTTTCTAGAACACTGTGAACGGGCCGTGGCCGAACGGCCGGTCTTGAGGAACAAGCCAATGGCTGGAAAGACACTCTACGAAAAGCTCTTTGACGCGCACGTCGTCCATGAACAGGACGATGGCACCGCGCTCTTGTATATCGATCGTCACCTCGTCCACGAGGTGACCAGCCCGCAGGCCTTCGAGGGCCTTCGCCTGGCCGGTCGCAAGCCGTGGCGCACCGGTGCGATGCTCGCCGTACCCGACCACAACGTGCCGACCACCAACCGCGCCGGCGGCATCACCGATCCGGTCTCGCGCGAGCAGGTCAGCACGCTCGACCGCAACTGCCAGGAATTCGGCGTGCAGGAATTCCCGATGGCCGACCTGCGCCAGGGCATCGTGCACATCATCGGCCCGGAGGAGGGCTTCACGCTCCCGGGCGCGACCGTGGTCTGCGGTGACTCGCACACCTCCACGCACGGCGCGATCGGCGCGCTGGCCTTCGGCATCGGCACCTCCGAGGTCGAGCACGTCATGGCCACCCAGACCTTGCTCCAGAAGCGGGCCAAGACCCTCCAGGTGCGCGTCGACGGCGAACTCGGTCCCGGTGTGACCGCGAAGGACGTCGTGCTTGCCATCATCGGCAAGATCGGCACCGCCGGCGGTACCGGTTATGCGATCGAGTTTGCCGGCTCGGCGATCGAGTCGCTCTCGATCGAGGGCCGCATGAGCGTATGCAACATGTCGATCGAGGCGGGCGCCCGTGCCGGCATGGTGGCCGTCGACGAGAAGACCATCGAGTACTTCCGCGACAAGCCGTTCGCCCCGCAAGGCGAGATGTTCGAGCGCGCCGCCGAGTACTGGCGCACGCTCAAGTCGGACCCCGATGCCCAGTTCGACAAGGTCGTCACGCTCGACGGCAGCAAGATCGAACCGCAGGTCAGCTGGGGCACCTCGCCGGAGATGGTAGTCCCGGTCAACGGCCAGGTACCGGATCCGGCCGCCGAGGCCGATCCGGTCAAGGCCGAGGGCATGCGCAACGCGCTGAAATACATGGGGCTTGAGGCGAACACGCCGATCAGCGACATCCAGATCGACAAGGTGTTCATCGGTTCGTGCACCAACGCGCGCATCGAGGACCTGCGCGCCGCCGCGGCCGCCATCAAGGGTGGCCATGTGGCCGACAACGTGACGCTCGCGATGGTCGTGCCGGGCTCGGGTCTCGTGCGCGAGCAGGCGGAGAAGGAGGGGCTCGACAAGGTCTTCCTCGACGCCGGTTTCGAGTGGCGCGAGCCGGGTTGCTCGATGTGTCTCGCGATGAACGCCGATCGCCTCGAGCCCGGCGAGCGCTGCGCCTCCACCTCGAACCGCAACTTCGAAGGACGTCAGGGGCAGGGCGGTCGCACGCATCTGGTCAGCCCGGCCATGGCCGCGGCAGCCGCCGTTGCCGGCCATTTCGTCGACGTTCGTCAAGCGTAAGGGAGAAAGATCATGCAGGCATTCACCACCCACAAGGGAATCGTCGCGCCTCTCGACCGCTCGAACGTCGACACCGACGCGATCATCCCCAAGCAGTACCTGAAGTCGGTCAAGCGCACCGGTTTCGGCCCGACGGCGTTCGACGACTGGCGCTACCTCGACCCGGGCGAGCCGGGCATGGATCACAGCCAGCGACGCAAGAACCCGGACTTCGTCCTGAACCAGGAGCCGTTCGACCGCGCCTCCATTCTGCTGGCGCGTGAGAACTTCGGTTGCGGCTCGTCGCGCGAGCATGCCGTCTGGGCGCTCACCGACTTCGGCTTCCGCGCCGTGATCGCGCCGTCCTTCGCCGACATCTTCTTCAACAACAGCTTCAAGAACGGGCTCCTTCCCATTGCCTTGAAGGAAGAAGAGGTCGACGCGATCTTCAAGGCGGTGGCGGCCAACCCGGGCCTCGAGCTCGAGATCGACCTGCCGAACCAGGTGGTCAAGGCGCCCGACGGCACCGAGTATGGCTTCGAGATCGACAGTTTCCGCAAGCACTGCCTGGTCGAGGGGCTGGACGACATCGCGCTGACGCTCGAGCACGCCGACAAGATCAAGGCCTACGAAACGGCGCAGATGCAGAAGACCCCGTGGCTGTTCAACGATCTGCGCGGCAACGCCGGCTGATACCGAACAAGAGATTGAAGAAAGGACCCCAACACCGTGACACAGAAGAACATTCTCGTACTGCCGGGTGACGGCATCGGCCCGGAAATCACCGAGCAGGCGGTCAATGTGCTCAAGGCCGTGACCGCTGGCACGGACCTCCAACTGTCCTTTACCGATGGCCTGATCGGCGGCGCCGCCTACGATGCGGAAGGCCAGCCGTTCCCCGAGACCACCCGCAAGCAGGCGGGCGAGGCCGATGCCGTACTGCTGGGCGCCGTCGGCAGCCCGCAATACGACGAGCTCGATCGTCCGCTGCGCCCCGAGCGGGGCCTGCTGGCGATCCGCAAGGAGCTTGGGCTGTTCGCCAATCTGCGCCCGGCGATGCTCTACAGCGCACTGGCCGACGCCTCCTCGCTCAAGCCCGAAGTGGTCGCGGGGCTGGACATCCTGATCGTGCGCGAGCTGACGGGCGGGGTGTACTTCGGCCAGCCGCGCGGCATCCGCGAGGTCGACGGCCAGCGCGAAGGCTTCAACACCATGCATTACAACGAGGGCGAGATCGAGCGCATCGGCCGGGTCGCCTTCGAGGCCGCTCAGAAACGGGGCAAGCGCCTGTGCTCGGTGGACAAGGCCAACGTGCTGGAGACCTCCGAGCTGTGGCGCGAGGTGATGAACCGCCTGTCGGCCGAGTACCCGGATGTCGAGCTGTCGCACATGTACGTCGACAACGCCGCGATGCAGCTTGTGCGCGCCCCGAAGCAGTTCGACGTCATTGTGACCGAGAACCTGTTCGGCGACATCCTGTCCGACCAGGCCTCGATGCTCTCCGGCTCGATCGGCATGCTGCCCTCGGCGTCGCTCAACGAGAAAGGGCAGGGTCTGTACGAGCCCAGCCACGGCTCGGCACCCGACATTGCCGGGCAGGGCGTGGCCAACCCGATGGCCACCATCCTTTCGGCGGCCATGCTGCTGCGCTATTCGTTCGGTCGGGGCGACCTGGCCGAGCGGATCGAGAATGCCTGCGTGGAGGTACTCGATCAGGGCCTGCGCACGCCGGACATCATGCAGGACGGCATGCGCATGGCGTCCACCAGCGAAATGGGCCAGGCGGTCGTCGACGCCCTGGGGTCTTGAGGCCGCAGCCCAACCAATCGCTTCGATAGCCCGGCGGGATGCGCTAGGCTAGGCGTATCACACGCAACGGGGTGGGTCACCGGTTGGGACCACCTCGATATGATTCGCACCAGACTTCCAATCCTAAGGAGAAATCTTCATGAGCAAGACGGTCGACGTAGCTGTCGTCGGTGCCACCGGTGCCGTTGGCGAGACCATGCTGTCCATCCTGGCCGAGCGCAACTTCCCGGTCGGCAAGGTGTACGCACTGGCATCCGAACGCTCCGCCGGCAAGAAGGTCGCCTTCGGCAACTCATACCTGACGGTCGAGGATCTGGCGACGTTCGATTTCTCCAAGGTCCAAGTGGGCCTGTTCTCACCGGGTGGTTCCATTTCCCGCGAATACGCGCCCAAGGCGGCGGCTGCGGGCTGTGTCGTCATCGACAACACTTCCGAGTTCCGTTATGACGACGACGTGCCGCTGATCGTGCCGGAGGTCAACGCCCACGCGATTGCGGGTTACACCCAGCGCAACATCATCGCGAACCCGAACTGCTCGACCATCCAGATGCTGGTGGCCCTGAAGCCCATCTACGATTCGGTCGGCATCGAGCGCATCAACGTCGCCACCTACCAGGCCGTCTCCGGCTCGGGCAAGGAGGCGATCGAGGAGCTCGCCACCCAGAGTGCGCGCAAGCTCAACGGTCAGGATGCCGACGCCGTGGTCTACCCGAAGCAGATCGCCTTCAACGCGCTGCCGCAGATCGACGTCTTCCAGGACAACGGCTACACCAAGGAAGAGATGAAGATGGTCTGGGAGACCAAGAAGATCTTCGAAGACGAGTCGATCCTGGTGAACCCGACCGCTGTCCGTGTGCCGGTGTTCTTCGGTCATTCCGAGGCAGTGCATATCGAGACGCGCGACAAGATCACCGCCGAGCAGGCCTGGGAGCTGTTCAAGAACGCGGACGGCATCGAGGTGCTCGACTCGCGTCGTGACGGTGGCTACCCCACGGCAGTTACCGAAGGTGCCGGTACCGACCCGGTCTACGTCGGCCGTATCCGCGAAGACATCTCGCATGACCGCGGCCTGAACCTCTGGGTCGTTGCCGACAACGTCCGCAAGGGCGCGGCACTGAACAGCGTTCAGATCGCCGAGTGCCTGGTGCGCGACTACCTCTGATCTGTGGCACAATCGGCTCGATACGGGCTATAGGAAGGCGCCGTAGCGTGCAAGGGAACCTACCCACCACGCCGGCACGAGCAAGGAGTCATTGACATGCGGAAGTTGAGTTTGGTGATTGCGGGGATCCTGGGTGCCGGGAGCCCGTTGATCAGCCAGGCCGCCACCTTGGGACAGGCCGAGGTGCAGTCGTACCTGAGCGAACCGCTGGAGGTTCGCGTTCCTCTCATGCGTTCAAGCGGCGAGCCGCTGGATGAAATCACCGTCCAGCTTGCGCCCCCGTCGTTCTATCGCGAGGCCGGCGTCCCGCTGACGAACCTTTCCGGCAATCTCACGTTCGCGATCGAGTCGGAAGGCGGTCAGGACTACGTCCTTGTCGGTTCCAAGCGCCCGATCCGCGACCCGATTCTCAGCCTCCTGCTGGAGGTGCAGTCGCCGCAGGGACGGATGATCCGTTCCTACAACCTGCTGCTCGACCCGCCGGCTGTCGCCCCTTCGCCCTCAAAGGCCGAAGCCGCGCCTGCCCGTGAGGCAAGCCGTCAAGCGTTGGCCCGATCGGCACCGGCGCCACGCGCGACAGGGCAATGGCAGCGCGTCGAACCGGCGGAAAACCTTTCCCTGGACTCGAGCCGCAAGGTGGAACGGGGCGACACCCTTTCCGAGATCGCCAGCGATTACGTGGGCGAGGGCGAGAACGTCCGCTCGGTAATGCAGGCGATTATCGACGCCAATCCGCACGCCTTTGCCAATGGTAATGGCAACACCATGCTGGCTGGCGTTGAGCTCAAGGTGCCCTCGGCCCCTGGTGAAACCGAGCAAGCAGTTCCGTCGGAGGTAGCCGACGGTGAAACCTCGCAGCAGGGCCCCGCGCTCGAACTGCTGAGTCCCGCCGAAGGTGAGCAGCGAGAGTCGGCCGATCTCGGCGGTTTCGGCGAGCTCTCGCGCGATACGCCCTTGCCGGCAATCGCGGGGGCGGAACAGCCTGCCACTCCGGCGATGGACCCAGACGACGCATTGGCTCAGGAAGAGCTGGAATCGGTCAAGGCGGAAAATGAGGCCCTGACCGAACAGCTTCGCTCCCTGAAAGAGGAAATCGATTCGGTCAAGGTGGCCGTCGACGAGCGTGACGCGCGCATTGCCGATCTCAAGGACGTGGTCGAGGAATCCCGTCAGCAGGCCGAACAGGCCCAGGCCCGCCAGGAGACGTTCTGGGTGCAATGGGGCAAGTACCTCACCGGGGCGATGGGGCTGTTGATCATCGCACTGTTGATCGCCCTCGGCCTGCGGCGCTCGCGTCACGACGACGAGCCGGCGGTCCCGATGCCGGCTACTGCCGACACGGCTGCGGAATCACGTGGCGAACAGCCGTCAATCGAGCGCAACATGGACAAGGCCGGCGCTTCTGCCGCTGCGGTCGGTGGTGCGGCAGTCGGCGGCGCCCTGGCAGGTCAGGAGAGCAACGATCCGGCTACCGCCGAACCGGGTGTCGATGACCCGATGAACCCGGAAATGGCCCTTGAGGAAGCGCGGGTGCTCGAGTCGTTCAACCTCACGCATCAGGCGCTCGAGCTCCTGCAGGAAAGCCTCGAGGAACACCCCGGCCATGCCGGCCTGCAGGCGGCCATCAACCGGCTCAGCGGGATCGAGCAGCAGGCCGAAACCGTGGACGTCGAGGAGGACGAAGGTGTCGAGGCGGCGCCGGAGGCCAGTGCGACGGATTCGGCGGAAGCGGATCACCTGGTGTCTGCCGACGAAACGGCCGGGGAGCCATCGATTGGCGATACGCAAATCGAGGCCGACCGGCAGGCAGAGCGCGAGGAAGTCGGTGGAGCCCCGTCCGAGACATCCGAGCCGTCGGGCGAGATCGCCTGGGACGAGGATTTCGATGACATGCTCGCCACGCCGGAGCCCGAATCCGCTCGCGGCTCGGACGACAACCTGATGGAGTTCGACGACTCCTTCGCGCTCGAGACGCCGAGCGAGGAGCAGGACGCCTCTGAAGCCCGGCCAGACGACGCGGCCGAACCCGACGATACATTGATCGACCTGTCGGAAGGCGATGCATCCACGGCCGGCGGCGAAGGCGAAGAAAAGGGGGCCGAGGACGAACTCGACGCTCTGGACCTCGACCTGAGCGGTTATCAGCCTGCCGGCGAGACCGCCGAGGCAAAGGACGAAGCCACGGGAACGACCGAGGACGAGGGGCTCGAGCTTGGCATGGCGCCGGAGCCCGAGGAGGAACCGGCGGTCGAATCGACCTCGGAGGCCGACAATGAAAGCGAAGTGGACGTCGACACTCGTGTCAGCCTGGCTGAGGCGTTCCTCGACGTCGGTGACCGCGAGAGCTTCGACATGATCGAGGCCGAACTGCGGGAAGAGGGCGCCACCGCGGCACTTCAACGTCTCGACGAGCTGAAGCAGCGCTACGACAGCTGATCTCGGCAAGACAGCCAGGACAAGCCCGCGTTAAAAAGGCCCACCGTCACCGGTGGGCCTTTTGTTATGGTGCCTCTGTACATGCGCGTGCTGCGGGGCGCGAGGTGCGACCAACCGCATAACCGCGCAACGAACGAAAAAGGCCGATAGCTCATCGAGCCACCGGCCTTTACGTCGATCTGAAATTTGGTGCCCAGGAGAGGACTCGAACCTCCACGGATCTCTCCACTAGTACCTGAAACTAGCGCGTCTACCAGTTCCGCCACCTGGGCAACGGCGCGCATATTAGGAATCTCGAGAGGGACTGTCAACAGTGAATGCGAAAAAAACACCCGATCCGGTACTGCGATTGCTCGACGGCGAGGCCCGCCGTGAGCGGCTCAAAGCGGACAAGCGTTTGATTGCATGCGAAAAGATCACCGCCGGGGAGGCCGCATTCACGGTGATCGTCGACAGTCCGGTCGATCACGGCCAGACAAGCTCCCCGGCGCAGGGAGTGCCGGACCGCCCGGAGGCCGTTTTCCAGCGCCTGTCGAGCAGCGCGGGGCCGATCGAGGTCATCGTGGAGAAAGACCAATGGTCCGGGACCGTGGCGGAGCTACTGGCGGGGCTACGTGACCGCGCCAATCGCCGCATCGTGGTTCACGTCGGCGAGGCCCGTATCGGCGACGACGTCGACCAGCGCATGGTTTCGCTGGGATACCGGCGCCTGAGCGCCGCCGAGGCCGTGTATCAATTCGACATCGAAACCTACAAGGACACCCCGGACTGGCTGAACCCGCGCAACTGGGCGAATCCGGAGCTGTGGGACAAATACCGGTGGTAGCGGCCGTAACCGTAACGACACAGGCCTGCGCGGGAGAGATATCCACGAGAAGACGGGGTACGACGTGGAGAACCGACAACAGGGACGCTCGTCCCGCGAATCGGTTTACTCTTACCTCACACCCTATTTAACATAATATATATTCTACGAACCCTGGTCAGGGGCGCAGGCCCGGAGGAACACGACATGACTCGCCGTCCGGCTGAACGAGTCATGTATCCGTGCGCATGGCCGGACCCGGATGCACTACAATGAGGCCAGCCCGGCCAGCGCCCCTTGGGCGTGTGGTGAAACCCATTCGTCTCACGAGCCCGCCATGCGTTCGACAACACCCGCCGCGCTGTTCTTCGCCGCCGCTTTTACTGTTTCGGCATCCGGTTGTGCCGTGAGTCCGGCTGACACCGCGCCCGATTCCTCCGCAGGCGCCGACACGGCCGAGTCTGGTTCGGACTGGTCCAACGGCCCGATATTCCACATCCTTGCCGGCGAGTTCTACGGCCGGCAGAAACAGTACGCCGAAGCGGCCGACCACTACGCCGAGGTCGCACTCGAAAGCGACAACATCTCGCTGATCGAGCGTGCCATTCAGGCGGCGATCTTCGCCGACCGGTTCGACCTGGCACAAAGGCTCGCCACACGCCTGCGCGAACTCGACCCCGGCAACGCCCGTGCCGCGGCGGTGATGATGATCGCCTCGCTGGAACTGGGCGAAACCGACCAGGCCGATCGGGCGCTAAACGAATGGCTCGAAGCCGACGCCGGCAACGTGGAAAAGATCTTCAACGAGATCGGCCAATATCTGCGCAAGAGCCTGGAACGCGATCGGGCGGTTGCCTATACACGGCACCTGGCCGACCGTTTTCCCCGCCAGTACGAGGCGCAGGTTGTCGTCGCGAAGCTTGCACTGTCCTTCGGGGAACTGCCTCTCGCTCAGAAGGCGGCGGACCGTGCGATGTCCCTGCGTCCTGACGCCCAGGCGCCGCATGATCTCGCGATGGTGATCGCGAACCGTCGCGGTGATGTCGACGAGGCAGTTCGCATACTCAAGAAGGCCCACGCCCGTTTTCCCGACGAAGGACGCTATGCCAGCGGCCTGATCGAGGCACGGATCGCCGCCGGGCAGACCGAAGCGGCCCTGGCACTTCTGCAGACAACCCTGCAAGGTGCGCCTACCGACCCCAGCCTGTTGCGCAACCTTGCCCTGTTCGCCTATGAACTCGACCGCCCCACCCTTGCCGACCAGGCACTGACGCGACTCGAAGCCATTCCCGGCCAGGCCGACGTCGTCCATCTGATTCGGGGACGGGTCTCGCTGCGCAACGGTGATCTCGCCGCGGCCGAAGAAGCGCTCTCTCAGGTCAGCGCTCGCAGTGAACACTTTGCCAACGCCCAGGTCCTCCTTGCCGGTGCCCGTATCGAACTGGGCCGTCCCGACGCCGCGATTCGCGGACTGGAGCGCGCGCTGCTCTCGAATGCCATTGACGAGGCGGACCGGCAGCAGCTGACCCTGGCCCTTTCCTCCACGCTGGCCGAAATGGGACGGTTCGAGGACAGTCTTCAGGTCAGCGATCAGGCGCTGGCCTCATGGCCGGAGGCAAACGACTTCCGCATGCAGAAGGCCATGACGCTGTTCGCACTTGAGCGTTCGAATGCCGCCACCCACGTGCTGCGCGAGGCAATCAACCGTGACCCCGAGCACGCGGCAGCGCTCAACGCGCTGGGTTATACGTTGGCCGACGAGAACCGTGATCTCGAAGAGGCCGAGCGGCTGATCGTCCGTGCACTGCACGTCGAGCCGGACAATCCGGCCTTTCTCGACAGCCTCGGTTGGCTGAAGTACCGCCAGGGCGATCTGGACAAGGCGATTCAGGCGCTGGAAACGGCTTTCCGCCAGTCGCCGAACGCCGAAATCGGAGCCCACCTGGGCGAAGTGCTCTGGATCGATGGTCAGCGCGATCGCGCCCTCAATGTCTGGCAACAGGCACTGGAGGTTGACCCGACCGACAGCACATTGCTTGAAACCCTGCGTCGCCTCGCACCGGAGCTCCTTCCGGCCAGCGGGCGTCCGTGATCCACCACGTCGATTCACCCACCATGCTTTCTTTGTCTCGCACCCGGGCGGCGCTGGCCGCCCTCGCCGTCTTTTCGCTCACGCTCGGCGGCTGCGCCAGTCTGGCGCCCGGCCCGGAGCCGGCAACTCCCGCCCAGCTGGCCGCCTGGGAAGCCCACAGCGACCGGATCGAATCTCTGACCGACTGGGCCTTCAACGGGCGCGCGGCTGTCAAGTCGGGCCTTACGGGCGGCAGCGTCAGCGTCGAGTGGACACAAGTCGGCCAGGTCACTGCCCTGACCATGAGTGGCCCGTTCGATACCGGCCGGCTTGCGATGACCGGCACTGCGGAACGCATGCTGATCACCGACGGCGACGGCAAGCGTCGTCTGACCGACGAGCCCACCGCGCTTCTCGAGGAGCAGACCGGCTGGCTCATCCCGCTTTCCGCCCTGCCCCGATGGCTGCGGGGCTTGCCCGAAGGTTCGCTTGCCGACAAGCCCGCCGATAGCTACGCGCTGGACGAATCGGGCCGGCTGAGCCAACTGGAGGAAGCCGGCTGGGCGGTCGAATATGACCGCTACGCCCCGGAGGGTCCGTCGCAGTTGTCGCTGCCGCACTTCGTCGAGCTTCGGCAGGAAGGCATGCGCATTCGCATCGTGGTCGACGCCTGGGACGTGGGAAGCGGCGTTCGATGAATCATGACAAGCGGTCGCTCCGGGTTTCGGCCGGCTGCAAGCTCAACCTGTTCCTGCACATCAACGGCCGTCGCCCCGACGGCTTCCATGAGTTGCAGACCTACTTTCAACTGATCGACTACGGTGACGAGCTCCGGATCGCCACCACGACCGATCGAGGTATTCGTGTGGACTGGGTCGCGGGCGACGAGGATCTGTCCGGACGCCCGACGAATCCCGAGGACGACCTTCTCTATCGCGCGGCGATGGCGTTGCGAAAGGCAGCCCCTGCCGCGGAACGGGACACCCGCTGCAACGCGCACATCACCCTGACGAAGAATGCCCCCATCGGCGGCGGACTTGGCGGCGGGTCGGCGGCGGCCGCACGGGTCCTTCTTGAGCTTAATCGCCAGTGGGGTCTGAATCTGTCCCTCGACCGGCTCTGCGAGATCGGGGTTCGCCTGGGCGCGGACGTGCCGGTCTTCCTGCGCGGCCAGAGCGCAACCGCTCACGGCATCGGCGACATCCTGCATCCGGGCGAGTTACCCGATGGGCCGGACTGGTTCCTGATCCTGATTCCCGCGCGCACCGCGCCGACGGCCGCCTTGTTCGCATCACCCGCACTCGAGCGCGACACGCCCAAGCAGGATGATGCACGACTGCTTGCCCACTGGCGGACGGAAGGCTTCAATGCCTTCGAGCCGGTCGTCCTGAGCCACGATGCCGAACTAACCGCGCTGCGCAATGCCCTGGCCGACTACGCGCGGTTCGCCCGTCTGACCGGTTCAGGTGCCTGCCTGTTCGCGCCGGTGGAATCGGCCGAGGCCGGGCGCCGAATCGGCGAACGCCTGCAGGCCGAGCACCCGATCCTGCGGCGGTTCGTGGTTGCGCCGCCGCTGTTCACGCCAAATCAGGAAGTTAGCGAAAACACCCGCTGAAATCCGAAAAAAAGCGCGCTGGGGCCTTGGCAAAGGCCGATCGCTCCGCTATGATGCGCACCTCTTTCGATTGGGCCGTCGCCAAGCTGGTTAAGGCACCGGATTTTGATTCCGGCATTCGCAGGTTCGAATCCTGCCGGCCCAGCCAACACCTGCGAGACCGATGTCACTATCACGTTCCTTGATGGTCTTCACGGGCAACGCGAATCGGCCACTGGCCGAGCGGGTTGCAGAGAGCCTGGACAGCCAACTGGGACAGGCATCGGTCTCCCACTTCTCGGACGGCGAATCCGCCGTCGAGCTCCTGGAGAACGTCCGGGGTCGCGACATCTTCGTGATCCAGCCGACGTGTGACCCGACGAACGAACACGTCATGGAGCTCATGCTGATGACCGACGCGCTGCGTCGGGCCTCGGCTCACCGCATCACCGCGGTCGTCCCCTACTTCGGCTATTCCCGTCAGGACCGCCGCGTCCGCTCCTCCCGTGTCCCGATCAGCGCCAAGGTGGTCGCGAACATGCTGCAGAGCGGCGGCGTCGATCGCATCCTGACGGTCGACCTCCACGCCGACCAGATCCAGGGCTTCTTCGATATCCCGGTAGACAACGTCTACGCCTCCCCGATCCTGCTGGGCGACATCTGGCGGCAGAAATACGACGACCTGATCGTCGTCTCGCCCGACGTCGGTGGCGTAGTGCGGGCCCGTGCCGTGGCCAAGCGTCTCGACGACGCGGATCTGGCCATCATCGACAAGCGCCGTCCGCGCGCCAACGTCTCCCAGGTGATGCACATCATCGGTGAGGTGAAGGACAAGACCTGCGTGCTGGTCGATGACATGGTCGACACCGCCGGTACCCTGTGCAAGGCAGCCGACGCATTGAAGAAGCACGGCGCGCGCAAGGTGGTGGCCTACTCCACCCACGCGATCCTCTCCGGCAAGGCGATCGAGAACATCGAGGCCTCGTCGCTCGACGAGCTGGTGGTCACCGATACGGTGCCGCTCAAGCCGGAAGCCGAAGCCTGCGAGCGCATCCGTGTCCTCTCGGTTGCCGGCATGCTCGCGGAGACCATCCGTCGCATCCACACCGACGAATCGGTCAGCTCGCTCTACAACGACGACTGACCCGCCCCGCTCTTCCGGTCGAGACCTGAATACTGTACAATCCGCGCGCCACTCGTTAGTTCGGGTGGCGCGCGTCGGTTGTGGCTTGGTCGCGGGCCGCAGCCGTATATCAGACGCCGGGAGTCGGCCTCACGTCGCCCCGGCGGTTTTCATTTCTGGAGTGGACCCAATCATGTCTAAAGAAACTTTCAAGATTGAAGCGTCCGTTCGCGATGACCTGGGGAAAGGTGCGAGCCGCCGCCTGCGTCGCGAAGGGAACGTTCCGGCGATCGTCTACGGCGGCAAGAAAGCCCCCGTTTCGCTGACGATCAACCACAACGAACTGCTCAAGCACCTCGACCACGAGGCGTTCTTCTCGCACATCCTCGAGCTGAACGTCGACGGTGAGACCGACGAAGTGGTTCTGCGTGACCTGCACCGCCACCCGTACAAGAACACGGTCGTGCTGCACGCTGACTTCCAGCGCATCACGCGTGGTCAGAAGATGCGCATGAACGTGCCGCTGCACTTCGAGAACCGCGAAGAGAGCAAGGGCGCAAAGGCCGGTGGTGTCGTCAGCGTCATCCACAACGAAGTGGAGATCGAGTGCCTGCCGCGTCAGCTGCCGGAATACCTGACCATCGACCTGGCTGACCTCGACGTCAACGAGTCGATCCACCTCTCCGAGATCAAGCTGCCGGAAGGCATCAGCATCCCGGAACTGGCCCTGGGCGAAGAGCACGACGTTGCCGTCGTCGCCATCCACCCGCCGAAGGTGGAAAAGGAAGAGGAGCCGGAAGAGGCCGAAGAGCCGGAAGCTGCCGGTGGCGAGGAAGAGAAGGGCGAAGAAGAGTCCTGATACTCTCCCCTTCCTCCACGCCGGAAACCCCGATCGCAAGATCGGGGTTTTTTCGTTGGGTCACCGCCGTGGCCGCAGTCGAGCTATGCGATAATCCGCGCCCATGAGTATCAAGCTGATCGTGGGGCTGGGGAACCCCGGACCGAAATACGACGGAACACGCCACAACGCCGGGTTCTGGGCGATCGACGCTATCGCCGACACCCTGGGTGGCCGCTGGGCCGAGGAGCGCAAGTTCAAGGGCGACGTCGCTCGCGTCATGGTTGGTGGCCAGGACCTGCGCCTGCTCCGGCCCGCAACCTTCATGAACCGCTCGGGCCAGTCGGTCGGTCCGCTGGCGAACTTCTTCAAGATCGCGCCGGAGGAGATCCTCGTGATCCACGACGAGCTCGACCTGCCGCCGGGTCGCATGCGACTGAAATGCGGCGGCGGCCACGGGGGGCACAATGGCCTGAAGGATATCCAGGCGGCCTTGGGCAGCGCCGATTTCTGGCGGCTGCGGGTCGGCGTCGGCCACCCGGGCCACCGCGACGCCGTGGTCGGCTACGTCCTGACCAATCCGCCCAAGGACGAACGGCGCCTGTTGGACGATGTCGTGATCGAGGTCCGTCATCTCGCGCCCGACCTCGTGCGCGCCGACGAATCCGCCCTGATGCAGGCCATCAACAGCTATCGACCCACCGCCTGAGCCGGCGGGTCCCCGAACCGACGCGGCCGCCCTGCCCGGCCGCGATCAACAATCGACATCACGGAGTCCCTATGGGTTTCAACTGTGGCATCGTGGGCCTGCCGAACGTCGGCAAGTCCACCCTGTTCAACGCACTGACCAAGGCCGGCATCCAGGCGGCCAACTATCCGTTCTGCACCATCGAGCCGAACGTCGGCGTGGTCGCGGTACCGGATCCGCGCCTCGACAAGCTGGCCGAGATCGTCAAGCCCGAGCGGGTGATCCCGACCAGCATGGAGTTCGTCGACATCGCGGGCCTGGTGGCGGGCGCCTCCAAGGGCGAAGGTCTGGGCAACCAGTTCCTCGCCAACATCCGCGAGACCGACGCGATCACGCAGGTGGTGCGCTGCTTCGCGAATGACGACGTCGTGCATGTCGCCGGTCAGGTCGATCCGGCCGCCGACATCGAGGTGATCAACACCGAGCTGGCTCTCGCCGACCTCGATACCGTGCAGAAGGCCGTCGAGCGACTGACCAAACAGACCAAGTCGGGGCAGAACAAGGACGCGGTCGCGAAGCTGGAGCTGGTCAAGGAAGTCGCCGAGGTGCTCGATGCCGGCCACTCGGTGCGCAGCATGAAGCTCGACCCGGAGAAGCAGGCCTTGCTCCACGACCTGCACCTGCTGACCGCCAAGCCGCTGATGTTCATCGCCAACGTCGACGAGAACGGCTTCGAGGACAACCCCCTGCTGGACCAGGTGCGCTCGATCGCCGAGCAGGAAGACGCGATGGTCGTGCCCGTCTGCGCGACCACCGAGGCCGAGCTGATCGATCTCGAGGGCGAGGACAAGGAGATGTTCCTCGAGGAGATGGGCCTGGAAGAGCCCGGGCTGGATCGTGTCATCCGCGCCGGCTACGCCCTGCTCGGCCTGCAGACCTACTTTACCGCCGGTGAGAAGGAAGTGCGCGCCTGGACCATCAGGCAGGGCATGACCGCCCCGCAGGCGGCCGGCGTGATCCACACGGACTTCGAGAAGGGCTTTATCCGCGCCGAGGTCGTTTCCTACGAGGACTTCGTCGCCTGTGGCGGCGAAAAGGGTGCCAAGGAGGCCGGAAAGTCGCGTCTGGAAGGTAAGGAATACGTCATGCAGGAAGGCGACATCGTGCACTTCCGCTTCAACGTGTGATCATGCCCTCAATCGGGCGTGAAAAGGCGCGCGGACAGGGTTGACAACCCGTCGGGGAATCCCGATAATGCGCGCCTCGCTTGGCTATGTAGCTCAGCTGGTTAGAGCACGGCACTCATAATGCCGGAGTCGGTGGTTCGAATCCACCCATAGCCACCAAACAGCCTCCCCAGTGAGTCCCAATAAGCCCCGGAGATCGCATTAAAACGCGGTTCCGGGGCTTTTTGCTGTCCCGCCCTGTCCCAGCCGGTCCCCACCAATGTAGCATAGAGAGCGGGGACCAGAGGGGGGACCACGGCACGGGTGGGGACTGACTAGCCCCCACCTTCGCCCTGCCCCGCCTCGCTGATACAGGGGACAGAGGCATGCGCACCAACCAACTATCCGCGCTCGACGTTCGCCGGGCGAAGTTCGACGGCCGCGCCTTCAAGCTATTCGACGGGGGCGGCCTGTCATTGCGCGTCCGCGAAAGCGGCCGGGCTTGGGTGTTCCGCTACAAGTTCCACGGCAAGAGCCGGGAGACCACGTTGGGCAAGCTGCCGGAGATGAGCTTGGCCGATGCTCGCCGCCGGCGTGACGAGTTCCGCGCCCTCCTGGCGGATGGGACCGACCCAATCGAGCACCGCCGCCAGCAAGTCGAGGCCGCCCGCATGGCCGATCAGGCCCGGACCTCGACCCTGGAGAAAGTCGGCCGCGATTGGCTGGCCGCCCAAGCGTGGGCCGCTGGCACACGCGAGAAGGTCGAGGGCCGACTAAACCGCCACGTGTTCCCTGCCCTTGGCCACATGCCCATTGCCGAGATAACCCCCTCTCGATTGCTGGAGGTGTTGCGCGTGGTCGAGAAGTCCGCCGGGATCGAGTCGGCACGCCGCGCCCGCCAGCACGTCGCCCGAATCTACAAGTTCGCCATTGCTTCCGACCTGGCCACCTTCAACCCGGCCGCCGGCCTGGAGGAAGCCATGGCGAAGAAACCCGCACCGGATCACTTTTCCGCCATCACCACCCCGGCCCGCTTCGGGGAATTGCTGCGAGCGATCAACGGCCTAGAGGCACAACCTCAAGTCCTGGCAATCGTCCGCCTCGCCCCGCTGCTGTGGACACGCCCCGGCGAGTTGCGGCACATGCGCTGGTCGGAAGTTGACCTAGACCGGGCGGAATGGACGTTCTGGAAATCCAAGCGCAAGGCGCAAGAGCAACCCGAGCTGCACACCGTGCCCCTGCCTTGGCAAGCCGTCGAGATTCTGGGGGAGCTGCGGGCATGGACCGGGCACCGGGAATTGGTGTTCCCCAACATTCGCAACGCGAGCCGTCCGCTGTCCGCCAACACCGTGAATGCCTGCCTTCGTCGCCTTGGCTTCGACAAGACCGAGCACACCCACCACGGTTTCCGGGCGAGCGCCCGAACCATGCTCGACGAGGTGTTGGGGTATCGCCCCGACTGGATCGAGCACCAGCTAGCGCACACCGTGCGCGATCCCAACGGCCGGAGCTACAACCGGACCAAGCACCTGGAGGACCGGCGGGAAATGATGCAGGCATGGGCGGACTACTGCGAACGCCTGCAAAAGCCTGGCGACGAGTAACCGCCGGCGGACGCGGTAGCATGACCAGATACGAAAAAGCCCGGCAAGCGCACCACCGCAAGCCGGGCCGCCAGCACTGAACGCGGGAGGTTCAGCGATGACACGCGACAACGTAGCACCGGCAGGACTGCCGGAAAAGGAATGGTTTAGCCTCGACGAGATCGCCGAGCGTTGGGGATGCTCGACCGACTACCTGATTCACATCGGCGGACAAGGCTTGTTGGCCATGGGGGTCTGGGCCGATGGCTGGGAAATCTGGGATCTCGAGTTCAGAACTGATGGTCACCTTGGTGTGGGTTTTTTCACCTTGGAGGCTCAAGATGTTGCCAAGCTAGAGCAGGCGGATGGGCAGTTCATCGCAGGTGGTTGTTTTGGATTTTCCGGAGAAGGTGACTTTATCTTCCCGACGGTCGGGTTTGGTACGACCGGCTACGCTTCAAAATTTTCTGCCGGAACAGACGGTTCGTTTGGGAACAGACCCCTAGTCCATATCGTTGACTTGAAGGTGAGCCGTGCCGAGCGCGACCGATTCGAGAAAGAGCACCGGATTGGGGTACACGCCGGGGAGATGCCGAAGGCTGGCGGAGAGGATGACAGGGAAGTTCACCCGAAAGCGAAGCATGGAATGCTCCGGGTGATTGCCGCCCTCGACGCTTACATCGGCGCACCGGATGAAGCCTACAACGCTGCCGATGCCATCCTCGCCAAGTTGAGCGAGAGCGACGACCTGCCGGATAGAAAGACCCTGGCCAAGTATCTGCGGGAGGCCCGAGAGGTCACCCGCTACCGCTAGCCCTCCCAAGCTGTCCAAATGGACCGGAAATGAGTCCGTTTGGGACACTTCCACAAATGCGCTCCCTACCGTCGTCCCCTGAGTCCACACAGACCCAGCGGGGTACGACGCATGACCAGAAACACCCACACCGGCCCGGCCTATCAGGGCCAAGCCATCATCCGTCCGCGTGAGGCTGCCGCCTATCTGGGGATCGGTAAATCGACCCTATACCGGCTTGTCGAGCGCGGGGAGCTGCCACGCCCTATCAAGCTGTCGGCCCAGGTAACCGGCTGGCGGCTGTCCACCCTCGACCAGTTCATTGCCGACCGGCAGGGGGTGGAAGCATGACCGCCCGCGCCTACTACCTGACCGACCGCCGCGCCCTGCTCGGCGTGTTCCCGCCGATCCTGATTCGCCACCTGGTGGCCGGCCCCTTCGCCAGTCGAGCGGAGGCCGAAGCCTACCGCCGCCGGCACGAGCTGAATGCCGCCGAAGTCCGGTCGCGCACTGCGTTGGCCGCTGTGATCAAGGCAAACGAGCGGGAGGCGATGGCATGAACCGAGAAACCCCCACACACCGCGAAGGCATGCAGGGGCCGGAGACACGCCGCCAGCATAGCACCGCCCAGGCACAGGGCCGGAGTGCCGAAGCACAACGCGCCCGCGTTCTCGCCCACCTTCGCCAGCATCACCGCCTGACCACGATTGAGGCACGCGAGCGCCTTAACGTGCTGCACCCGGCCGGCCGTGTGTTTGAGCTGCGAGCCCGAGGCCACCGCATCGAAACGCTATGGCGCACAGAGCGCGACGCCGCCGGCAACCCCCACCACGTTGCCGAGTACGTCCTAATGCCTGGAGTTGCGGAGGTGAGCCAATGAACGCACAAACCCAGACAGACGAGAGACAGGCCACCACGCCGCCCGAGCTCGCCATGCTGGCGGCCATGCGGGAGGCAGAATTGCCCCCGGCGGAAGGTGCGGCCCTGGTTGCCGATGGCGATATGCGCCGATACCGGGTCGAGGGCGATAAACCCGGATCGAAAAACGGGTGGTACGTCCTGCACGCGGATCGAAACCCGGTCGGGGTGTTTGGTAGCTGGCGGACCGGGGCAAAACACACGTGGCACGCCGATGGCTGGCAATCGCTGAGCGAGACCGAGAAGGCAGGGCAGCGGGCACGCATTGCAACCGCCAAGGCCCAAGCCGCTGCCGACCGGGCAAACCGCCATGCCATGGCCGCCAAGCGAGCCGCCAGCCTGTGGGCGGGATCGGTCCCGGCCGATGCGGCCCACCCCTACGCTGCCCGAAAGCGGATCGAGCCGATGGGTGCCCGCCAGCAAGGCGGCCGCCTGGTGTTACCGATCCGCCGCCTATCCGATTGGTCCCTGGCATCCCTTCAGTTCATTGATGAGCAGGGCGGAAAGCGCATGTTGTCCGGCGGGGCAAAGCGCGGCCACGCAATCCCTGTGCATGCACCCGAGCACCCGGACCGGCTGACCGTCTGCGAAGGGTGGGCAACCGGCTGCACGCTGGCGGGCATGTCACCGGGCGACCTGGTGTTAGCCGCTATCGACGCCGGCAACCTGGAGCCCGTGGCGCTGGCCGCCCGTGACCGTTGGCCCGACCTGCCGTTGGTGGTTGCCTGCGACAACGACCGCAAAGACCCAGGCCACAACCCCGGCATGGCCGCCGGTCGAGCCGCCGCGATCAATGCTGGCGGTCGGGTTATCTGGCCGGATTTCCCGCCGGGCGCGCCGCTGGAGCTTTCCGACTTCAACGACCTGATGGGCTACCGCCAAGGGGGTGGCGCATGACCGATGCTCCCGAAAATCGCCCGGACCCCTTGCAAAATGGGTGGTACAGGTGGGACACGTGGTACAAGCCCGCCAGCATGCGGCCTGAGCCTGTACCACCGGCCATTTCCGGAGGTGGTACAGGTGGTACAGACGAAACCGCCCCCGAGTTGCCCGAGCCGGTCGCGCCGACTGAGGCACCGCCGCCCGAAACACCCGAGCCGCCGGAACCGAAGCGCCCGAGCTTTGCGGTTTACAACGACTGGACCGCCTTGGGCCGGCCCGGCCTGTACTACCACGGCATGCGTGGCGGCAAGGGAGACAAGCCGCCGGAGCCCTTCGACCTGTGGGTGTGCTCGCCAATCCACGTCGAGGCGATCACCGCCAGTCCCCAGGGCGATAGCTTCGGCCGGCTATTGCGATTCGTGAACCCGGACGGCCAATGGCGAGAGTGGGCAATGCCCATGCGCCTACTGAACGCCGGGGGCGACGAGATGCGCGCCGAATTGCTCGACCTTGGGGTAAGGATCAACCCGGAGGCCCGAGCACGCCTTAACGCCTGGTTGATGCAGTCGAGCCCGAGGCGACGAGTCACCGCCGCCACCCGCACCGGCTGGCATGGCCCCGAGCTGTTCATCATGCCCCGGCAGACGATTGGCGAGGGCGACGTGATCTATCAGAGCGAGCACCCGGCCGCCGATCAGTTCACGGCCGGCGGCAATCTGTCGGGCTGGCGGGAGGAATTGGCCGGGCTGGCAGTCGGCAACCCCGTGTTGGTGTTTGCCGTGTCGGTCGGGTTCGCCGGCCCCCTGTTTGAGCGCGTGGCCTCACACACCGGCCACGGGTTCCACCTGGTGGGTGACAGTTCGAGCGGCAAGACCACCGGCCTGCACGCGGCCGCCAGCGTATGGGGTGGCCCCGAGTTTGTCCGCACCTGGCGAGCCACCGGCAACGGCCTGGAGGGTATCGCCGCCGCACTCAATGACACGCTGTTATGCCTCGACGAGATCAGCGAGGCGGACAACCGGGAGATCGGCGGCACTGTCTACGCCTTAGGCAACGGAGTGGGCAAGACACGCGCCGCCCGAACGGGAGCGGCACGGCATGCCTACCGCTGGCGGGTAGCGATGCTGAGCACCGGGGAGCGCTCCTTGGCCGCCCACATGGCCGAAGGTGGCCACCGGCAAAAGGCCGGGCAATCGGTCCGGTTGCTCGACATTCCCGCCAGCCGTGCCCATGGAGTGTTCGACGAGCTGCACGGGCACGAGGGTGGCCGGTCGCTGGCGGACGCAATCAAGCGCGCCGCCGGTCGGCACTACGGACACGCCGGCCCCGAGTTCGTCCGCCGGTTGATCGACGACCCCAGGGACATGGGTGGGGAGCTGGAGCGCGCCCTAGCCCTGCCCTGCTTTGCTGGCCGCGACGGCCTGGAGGGTCGAGCCGCCAAAGGGTTTGCGCTGGCCGGTATCGCCGGGGAGCTGGCGACCGAGTACGGGGTGACCGGATGGCCCGAGGGTGAGGCCATGCAGGCGGCCGCCGATCTGTTCGCCGTGTGGGCTAGCGCCAAGGGCGAAGGTGTGACCGAGGATCGGCAGGTGTGCGACGCCGTGGCGGCCTTTATCGACGCGCACGCCGATACCCGGTTTACCGACCTGGAGACCGAGGCGAAGGTGACAACCCACGCCGGCCGCGCCGGCTGGTGGCGGGAAATCCACGGGGTACGCGAGTACCTGTTTACCTCGACCGGCCTTCGCGCCGCCTGCCCTGGCTTCGACACCACACGGATTGCCCAGGCATTGGACGCTGCCGGATGGCTTTCCGACAAGGAATCGGGCCACGGCAAGCGATCAAAGCAGGTCCGCACATCGGAGGGGAAAAAGCGGCTGTACGTTGTCCGGCTTCCCGACGAGGGAGACGACCATGGGGCTGGGTAACGTGCTCGACCGCCTGGCCACCGGCCAGCCTGTACCACCTGTACCACCTGAGAAAAAGGCAGGTGGTACACCTGAAACCGCGCCACGGCGGGGCTGTACCCCATGCACCACCTGTACCACCACAAACAACAGGGGTCCGGGTCAAAATCAGAAACCCGAGTCATTGGCCGGCAAACAGAACGCGGAGGCATGGCTGGGCCTTGGGGTGCCTCCCCTGCCCCTGGTCCATTGCCTCGACTGTCGGCACTTCGAGCGGATCGCACCCCGTGCCCGTGTCGGGCGATGCCTAGCGGGCGAGCCGCCCCCGACCTGCGGCTTCATGTTCGACACGGACCGCCGCGCCTGCGAGAGCTGGCGGCCTGTGACTGTGGAGGCCACCCATGACCGAGCATGAACGCGAGATCACCCACCGTCTGGTCGAGTTGAACCGAGCCCGCGCCCTGATGGAGTGCCACGCCCGGCAGGCCGTCGAGATGATGCCGCGCCCCGATGCCGACGCCGCCGACCGATGCGCCCGGCACATGGTTATGGCGATGGCTTACCGCCAGCGGTATGACGAGACTGTAGCGGCTGTGCGGGCCGTCCTGCGACGTGGCGACAATGGCGACAAGGGGGAAGCATGCGACGCCTGACCGAGAGACAACGCCGATTTGTGGAAGCCTACGCCGCCAGCGGCAACGCAACCCACGCCGCCCGAGCCGCCGGGTACAAGCACCCCGAGCCCCAGGGCAGCCGGTTGTTGAGAAATGTTGAGGTTGCCCGCGCCCTGCGGGATCTGGCGGACCGAGAGCGGAGCGCCGCCGTGATCGACCGAGAGCAGCGGCAAGCCTGGTGGTCGGCAATCGTGCGCGGGGAGATCACCGGCCCGGATGGAGAGCCGCCAGCAATACGCGACCGGCTGAAAGCATCGGAGCTGTTGGGCAAAGCACAAGGCGACTTTGTGGAGCGCCGGGAGATCACCGGGGCCGTCGATCCCATCCGAGTGGTGTGGGAAGCGGAACCGCCGGCCCGGATCGAGCTGGTGGCACCTAGCGAGCGTGACGAGTGACGACCACGGCCCGGCCGCATTTGTAGGGATATGTAGGGCGATCCGCCCCGCGTGGCTGACTTCCCGACTGTCTGCCTGGTGCATCGCCGTCCTGGCGAAACGGATCACCTCGACCATAGCAAAACGTCGCGGGTCCCTGTAAGGGCTGCCGATCACACGGGTAGCGCGGAGCGCGGTTCTCGACAGTTTTTCGGCCTGCGTTGGGGGTGGTGGTTCTGGTGTGTCGCGGTCGGGGCAATGGGTCCTTCGGAGCCTGGCCGGACCGATGGGTGACACGGGCGCACTGAATTGCACTTGTGCCCGTGGTTTCGATTCGCGTTTGTTGTTTATCCCCGTCACTGGCTGATGGGTCTATGGTGGGGTCGGAAGCCCACCTAAAAGGAGAGCACGATATGGCGATGATGGAATGCCCGGAGTGCGGCAAGGAAGTATCAGACAAGGCGGCGGCCTGCCCAAATTGCGGAGCACCAATAGCAGCGCCGCCGCCGAAAGCAGCACGCCCCGGCAGAGAGCCGGACGGGGTGAGTAGGTCCACGCGTTCGGGCGGGGCGTGGGAAGCCATCGGTTTTCTGTTAATCGTCGCGGGGATGCTTATCGGGATGGCCGGTAATGGCGGACTCGGGTGGGCGCTTGGTTTGAGCGGCTTTGTGGTGTTCCTGGTGGGGCGCTTCAAATAGTTAGCTGTCCGGCTGTATTAATGCGCCGATGATTGCGACTAGGCCACCAATAATCATGACGATCCACCCCCATTCCAAAGATGCGGACTCCGAGATCGCCAAGGCGAAGCCGCCAAACGGGTTGCCTTCAAGGTCTTGCGCCAATTGTGCCTGTAGCTCGTCGATTCTCGTGACAGCGTTGTAAAGCCCGAAGGCCATTACGCCGAGGCCCGCCACGCTACTTGCGATGACAAATCCGCGAGCGCGGAGAAGAGCGAATAGGGCGACACCAAGGGCCGCAAATAGCACGAACACGCCGTCACCATCGCCCCCTTTCACATAGGTCATTTCCATCGCCCCAAGGCTCAACACGGGAAGGAATGCCCCGAGAGCCATCATGCTGGCACCGAATAGCGCGACTGCAACGTTGGTGTTGGTGAAAGGCTTTTCACCCTTCGAGGGATTTCCTGAGGCTGCCATGGGGTGCTCCTTGCGTTGGGCCAAATCCGTCTGAACAAGAGACTAGTCGTTCGTTGGGGTGGATTGCTACGGAGGGGTGGCCTTCATCCCCAGAGCCGCGAGAAGCGTAGTCCGCGTGCCCCGGCTTGTTCACACCGGGGCGAAAATAAAAATTCGGAGCCCATCATGCCGAGAGCGCCCAAAGCCCATTCCCCAATCACCGTCCGCGCACCACGGCACAGGCCAAGGCAGGACACGGATCGGCAGAAGCGCCGGGCACTGCCCACCAATAGCGCGGCATGGCGGAAGCTGCGAGCGGCATTCCTACGGGAGCACCCGCTGTGCATGGATTGCGAGAAGCGCGGTCGAGTGACGCCGGCAAGCGTGGTTGACCATATCGACGGCAACGCCCACAACAACGAACCGGGCAACCTGGCTGCCCTGTGCGCGTCCTGTCATTCCCGCAAGACCGCCCGGCAGGATGGAGGGTTCGGCAACCCGAGGGCATAGGGGGTGCCGAAATCGTCAGGGCGCACGATGGCGCGACACGCGGCCATTGGAGTTTTCACACATCCCCAAAACTTTGGCCACGGGTTCGAGCCCACCGCTGGCGGATAGGTTGCGCCCTGCAACGAGAAAACCCCGCGCCGGGTGTGTTCGGGCGGGGCTGTGTCGGTTCCACCTGTGGGGGAATGCCTAGGGCTTTTTCCGGCTTTCCGCTTCCTGCCCACTGGCGACGTACTCAAAGAGCACATAGGCCGCGCCGGTAGCCTGGCCGGCGAGTGTGGCCGCGCTGGTGATCGTGGTCGCCACCTGGTCGCGTTCCGTGATTTCGTCAGCCAGCCACGAGGCATAGCCCGAAACCGTCCGGGGTGGCGCTTCCTGTTCCCGTTGCGTGGAGGCTTCGCCAGCCACCCGGACAACCGCCGGTATCGAGCGCGTGAGATCATCGGCCGCGAATATCAGAGCCTTGAGGATGGCGCGGGCCGTCTCTTGCGAGAGATCACCCACCCACTTCTTTGCCCCGAAGTCATACCGGACGCTTTCAGCGTGCGCGACAAGCTGCGGAATGTCCGCCGGAGTCGGGGCGAGCTTTTCCCAGGCCATCATGCTTCACCCCCTACCCGGCTGGCGGCTGTGTTGAGTTGGCCGGACTGTGCGTGGCCCGCTGCTGTCAGTGCCTTGGCTGTCATGTCAGATTGTCCCCTTGTGGTTTGTTTGCAACCGGCGGCAAAGGTGGGGACCAAAGTGGGGACCAATATGGTTCGCATTGTCCGCAACCGCGTTGCGCTGAGGTCTGCGGCTATTTTTACGATGGCACCCATAGCCACCAGCATTATCAAAGGCTTAGGTCGTTCCTGTGAACACCTAGGCCTTTTTTATTGCTAGTCGGTAGGGCGACGGAAATGTGCCGAGCCATCTTCCACGCCTCACGCTAGGAAGATTAGCGCTCCCTAGCGATCAGGTGTCGAATAAACGCGCCTAGCAAGATGAACCGTAGTCTGCGTCATTGGGTTCATGTAGAGTCAGGCTATTCTTCTTCCAACCCCAGCCTCCAAATGCCAATCAAGAGCCTACCGGAATCCGCCAAACAGCTTATTGATCGCGTCTTCGCGCCGTGCGACCCGCCTGCGTTGAACGAGGAAGAGCGTCAGTCTGAATTGAGCGGCCAAATTCCGGAATCGCACTTCAACTCTTCAGGCATGAACAGAGACGATTTTGAGCAGATCCTAGACCTTATTTCTGATCAAACATCGGTCCGGACGCGTGCATATCACCGAATTGTGGTGTCGGTAGCGGTAACGATCATAATGCTCTGGTTTTGGAAGGTTCCCATCGATGAAATTAGAGTTTTAGGAGTCACCGGCGCTGAGACACATATTCCCAATGTGTTGGTATCAATCAATGCGTTTTTACTTCTAACTTTGTTTCTATACCTTGTCTCGGCATGGATCGATCATGGCGTTTCAAAAGCCAAAACGCAGTATGCTTCGGAGAGGCTAGCGCGAGCGGCATATCACTTAAGCTTCATTAAAGACAATATCGCTTGTGGCAACAAAATCCATCCAAATGGATTTTCAAACATATCACGCGTCCCGGGATCCGCTTTGCCTGAGTCTCATGTTCGGGACCGCCTAATGAGCGTCGAAAGATCATTAATAGCAGTTAACCTACTCCACAGAAGGAATAAATATCACCGCTTTTGGAAAATAGCCGATCCGATACTGACTACACTGCTAGTTATGATCGCTGGATATGTTTTAATTCGGTTGCTTATTGTCGCGGCGTGAGATTTTATAAATCAGACGCATGAGGCCCTATTCCTTTCTAAGGATAGGATAAGGCGATCCTCGTCGATATTTTATTTGAATAAATATGCCCTGAACCGGACAAAATTTCTCTTAAGGCGAAGTTTTTCGACATTTCCCTGAAGAGTTCGGCGGTCTTTTCCTAGTCAGGTGCTTTGATCCGCCTGCCGTCGCCGGGCAAACCAGCCGGTCAGGAGCAATACGACGAGCATTGCCCCAAGGGCCGGCCAAGCGCCCCAGCGTGCCAGCGGCGTCGCCCCCGAGCGTGGCGTGATGTCCGCCACCAGCGTGCCGCGCTCCCCGGTGCCCAGCATGGCTTCGACCCGGCCACGGGCATCGATCACCGCCGAGATGCCGGTATTGGTGGCACGGATCATCGGCCGACGGAATTCGATCGCCCTGGCCCTCGCCATCTGCAGATGCTGATGGGGCGAGAAGCTCTCGCCGAACCACGAATCATTGGACACGGTCACCAACATGCCCGCCTCGGGCATCGAGGCGCGGATATCGCGCGAGAAATCCGCCTCGAAGCAGATCGACGCCCCCAGCATCACGCCATCGATAACCAGCGGTGGTTGATCGGGACGCCCTGGGCTGAGATCCGACATGGGCACCTCGAACAGCCACGGCATGCGTTCGATCAGCCACCGCAACGGGAAATATTCACCGAATGGCACCAGGTGGCGCTTACGGTAGATACCGAGCGAGCTGGGCACGCCGATCAGGGCGTTGTAGTACCGCCCGGCGTCGTCGCGGGTGAACGTCCCCACCAGCATGGCGAAATCGCGCTCGCCGGCGAGCTGCTCCAGCGACTCACGCACGGCCGGCACGCTGTCGATCGGCCGCGGGATGGCCGTTTCCGGCCACACCACCAGATCCACCTCCGGCATCGCCAAGGTCAGTTCACGGTAGATACTGATCGTCTTGCGAAAGAATGCCGGATCGAACTTCTGCATCTGTGCGACGTTGCCCTGCGCCAACCCCACCTTGAGCGACTCGCCGCTCGGCTGACTCCAGGGAAGCTCACGCAACGTCAGGGACAATAACGGAACGGCCACCAGTGCGCCCGCGGGCAACAACCAGCGACGCCACGACATCGGCCCGGACATCAGCACCCGGCCAAGATGCCAAACAAGCACCGCCATCAGCAGTAGCAACGCGGTGACGCCGTATTCGCCCAGCAACGGCAGCCAGCCGACCAATGGCCCGTCGACCTGGCTGATACCCAGATTCAGCCACGGGAAACCACCAAACAGCCACGCCCGCAATCCCTCGACCAGCACCCAGCTGGCGACGAAACTGACCGCCCAGAGTCCACGGCCTCCGTTCCCGGCCACTTTCGCGGTGAGCCATGCCGCACCGGCCGGATAGAACGCCAGGCCGATGACGAACAGCGCGGTCACCAGCGCCGCCAACGGGCCGACGATGCCGCCGAACAGGGTGAAGCTTTCGTAGACCCAGCTTACGCCCAGGCCGAACTGACCCAGACCGAACCACCAGCCGAGCCGGAAGGCCCTTCCAGGCGCACGGCGATGGATGAGGGAAAACAGGATGGCCGGGGCGAGGATGGCCGCCGGCCAGAAGGCGAAGGGCGCAAAGGCCAGCACCAGAGTGGCACCGGCCAGGAGTGCGGTCAGGCTACCGCGCCAACCGGAAAACCATGAGAGAACGCGGCCGGTTTCAGCCCGGTTCGCTGGCGGCACCGTCGGTCTCCTCGCTTGGTTCGAAATCAAGCTTCGTGACCAGAAGCAAGTGCAATCGGCGGCGGTCGGCGCCCAGCACCTTGAATTCGTAATCCCCCAACCGGGCGACTTCTCCGCGCCGCGGCAGGTGGCCAAGCGTGTTCGAGACCAGCCCTCCGATGGTGTCGTACTCGTCGTCCGAGAACTCCGTATCGAATGCCTCGTTGAACTCGCTGATCGGCGTGAGCGCGCGGACCGTATGCCGACGCGGTGCCTGCTGGCGGATGTTGACGCGTTCCTCCACATCGAATTCGTCGTCGATGTCGCCAACGATCTCCTCGAGTACGTCCTCGATGGTCACCAGACCGGCCACGCCGCCGAACTCGTCGAGCACGATCGCCATGTGAGTGCGGGTGAGACGGAATTCGGCCAGCAGCGCATCCAGTCGCTTGCTTTCCGGCACGAACATCGGCGTGCGCACCAGTGCGAGCAGGTCGAAATCGGGATTCTCACCCCCCGTCTCCTGGGAGCTGGCATAGAAACGCAGCAATTCCTTGACCAGGAGAATGCCGATCACCTCGTCGCGGTTGCTGCGGATGACCGGATAACGCGAGTGTCCCGACTCGATCGCGGCCGAGAGGAGTTCCGGCAGCGTGGTGCCCTCCTCGATCACGTCCATCTGACCGCGCGGGACCATCACGTCACGCACACGCAGGTCGTGGAAATCCAGCACCGAGTCGATCAGCCCGCCGGTGGACAGCGGAAACACCTCGGACTCGGTCGCCTGGCGTACCAGCGACTTCATCTGCTCGACGGAGTGAATTTGGCAGGGGCAGAAACGATGTTTCAGGCGCTGCCACCAGGACTGGCGTGCCGAGTCCGGACTGGGAGGTTCGTCTTCCATGGGTCTCTTTACAGGGAGTGAGAAAAGAAAGGTTGAATCAATCAGATAGGCCGCGCATTCGATGTGGTGTCGAAGTGGCCGGTCTTCAAGAGATCAGGCGTAGGGATTAGGGTAGCCCAACGATTCGAGCGCGCGGATCTCGATCGATTCCATCTGCTCCGCCTCGCTGGGGGTGAGGTGATCATAGCCCAACAGGTGCAAAATCCCATGCACCACCATATGGGCGTGGTGCGCACGCCGACTCTTCCCCTGCTCTGCCACCTCGCGCTCGACCACCACCGGGCAGATCACAAGGTCGCCGAGATACGGTTGTGACGAGCCGGGCAGCACCTCGATCTGTGCGGGATCCTCGCTCGCCGGGAATGACAGCACGTTGGTCGGCCGGTCCTTGCCGCGGAACTGCGCATTCAGGCGGCGACTCTCCTCGGCCTCCACATAGCGGATGGTCACCTCACCTCCTTCCGGGCCATCGGCGAGCTCGGCAAGCGTGCGCGCCATCCACGATTCGAGGCTGTGACGCGACGGGCAGCGCTGCTCGCATGCCCGCTGCCGATCAATCACCACCGGCGGCGTGGTCAATCCGCCCCGCCCCGGCGCTCGTAGGCGTCGATGATGCGCTTGACCAGCGGGTGGCGGACCACGTCACGGCTCTGGAAGAAGGTGAACTGCACCCCGTCGACATCGCTGAGCATGTCGATGGCATGGCGCAGCCCCGAGGTCACCCCCTTCGGCAGGTCCACCTGCGTGATGTCGCCGGTGACCACGGCCGAAGTGCCGAAGCCGATCCGGGTGAGGAACATCTTCATCTGCTCGATGCTGGTGTTCTGCGCCTCGTCGAGAATGACGAACGACTCGTTGAGCGTTCGCCCACGCATGAAGGCCAGCGGCGCGACCTCGATCACGTTGCGCTCGATCAGGCGATTGACCTTGTCGAAGCCCATCATCTCGTAGAGGGCGTCGTACATCGGCCGCAGGTAGGGGTCGATCTTCTGCGCCAGATCACCGGGCAGGAAGCCG
The DNA here is from genome assembly GCF_001641825.1 of Guyparkeria sp. WRN-7. Lineage (GTDB taxonomy): Bacteria > Pseudomonadota > Gammaproteobacteria > Halothiobacillales > Halothiobacillaceae > Guyparkeria. Next base: position 14,145 of record NZ_LRFH01000002.1, on the reverse strand, counting down.
AGTTTCTCTCCCGCCTCGACGGCCGGGCGGACCAGTACGATCCGCTGCACCTGACCGCGCTCGAAAGCGTCAATCGCGCTGGCCACGGCGAGATAGGTCTTGCCGGTACCGGCCGGGCCGATACCGAAATTCAGGTCCGCCTCGCGGATCGCCTTGAGGTAGGTCACCTGGCGATTACCGCGGCCACGAACGATCCCGCGCAGCGTCTTGATCATCACCTCGTCGCCCGGCGGAGGCGGCGCCTCCTCCATGCCGGCCTCCTGCATACCGAGATTGACCCGCTCCGGATCAATGATCTGGGTCTCGCTCAACTTGTACAGGTCGGCCAGCAGGGTTTCGGCCTGAGAGGCGATCGCGGCCGGGCCGATCACGGCGAACAGGTTGCCGCGGTGGTTGATCTCCACCCCCAGCCGGCGCTCGATCATGCGCAGGTGCTCGTCGAAGGTGCCCGCGAGGTTGGCCAGCCGCTCGTTGTCGGCCGGCTCCAGGGCGAATTCGAGGCGTTCGGCGTTCGCTTCGGTCATCAGGCGGCCACCAGGTTGCGGGCCTTCGCCCGCTCGCGATCGGTCGGATGAATATCGACGAACTCACCGCGCAGCGAGTTCGGATTGACCTGGGTGATCTCCAGATCGACGAACAGGCCGATCAGCCCCGGGCGACCACGGAAGATCACGCTGCGGTTGTTCTCGGTCTTGCCCATCAGCTCGTTGGGGTCCTTCTTCGACGGCCCCTGTACCAGCACGGTCTGGGTGGTGCCGAGCATGGACTGGGAGATCTCCTGCTCGAACTCGTTGATACGCGACTGCAGGCGCTTGAGGCGGGCCTTCTTGACCTCCTCGGGCTGGTCGTCCGGCAGGTTGGAGGCCGGCGTGCCCGGTCGCGCGCTGTAGATGAACGAGAACGAATGGTCGAATCCGATGTCCTCGATCAGCTTCATGGTCTGTTCGAAGTCGTGATCGGTCTCGCCGGGGAAGCCGACGATGAAATCCGAGGAGATCGAGATGCCCGGGCGCGCCTCGCGCAGCTTGCGGATCTTCGACTTGTATTCCATCGCCATGTGCCCGCGCTTCATCAGTGCCAGCACCCGGTCCGAGCCGGACTGGACCGGCAGGTGCAGGAAGCTCGCGAGCTCCGGCACGTTGCGGTACGCCTCGATCAGACGGTCGGTGAATTCGACCGGGTGCGAGGTGGTGAAGCGGATGCGGTCGATACCGTCGATCTGCGCGATCACCTCGATCAGCAATGCGAGATCGGCCGTCTGGCCGTCGTGCATCGGGCCCTGGTAGGCATTGACGTTCTGACCCAGCAGGTTGACCTCACGCACGCCCTGCTCGGCCAGGTCCGCCACCTCGGCGACCACGTCGTCGAACGGTCGCGAGATCTCCTCGCCGCGGGTGTAGGGCACCACGCAGAAGGTGCAGTACTTCGAGCAGCCTTCCATGATCGAGACGAAAGCGACCGGCCCTTCGGCACGCGGATCCGGCAGGTTGTCGAACTTCTCGATCTCGGGGAACGAGATGTCGACCACCGGCTTACGCTCGGCCTCGACCACCGCGACCATCTCCGGCAGGCGATGCAGCGTCTGCGGACCGAAGACGATGTCGACGAACGGGGCGCGCTCACGCAGGGCCTCGCCTTCCTGACTGGCGACGCAGCCACCCACGCCGATGATCAGCTCCGGGTTCTTGTCCTTGAGCGGACGCCACTGGCCCAGCTGGGAAAACACCTTCTCCTGCGCCTTCTCGCGGATCGAGCAGGTGTTGAGCAGGATCACGTCGGCATCGGCCGGATCGCTGACCGGATGGAAGCCGCGCGACACCCCGAGCACGTCGGCCATCTTGGCCGAGTCGTACTCGTTCATCTGGCAGCCCCAGGTCTTGATATAGAGCCGCTTGCCGGCGCCATCGGTGGGCACGGATGTCTTGGGGGTGGCTGTCGTCGTCACGTGAACGAAATCCTCGTCATTCCGGCTTACGAAAAAGGGAGCGAAAGATAGCAGAAAACGCCGGCAAATCGAAGCGGGGACAAGGGCTTAAGCGGCTTTTCCCGGGAATTTTCCGCTCGGGACACCGGTCAAACGGATGTTGCTTGAAAAAATCGTACCGGTTTAGTACTTTTAAGCGCATTCCTTCGGTGTCCGGGCGCCCTTCTCGAATCGGTGCCGGATCCGGGTAACGGACCGCTATCCGCGGAGGCAGGCATGTTGAAGATCAGCCGACTGAGCGACTACGCCATCGTGCTCCTGACGGCGCTGGCCGGGGATCCGCGTGACGAGCCCAGCGCACAGCGGGCCAACGCCCGGGCGCTGGCCAAGCGTACCGGCATCAACATGCCCACGGTCGGCAAGCTGCTCAAGCTGCTGAACGGCGAAGGCATCGTGCAATCGCGCCAGGGGCGCAGCGGTGGCTATTTCCTCGCCCGCCCGGCCGCAGAAATCACCCTGGCCGAGATCATCGAGGCGATCGACGGCCCGATCGCGATGACCGATTGCTTCCGCCCGGACCATGACTGCGCCATGCAAGGCGACTGCGCGGTGCGACCGCACTGGGAGGCGATCAACCGTGGGGTGCACGCCCTGCTCGATGCCACCACGCTGGCCGAAATGACCCAGCCGGTGAGCACGGACACGCCGGCCACCCAGGTGCCGGTTTGGTACGAACGCGCTCGCAGCGGCGAGGTCACGGACGCCGGCAAGCGCGCTCGCAAAGCGACTTCCTGAACGGACTCGACACGAACATCCGCCCGCCGGCCGCCCCGCCGTCGGGCCATCAGCCTTCGACCAGGTGACAACGACATGACCGAAACACAGGAACTCGAACAGCTCGTCAAGCGCGAGTACAAGTACGGTTTCACCACCGACATCGAGCAGGAGATCATCCCGCCGGGTCTCGACGAGGACGTGATCCGCATGATCTCGGCCAAGAAGAACGAGCCGGAATTCATGCTCGAGTGGCGTCTGTCGGCTTTCCGCCAGTGGCAGAAGATGGCCGAGCCGGAGTGGGCGCACGTCCACTACCCGAAGATCGACTATCAGGCGCTCTCCTACTATGCCGCGCCCAAGACCCAGGAAGAGCTCGACGCCGAGGCGCCGGAGTCGCTCGACGAGGTCGACCCGAAGCTGCTCGAAACCTACGAGAAGCTCGGCATCCCGCTGCACGAGCGTGCCGCGCTGGCCGGCGTCAAGGGCGCGAACGTCGCGGTCGATGCGGTGTTCGATTCCGTCTCGGTGACCACCACCTTCAAGGAGAAGCTCGCCGAAGCGGGCGTGATCTTCTGCTCGTTCTCCGAGGCAGTCGAGAACCACCCGGAGCTGGTGCAGAAGTATCTGGGCACCGTCGTGCCGCAGGGCGACAACTTCTTCGCCGCACTGAACTCGGCGGTGTTCTCCGACGGATCGTTCGTCTACGTGCCCAAGGGCGTGACCTGCCCGATGGAGCTGTCGACCTACTTCCGCATCAACGCAAAGAACACCGGCCAGTTCGAGCGCACGCTGATCATCGCCGAGGAAGGCGCCTCGGTCAGCTACCTCGAGGGCTGCACCGCGCCGCAGCGCGACGAGAACCAGCTGCACGCGGCTGTGGTCGAGCTGGTCGCGCTCGACGATGCCGAGATCAAGTACTCCACCGTCCAGAACTGGTATCCCGGTGACGAGGAAGGCCGTGGCGGCATCTACAACTTCGTCACCAAGCGTGGCGAGTGTCGCGGCGACCGTTCCAAGATCACCTGGACCCAGGTCGAGGCCGGCTCGGCGATCACCTGGAAGTACCCCAGCTGCGTGCTCAAGGGCGACGACTCGGTCGGCGAGTTCTACTCGGTGGCCGTGGGCAACAACTTCCAGCAGATCGATTCGGGCACCAAGATGGTCCACCTGGGCAGCCGTACCCGCTCGACCATCGTCTCCAAGGGTATTTCGGCCGGGCGCGCCGAGAACGCCTATCGCGGCCTGGTGCACATCGGCAAGACCGCGCGTGACGCCCGCAACTTCACCCAATGCGACTCGCTCTTGATCGGCGATCGCTGCGGCGCGCACACCTTCCCCTACATCGAGGCGAAGAACAGCACCGCCCAGGTCGAACACGAGGCAACCACCTCGAAGGTCAGCGACGACCAGATGTTCTACCTGCGCTCGCGCGGGCTGTCCGAGGAAGACGCCATGAACATGGTCGTCAACGGCTTCTGCAAGGAAGTCTTCAACGAACTGCCGATGGAATTCGCCGTCGAGGCACAGGCCCTGCTGGCCGTGTCGCTCGAAGGCTCCGTGGGCTAACCGAACAGATACCAGAGGCTTTTCATCATGGCACTACTCGAAATCAAGAATCTGCACGCGGAAATCGACGGCAAGGAGATCCTCAAGGGTATCGACCTGTCGATCAACGCCGGCGAAGTCCACGCGATCATGGGCCCGAACGGCTCGGGCAAGAGCACGCTCTGCCACGTCCTCGGCGGTCGCGACGGCTACGAGGTCACCAAGGGCTCGATCACCTTCGACGGCCACGACCTGCTGGAAATGGAAACCGAGGAGCGCGCCATTGCCGGCCTGCTGCTGGGCTTCCAGCACCCGGTCGAGATTCCGGGCGTCAAGAACATCTACCTGCTCAAGGAAGCGCTGAACGCGAAGCGCGAAGCGCAGGGCCTCGACGAGATCGACACCTTCAGCTTCATGAAGCAGGTACGCGAGCTGGTCGCGAGCATGGACATGGACGATGCGTTCCTGCACCGCGGCGTCAATGCCGGTTTTTCCGGTGGCGAGAAGAAGCGCAACGAGATCCTGCAGATGCTGCTGCTCGAGCCGAAGCTTGCCCTGCTCGACGAGACCGATTCCGGCCTGGATATCGACGCACTCAAGGTGGTCTCCGACGGCATCAACCGCATGCGCGGCGAGGAGCGCGGCATCATCCTGGTGACGCACTACCAGCGCCTGCTGAACTACGTCGAGCCGGACTTCGTCCACGTCCTCTACAAGGGCAAGATCATCAAGTCCGGTGACAAGAGCCTCGCGCACCGCCTGGAGGCCGAGGGCTACCAGGAGATCCTCGAGGAGGCATCATGAAGCGAACCGGTCTTCCCGATTGGCTGAGCGACGCCCTGCCCGAGCAGGCAGCGGCCCCGAACGAGATCGCGCAGGCCGCCCGCAGCCAGGTCGAGAGCATCGGCCTGCCGGGCCTGCGTGACGAGGAGTGGCGCTGGACCAACCTGCGCGCCATCCAGCGCGGGCGGTTCAACGCCCCGTCGGGCGTCGGCGCCGACATTGAGCCGGGCACGCGCCTGCCGCTCGACAATCCCGTACGGCTGCGATTCGTCGACGGCGTGTTCCAGGGCGTGCCCGACGACGTCCCCGAAGGCGTCACCCTCACCGCGTTGGCGGATGCCGACGAGACGACCCGCGCGGCGGCCTTCTCGCCGAAGCCGGCGCCGAGTGTCGACAACCCCAACGACGCGCTGGTCACCTTGAACACCGCGATGGCCCGCGAAGGCGTGGTTGTCGACGTCGCGGCGAATACCGTGGTCGAGCGTCCGATCGTGATCGAGTGGCTCGACGGAGCGACCGAGTCGGTCATGAGCCACCCGCGCGTACTGGTGCGCCTGGGCCAGAGCGCGGCCGCCACGCTGCTCGAGCACATCGAGACCGTTGGCGAGCAACCGGCCTGGCGCAACAGCGTGATCGTCTCGACGATTGCCGCCAACGCCGCGCTGACGCACATCGCACTCGGCCTCGATGGCGAGTCGCGCCTGACCACGGCGCGCACGTTCGCCGAGCTCGATCGCGACGCGCGCTACCACAGCTACAATATCCAGCTGGGCGGTCGCATGATCCGGCGCGAGTACGACATCCACGTCGGCGGCTCCGGCGCGCATACCGACCTGATCGGCCTGATGATGCCGCGCGGCAAGCAACTGCTGGATACCCACACGCGGATCACGCACGCGGCCGCCGACACCACCAGCAACGAGCACTACCGCACCATCGCGGATGATGCCGGGCGGGGCGTGTTCAAGGGACGCATCCTGATCGAGGAGGACGCGCAGCGCATCGAGGCGTACCAGTCGAGCAACAACCTGCTGCTCTCCGACAACGCCGAGATCGACGCCAAGCCGGAACTCGAGATCTACGCCGACGACGTCAGCTGCTCGCACGGGGCGACCATCGGCCGTCTCGACCAGGAGGCACTGTTCTACCTGCGCACCCGCGGCGTGCCGCTGGCCGAGGCGCGTGGCCTGCTGATCGCCGGCTTCGCCCAGGAGGTCATCGACGAGCTGCCGCTGACCGATCTGCGCGACTGGCTGACAGGCCAGGTCGAACAGCGCCTCGGCGAGCGCAGCCTGCCCGCCGATTCGGACGCGTAATGGCCGGCGACGGTCACAACCAGCCGTTCTCGGTCGAGACGATCCGGGCACAGTTCCCGGCCCTCGACCAGGAGGTACACGGAAAGCCGCTGGTCTACCTCGACAATGCGGCCACCACGCAGAAACCGCGGGTGGTGATCGACACCATCCGCGAGTTCTACGAGCGGGATAACGCCAACATCCATCGCGGCGTGCATACGCTGTCGGCCCGGGCCAGCGAGCGCTTCGAGAACGCTCGTGCCCGCGTGGCGCAATCACTGGGTGCCGACAACGAGCGCGAGATCGTGTTCGTCCGTGGCGTGACCGAAGCGATCAACCTGCTGGCCCACTCGCTGTCGAACGACTGGCAGGCCGGTGACGAGGTGATCCTCAGCGAGCTCGAGCATCACGCGAATATCGTGCCGTGGCTGATGCTGGGCGAGCGCAAGGGACTGACCATCCGCACCATCCCGGTCAACGATCGCGGCGAGCTCGAGATCGACGCCCTGCCCGGCTTGATCACCGACCGGACGCGCCTGATGGCGGTCAACCACGTCTCCAACGCGCTCGGGACCATCAACCCGGTCGCCCGCATTGCCGAGATCGCCCACGAACGGGACATACCGGTAATGGTCGACGGCGCACAGGGGCTGCCGCACGGCCCGGTCGACGTCCAGGCGCTCGGCTGCGACTTCTACGCCTGCTCCAGCCACAAGGTGTTCGGGCCTAGCGGTGTCGGGGCGCTTTACGCTCGCGGCGACTGGTTCGACCGTCTGCCGCCGTTCATGGGCGGCGGTGACATGATCGAGGAAGTGCGCTTCGATGGCGTGCGCTTCGCCCCGCCACCGTCCAAGTTCGAGGCCGGCACGCCCAATATCGAGGGCGCGATCGGCTTCGGCGCGGCGCTGGAATGGGCCGACGGCCTCGACTGGCTGGCGATCGAACGTCACGAGGCCGCCCTGCTCGAGCGCATGACCGAGGGGCTGGGCGAGATCCCCGGCCTGCGGATCGTCGGCCAGGCCGCGCACAAGGTGCCGGTCGTGTCGTTCCTGATCGACGACGCGCACCCGCACGACGTCGGCACGCTGCTGGATTCCATGGGCATCGCGGTGCGCACCGGGCATCACTGCGCCATGCCCCTGATGCGCTGCTTCGAGGCACCCGCGGGCACCGCCCGCGCCTCGGCGGCGTTCTACAACACACTCGACGAGATCGACCAGTTCGTCGCCGCGGTCAGCCGCGTGCGCGACATGCTCGTCTGACCAAGCCGGGAGAACGTATCGTGGAACCGATGGAACGCATCCGACTCAGCCGCGACGTGGTCTGCACCATGGTGCCTTCGGGGCAGAAGGTGCTCGCCTCGAAGGACACCCCCGTCGAGCTGATGCAGGCCCTGGGCGGCAGTTTCACCATCAAGGCACGCGGTCACCTGCTGCGGGTCGAGGGCAAGGATGCCGACGCACTGGGCAAGGAACCGCCCCCGCAGCCGGAACTGCCGGAGAACGCCTCCGACGAGGAAGTCGAGAAGATGGTCTGGGACCAGCTGCGCGGCGTGTTCGACCCGGAGATCCCGATCAACATCGTCGATCTCGGCCTGGTGTACAAGGTCAAGGTCGAATCGCTGCCGGTCGCCGGTCGACGCGTCGAGGTCGACATGACGCTCACCGCGCCCGGCTGCGGCATGGGCGGGGTAATCGCCTCGGATGCCCACCAGCGCATCATGGAGATCCCGACCATCGAGGAAGCCGCGGTGGAGCTGGTCTTCGACCCGCCCTGGAGCAAGGAGATGATGTCCGAGGAGGCACAACTGGCGACAGGCATGTTCTGATCGACCGGCCCTGCCCTGACCGACACCCGCTAAACGTAAGCACGAAGAGACAGACACGACGATGACCGACACCGCCAATCAGCCGATCGACGACAACTGGATTCGGGTCTGCGAACAGCGCGAACTGGCACCGGGCGAACGTCGCGTGGTCGAGGGACCGGAGGTCGACATCCTGGTCGTCAACGCCGATGGCGTGATCCTGGCAGTGGCCGACGAGTGCAGCCACCAGGAGCTGCCGATCTCCGAGGGGCCACTGGACGGCGACATCCTCACCTGCCCCTGGCACAACGCCGAGTTCTGCCTGCGCGACGGCGAGCCGCTGTCCGCCCCGGCCTACGAACCCATCGACTGTTACGATGTCCGAGTCGAGAACGACACCATTTACGTTGCCAGCACGCCCCGCGAGGCCGGCTGACAACCACGCTGGAGGAAGGCCCATGACCGCCGAGGTACACAGCGCCCAACCGGCAGAAGAGACCACCACGACCGTCGATCCGGCCCACATCGAGGCTGCGCGCGAGCGCGCCGCCGCCCTGCCGGCCGAACAGCGCCTTTCGGCCACCGAGGCCGCCCGCCGGCACCTGACCAAGGCGTTCGAGGGCGATGAATCCGCGCTCGGCCTGCGACTGGGCATCAAGAAGTCCGGCTGCTCGGGCTTCGCCTACGTCATGGACGTCGCCCGCTCGGTCGAGGACGACGACCTGTGGTTCGACTGCGGTGACGGCATCGCGGTGATCACCGACGAGGAGAGCTTTAAGGCCCTGCACGGCTCGACGCTCGACTACGTGGTCGAGGGCCTGACCCGCATGCTCCACGTCGACAATCCCAACGTCGAGGACAGCTGCGGCTGCGGCGAGAGTTTCACCGTGCGCGACGAGGCCTGAGCCCGACGCGCGCTGCATTCCGGAGGATATCCATGACCGACAAGGCGCCCAGCATCGACGCCGAGATCACCGCACTGAAGGACGAGTTCGCCTTTCTCGGCGACTGGACCGAGCGCTATCAGTACATCATGGACATGGGCAAGCAGATGCCCACCTTCCCGCCCGAGAAGCAGGACGAGGAGCACAAGTTCCACGGCTGCCAGTCGCAAGTGTGGTTCGACTATGCCTGGGACGGTGATCGTCTCAAGCTGATCGGCACCAGCGACGCGATGATCGTCAATGGACTGATCGCCCTGCTCTTCCGCGTCTACTCGGATCGCACCGCCGAGGAAATCCTGGCGACCGACAGCGGCTTCATCGACGAGCTGGGCCTGTCGGCGCACCTCTCGGCCAACCGGGCGACCGGTCTCTCGAACATGATCGAGAAGATCCGGACCGTTGCCGCCGAACACGCGGCAGCCTGAACAGCGCCGGATCCCCGACGTTCAATCCCCCGGCGCTCAATCCCCTCGCGCCGATTCCACCAGTGCCTCCATCATGCACTGGTGAGCGGGGCTTGCCATCAGCTCGCGCTGACGGAACAGCATCATGGCCGTTTCCGGACAAAGCCCGTCATCGACCGGTAGCACGACCAGGTCCGGTTCCTCGCGCACCTGATGCTCCGGCAACCAGCCGAACCCGAGCCCCGAGCGCATCAATTCGACCGCCGTGTGCATGTGATCCACGGTGACCCGCTGCGCCGCGCCCAGCCAGCCGGCATTCGTACTGCCCTCCGGGTGCGAATCCCGCAACACCACCTGGCGGTACTGGCGCAGCTGCGCATCGGACATCAGTTCGCCTTCCGGCAACCCCCCGGCGATGTCGACCAGCGGGTGATCGGGCCCGGCGCAGGGGACGAAGCGCACCCGTCCCACCTGGGTCCCGGTGTGGTCGCCGACCGGTTCCAGCCCTAGATAGACCCCCACCTCGCCATCACGGAACAGCGCGGGGCCACCACCCAGCACGGTCTCGAACAGCTCGATGCGGGTGTGCGGATATTCCCGAGAAAAACGCTCCATCGCGTGAATCAGGCGGTCGTGGGGAAAAACCTGGTCCACGGCGATTCGGAGCACCGAGGCGCCCGTGGCGCGAAACTGGTCGATCACACCCTGCACCCCTTCCAGCTCCCGTATCAGCGGGCGCATGTGCTCGAGCAGGATCGCACCCGCCTCGGTCAGACGAATGCGACGGGCACGGGTCTCGACCAGGGTGACTCCGATGCGGCGTTCGAGCTGCTTGATGGCGTGGCTGATCGTCGACGGCGTGCGGTGAAGCCGCTCCGAGGCCGGTTTGAGCCCGCCGAGCTCGATTACCGTCTCCAGCCAGTGCCAGGTGCGAAAGTCATCCATCGTTCGCGATCCGAGTGGGGGAATAAGGACTATACCCACCCAAGGTGCGACCTTGCCATCCTCCCGGCCACTCGAATGGCAAACGCAAAAAAATCCCCGCTGCCGGGGATGCATCGGCAGCGGGGTAACACCGCAGGAGCAATCGGCGGGATCAGAGTGCGTAGGGAACTCGCACGCCGATCGTGAAGTCGGGCGCATCAGGCGTCAGCCCGACACCGAGGCTGGTGACCAGCGTCGCCTTGGGGCCGAGCGCGTAGGTCAGGCCAAGACTGAGGGTGGCCGAATTGGCATCGCTGCCGATGAGGTCGACCCAGTCCTCGCCGTCGTAACGGGTACGCGCCTGGCCGTTGATCTGCTGCGAATACGACATGGAGAGGCTGGCCTTGTCGTTGAGGGCGAAGGCAAGCCCCAGGCCCCAGTTCCACGCATCGCCCAGCTCGACATCGCCCGGATTGACGGTATCCGGGTCGTTGTTGAGGTCGTCGAAGCTGCGCGAAAAGTAGTGGGTGTAGCCGAGGTTGGCGAACAGCAGGGCCGGGTCGAGCGTCTTGACCGCCGATACCGAGGCCCCCGCGCCCCACAGGCCATTGCCGGTCGCCTGCTCCTCGGGGATGGCGAATCGTACGAAGGCGTTGCCGTCGGCGTCCTCGCCGGTCTCGATCACCCGCCAGTCGATCCCATAGGGCTCACGACCGGTCGGAGCGATCACGCTACCGGTGAGCACGACGTCGGGCCGGGTGGCCGTTTCGGGCAGCAACCGGTAACTGAGATTGAACGTGGTGTCGCCGATGGCGATATCGCTGCTCTGGTCCACTTCGGCGAACGCGGCCGCCGACCCGCCAGCACCACCCTTCTGGTAAGTGGTGTAGCGCTGGATGAACGGCGCCGAGACGCCGACGTTCCAGCGCGGCGTCAGGCCGTAACGCGCCGCCAGCGTGTACTTGAAGGTGTCGCTGGCGACGTTGTCGACCGCGATATTGCCGAGGAAGATCGCATCCAGGGCAAGAAAGCCGTTGAGCGTCAGTTGGGTACGGTCATAACGGCTGTATTCGAATCCGGCCTCGAGGACAAACGGTCGGTCGAAGGCCACGTGTTCCTGTTGCAGGAAGTCGTCGACGCTCCGCCTTGTGGCCTGCCGCTTGTCCTCCTCGCTGGGTGCATCGGTGCGGGTCTCTCCCTCGGTCGCGGCCGCCGCACCGAGGGGCGTCCGGGCCTGGAGATCCCCCTCGGGCTCCACCCCTGCTTCCGAGAGACGGGTCTGAACCGCCATCAGTCGCGCATCCAGTTCGCGCAACCGTCGCACCTCGTTGACGTATCGCTGTTTCAGGGCCTCGAGCTCGCTGCGCATCTGCTCGACGTTGTCGGCCTCGTTGGCTGCCCAGCCGGTCGAGAGCGGCACCATCGTCAGCCCCAGTGCCAATACCGAGAGGCTTGCCGGTACCAGAGCCCCTCGGCCGATCATCCGCTTGACGCGATCATCCATGGTCACACTCCTTGGGTGTTACCCCCTGGTTGCCCTTCGAGGCGCCGCCAATCCGCAGGCGGCGCTAGATCAGATGCCGCCGCGAAGTGAGGCCAGTGCCTGGCCCACCTGCCGCTGCAGTCGTTCCCGATCGTTCATCGCGGTGGGATCGATGCCCACCATCAGCCGCAACTGGTTGTTGACCACCTGGTGGTTTCCCGCCAGCTGGATCAATTGACTGGCTGCACCCGCCTGAAAGCCCTGAAAAACCTGCGAATTGCCCAGGCGCATGCTTACGCCTGCCTGCTGGCCACTGCCGGTCAGCCCGGAAGCCACGACTGCGCCGTTCTGGCTGATCTCGACCCGATAGCCGCCCTCGCCGCCTGATTGACCGCGGGATTGCGGGTCGACGTGGACCTCGAACGCATTGGTCGCACGGTTGTCGTTGCCGGCCACCTGGATCTGTTGACGAACGCCGTGCGAATCGACCTCGCTGCCGCCGGCGACATGGTGCTCGCCGCTCTGGTTGATCGTCGGCTCACCCTCGATCGCCACGGTCGGCTCGAAGGTCACCTGCGGCAGTTGCTGGCTGCGGTCGATACCCACGGTCAGACCGGCAGTCATCGCACCGCCCGTCGTCTTCCAGTGGGAGACCATCTCGACGCCGAAATACATCACGCGGCTGTCGCCGGTGACGAAACGACCCCGCATCTTCGCGAGTTCCGGGTCGCTCAGCGACACGATGGCCGGGTTCGCCGCAGCGACCGCACTACTGAACAGCAGCAGCCCGCAGGCAACGCCGACTGCCACACCACCGACCACCAGCACCCGGGTCGGGAAACCGGGATCGATCGGTTCTTTCTCAAAGACATTGAATGGATGTTTCATGGCGTATTCCTCGGTAGGCCGCGGATCAGAACAGATCCGCATGCTTGAATCCGAAATCCAGCAGCTCGCTCGTCGGCACCTCGCCGGAGCGGCGATGCAGTTCTCCACTGCTGGGAACATTCGTACGGTCCAGCAACACCGTGCGCCGGTCGAAACCCGGTCCGATCACGGCAAACACGGTGCGTGATGGCCAGCTGTCGATGAATGCCTGGCGCGTGTAACGCCGATTGCCCAGGGCCGGATCCGCCACATGCACGTAGGTCTCGTCGACGGTCTTGAGCACCACGAAGTGCTGGTAACCGTTGATGTCCATCAGGACGATCGTCGGGACATTGATCCGCCCGAGCCGGGACAGGTCGATCTCGTAGCCGCGGCCGCGATAGCCAAGCCGGGCGAGGTAATGCTTCATTTCCAGGAGGGAAAAGCCGCGGGTGCGCACCAACTCCGGATCGGACACGCCCCACATGCCAGCCAGCACCGTCGCCTCGTCGAGGCGCAGGCCATAGGCGTAGCGCAACAGCGTCGCCAGGGCGGCCGCCCCGCAGGAGAAGTCGAACTGCTGGCGCACCACGTTTCGGTAGCGGCGCTCGAGCATGCTTTCCACCGGCTTGTCGATCACCTGCCCGTGCGGCAACACGCCGGCGAAACGCACGTTGGCCGCGGCGGCACTGCCGGTTCCTGCCAACCCGAACCCGAGCAGCAGACCGGCAACCAGGGCCATCCGCCTTGTTCCCGTCTTCTCGTTGTTCAAGATGCTTGCCGGTTTCACGAACAAACCCTCCTGTCGACGCCGTCCGTCTTTCCGGGTGACGCGGGGTTGCCGGCCACGTCACCGGGAAAGACGGGGCGGAATACCGCCCCGTCGACCGATCCGGAGATCGGTTATTCGCTTCCGCCGCTGCTGCCACCGGCGCAGGTGACGCAGGCCACGGCCATCGACAGGCTGTTGCTCTGCAGGTTGCCGGTGCCGGCCGCGACGTTCACGCCGATGTTGCCGGAGGCGTTGGAGAACGCGCTGCCGAGCAGCGAGGCATCATTGGTCGCGTTGACCACGACGTAGCGCGTGGTGCCGACTTCGCCACTCATGACGCTGGAGAGTCCGACCGAGCCATACTCGTAGAAGCCGAGCGAGCCGCTCTCCTCACCCTCGTAGGTCATGTCGTGGGTGCCGAAGGCCAGCGCACCCCCGTCCTGGTTCAGGTCGGAACCGCCCTGGGTTGCGGTATCCAGGTCGAAGTGACCGACCGGCTCCCCACCCTCGGGATGCGGCTCGCTGATTTCACCCAGCTCGTTGCTCCAGGTATCCGGATAGACGTTGCCGATCTGGTCCATCTCGCCGTCGATCGAGCCGCTGGCGTAGCCACTGTAGCC
>NZ_LRFH01000001.1 GCF_001641825.1 Guyparkeria sp. WRN-7 | reverse complement strand
TGATAGTGTGGGGCTTCCCCATGTGAAAGTAGGTCAACGCCAGGCTCCCCATTCCAAAAACCCCGTCTCGGCCCCGCCGGACGGGGTTTTTTTCATGCTCGTAGCCACCGCTTTCCGCGGTCGGTGGAAGAACGAGTCTGGCCGGTCCCAGATGCGAACGGATGTTCGGGTTCGTCCTGTAGGAATCGGCGTACAGACATCGTGGCTTAATCCTACGCCGATTGCCGAATTGCCTGATACCGGCCGGCATCGTGTCTGCCTATAGTGATCGCGCTGGTTCATCTCCAATCAGGTGGTCATGACTTTGTGGCGAAGCTGGGTTCGATTCGGGTTGTTTGTCGCGTCGCTAGTACCGACGGTGGCGGTCCATGCGGCGGCCATCGACCTTAACCGGGCCTCGGTTGACGAGTTTCGTGAGGGGCTGGGCGTGGGCCCGGTGCCGGCGGAGCGTATCGTGACGCATCGGGAAACGGTTGGCCGCTTCCGCTCAGTCGACGACCTGCGAGACGTCTGGGGAGTCAGCGAACGCATCATTCGGCGAATGATGCCGCATGTAACCGTGCGACCCTGAATTCACGTCTCCCCTCGGTGACTCGTTGCCCCGGCCATTGCCGGGGTTTTCTTTTTTCCGATCGGGCGGTGCGAATGGCGTGGGTGGGCATGACAATGGGGGCCGGGTGCGCGACAATGGCGCCCTTTCACACTCTTGATCCGCGGAATGGCCCACCATGAACCTGCATGAATATCAGGCCAAGTCACTACTGTCGGAATTTGGGATCGAGGTCCCGCCCAACCTGCTACTCAAGCAGGCGAGCGCCAAGCAGGTTGCTACCGCCTTGCCGAGTAGCGAGACCGGTCGCTGGGTGGTCAAGGCACAGGTCCACAGCGGCGCGCGTGGCAAGGCCGGTGGCGTCCGGCTGGTCGATTCCGGTGATGCCGTGGTCGAGGCGGCCGATGCACTGATCGGTACCCGGCTGGTCACCGGCCAGACCGGGCCGGCGGGCTTGCCGGTGGATGCCGTGCTCGTGGAGCCGGCCGCTACCATCGAACACGAGTACTACCTCGCCGTCACGGTCGATCGTGCCCTGCAACGGGTGGTCGTGATCGCCTCGCCGCAGGGCGGTATGGATATCGAGAGCGTGGCCGCCTCCAACCCCGAGGCGATCTTCCGCACGGTGGTCAACCCGACGGTGGGGCTCGCGGCTTACCAGGCACGCGATCTCGCCTTTGCCCTTGGCCTCGAAGGCACGCAGGTGAAGGCATTCGTCTCGCTGGCGCTCAAGCTTTACCGAGCCTTCATCGACCGCGATGCCGCATTGATCGAGATCAACCCGCTGGCACGGCTCGGCAACGGGGATCTTGGCATCGTCGACGCGAAGGTGTCTCTGGATGACAACGCCGGATACCGCCAGACGGAATGGTGGCAGCAGCGTGACGTCGCCCAGGAAGACCCGGCAGAGCGAAAGGCCATCGATCACGGACTCAATTACGTCTCGCTCGACGGCAATATCGCCTGCATGGTCAATGGCGCCGGTCTGGCGATGGCCACGATGGATCTGGTCCAGCACGCCGGCGGCATGCCGGCCAACTTCCTCGACGTTGGCGGCGGGACCTCCGCTGCCAAGGTCACCGAGGCGTTCAAGCTGATCCTCGAAAACGAACGCGTCGAGGCCATCCTGGTAAACATCTTCGGCGGCATCGTCCGTTGCGACCTGATTGCCGAGGGCATCATCGAGGCGGCCCGCGAGGTATCGCTCGACGTGCCGACCGTGGTGCGCCTGGCCGGTACCAACGCGGAAGAGGGGCGGCGTATGCTGGCCGACTCCGGTCTGGCTCTCACCGCCGAGGATGACCTTGCCGCCGCCGCCAAGCGGGCGGTGACACTCGCCAACAGCAGCCGGGAGGCGTCCTGATGAGCATTCTGGTCGACGAGTCCACCCGCGTGATCTGCCAGGGATTCACCGGCAAGCAGGGCACCTTTCATTCCGAACAGGCACTGGCCTACGGCACGCGCCTTGTCGGCGGGGTCACCCCGGGCAAGGGCGGTCAGACCCACCTGGGCCTGCCGGTGTTCGACACGGTCGCCGATGCGGTCCGCGAGACCGGGGCGACGGCGAGCATGATCTACGTGCCGGCACCGTTCGCGGCCGACTCGATCCTCGAGGCCGCGGCCGCCGGCATCGAGGTGATCGCCTGCATCACCGAGGGCATTCCCGTCGTCGACATGCTCAAGGTCAAGGCCGTGCTCGCACAGGATTATCCCGATGCCAGCCTGATCGGTCCGAACTGCCCGGGGCTGATCACGCCGGATGCCTGCAAGATCGGCATCATGCCGGGCGCCATCCACCAGAAAGGGCGTGTCGGCATCGTGTCGCGTTCCGGGACCCTGACCTACGAGGCGGTCGCGCAGACCACCGCGGAGGGGCTCGGTCAGAGCACCTGCGTCGGGATTGGCGGTGACCCGATTGGCGGGCTTGATTTCATGGACTGCCTGTCGCGCTTCGCCGACGATCCGCAGACCGAGCTGGTGCTGATGGTGGGCGAGATCGGTGGTGGGGCCGAGGAGGCCGCTGCCGAGTTCATTCGCCAAGGCTATCCGAAACCGGTGGTCGCCTACATCGCCGGGGCCACCGCACCATCGGGCAAGCGCATGGGGCACGCCGGCGCGGTCATCGCCGGTGGCAAGGGGACCGCTGCGGCCAAGTGCGACGCGCTGCGCGCCGCCGGTGTGCATGTGGTCGAAAGCCCGGCCGAGCTCGGCGTCACGGCCGCCCGCGTACTCAATGGCCAGTCCGAGGACCCAGGCGCATCGTGAGTGATCAGTTGAATCGTATCGAAGAGCGCGAGGTCGACGGCCTGCGCATTGCCCTTGCCCAGATCAATACCCGAGTCGGCGACAGCCGCGCCAATGCCGCGCGCGTGATCGAACTGGTCGAGCGCGCCCGCAAGGAGGTCGACGCCCGCCTGGTGGTGTTCCCCGAGCTGACGCTGTCCGGCTATCCGCCCGAAGATCTGCTGCTGCGACGCGATTTCGTCGACGCCTGCGAGGCCGAACTCGCCCACATTGCCGAGCAGGTGGGTGATACCGCGGTCCTGATCGGGACGCCGGGACGTGGGCCGGACGGTCATCTGCAGAACCAGGCGGTGCTGATCGACGGCGGGCGCATCGTCGCCCGCTATGCCAAGCAGGCGCTGCCCAATTACGGCGTGTTCGACGAGAAGCGCTATTTCCGCAAGGGCACCGAGACACTGGTTACGCATATCGACGGCGTGCCGGTGGGTGTCGTGATCTGCGAGGATGCCTGGCGCGAAGGCCCGATCGAGGCGACTGCCGCGGCCGGCGCCAGGGTGATCTGCGTGCTCAACGCCTCGCCGTTCCACCGGCAGAAGACCCGTGAGCGCGAGGCGCAGATCGCCGAGCGCGTCCATTCAAGCGGTTGTGCGGTCGTCTACGTCAATCTGGTCGGTGGTCAGGACGAGCTGGTGTTCGATGGTCGCTCGTTCGTCTCGTCGGCCTCCGGCAACCACATGCACTTGCCGGGCTTTGCCGAGGCCATCGGCTGGACCGAGGTGTCGTCGGCCGGCGAAATCCTGGCGCACGGGGCGAGTCACGAGTGGCAGCAGGGCGAGGCGGAGATCTACCGCGCTCTCACCACCGGCATCGCCGATTACGTGCGCAAGAACGGCTTTTCCGGCGTGGTACTGGGCCTGTCCGGCGGGATCGATTCCTCGCTGGTGCTGGCCCTGGCGGTGGATGCGCTCGGGGCCGACAATGTGCTCGCCGTGCGCATGCCGTCGCAGTACACCTCGCCGATGAGCCTCGAGGATGCCGAGCTCCAGTGCGAGGCGCTGGGCGTGCGCTGCGAGACGCTCTCGATCGAACCGATCTTCGGTCAGTTCAAGGAGACGCTCGGTCCCCTGTTCGCGGGCCTGGCCGAGGATGTCACCGAGGAGAACCTGCAGGCGCGGGCCCGTGGCGTGATCCTGATGGCGATGTCCAACAAGTTCGGCCGCCTGCTGCTGACCACCGGCAACAAGTCCGAGCTGGCCGTCGGCTACGCCACCCTCTACGGCGACATGGCCGGCGGCTTCGCGCCGATCAAGGACGTGCCCAAGACGGTGGTCTACCAGCTGGCGCGCTACCGCAATACCCTCGGCGGGACGGTGCGCCCGGAGCTGGCTGCCGTGCCCGAGCGGGTGATCACGCGCGAGCCGTCGGCCGAGTTGCGTGCCGACCAGCTCGATTCCGATTCGCTGCCGGCCTACGAGGACCTCGATCGCATCATCGAGGCCTTCGTCGAGGACGACTGCAGTATCGAGGAAATCGTGGCGATGGGACTGGACGAGGCGGTGGTGCGCCGCGTGGTCGGCATGATCCTGGTCAACGAGTACAAGCGCCGTCAGGCCCCGCCGGGCGTGCGGATCAGTCGGCGTGCCTTCGGCCGCGACCGCCGTTACCCGATCAGCTCGGGATTCCGGCCCGACAAGGCCGGCTCCTGACCCGGCCGGCGCCCGCTCGGGTGCCTCAGCCCAGATCGCCCCACTGGTACTGCAGCACCGCCACGCCGGTGATGGCGGCGGTCTCCGCGCGCAGGATGCGCGGACCGAGCGTCAGCGCGCGAAAGCCGTGCTCGACGGCCGTTTTCACCTCGTCGTCGGTCAGCCCGCCTTCCGGGCCGACCAATAGCGCGACGCCGTCCGGGCGCGGCTGGTCGCGCAGCTCGGTCAGCGGCCGTTCGGCGCGCGGATCGAGGACCAGTCGTACCGGTGCCTCGGTGGTGGCCACCGCCTCTTCCAGCGAGCGGATCGGGTCGATGACGGGCAGGGTATCGCGGCCGCACTGCTCGCAGGCATTGATCATGATCTGGCGCCAGCGGGCAATGCGCTTTTCGGCGCGCGCACCCTTCAGTTCCAGCACGCTGCGTTCGGTCTCTACCGGGGCAATGGTGGTCACGCCGAGCTCGACGGCCTTCTGGATCACCAATTCCATCTTCTCGCCCTTGGCCAGAGCGGCCAGCAACGTGATCGGCACCACCGATTCGGCCGGGCTCGCCTCGCTGCTCTCGACCTGCACGCGCGCCTCGCGCCGGGCGAGTGCCAGCTGGGCGCGTGCACGCCGACCGCGGCCGTTGAACAGCTCCAGCGGCTGGCCGTCCTTGAGCCGCAGCACGTTGCGCAGGTAGTTGACGGTCTCGGCCGGCAGGTCGATTTCCCGACCGGCCTCCAGTTCGTCGTCGACGAAGACCCGGCGGACGCGCATGTCGTTTTAGCTCACTGCCGCGTGGCTGGCGTCGTACGTGACCTCGAACACGTGCCGGTAGTCGTCCTCGTCGAGGACGTAGGGCGGCATCCAGTAGAGGGTGTTGCCCAGCGGGCGCAGCAGCAGTTCATGCTCCAGCGCGTACTGATAGGCACGCACGCCGCGGCGCTCCTCGGACGGGAACGGCTCGCCGGTCGCCGGATCGACCAGGTCCATCGCCGCGATCATGCCGGTGCGGCGCACGTTGGTGATGTGCGGCAGCTTGGCCAGCTCGGCCAGGTGGCGGTCCATGATCTCCTGCGCCTTGTGGTTGGCGTTGATCACGTCGTCACGTTCGAACAGGTCGAGCGTGGCGAGTGCCGCGGCGCAGGCGAGCGGGTTGCCGGTGAAGCTGTGGCTGTGCAGGAAGGCCCGCATGGTGTTGTAGTCGTCGTAGAACGCCTGGTAGACCGTGTCGCTGGTGAGCACGGCTGCCAGCGGCAGGTAGCCGGCAGTCAGCCCCTTGGACAGGCACATGAAGTCGGGCGTGATGTCGGCCTGCTCGCAGGCGAACAGCGTGCCGGTGCGACCGAAGCCCACCGCGATCTCGTCGGCGATCAGGTGGACGTCGAACTCGTCGCACAGCAGGCGCAGGCCGCGGATGTAGTCCGGGTGGTGCATCAGCATGCCCGCGGCGCATTGGACCAGCGGTTCGACGATCACCGCGGCGGTG
Source organism: Guyparkeria sp. WRN-7 (assembly GCF_001641825.1). Lineage (GTDB taxonomy): Bacteria > Pseudomonadota > Gammaproteobacteria > Halothiobacillales > Halothiobacillaceae > Guyparkeria. Next base: position 51,788 of record NZ_LRFH01000001.1, on the reverse strand, counting down.
CGGTCGGCCTGCTCTTCGAGGATCTTGCGCATGCCCTCGAGCGCCTCCGCCGCGCGCTCACGGCAGTCGCCGCGGTCCTGGCGGCAGGCCGGCGACGGCGCGGTCGCGGTGGCGCGCAGCAGCGGGCCGTAGGTGTCCTTGTACAGGCCGACGTCACCCACCGAGAGCGTGCCGAGGGTTTCGCCGTGATAGCTGTTGGCCACGGTGATGAATTCGCTCTTCTCGGGCTGGCCGCTGTTGCGCCAGTAGTGGTAGCTCATCTTCAGCGCTACCTCGACGCCGGACGAGCCGTTGTCGGCGTAGAAGGCGCGGTCGAGTCCCGAGGGGGTGATTTCCACCAGCCGTTCGGAAAGCTCGACCACCGGCCCGTGCGAGAAGCCGGCCAGGATGACGTGCTCGAGCTTGTCGAGCTGCGCCTTGATGCGGTCGTTGATGAACGGGTTGGCGTGGCCGAAGATGTTGACCCACCAGGAACTGATGATGTCGAGGTAGCGGCGTCCGTCGAAGTCGAACAGCCACGGACCCTCGCCGCGGTCGACGGGGACCAGCGGAATGGACTCGTGGTCCTTCATCTGTGTGCAGGGGTGCCAGAGGACGTTCAGGTCGCGGCGTTGCCAGTCCTGGTTGCGGGTCATGCCGGGCTCTCCTGGGAATTAGCGTTCGAGAATGGTTTCGTCGACTCGGCGACCGAAGTGTCGCCCGCCGCGCTCGGCCAGCGAGACGCGTACTCGGTCGCCGGGGTTCAGGTCGAGCACGCTCACCGCCGTGCCTTCGGGGCTTACCAGGCGGATGGTCTCGGCGTGCTGCAGGATGGCGGAGAAGCGGTTGCCGTTATCGTCGACCGCCTCGATCTGCACCATCGGCCGGCGCTCGATCTTGTTGCGGCCGACGGCGAGCGTGCGGGTGTGACCGTCGGCGCCGACGACCAGGGCCGGGTCGCCGCTGGCCATCTCGGCGAGATAGCGCACCCGGTCGCCGGGGGTCACGACGTAACCGTGGATCGCGCCGGCGTTGACGCGGAAGGGACGGGCGGCGCAGTGCGGGTTGTCGACGTTCTCGCTGTGGACGAGAAAGCGGGCGTGGTTGAAGCTGCCGATCAGCAGCCCCTCGCCGGGGTCGAGCTCGCCGATCAGGTCGAGACAACTGCGATCGCCCATGCCCACCGGGGTGATCGCGGTGATGCGGGCCTCGGTCAGGCGGGTCGGTGTGGGCTGGAGCTCGTCGAGCACGTCGCCGAGCGCCTCGATCGTCGGCATGTCGGCGTGGCGCAGCCAGATGCCGGCCACGCCCTGTTCCATGATGGTCAGGGCGAGCTTGGCCTGCTCGGCGGTGTCGACCACCTGGATCACGTCCACGCCGCGCGCGATCAGGTTCTCGGCGGGAATGATGGTCCACTCGGCCGGTTCGACCACGGCGAGCCGGTCGCGGCGGACCGTCTCCTCGTCACTCTCCTGCCGGATGCGGTAGCGCTCGAAGTCGCGGCCTTCCTGCAGGTCGCCGTTCGTGCCGACGCGTGGCAGGCCGGCGGTGTCGACCCCTTCCGCCAGTACCACGGCGGTGGCGCCGGCGTCAGCCGCGGCGCGGGCGTTCGCCGGGTCGGCCGGCTCGATCCAGATGTGCTTGTGCGGGGTCGAATCGCTCATGAGCCGCAGTATAACGTCTCGCCGGCAGGGCGCGGGCCGAGGCTCAATCGTCGATCAGGCCGGCGTCTTCGCACAGCCGGATCACCGGTCCCGAGCGGTTCATGGCGTAGAAGTGGATGCCCGGTGCGCCGGCGTCGACCAGCTGGCGACACAGCTCGGCGACCACGTCGTGGCCGAAGGCGCGCAGGCCCTCGAGGTCGTCGCCGAAGCCCTCCAGCCGCTTTCTCAGCCAGCGTGGTATGTCCGCACCGCACATGTCGGAGAAGCGTGCCAGCTGCTGGTAGTTGGTGATCGGCATCACGCCGGGGACGATCGGCACGTCGATGTTGAGCCGCTCGCAGTCGTCGAGAAAGCGCTTGTAGGCTTCGATCGAGTAGAAGTACTGCGTGATCGCGGCATCCGCGCCGGCCTCGACCTTGCGCTTGAAGTTAGCCAGATCCGTCTCGGCATCGGGTGCCTGCGGGTGGATCTCCGGGTAGGCGGCCACCTCGACGTGGAACCAGTCGCCGCTGTACTCGCGGATGAAGGCGACCAGCTCGTTGGCGTAGCGGAAGTCGCCCGGGTCCTGCATGCCGCTGGGCAGGTCGCCGCGCAGGGCGACGATGCGGCGGATGTCCTGCTCGCGGTAATCGTCGAGGATCGCCGCGATCCCCTCGCGTGATGAACCGATGCAGGACAGGTGCGGTGCGGCCGGGATGCCGGAGTCGCGCTGGATCTCGCGGACCGTCTCGAAGGTGCGCGTCTGGGTCGAGCCGCCGGCACCGAAGGTGACCGAGAAGTACTCGGGGCGGATTTCGCGGGCGAGCGTCTGGTAGACCTCGCGCAGCTTGGCCTCGCCCTCGTCGGACTTGGGCGGAAAGAATTCACAGGAAACCGGGATGGACATGATTTCTCCGGGAAATGAACGGTGGACCCGGGCATGACACCCGGGTCGACATGGCAGGCCGGATCAGCCGCGCCGAATCAGTATCGATACGCGTCCGGCTTGAACGGGCCTTCTGCCGGTACGCCCAGGTACTTGGCCTGGTCGTCGGTCATGCGCGTGAGCACGCCGCCGAAGCCTTCGACCATGTAGCGGGCAACCTCCTCGTCGAGCTGCTTGGGCAGTACCTCGACGCGCAGGGCACCTTGCTTTTTCTCGGCCGGCAGCTCGGCGAAGCGGTCCTGGTAGAGGTGGATCTGGGCGAGCACCTGGTTGGCGAACGAGCCGTCCATGATCCGGCTGGGGTGGCCGGTGGCGTTGCCGAGATTCACCAGACGGCCCTCGGAGAGCAGGATCAGGTAGTTCTCGCTGTCCGGATCGAATGCGCCGCCGGCGGTCGACTCGCGGTAGACCTTGTGCACCTGCGGCTTGATCTCTTCCCAGGCCCAGTTCTCGCGCATGTAGGCGGTGTCGATCTCGTTGTCGAAGTGCCCGATGTTGCAGACGACAGCGCCGTTCTTCAGCGCGCGCAGCATCGGTGCGTCGCAGACGTTGACGTTGCCGGTGGTGGTCACGATCAGGTCGATCTTGCCCAGGAGGCCAGCATCGATGCCGGCATCATCACCGGTGTTGATGCCGTCGCGATACGGCGAGACCACCTCGAAGCCGTCCATCGCGGCCTGCATGGCGCAGATTGGGTCGATCTCGCTCACCTTGACGATCATGCCTTCCTGGCGCAGCGAGGCGGCCGAGCCCTTGCCGACGTCGCCGTAGCCGACCACCAGTGCCTGCTTGCCGGAGAGCAGGTGGTCGGTGGCCCGCTTGATCGCATCGGAGAGCGAGTGGCGGCAGCCGTACTTGTTGTCGTTCTTCGACTTGGTGACCGCGTCGTTGACGTTGATCGCCGGGATCTTGAGCGAGCCCTCGGCCAGCATCTCCAGCAGGCGATGGACGCCGGTGGTGGTCTCCTCGGAGACGCCGTGGATGCCCTCGAGCAGGTTCGGGTACTTCTCGTGCATCAGGCCGGTGAGATCGCCGCCGTCGTCCAAAAGAAGATTCGGCGTCCAGGCATTGTCGGCATCGCCCGGTCCCTGGATGGTCTGCTCGACGCACCACCAGTACTCCTCCTCGGTCTCGCCCTTCCAGGCGAATACCGGGATGCCGGCCGCCGCGATGGCTGCCGCCGCCTGGTCCTGGGTGGAGAAGATGTTGCAGGAGGACCAGCGGACCTCGGCGCCCAGCGCGATCAGGGTTTCGATCAGCACCGCGGTCTGGATGGTCATGTGGATGCAGCCGGCAATGCGGGCGCCGGCGAGCGGCTGTTCGGCGCGGTACTTCTCGCGGATCTTGATCAATGCCGGCATCTCGCGCTCGGCGATCCGGATCTCGCGGCGACCCCAGTCGGCCAGATTGATGTCGGCGACCTTGTAGTCGTTGAAGGTGTGCGGCTTGGTTACGGCATTCATCGTGAGCGCGTCCTCGTCAATGTCTTTCGCATGGATCGACTTGAACGCGAGGGCGCGCTGCCGCTCTTGTCCAAGCCGAGACTTGAAAGCGAACCCGGTTCCGAACGGGAGGGGTTCTCAAGAGCGCCGTTGATCGGGTGGCCGGGGCGAATGCCTCGGCCGCCGCGTCCCGGCCGAGCCTGATCCGCGATGGGCGGATTGCAGCGCTCCTCGGTCGGGCGGGTGTCAGGTCGGGGATTATAACCGGCGATCCGGCCGACTGCACGGCCGGACCCGGTCGGGATCAGAGCCCGGCGTCGGCGCGCAGGGCCTCGGCCCGGTCGGTGCGCTCCCAGGCGAACTCCGGCTCCTCGCGGCCGAAATGCCCGCCCACCGCGGTCTTGCGGTAGATCGGGCGGACCAGGTCGAGCATCTGCAGGATACCGTAGGGGCGCAGGTCGAAGTGCTTGCGGACCAGCTCGGTGATCCGCTCGTCCGAGATGTGGCCGGTGCCGAAGGTGTCGACGCTGATCGAGGTCGGCTCGGCCACGCCGATGGCGTAGGAGATCTGGATCTCGCAGCGATCGGCGAGACCGGCGGCAACGATGTTCTTGGCCACGTAGCGCCCGGCATAGGCGGCCGAGCGGTCGACCTTGGAGGGGTCCTTGCCGGAGAAGGCGCCACCGCCATGGCGGGCCATGCCGCCGTAGGTGTCGACGATGATCTTGCGCCCGGTCAGACCGCAGTCGCCCACCGGTCCGCCGATGATGAACTGGCCGGTCGGGTTGATGTGGTACTTGGTCTCGGCGTCGAGCCATTCGGCCGGCAGGACCGGCTTGATGATCTCCTCCATCACCGCTTCCCGCAGCTCGGCCTGGCCGATGTCCGGGTTGTGCTGGGTGGAGAGCACGACCGCGTCGATTCCCGCCGGTACGCCGTCCTCGTAACGGAAGGTGACCTGCGATTTCGCATCCGGCCGCAGCCACGGCAGGGTGCCGGCCTCGCGCACCTCTGCCTGGCGCTGCACCAGCCGATGGGCGTAGGTGATCGGCGCGGGCATGAGCACGTCGGTCTCGTTGGTGGCGTAGCCGAACATCAGCCCCTGGTCGCCGGCCCCCTGTTCGGCGGCCACTTCGCGGTCGACGCCCTGGGCGATGTCGGAGGACTGCTTGCCGATCGCGTTGAGCACGCCGCAGGTGTGGCCGTCGAAACCCAGCTCCGAGCTGGTGTAGCCGATGTCGACGATCACCTCGCGCACCAGCTCGTCGACGTCCACCCACGCGGAGGTGGTGACCTCGCCGGCGAGCACCACGAAACCAGTCTTCACCAGCGCCTCGCAGGCCACCCGGGCCCGCGGATCCTGTTCGAGGATGGCGTCGAGGATCGCATCGCTGATCTGGTCGGCGATCTTGTCCGGATGGCCCTTGGAGACCGATTCGGAAGTGAACAGGTGGCGCTTCGGGTCGGTGGCGCTCATGGCGTGCAGGCCTCTCGCGTGCAGGATGGTGGAATCAGTGAAACGGTGCCGCCGGGCACGCTGGCGCGCCCGGCTGGGGCTGGATCATGGCACAGCTTTCGTCGAGGTTCAGTAGCCGTAGGTGCCCACCAGCAGCTCGGCATTGCCCGCGTAGTAGCGATTGGTCGCCGGGACGATGTCGGTCAGGCTCTGTTCCTCGAGGATCCGCTGACCTTCTTCGGTCTCGGGGAACGAGAGCAGCGCCTGCTGCAGTGCCTTGCGGGTGCGGTCGTTCACGTCCGGCGAGACCGAGAAGCCCAGAAACGGCAGCGGTTCGGTGGTTACTACCGGGTACAGCCCGGTATAGCCGCCGACTAGAGGGGTGGGGATCACGCCGGCGCGGGCCTTGCCTTCGAGGACGGCCGTGGCGACGTCACGGTTGGTCTGCTCGAATACCAGCGTCGGCTGCTGGACCGGATTCGGGAACAGCTGGTAGAGCACCAGCGCGCCCACCGACGGCGAGGGCTGGACAGCCACCCGCTTGTTCACCAGCTCCTTGGGCGAGAGCACCAGGTCGTCGTCGCGGGTGACCAGCGACTGGGTGACCTCGCCGTCGAAGCGCGCCACGACTTGCCAGTCCTGACGCTGCACCCGGAAGTCGGTAACCGGTGCGGCGTCGAGTGCGATGTCGAACTCCGAGCCGCCGCGCGTGGCCTCCCAGAAGGACAGGTAGTTGGGGAACAGTTTCAGTTCGACGGTCTGCCCGAGGCGCCGGCTCAGGTATTCGGCGACCGGTGTGTAGACCTCGCTCAGTTCGCTTTCGGGCAGGAACGGGGCGATCGCCATCTGCAGGGGTTCGGCGGCACGCGCTGGCAGTGCGGCGATCAGCAGGGCGACGGCGCCGACCAGGAGCGAGGCGAGGTGACGAAATCCGTTGGTGCGGGTGGCGGGCTTTTTTGGCTGGCCGGCGGGGATGGGTCGCGAGGGCGCGGTCATGAATGGGTTCTCCTGGTCCTTGGTCGTATCGTCATTCTTGTTTGTCCGGTCTGTCGCCGGCTTGTGGGCTGGTTCGCCCGATTCGGTGTTGTCCGCCCGGCGCCCGGCATAAACGCGTCGGGCAGGTGCCGGTCGGGTGGGCCGAAAATACCACAGGTCAACCGCGCGCGACGAGGCCCGGGGCTTGAGATACTGTCCGCCAAGCGTGCGACACTCTTGTTATCGATTCCATTTGACTCGAAGGAGGTTGTTTTCATGGCGCGCACGGAAACCCCAGTCTGTGATTTTGGTCGGCCTGCCGTCGATTTCGCCCTCCCGGACACCGAGGGTCGTATCTGGCGGCTGGCGGACGTCCGTGGCGAGAAGGGCACCCTGGTGATGTTCATCTGTAATCACTGCCCCTACGTCAAGGCGGTGCTGGATCGCATCGTCCGCGATGCCCGCGAGCTCAAGGATCTGGGCGTGAATACCGTCGCAATCATGTCGAACGACCCGAGCGACTATCCCGAGGACTCGCCCGAGAACATGAAGCGGGTCGCCGAGGCACACAAGTTCCCGTTTCCCTACCTTGTCGACGAGTCGCAGGCGGTGGCCAAGGCCTACGGTGCCGTCTGCACCCCCGACTTCTTCGGCTACAACGCCGATCTTGCGCTGCAGTACCGCGGCCGGCTGGATGCCTCGCGCAAGGAGGTCGAGCCGGACGCGCCGCGCGAGCTGTTCGAGGCGATGAAGCAGGTCGCCGAGACCGGTCGCGGCCCGGAAGAGCAGGTGCCCTCGATGGGCTGCTCGATCAAGTGGCGCGAGGGCTGAGCCGGCCCCGCCGAAGCCGCCTGCCAATCCGAACGCTTCGCCGCCCTAAGTGATTGATATCCGGGGTGGTTGCCTTGCGTGAGGGTTTTGGGGACAATGTCGCGCAACTTCCGCGCCTGCCTCGTGGCAAGGCGCCGACGGCTGCGTGCGCAATGCACACGGCGCCCAGAATCGCTTCTTTTTCAACCCTTTGGAGTGTTTTATGTCGACACGTAGAGAGCTTGCCAACGCGATTCGCGCGTTGAGCATGGACGCCGTACAGAAGGCGAATTCGGGTCACCCGGGCGCCCCCATGGGCATGGCGGACATCGCCGAGGTGCTGTGGAACGACTACATGCACCACAACCCGAAGAACCCGGAATGGCCGAACCGTGACCGCTTCGTTCTCTCCAACGGCCACGGCTCGATGCTGATCTACTCTCTGCTTCACCTGACCGGCTACGAGCTGCCGATGGAAGAGCTGAAGAACTTCCGTCAGCTGCACTCCAAGACCCCGGGTCACCCGGAGTACGGCTACACCCCGGGTGTCGAGACCACCACCGGTCCGCTCGGCCAGGGCATTACCAATGCCGTGGGCATGGCGATTGCCGAGAAGATGCTGGCCGGCCAGTTCAACAAGCCGGGCCACAAGGTCGTCGATCACTACACCTACTGCTTCCTGGGTGACGGCTGCCTGATGGAAGGCATTTCCCACGAGGCCTGCTCGCTGGCGGGCACCCTGGGTCTTGGCAAGCTGGTCGCCTTCTACGACGACAACGGCATCTCCATCGACGGTCACGTCGAGGGCTGGTTCACCGACGACACGCCGAAGCGCTTCGAGTCCTACGGCTGGCACGTGGTCAGCGACGTCGACGGCCATGACGCCGACGCCATCGATGCGGCCATCCGCGAGGCCCGTTCGGTCAACGACAAGCCGACCCTGATCTGCACCAAGACCGTCATCGGCTTCGGTGCGCCGAACCTCTGCGGCACCCACGACTGCCACGGCGCCGCTCTGGGCGATGCCGAAGTCAAGGCCACCCGCGAGAACATCGGCTGGAGCCACGAGCCGTTCGTCATCCCGGACGACGTCTACGCCGGCTGGGACGCCTCCGAGAAGGGTGCGAAGGCCGAGGCCGAGTGGAACGAGACCTTCGCTGCCTACGAGAAGGCCTTCCCGGCCGAAGCTGCCGAGCTCAAGCGTCGCCTCAACGGCGACCTGCCGGCCGACTTCAGCGACAAGATGGACGCGCTGATCAAGGAGATCGACGCCAAGGGCGAGAGCATCGCCTCGCGCAAGGCCTCGCAGGCCGTGATCACCGGTCTGGCCGACATGCTGCCGGAGCTGGTCGGCGGTTCGGCGGACCTCGCGCCGTCCAACCTGACCACCTGGAAGGGCTGCACCGCGCTGACCGCCACCGAGTCGGATGCCAACTACATCCACTACGGCGTGCGCGAGTTCGGCATGAGCGCCATCATGAACGGCATGGTGCTGCACGGCGGCCTGCTGCCGTATGCCGGCACCTTCCTGATGTTCTCGGAGTACGCCCGTAACGCGCTGCGCATGGCCGGCCTGATGAAGATCGGCTCGATCTTCGTCTACACCCACGACTCCATCGGGCTGGGCGAAGACGGCCCGACCCACCAGCCGGTCGAGCAGATCGGCACCATGCGCCTGATCCCGCGCATGCAGACCTGGCGTCCCTGCGACGCGGTCGAGACCGCGGTGGCCTGGAAGCGCGCGATCATCCGTCGCGACGCGCCGACCTCGCTGGTCTTCTCGCGTCAGGGCCTGCCGCACCAGGAGCGCACTGCCGAGCAGATCGCCAACATCGAGAAGGGCGGTTACATCCTGAAGGACTGCGACGGCACGCCGGACCTGATCCTGATCGCCACCGGCTCTGAAGTCGGCCTGGCGATGGACGCGGCCGAGAAGCTGTCGGACCAGAAGGTGCGCGTGGTTTCCATGCCGTGCGTCGAGGCCTTCGACGCCCAGGACGAGGCTTACCGCGAGTCCGTGCTGCCGAGCAGCGTGACCAAGCGCATGGCCATCGAGGCCGGCGTCACCCAGGGCTGGTACAAGTACGTCGGCTGCGACGGCAAGGTGTTCGGTCTGGACACCTTCGGCGAGTCCGCCCCGGCCGGCGACCTGTTCGAGTTCTTCGGCTTCACCGCCGATCGCGTCGCCGAGGAAGCCCGCAAGCTGGGCTGATCCGCGGTCGCGTCAACCGTTTCCGGGCGCATGTGAATCTCACGCATGCGCCCTGACTGATTTGCATCCACGTATCGATTAGGAGAAAACCCATGGCTATTCGTGTCGGTATCAACGGCTTCGGCCGCATTGGTCGCATGGTCTTCCGTGCCGCTGCTCAGGAGTTCCCGGAGCTGGAAATCGTCGGCATCAACGACCTGCTGGAGCCGGACTACCTGGCGTACATGCTCAAGTACGACTCCGTTCACGGCCGTTTCGACGGTGACGTGTCGGTCGAAGGCAACAACCTCGTGGTCAACGGCAAGAAGATCCGTCTGACTGCCGAGAAGGACCCCTCCCAGCTGAAGTGGGACGAGCTGGACGTCGACGTCGTGGTCGAGTCCACCGGCCTGTTCCTCACCGAGGAGACCTGCCAGAAGCACATCGACGCTGGCGCCAAGAAGGTTGTCCAGTCCGCGCCGTCCAAGGACGCCACCCCGATGTTCGTCTACGGCGTCAACCACAACGACTACGACGGTCAGAAGATCGTTTCCGCCGCGTCCTGCACCACCAACTGCCTGGCGCCGGTAGCGAAGGTCCTGAACGACAAGTTCGGCATCAAGCGTGGCCTGATGAGCACCGTTCACGCTGCCACCGCCACCCAGAAGACCGTTGACGGCCCGTCCCAGAAGGACTGGCGCGGCGGCCGCGGCATCCTGGAGAACATCATCCCGTCCTCCACCGGTGCGGCGAAGGCCGTGGGCAAGGTCCTGCCGGCCCTGAACGGCAAGCTGACCGGCATGGCGTTCCGCGTCCCGACCTCCGACGTTTCCGTGGTCGACCTGACCGCCGAGCTGGAGAAGGGCGCTTCGATGGACGACATCAAGGCGGCCATGAAGGAAGCCTCCGAGGGCGAGCTCAAGGGCGTCATGGGTTACACCGAGGAGCCGGTCGTTTCCACCGACTTCCGCGGCAACCCGCAGCCGTCCGTCTTTGATGCCAAGGCCGGCATCGCCCTGGACGACACCTTCGTCAAGGTCGTCGCCTGGTACGACAACGAGTTCGGTTACACCTGCAACATGCTGCGCGTCGTGCAGCACGTCGGCAAGTAACCACGACGATAACGGGTGGGGGTTTTCCTCACCCGTTTTTCTTCGACGGCCAACCGTTGAAGGAAAGCCGTAAGGATTGGTGACCAGCAGGGTCCCCAGCCCTTACCGCTTTCATTTCTACCTGTCTCATTGAGGAGCTATTCATGGCTAACGTCATCCGCATGACTGATCTCGATCTTGCCGGCAAGCGCGTGCTGATCCGCGCCGACCTGAACGTGCCGGTCAAGGACGGCAAGGTCACTTCCGATGCCCGCATCACCGCGTCGCTGTCGACCATCAAGGCCGCGCTCGACCAGGGCGCCAAGGTCATGGTGACCTCGCACCTGGGTCGCCCGACCGAGGGCGAATTCTCCGAGGGCGATTCGCTTGCCCCGGTCGCCAAGGACCTGGGCGACAAGCTCGGCCGTGAAGTCCGCCTGGTGCGCGACTACCTGGGCAAGGACGTCGAGGTCGGCGAGGGTGAAGTCGTCATGCTGGAGAACGTCCGCTTCAACGCCGGCGAGAAGAAAAACGACGAGGCGCTGTCGAAGCAGTATGCCGCCTTGTGCGACGTGTTCGTCATGGATGCCTTCGGCACCGCCCACCGCGCCCAGGCCTCCACCCATGGCGTGGGCCGGTTCGCTCCGGTTGCCTGTGCCGGCACCCTGCTGACCGAAGAGCTCGAGGCGCTGACCAAGGCGCTGGCCAACCCGGCCCGCCCGATGGTCGCGATCGTTGGCGGCTCCAAGGTTTCCACCAAGCTGACCGTCCTCGAGGCGCTGGCTGCCAAGGTCGACCAGCTGATCGTCGGTGGCGGCATCGCGAACACCTTCGTCAAGGCCGCCGGTCACGGCGTTGGCAACTCGCTGTGCGAGGACGACCTGGTCCCGACCGCGAAGGCGCTGATGGACAAGCTCAAGAGCAATGGCGCCAGCATCCCGATGCCGACCGACGTGGTCGTCGGCAAGAAGTTCGACGAGAACGAGCCGGCCGTGCTCAAGCGTGTCGAGGACGTCGCCGACGACGACATGATCTTCGACATCGGCCCGGAGAGCGCCGAGGAGCTGGCCAAGATCATCGAGAACGCCGGTACCGTCGTCTGGAACGGCCCGGTCGGCGTATTCGAGTTCGACCAGTTCGGTGACGGCACCAAGCGTCTCTCCCAGGCGATCGCCGACACCAAGGCGTTCACCCTGGCCGGCGGCGGCGACACCATCGCGGCGATCCAGAAGTACGACATCTACGACAAGGTCAGCTACATCTCGACCGCCGGCGGTGCGTTCCTCGAGTTCCTGGAAGGCAAGACCCTGCCGGCCGTGGCGATGCTCGAAGAGCGCGCGAAGGGCTGATGACCATGCACGCATCCGAGTCCACCGAGCACCTCCCCGCCCAGCGCCGCACGAAAATCGTCGCGACGCTGGGGCCGGCGAGTGACGACCTGGCCACGATTACCGAGCTGGTCCGTGCCGGCATCGACGTCGTGCGCCTCAACTTCTCCCATGGCAAGGCCGCCGACCACCAGCGTCGCGCGGACCTGGTGCGCGAGGCCGCTGCTGCCGAAGGGCGCTACGTCGCCGTTCTGGGTGACCTGCAGGGGCCGAAGATCCGCATCGACCGTTTCAAGGACGGCAAGGTGGAGCTCGAAAAGGGCGCGCCGTTCACCCTTGATGCCGACCTCGATCCGGACAGCGGTGACGAGACCAAGGTCGGGATCACCTACAAGGCGCTGGTCTCCGACTCGCGCCCGGGTGACATCCTGCTGCTCGACGACGGCCGCATCGTCCTCAAGGTCGACAAGGTCCAGGGCAACCAGGTCCACACCACGGTCACCGTTGGCGGCATGCTGTCCAACAACAAGGGCATCAACCGCCAGGGCGGCGGCCTGTCCGCACCGGCGATCACCGAGAAGGACCGTGCCGACATCAAGTCGGCCGCCCAGATCGGTGTCGACTACATCGCGGTCTCCTTCCCGCGTTCGGGCGAGGACATCCACGAGGCACGTCGTCTGCTTCAGGAAGCCGGTTGCCGCGCGCACATCGTCTCGAAGATCGAGCGGGCCGAGGCGGTCGACTGCATTCGCGAGATCACCCAGGCCAGTGATGCGATCATGATCGCCCGCGGCGACCTGGGCGTGGAGATCGGCGATGCCGAACTGCCGGCCGTGCAGAAGGCCTTCATCCAGATTGCCAAGGAGCTCAACCGTCCCGTCATCACCGCGACCCAGATGATGGAGACCATGATCGACAACCCGATCCCGACCCGGGCCGAGGTGTTCGACGTGGCCAACGCGGTGCTCGACGGCACGGACGCGGTGATGCTCTCGGCGGAGACTGCGGCGGGCAAGTACCCGGTGCGCGTGGTCGAGACCATGTCGCGGGTCTGTCATCGGGCCGAGTACCAGATCGAGTCGAAGAAGAGTGCGCCGCCGCTGGACGTGCCCTTCGAGCGGATCGACCAGGCGGTCGCGTACTCCGCGATCTACACGGCCAACCACCTCTCGGTCGCGGCGATCGTCGCCCTGTCCGAGTCGGGTGCCACGCCGCTGTGGATGTCGCGCGTCGATACCGACATCCCGATCTACACCTTCACCCGTGCCGAGGAGACCGCGCGTCGCGTCAGTCTCTACCGCGGCGTGCAGGCGGTCCACTTCCCGGTGCCGTCGACCGACCATGCGGAGGTCAACCGCATGATCATCGACAGCCTGCAGCAGATGGAGACGCTCGATGAAGGTGATCTGGTCATCATCACCAAGGGTGACCTGATGGGCCAGATGGGTGGCACCAACGCGATGAAGATCGTGCGTGTCGGGGACGTGATTTCCGTCGACTGACGAAATCTCGTCGCGAATGGCGCGATTTGGCATATCCAGGTGCGCTGGGTATGCTGTCGCGCTGATCGAATTTTCGGTTTCCGGGTCGAAGCGGCCGGGGGACCAGTGCAGTTTCGCAACTACGTTTCAACTTGAGGAGAGGCACTATGGCGCTCATTTCGCTTCGCCAGCTGCTGGATCATGCCGCTGAAAACAGCTACGGCATGCCGGCGTTCAACGTCAACAACATGGAGCAGATCCACGCGATCATGCAGGCCGCCGACGAAGTCGACAGCCCGGTGATCCTGCAGGGCTCCGCCGGTGCTCGCAAGTACGCGGGCGAGCCGTTCCTGCGCCACCTCGTCGAGGCGGCCACCGAGATGTACCCGCACATCCCGATCGTCATGCACCAGGACCACGGTTCGGATCCGGGCGTCTGCCTGCGTGCGATCCAGTCGGGCTTCTCCTCGGTCATGATGGACGGCTCCCTGCTGCCGGACATGAAGACCCCGTCCGACTACGAGTACAACGTCAACGTCACCGCCAAGGTCACCGAGATGGCGCACGCCGGCGGTGTTTCCGTCGAGGGTGAGCTGGGCTGCCTCGGCTCGCTGGAAACCGGCGAGATGGGCGAGGAAGACGGCCACGGCGCGGAAGGCAAGCTGGACATGGACATGCTGCTGACCGATCCGGAAGAAGCAGCCGACTTCGTCAAGAAGACCGACTGTGACGCCCTGGCGATCGCCATCGGCACCAGCCACGGCGCGTACAAGTTCACCCAGAAGCCGACCGGCCAGATCCTGCGCATCGACCGCGTCAAGGAGATCCACCAGCGGATCCCGGACACCCACTTGGTCATGCACGGTTCCTCCTCCGTTCCGGAAGAGTGGCTCGAGATCATCAACAACTACGGCGGCGACATGGGTCAGACCTACGGCGTGCCGGTTGAAGAGATCGTCGAGGGCATCAAGCACGGCGTTCGCAAGGTCAACATCGACACCGACCTGCGCATGGCGTCCACCGGTGCAGTGCGCAAGCACCTCGAAGAGAACAAGTCGAACTTCGATCCGCGCAAGTTCCTGAAAGAGGCGACCGCCGGCATGCAGGCCATCTGCAAGGCACGCTTCGAGGCCTTCGGTTCGGCCGGCATGGCTTCCAAGATCCGTCCGATCTCTCTGGAAGAGATGTACAAGCGTTACGAGTCCGGCAGCCTGAAGCAGAAGATCCGCTAAGCAGGCCCGATTGCTGCCGGTCCGGCCGGCAGTCTGTCGCGACTTTGAAGACCCCGCCTTACGGCGGGGTTTTTTTGTGCCCGTCGGGCATAGGCGGAGAGCGGCAAATGCGTGATAATCGACCGGATGGAAGCACGCGGAAACAAGGACGTATCCATGCCGCAACCGCCGCTGAATGCGCGGCGGCCGGGGCTTCGTGGCGTCTGGCTGATGGTGCTGGCCGGCTGGTTGGCGCTGGGTATCTTTGGCGCGCTGGCGATCGAGGAGGAATACGAGCAGGTGGTGGCGGATCGGGCCGACCGCCTGCTCGAGACCACCGACTACGCGCTTGAGAGCCGTCAGGCCGAGCTGGCGCGGATCGCCCGGATTCTCGCCCGGGACGAGCGTGTGCGCGAGATTCTTTCCCGCGCCCGACCGATGGTCGTCCTTGAGGGCGGCGGTGGAGGCGGCGAGGAGGCGGCCGAGCTCCGGCGGGAGCTGGCTCATGCGGTCACCCCGATCGCCACCGAGCTGATCTATGGCGAAGACCGGGTGCTGCAGTTCCATCTGGGGCCCGAGGCGGTCAGTTTCCTGCGTGTGCATGCCCCGGAGCGGTTCGGCGACGAGCTGGCATCCCTCCGGCCCCTGCTGGCGCGGGTTTATCGCAGCGGCGAGGGCGCGGTCGGCTTCGAGGTCGGTCGGGTCTATTCCGGGTTCCGGGCGGTCGAGCCGGTCTGGGCACCCAACCCCGGTGGCTCCAGCCGCGTCGTTGGCACCGTCGAGGTGGGGACCGGCATCACCCCGATCGACCGCTACCTGTCCTCGAGCCGCGATGCGAGAGCCGCGCTGCTGCTGCCTGCCGATCTGGCCGAAGCGAACATCTGGGCGGAAATGCGCGAGGAGCGCAACATGGCCCCGATAGGCAGCGGGGCGTACTACCTCGACGGCCCGGCCGTCGATCATCCGGGGCTGGAGGCGGCACTGGGCCTGGTCGACAGCAGCCCGCCGGCACGATGGCGATTTACTGCCGATGGCGTGCACTGGCTGGCGGTCTCACGATCGGTGCCGCTGGTCGAGCAGGGAGACGGGGTGCCGGCCCGGCTGCTGGCGGTCGAGTCGATCAACGATCTGTACACCGCCATGCAGCAGCGCCTGGTGACCCTGGCAACGGCCGTCATCGTCGCGATCGCCCTGACCTCGCTGGCCCTGTGGCTGCTTTCGCGCTGGCAGGGCACGCGCTGGATGGTGGTGGTCGACCAGGCCGAAGCCGAGCGGGATGCGTTGTTCGAGCTGAGCCCGCAGCCGCTGGAGCTCACCGATATGCAGGGGCGGTCCCTGCTGACCAACGAGGCGTTCCGGCGCACCTTCGGGCCGCGGGATGCCGAGGCGCCGCTGGGCTGGAGCGTGCGCGGGCTGTCGGGCCTGCAGCTGGAGGCGTTCGAGCGGGCCATCGCCCGCGGTGAACGCTGGAATGGTGCCTTGAAACTGCCGGCGCTGTATGGCGAAGCCGGCTGGTTCCGGGTGCAGGTAGTGCCGATCCGCGGCGAGGCCGGTGGCCCGGCCCGCCTGTGGTGGTTCTTCCAGGATGTTGATCGCGAACGGCGGGCGGCGGCCGTGGCCCAGGCCGAGCGTGACCGGCTCGACGCGTTTCTCGCCGCGAGCCCGGCGGTGATCTACACCTACCTTGCCGATGTGCCGGACCGGCTCGAATACGTCAGTGCCAATATCGAGGAAATCCTCGGTTACCAGCCGGATGCGCTGATCGACGGGCCAGACTGGTGGGAGCAGACCCTGCACCCCGCCGATCGCGAGCGCGCGATGGCCGAGGCGGACTTCTCCCGGTGGCATAACGATCGCAAGCGCAGCCGGTACCGATTGCTACGCCCGGACGGCAGCGCGCTCTGGGTGACGGATCACGCCCGCTTGCTGCGTGACGAGGCCGGTCGTCCCGAGCGCGTGGTCGGGGCGTTGATCGACTCGCGCGAGACGGTCACGCTGGAGTCCCGTCTGGCCGAGAGCGAGCGCCTCTACCGCTCCATCGTCGAGGGGGTCGAGGACGCGATCTTCCTGGTGCGGGTCGAGGCCGATGGCGGATTCCGCTTTCTCGCCAGCAACCCGGCGCACGAGCGCACCACCGGTCTGGCGCGCGAATCGTTGGTTGGCGCCACCCCCGAGGACGTGCTGTCGGCCGACAACGCCCGTCACGTGGTCACCCAGTACCGGCGCTGTCTCGAGGCCGCTGCGCCGATCCGCTACCGGGAGACCCTCGATCTGCCTGCCGGGCGCTCGGAGTGGCGGACCACGCTGACGCCGATTCGCGACGAGTCGGGCCGTTTCAGCCTGATCGCCGGCGTGGCGGTGCGTGTCGGCCCGGAAGACTGATCGCGGATCAACTCGCGACGACGCGAGCCGGCCTTCCAGGTTGCCTGCGAGGTTTGCATCGCCCCGAGGCATCGACCATCATCCCGGACCGCCATCGAAAGACCTTCTTGCCTCATGCCGCCTGTTGCCCCGAAAACGTCACCTTTCGCCACCACGCAACCGGTGATCTCCGCACGCGGTCTGCTCAAGTGCTTCGGCGAGCTGCGTGCCGTGGATGACGTCTCCTTCGACATCCCTGCCGGCCGCTGCTTCGGCTTTCTCGGTCCCAACGGGGCGGGCAAGACGACCACGCTCAAGATGTTGATGGGGCTGGCGGACTTCGATGCCGGCGAGTTGTCCGTTCTCGGTCATGCGCTTCCGGCGGAGGCCCGGGCGATCCGCGCCCGCGTCGGTCTGGTGCCGCAAGGCGACAATCTCGACCCGGATTTCACCGTGCGCGAGAACCTGTTCATGTACGCCCGCTTTTTCGGTCTGGCCCGTCACGAGGTGGCCGCGCGCGTCGATCGGCTGCTCGAATTCGCCAACCTCACCCACAAGGCCGATGCCCGGGTCGACCAGCTGAGTGGCGGCATGCAGCGGCGGCTGACCATCGCCCGGGCGCTGGTGAACGACCCCGAGGTGGTGGTCCTCGACGAACCCACTTCCGGCCTCGACCCGCAGGTGCGCCACGTCATCTGGGGGCGCCTGGCCGAGCTGCGCGCCCGCGGCGTGACCCTGGTGTTGACCACCCACTACATGGAAGAGGCCGAGCGGCTCTGCGACGAGCTGGTGGTGATGGATCATGGCCGCATCCTCGACCAGGGCTCGCCCGGGCAGCTGATCCAACGACACGTCGAGCCCGACGTGATTGAGCTGCGCGGCTCGGTGAGCGACGGGGTGTTCGCGACGTTGACTTCAATGGCGCTGCGGGTCGAACGACATGGCACGGCCGTCTACGTCTACACCAGTGCGCCGGCGCCGATCCTCGATTTCCTCGGTCAGCCCGACGGCCTGACCGTCATCCACCGTCGCGCCGGGCTGGAGGACGTGTTCCTGCACCTCACCGGCCGGGAGCTGCGCGAATGAAACGCTCGATCTGGCAACTGCCGCGGGCAAGATCGGCGGCCTTCGCGGTGTTCGCCCGCAACTTCCTGGTCTGGCGCAAGCTGCTCGGCCCGGCGATCGTGCTCAATTTCGGCGAGCCGGTGATCTACCTGCTGGGCCTGGGTATCGGTCTCGGCGCCCTGGTCGGCGATATCGGCGGGCTGCCGTATCTGGTGTTCCTGGCCTCGGGCATCGTCGCCTCCTCGGCGATGATCTCGGTGAGCTTCGAGGGCATGTACTCGGTGTACACGCGGATGGTGCCGCAGAAGACCTTCGACGCCATCATGGCCACCCCGCTGGATATCGACGACATCATCCTCGGCGAGACGATCTGGGCGGCGTTCAAGGGGCTGCTGAGTGCGGTGGCGATCCTGATCGTCGCCGCGCTGCTCGGCGCGGTGCCGGGCGGCTGGGCCGCGCTGTGGGCGCTGCCGGTGGTGTTCCTGCTCGGTCTGGCGTTCGCCGGGCCGGCGATCATCATGACCGCCATCGCCGACAACTACGACTTCTTCAACTACTATTTCGTACTGGTGGTCACGCCGATGTTCATGCTCTCCGGCGTGTTCTTTCCGATCGAGACCCTGCCCGAGTGGATGCAGACGGCCGTCCTGCTGTTGCCGCTGACCCATGCCATCGAGGTGATTCGCCCGCTGATCGTCGGCGAGCCCGTCGAGCATCTGCTCGTGCATCTGGCCGTGCTGGCCGGCTTTGCCGTCGTCGCCTACTACGTCGCCGTGGCGTTGGTGCGCCGGCGGCTGTGGGACTAAGGCCGAGAGGCTGGAGACAGGAAAGCAGACCTCAGAGGAACGGCTCGACGGCGAGGTCGACAAAGTCACCACCGCGACCCGACGTCGGGCCCGTCAGCTCTCCCAGCGTCTCCCGGTATCCAGCCGAATCACTGCCTGGTTGATCAGCGGACAGGCCATCAGGTAGTCGATGGTCTCGGCCACCACGCCCGGCCCCGGTTCGAACGGCAGCAGCCGGCGGGCTAGGCGCTGGTGACGGTAGTCGGCATCGTCCTCGGGGTGGAACATCAGCAGGCCCGGCGCGATGGCATTGACCCGCGTGTGCGGGGCGTAGCGCAGCGCCAGCGAGCGGATCGAGCTCTCGATCGCCGCCTTGGAGGCGATGTAATGGATGTGGTTGGGCTCGCCTTCGTCGATGTGTGCATCGGTGAGGAATACCACCTGGCGATCGGCCCGGCCGTCGTCACGCTCGCGGGCGGGAAGGGCGCGCTGCAGCGCCTCGGTCAGTTCGATCGGGCTGGTGACATGCACCGTGTACATGGCGGTGGCCAGTTGCGGGTCCGCCTTGCAGTCGGCGTCGCCATGCCAGATCGAGGCGTTGTGAACGACCAGGTCGAGCCGGTCGGTCCGCTCGGCCACCGTGTCGGCGAAGGCGTCCAGCCGGTCGCGCTCGAGCAGATCGAGCGGCAAGGCGATCAGACCCTTGTCGATCAGCATCCGCAGGGCATCGGTCTCGCGACGATACGTGCCGATCACGCGGTGACCGGCATCCAGCAGATGCTCGGCAAGGTGGGCGCCCACCCGGCGAGTGACGCCGGTGATCAGAATGGTCTGCTGGCTCATCGGCTCAGCCCCGGCGCCCGACCAGTTGCAGGAACTCGTTGCGCGTGGCGGCGCTCTCGCGGAACTGGCCGGTCATGCGCGAGGTGACCGTTTCCGACTCGACCTTCTCGACACCACGCATCGCCATGCACATGTGTGCCGCACGCACCTGGACGGCCACGCCGGCCGCCCCGGTGGCGGATTCGATGGCCTCGGCGATCTGCTGGGTCATGTTCTCCTGGATCTGCAGCCGGCGGGCGTACAGGTCGACCACCCGCGCGAGCTTGGAAAGCCCCAGCACCTTGCCCTGCGGCAGGTAACCGATGTCGACGTGGCCGATGATCGGCAGCATGTGGTGCTCGCACAGGCTGAAGAACTCGATGTTGCGCACCACGACCATCTCGTCGTTGCTCGAGTCGAACAGCGCATTGCCGATCGCGCTTTCCAGGCGCTGGTCCAGCCCCTGGGTGAGGTAGAGCAATGCCTTGGCGACCCGCTTGGGCGTGTCGGTCAGGCCCTCGCGGCCGGTATCCTCGCCCAGTTCGGCGAGAATGGTCTTGACCGCGCCGGCGATGTTGTCGACGCGCTTTTCGTCCGCGCCGACCGGTTCGGGGAAGTCGTCCTCGTGCAAGGCTGCCATGTCGGGGTTTCTCTCAGTAAAACGCTCGAAAATCTAGGCGCAGACTTTAGCAGGTTGCCAGCGGCCATGTCCGCGCCTGCGGGCGGCTGGCGGTTGGTTGGGCCGGCGCTTGCCGCTAAACTGTCGCGTTCCGTCTGATATCCGGCACTCGCCCGATGTCCTTTGACCGTTCTCATACCAAGGGGTCCGCCCGCCCGTGAAGGCTGTAATCGAACAACGTCTCCAGGCCATCTGCCAGCAATTCGTCGACAATGGCGACCTGCCCGCCGAGGCGGCAGTGCGCCCGGTGCTGACCGTGCCGAAGGATTCGGCGCACGGCGATTTTGCCAGCAATCTTGCCATGCAGCTGGCCAAGCCGATGAAGCAGCCGCCGCGGGCGATTGCCGAGCGCATCGTCGAGGCATTCGCCGACCAGCAGGGTGTCGAGCGGATCGAGATCGCCGGCCCCGGCTTCATGAACTTCTTCGTCGAGGCCGGTGCGGCCTTCGCCCTGATCGACCGCATCCTCGAGGAGGGTGAGCGCTTCGGCCGCTCGACGGCCGCCGCCGGCGAGCGGGTGCAGGTGGAGTTCGTCTCGGCCAACCCCACCGGCCCGTTGCACGTCGGCCACGGCCGTGGCGCGGCCTATGGTTCGGTGGTCGCCAACCTCCTCGAGGCGGTCGGCGCCGAGGTCGAGCGCGAGTACTACGTCAACGATGCCGGCCGGCAGATGCACATCCTCGCGGTCAGCGTCTGGCTGCGCTACCTCGAGGCCCGCGGCGAGCACATCGAGTTCCCGTCCAACGGCTATCGCTCCGAGGGCTACATCCTGGACATTGCCCGGGCGCTGGCCGAGGAGCACGGGGACCGGTTGGTGGCGGAATCGGCCAAGGTGTTCGCCGACCTGCCCGAGGATGCGCCGAATGGCGACAAGGAGCGCCATATCGACGCGCTGATCGAGCGCATGCGCGAGCTCCTCGGCGAGACGGATTACCAGATCGTCTTCCGCGCGGCCCTCGACGCGATCCTGTCGGACATCCGCGAGGATCTGGCCGAATTCGGTGTCTCCTACGACAACTGGTACTCCGAGCAGAGCCTGGCCGATCGCGGCCTGGTCGAGCGCGCCATCGAGCGGCTCGAGGCCGAGGGGCTCCTCTACGAGCGCGACGGGGCGCTGTGGTTCCGCTCGACGGACTTCGGCGACGACAAGGATCGCGTGGTGCGCCGCGACAACGGCCAGACCACCTATTTCGCCTCCGACATCGCTTATCACCTCGACAAGTTCGATCGCGGTTTCGACGAGGTGATCGACATCTGGGGTGCCGACCACCATGGCTACGTGCCGCGCGTGAAGGCGGCGATGACCGCGCTGGGCAAGCCGGCTGACCGGCTGACCGTCTCGCTGGTGCAGTTCGCCATCCTGTATCGCGGCGGCGAGCGGGTGCCGATGTCGACCCGCTCGGGCAGCTTCGTCACCCTGCGCGAACTGCGCGAGGAGGTCGGCAACGATGCGGCACGCTTCTTTTATGTGATGCGCGCGGCCAACCAGCACCTCGACTTCGACCTGGACCTGGCCAAGAGCCAGAGCAACGAGAACCCGCTCTACTACATCCAGTACGCCCACGCGCGGGTGGCCTCGGTGCTGCGACAGCTGCCGCTGCGCGGTTTCGAGCACGAACCGGAGGCCGGCCGCGATGCCTACGCGCGCCTGACCGAATCGCACGAGCAGGCGCTGTTCAAGCGCCTGTCGCAGTACCCGGCGCTGGTCGAGCGGGCCGCCAAGGCGCACGAGCCGCATCAGCTGGTGCACTACCTGCGTGATCTCGCCCAGGACTTTCACAGCTACTACAACGCCCACGCCTTCCTGCTCGGCGATGATGCCCCGCTGCGTAATGCACGTCTCAACCTGGTCGTGGCCACGCGCCAGGTGCTGGCCAACGGCCTGACGCTGCTCGGCGTCAACGCTCCGGACGAGATGTGAGCGGGGGGATGCGGCGATGAGCAACCGGGGGCGAAAGAAGGTGAACCGCCCGCGTTCGAACGGCAACCGCGGCGCGAAGTGGGCGCTGCTGATCGCGCTCGTTCTGCTGGTGGCCCTGGTGGCCGTCCTGGCCCGGTTGACCGCGGAGAAGAACAGTCGGTCGGCCGTCTCCGAGACGGGGCAGACGGACACCCGCAGTGTCGAGAAGCCGCCCGAAAAGCAACCGGTCGCGCCGGAATCCGAATTCCAGTTCTATACCCTCCTGCCCGAGGAGGGCAACCAGCCCCCGCCAGCGTCGAGGCCCGAGCAGGAGGACGCGCCCGCCGTGCCGGACGAGCCGAGCCTCGACGCCGAAACCGGCTACCTGATCCAGGCCGGTTCGTTCCGCAAGGCCAAGGATGCCGATGCCCGCAAGGCGGCGCTGGCACTCCTGGGTGTGGAAAGTCGCGTGGCGACCGCTACCGTCGACGGTCGCCAGTATCACCGTGTGATCCTGGGGCCCCTCCCCGGCAAGAAGGTGCCCGCCGTTCGTCGCCAGCTCGACGAGGCCGGCATCGAGACGACCCCGCCGCGCCGCGCCCCCGGCTGACAACCGCCACTATTGCCCGACGGCCGCGCCCGGAATACAGTGACCCGTATGTAATGGATTATCGTGTCACCGAATGGGGGTGACGCGGACAGGGCGGCTCGTATGCCGCCGGATGCGGGGATCGAGCATGCCGTGTTTGGATGTCACGGGATGGAGCGCAGGTGGATCGCGCTCGGCCTGTGCGATGGTTTGGATGAGGGGGCGTCGTTCGGCCTTGCTGTGGTCATGGGCGATCCTGGTGGCCCTTCTCCTGCTCGCACCGTTCGCTCAGGCCGAGGACTCGCGCCTGAATCAGGTGCAATGGGCTTCGGCCGACCAGCACGTTTCCCCGGTCGAGGCGCTCGACCTCGACTATCGCCCAATGTCCCGGGCCACCCTGAATCTCGGGCCCTTCCAGGGCCATGTCTGGTTGCGACTGCGAGTGGATGGCGGCGAGATCCGGGACGGTCGCTGGCTGTCGGTGCGCTGGCCGTACTTTCGTGATTTCCGTCTTTACCTCGTCGGGCCGGAGGGGCCGGGTGGCGAGCCCATCCTGCTGGAGCTGCGTGAGGCCGAGCGTCCGGGTGGCCTGCTCGCCATGCCCAGTGACCCGGGGCGCCTGCTTCCCATGTTCGAGGGGGAGCGCGAGTTCCTGCTGCACTTGAGCGCCGATGGGCCGACGGCCATGCGCCTCACCCTCGGGTCGCTGG
The DNA here is from genome assembly GCF_001641825.1 of Guyparkeria sp. WRN-7. GTDB lineage: Bacteria > Pseudomonadota > Gammaproteobacteria > Halothiobacillales > Halothiobacillaceae > Guyparkeria. The sequence continues at coordinate 28,324 of NZ_LRFH01000001.1, read as the reverse complement.
AGGACGAGCGGACACGGATGCTGGTTCGCTACCTGCTGTTCGGCGTCTATCTGGGGGCGATGCTGGGCATGGCGGCGTACAGCCTCTTCCTGATGCTGGCGGTACGCGAGCGCACCTACCTCGGGTACGCCGCCTTCCTCGCGGCAACGGTGCTCTACATCGGGCTGCGCTACAACATCCTCACGCCGCTTCTGCCCGGTGTCCTGCAGTCGATTCCCCCGGCCGGGCACGCGCAACTGGCCGTGGCCCTGATGGTGCTTTCCGGGATCTGGTTCGTGCGACGTTTCCTGCGTACCCGGAGCGACGACCGTCTGCTCGACCCGGTGCTGCTGGGCATCATGGGGCTGGCGGTCTTCTCGGTACCTGCCTCGGCCTGGCTGCCCGGCGTGATCTCCTTCGAGATCGTGGCAGCCATCGCCATCGCGGCGGTGCTGTGCATCCTGTGGGCGGCCTGGCGTGCCATGCGTCGCGGTTTCCATCCGGCGTTCAACCTGCTCGTGGGTTGGGCGGTGTTTGCCGCCGCCGTGCTGCTCTACCTGGGGTTGCTGCTCGGCGTGCTGCCCTACGCGGCGTGGTTGACGGTGGCGCTGCCGCTGGGCTCGCTCGCCCAGGCGCTGCTGCTCGCCTTCGCGCTGGGCAGCCGGATCCGCCACAAGCAGCGGGAAGAGGCGGTGCTCGAACGAGAGCGCGACCGCTACCGCTTTCTCAGCGAGCAGGATGGCCTGACCGGACTGTACAACCGGCGTGCACTGGACCGGCGCCTCGAGCAAGCCATCGCCACCGCCTCACGCAACCATCAACCGCTGAGCCTGGTCGTCCTGGATACGGATCTGTTCAAGGACTACAACGACCGCTATGGCCACCTGGCCGGGGACGATGCGCTGCGCTGTCTTGCCCGGGTGATGCGGGCCACCGTCCGTCACGAGGACATGTGCTTCCGCTACGGTGGCGAGGAGTTCGTGATTCTCCTGCCCGGCCAGAACCTCTCGCAGGCCACGGTCGTGGCCGAACGCATTCGCGAGGCCTACCGAACCGGTTCCGCCTCGGAGCTGGGGCCCGGCGGGACGGTCAGTCTCGGGGTGGCCGAACTCCGCGACGGAGACACTGCCAATACGCTGCTGGCGCGAGCGGATGCCGCGCTCTACCACGCCAAGCAGCGCGGCCGCGACCGGGTCGAGCTGGCGCACTAGGCTTGCCGTCGCCACTGCCGGAAATCTCTTCGGAGTGGTAAACTCGCGGGTTTGCGCGCGGCGGTTCGTCGCCGGCGCGCGGCACCGGTTAACTGCTCTGCGAGGCGTACTGCAATGTCGATGGAAGATCGCGATGGCCTGATCTGGCTGGACGGCGAGATGGTCGAATGGCGCGAGGCCAAGACCCACGTACTCACCCACACCCTGCATTACGGCATGGGCGTGTTCGAGGGCGTGCGCGCTTACAAGACCGAGCAGGGCACCGCGATCTTCCGCCTCGAGGATCACACCCGCCGGCTGCACAACTCGGCCAAGATCCTCGGCATGACGCTGCCCTACAGCGAGAGCCAGCTCAACGAGGTGCAACGCCAGGTCGTGCGCGAGAACGGGCTGGAGAGCGCCTACATCCGGCCGATGGCCTTCTACGGTTCCGAAGGCATGGGCCTGCGCGCCGACAACCTCAAGGTGCACGTCATGGTCGCCGCCTGGCACTGGGGCGCCTACCTCGGTGCGGAGAACATCGAGAAGGGCATCCGCATCCGCACCTCGAGCTACTCGCGCCACCACGTCAACGTCACCATGTGCAAGGCCAAGGCGAACGGCGCCTACATGAACTCCATGCTGGCGCTGCGCGAGGCCACCGCCGCCGGCTACGACGAGGCGATGCTGCTCGACACGCAGGGTTTCGTCGCCGAGGGCTCGGGCGAGAACATCTTCCTGGTGCGCGACGGCGTGCTCTACACCCCGGACCTGACCGCCGCGCTCGACGGCATCACCCGTCGGACCATCATCGCGCTGGCGAACAAGTTCGGCATCCCGGTGGTGGAAAAGCGCATCACCCGCGACGAGGTCTACATCGCCGACGAGGCGTTCTTCACCGGCACCGCCGCCGAAGTCACCCCGATCCGCGAGGTCGACGACCGGCCGATCGGCAGCGGCGTGCGCGGCCCGATCACCGAGCGCCTGCAGAGCACCTACTTCGATCTCGTCGAGGGGCGCTATCCCCCGCTGGCAGACAACTGGCTCGACTACGTGGAGGCACGTGCATGAATCCGGATACCGCATCCCACCCGCAGGACTTCAAGACCCCTAACGCCGACCGGGTAATCGAGGTGACCCAGGCCGACCTGCCGGTCTACTGCCCGCGCGAGGAAGAGGCCGTCTGGAACTCGCACCCGCGGGTCTACATCCACCTCGAGCACAAGGGCGACCAGGCCCGCTGCATCTACTGCAGCGCGGTCTACAAGCTCGTCGACTGATTCGGGGTCGAAACGGCGGGCGCTAGTCGGCGTCCGTCACCCGTTCGCAGATCATCTCAGCCACCTCGCGGGTGTCGTCCACCGGCTGGTAGTCCCAGCGCTCGAGCCGGCCGTCGAAGGCGCGCGTCACCCCTTCCTGGCGCAGCTCGCGGTGAAAGCGCGCCAGGCGTTTCGAGTAGCGGCCGAAGTCGATCACGTACAGCGGTTTCCCGGTCGAGGCGGCCTCCGAGACCATCGAGGCGGAATCGCCGCTGACCGCCAGATAGTCCGCCAGGCCCAGGATGCCGAAGTAGGGGTTCGGTCCCTCGCCGCGCCACAGCAGGTGTGGCACGTTCGCGATGGTCTCTGCCAGCACCTGCGTGTTTTCCTCCCCCGTGCGTCGCGACGGCGTGACGATAATCGATCCGCCACTGTCTCGGGCGGCCTGGACCAACTGCTTGCCGATCTGGCGGGTCTTTTCCGGCGTGAGGGTCATGGTGCGGTTGGAGCCGCCCAGCAGCACCCCGATCCACGGGCGTGGCAGCGACTCGAAACTGGCGCGGAAGGTTTTGGCCGCCTCATCGAGCTTGGCCTGGGTGACGTGGTGGATCGCCCCGCGCGTTGGCAGGACGTTCGGCCCGGTCAGTCCGTCGTGGCGCGGCGGCACCACCAGGTCGAAGTGGCGCGGCGGGATCAGCGGATCCTGCACGTGGACGGTAAAGCAGCGTCCGCCACTGGCGCGGCGTACCGCGATCGAGGCGGCGGCACTGCGTCGGCCGCAGGTGATCAGCACCCGCGGCCAGGGCGGGGCGAGTCGGTCCGCGTCGGGGCTGAGCTTGCCCAGCGGATCGGGCACCCAGTGCATCGGCAACCAGCGCCAGGGGCGGGGTAGACGAATCGTCTTCTGCACCACCGGCCAGCCGGTGCACTCGGCGACGGCCTCGGCCAGGCCGCGGGCCTGGTTGGCCATGCCCGCCTCGCCGGTGGTGACGGCCCAGATCTCGTTGACGGTGTCGGGATGTGTCGGCATGCGGGCATGATAGCCTCCGAAGCCATCCTTTTGCGCCGGGCATCCGCCGGCGAACCGATCGAGGAGACCACCCGGTGACGACCGCCAACCAGAAACGACTGACCGTGGTGCAGATGCTGCCCGCCCTCGACGGCGGCGGCGTGGAGCGCGGCACGCTCGAGATCGCCGAGGCGCTGGTGCGTGCCGGTCATCGCGCCATCGTCGTCTCCGAGGGCGGCCGGCTGGTCGAGGAGCTCGAGGCGCTGGGGGGCGAGCACATCACCCTGCCGGTCGGTCGCAAGTCGCTGGCAACCCTGCGCTACATTCCCGTCGTGCGCCGCCTGTTGCGTGACGAGGGGGTCGACATCCTGCACCTGCGCTCGCGCTTGCCCGCCTGGATCGGCTATCTCGCCTGGAAGGGCATGACGGCGGCCACTCGACCGGGCCTGGTGACCACCGTGCACGGGGCCTACTCGCCCGGCCGCTACAGTGCGGTGATGACCAAGGGCGAGCGGGTCATCGCCGTCTCCGACAGCATCGTCGAGTACATCCGCCGCAACTACAGAAACGTCGATCCCGAGCGGATCGTGCGCATCTACCGCGGGATCGACCCGGCCGACTATCACCCCGCCTTCCGGCCGGATGCGGACTGGCGCGAGCGCTTCTTCGCCGAGCACCCCGCGCTGGCGGACCGCTGGCTCATTACCCTGCCGGGGCGGATCACCCAATTGAAGGGGCATCGCGACCTGCTCGAGATCCTCAAGGGGCTGAAGGCGCGGGGCGTGCCGGTGCACGCGTTGCTCGCCGGCGGGGTGCACCCGCGGCGGCAGGCGTACTGGCAGGATGTCCAGGCGCGCATCGCCGAGCTCCGGCTTGATGAGGACGTCACCTGGCTCGGCCCACGTGGGGATCTGCGCGAGATTCTGTCGATCAGCGACGTGGTGCTGTCGCTGACGCGCAAGCCCGAGTCGTTCGGTCGCACCGTCACCGAGGCGCTGGCTCTGGGGCGGCCGGTGCTCGGTTACGACCACGGTGGGGTGGGCGAGCAGCTGCGGCAGGTCTACCCCGATGGCCGGATTGCACCGGGCGCGGTCGACGAGGCGGTCGAGCGGCTCGCGCAGTGGTGGCATGACGGGGCGCCGAGCGTGACCGAGGCCGTGCCGTTCACGCTGGCTCGCATGCAGGACGAAACGCTCGCCCTGTATCAGTCGCTCGCCGCCGAGCGCCCCTGACCGTCGGTCAGCGCGAGGGCCTGGCGGTAGCCGGCCTCCATCTGCGGCAGCACGGCATCGACGTAATAACGCTCGCGGTAGCGCGCCAAAGCCTGTTGGGCGCGCTCGGCCCGAGCGGCATCGTTGCCGATGGCCTCCTCGAGCTGGGCGGCCATGTCCGCGGCATCGTCGATCGCGCACAGCCAGCCAGTGGTCGAATCGAGGATGGTCACCGGCCCCTCGGTTCGCGTGCTGACAATCGCGGTGCCCCGCGCCATGGCTTCCAGCACCACGATGCCGAAGGGCTCGTGGCGCGAGGGCAGGACGAACAGGTCCGCCTGGTCCAGCAGCGGCGTGACGTCCTCCATCCAGCCGGGGAAGTCGACCCGGTCACGGATGCCGAGCTCGTCGGCCAGCGCGTTCAGCTTGTCGCGGTCCGGCCCGTCGCCGGCCAGCACCAGCCGCCAGGCGTTTCGGTCGGGCAGGCGGGCGACCGCGCGGAGCAGGACGTCGAAGCCCTTCTTGTGCACGAAGCGGCCGAACGCCAGCAGCTGCACCGCCGTGGTCGTCTCGCCGGCGGCGCGTTCGCGCGGCGGGAACATCGAGAAGTTCGGCACCACCGTGACCCGCTCGTCGGCCACGCCCAGCTCGCGCAGGTGACGCGCCTGGTCGTCGGTCGCCGCGGTGAAGAAGTCGACCTGACGGAAGTATTTCAGGTCGAGGTAGTTGTGGACGTGAGTGACCAGTGGCGCCGGCAGCCAGCGCTTGATGCGTCCTAGGTACAGCCCGGCGCGGCTGAGCTGGGCCTCGACGATGTCGGGGCGGAATGCGCGGATGGCGCGCGCCAGCGGCCAGAGCTTGAGCCAGTCTTGGTTGCCACGCACCCGCAGTGGTACCACGCGGATCCGCGGCTTGCCTTCGAGATGACGGCGGCTGGCCGACTCCGGGTGGGTGATCGCCAGCACCTCGTGGCCGCGCTCGGCCAGTGACAGGCACAGGTCGACGAAATAGCGTTCGGCGCCGCCGAACCCCTTGCTGAACATGACTTGGGCAATGCGCATCGCGAGGCGTGTCGTCCGGTTCGGGTGTCGTGTGTTGCTATGATCTCACATCGCACCGCCGCAGATGGCGTTGCCACGCCCCTTTTCGCCGAGGTGATGATGCCCCCGAAGTTGCCCATTTCCGTCACGATCATCACGCAGGACGAGGCCGACCGCGTCGGCCCGGCCATCGAGAGCGTGATCGACCTTGTCGACGAGGTGATCGTCGTCGACTCCGGCAGCAGCGACGGTACCGAGGCGATCGCCGAGGGGCTCGGTGCGCGAGTGGTCCACCACGACTGGCCGGGTTACGGGCGGCAGAAGCGGTACGCCGAGGAGCTGGCCCGCAACGACTGGGTCCTCAATATCGACGCCGACGAGCGCCTGATGCCCGAGCTGCGCGACGAGATCGCCGCACGTTTCGAGGGCGACCCGGGCGAGGATGCCTTCCGTCTGCCGATCCACGACCGCTTTCTCTGCAGCGAGCGGATCAGTCGCAAGGCCCAGTACCTGCCGGTGCGGCTGTACCGACGCTCACGGGGGCGCTACAGCGAAAGCCCGGTGCACGACCGGGTGCAGATGGAGAAGGGCGCCCGCATCGGCGAGCTTTCCGGCCGGATTGCCCACGACTCGACCCGCTCGCTGTCGCACCGTCTGCAGAAGATGGACGGCTACACGGCGATGCAGGCTGAGGACATGCGCCGCAAGGGGCGTCGTGGCTCGGGGTTGCGGCTGGTGGCCGACTTCTGGCTTTCGTTCCTGCTTGGCTATTTCACTAAGGGCTTCTGGCGGGCGGGCCTGGTCGGCTACATCTACGCGATGAACTATGCCTACAGCCGCTTTTTGCGCCAGGCCAAGCTCTGGGAGCTGGAGCGTTGCGGCAAGGCCGACTCCGTCAGTAAAGCGGAGGATAGCCCTCGGGCAGGGTCTTGAAGCGGCGGTGCCCCCAGAGATACATCTCGGGGTGGCGCCGGACCTCTGCCTCGAGCCGCTCGACCAGGCGCCGGGTGTCGGCGACATCGTCGCCACTGGGGATGCCCTCGAGCGGTGCCTCGATCTCGAGCTCGTAACGGGTGCCGAAGCGGCGCACGTGGTAGGGCAGGATAGTGGCGCGTCCCATGCGGGCCAGCGTCGGCATGGCGGTGTTGGTGGCTGCCGGCACGCCGAGGAAGGGGATGAACGCACTGGTCTTGCCGTGGTAGTTCTGGTCCGGCGCGGTCCAGAGCACGCCGCCGGCACGCAGGGCGCGCACCATGCGACGGGTGTCGTCGCGCGGAATCAAGTCGGCCAGGTGCTTTTCCCGCCCCTGGTTGATCAGGCTGTCGATCGCCGGGTTGTTGTTGGGGCGGTAGACGGCGTGTATCGGGGCATGTCGCGAAACGAAGTAGACGCCCAGTTCCATGTCGCCGACATGGGCGGCGTTGAGAATCACGCCTTGGCCGCGGGCCTGTGCCGTCTCGAGATGCTCCAGCCCGATGATGCGGTACTCGGGAACGCGTTCGAGGTCGCCGAACCAGCCCCAGAATCCCTCGCAGATGCCCTCGCCGAGTCGCTGGAAATGGGTCTCGATCAACGTCTCGCGCGCCGCGGCGCTCCATTCCGGGAAGGCGACCGCCACGTTGGCATGCATCACGTGGCGGCGTTTTCGCAGCACTCGCGCCATCAGCCAGCCCATCGACCGCCCCAGTGCCAGCCGGCCACGCTGCGGCAGGGCCGCGATCAGGCGCGGCAGCAGCGACAGGGCGAAGCGGGCGGCTCGCAGGCGTGTTGAGGCGGGCGTGTGGTCCATGGGCTGGCATTTTAGGGAAGCGCCGGCCGAATAGGAATGCGCATGCCGACCTTGCCTTGCCTGTTCAATCGGTCCCTCCCTCAGGGATAATGATCGACATGCATTTGAATCGATTCGTCTGCCGGCCGCCCTCGTCGTCTCCTGGTCCCGTGGTGTCGGCGTGAGGCGCTGGCAGTATCAACTCGCGCTCGGCCTGCTTGCCCCCTGGCTCGTCTGGGATGCCTGGCGTCGCTACCGGCAGGCTCGCTCCGGCCGACGGCGTCGGTTCGAGCAGTTCGGCCGGCTGCGCGACGGGCTGCCGCAGGGCGGTATCTGGCTGCACGCCGTCTCGCTGGGCGAGGCGCGTGCGGCGGGGATGCTGGTCGCGGCGTTGCGTGCGCGCTGGCCGGATCTGCCGATCGTCTTGAGCACCACGACCGAGACCGGTGCCGAGGCGGCCCGGTCGCTCGGGCTGCCCCACTTCTATGCCCCCTACGACTATGCAGGCGTGCAGCGGCGCGTGCTGCGGCGGTTGCGTCCGCGCGTCATGGTGGTAATGGAGACCGAGCTGTGGCCCAACCTGGTGCGCGAGGCGAACCGCCGCGGCGTGCCGGTGATGGTCGCGAACGCCCGCCTTTCCGACCGCTCCTTTGCCCGATACCGGCGCTGGGGCGGGCCGCTGCTGCGCGAGGTGCTGGCCGGTATCGATCTGATCTGCGCGCAGTCCGACCAGGACCGTGAGCGATTCGCCGCGCTGGGGGCGCCCCGGACGGCCGATTGCGGCAATCTCAAGTTCGACCTGCCGGTGGCCGAGACGATACCGCCCGTCCCGGACGAGCGGGCGCATACCTGGCTGGCGGCCAGTACCCACCCGGGCGAGGAGGCGCAGGTGCTGGCGGCCCAGGCACGCATTCGCGAATCGTATCCCGATGCACGCCTGATCCTGGTGCCGCGCCACCCGGAGCGTGCCGCGGAGGTCATGCGGCAGGTCGAGTCGGCGGGATTCTCGGTGCGGCCTTGGCAGGCCGGCGGGCAGGCCGGGCATGCGGACGTTGAGGTGATCGACCGGGCCGGGATCCTGGGCGAGCGCTTCGCCGAGGTGCCGGTCGTCTTCATGGGCGGTTCGCTCGAACCGGTCGGCGGGCACAACCCGCTGGAGCCGGCGGCGGTAGGACGGGCCGTGCTGACGGGGCCTCATGTGCACAATTTCCGGGCGGTGTTCTCCGCACTGGCGGATGCCGGCGGCGAGCGCGAGGTGGCGGACGCGGAGTCACTCGCTGCGGCGGTGATCGAGTGCTTCGATGCACCGGCGCCCTGGGCGGCGGCTGGCGAGCGCGCTCGTGCCGTGATCGCCGGTCATCGCGGCGCGGCCGAGCGGCTGGCCGACCGTCTGGCGACGTGGCTCGAGGCCGGCGACTGAGCTGGCCGGTTATTGCCCGCCGTCGACCGTCCGGCGAGCGCGCTCGAGGACGCGCTGCATCATCTCGGTCTCGGCCGAGCTCGCCCCTTCGCCCTTCGAGGAACTCATCAGCGGCGCGATCAGGGCATTGGTTTTCTGCTCGGTGAGCTGGCGGTTGATCGCCTCGAGGTCGGCGACCGTCAGCTGGCCGGTATCGGCCTTCAGCTGCAGCAGGTTGGTGATGTAGCTGTAGCGGGCGTCGAGGTAGTCGGCCATGGCTTCGAATACCCGCAGCTCCGCGTTCAGGACGTCGACGATCGTGCGCGTGCCCACACCGTAGCCGGCTTCGGTGGCCACCAGGCTGGTGCGGGCGGATTCGACCGCCTGCTGGAACGCCGTGATCTCGCTGATCGAGGTCTGCACGCCACGGTAGCTGTCGGAGGTCCGCTGGCGTACCTGGCGGCGCTGGGCCTCGAGGTCGAACTGGCTGCGCTGGTAGTCGAAGGCGGCCTGACGTGACTGCGCGTTGATGCGCCCACCGGTGTAGATAGGCAGGTTCAGTTGCACCCCCACCTGGCCGTTGAGCGTCTCGCTGCGGCCACTGAACTGGCTGGGGCTGTTGTCATAGCCGTAACTGCCTTCCAGACTGACGGTCGGCGCGCGCTGCGAGCGGGCCATGTCGACATTCTGCTGCGCGATCCGGGTGCCGACGACCGCGCTCTGCAGTCCGAGATTCTGCTCCAGTGCCAGGTCGATCCACTCTTGCGGATCGGCCGGTTGCGGGGTGGTGACATCGAGGTTGGTGCGGATGTCGTCCAGTTCCGTCTCGTTCTTGCCGATGATGGTCGCCAGCGCCGCCTCGGCGTTGTTGAGCGCGTTGCGGGCCGCGATGATCTGCGCATTGGCCTGGTCGTACTGCGACTGGGCGTCGGCGACGTCGGTCACGGCCACCAGGCCCACTTCGTACTGGCGCTGGGCGCGTTCGAGCTGGCGCTTGAGCGCGGTGCGGTTCGCCTTGGCCAGCTGCAGCTGGGCGTCGGCATTGAGTACCTGGAAGTAGGCCTGGCCGGTGCGCAGGATCAGGTCCTGGCGCGCCTGTTCGTAGTCGATGTCGGCCTGGCGGACCTGCAGTTCGGCGATGTCGAGTTGCAGGTTCTCCGTGCGGTTGTAGATCGTCTGCGAGAGATTCAGCGCGATGTTGCGGCCGCTGCCCTTGATCACGTCCGAGCTGCCGGCGGCGCCGTCGAGGAAGCGGGTATGCGTGTAGTTCACGCCCGCTGTGCCGCCGACCTGGGGCAAGAGGTCGGCCCGCTCGATCGGAATGTTCTGCTCGACCGAGAGCCGCTGCTGCTGTGCCGACCGCAGCTGTTGGTCGTTCTGTTCGGCCAGGGCGTAGATGTCCAGGAGGTCGGCAGCCGCTGCCGCGCCGCTTGCCAGCGAGAGGCTCGCGCCGATGGCGACCGACAGGGCGGCACGGCGGAACGGTCGGGCAAGGCTGCGGGTGGCGCCCCGGCCGGTTGCGGGTTTGAGGCGACGGACTGGCATGGTCGTGGGTCCTCGGACGGGTTGGATGCGTAATTTATTAGCCTGCTAACTATCGGCACGATACCCCAGCGCCTGGCCCAACGCCAGAGCGCTTGTCGGGGCGCGAGGCGGGCCGTCGATCGGCCCCGCCGCATCCCCTGACGGTAATGTCGAGCTTAACGCAGAACGGCCCCGGTCGAGATACCGGGGCCGTTTCGTCAGATCACGCCTTGCCCGCAGGGCGGCGGCCGGCGTCTCAGAGGGAGAATGCCGGCTGGGGCTCGGCGCCGATCAGGTAGGCCGTGCGGGTCTCGAACAGCGAATCGGTGCGGAACTGGGTCTCGGATTCGCGGGTGACCATGGAAACGGTCTGTATCGGGCCGGTGCCGGTGATGGCGAGCAGACGGCCGCCGACGTTGAGCTGGCGGAGAGAGGCCTCCGGCATGCTGGCGCGCGCGCCGGTGAAGACGATCACGTCGAAGCGCTCGTCGTTGGCCCAGCCGTTGTGGGCATCACCGGTCTCGAGCACCACGCGCTCGAAGCCCAGCTCGGCGAGCAGCCCGCCGGCGCGCTCGGTGAAGTCCTCGAACAGGTCGACCGAGCGCACGCTGTTGCCCAGCGAGGCCAGGCAGGCGGTGAAAAAGCCGCTGCCAGTGCCGATTTCCAGCACGCGCTCGTTCGGCTGGATCTGCAGGTATTGCAGGATTCGCCCCTCGACCACCGGCGGCAGCATGGTCTGGCCATGGCCGATCGGCACGGCGACGTCGGCGAAGGCGTGGACGCGCTCGGCGTCCGGGACGAAGCGCTCGCGCGGGACGTTGAAGAACACCTCCAGAACGCGCTTGTCGAGCACGTCCCAGGGGCGGATCTGCTGCTCGACCATGTTGAAGCGGGCCAGTTCGATGTCGGTGGGCATGATGAGGCTCGTCGTCGGGAAATTGAGTGCGCGGTAATTTACGGGTTTTCCCCCGCCTGGGCAACTTCCCGCAGCGGGTGATGCGAGGCGGGTAGCGCGCCTAAGTGTCTGAAAGCGGTGCGGGAACTTGTTGTTTTCTGTCCGCTGGGGTAGCGTTGCGCCCCTTGATGGGACTGTTTCAGCGCAAGCTGGGGCAGTCGTCACACACAGACTAGGGGTGCTGCCGACGATCCCGCAGGGGTGGTCCGGCGGCTGAGAAACACCCTCGGAACCTGATCCGGCTTGCATCGGCGTAGGGAAGTCTGTCTGGCACAACCGAGTACTCCTCATCGTGTCCAGTCGGCGCTCGTCGTGCATGCCCCCATTGAACAAGGTGGCCCACGAGGTAGCACACATGAGCGCAATCCCGAGCGATTTCCTGCAGAAAACGGCCAAACTCTCCGAGACGGTGATCGAGCCGTTCCCGGCCAGCCACAAGCGCTATTCGGTGGGCTCGCGCCCTGACATCCGTGTCCCGTATCGCGAAATTTCCCAGACGGCGACGCAGAACGACTCCGGCATCGTTTCCAACCCGCCGATCCCGGTATACGACACCTCCGGGCCGTACACCGATCCGGACGTCGAGATCGACCTGCTCAAGGGCCTCGAGCCGCTGCGCCAGGCGTGGATCGACGAGCGCGGCGACACCGAGCAGCTCGACGGACCGACCTCGCGCTTCGGCCAGGAACGCCTGACAGACGAGAAGACCGAGAACCTGCGCTTCTCGCACATCCGCCCGCCGCGTCGTGCCAAGGCCGGCGCCAACGTCAGCCAGATGCACTACGCGCGCCAGGGGATCATCACCCCGGAGATGGAATACGTCGCGATCCGCGAGAACAACCGTCTCCAGGAGATGCGTGCCGACCCGCGCTACAAGGCGCTGCTGCGTCAGCACAAGGGCGAGTCGTTCGGTGCGGCGATCCCCGACGAGATCACCCCGGAGTTCGTCCGTGACGAGATCGCCCGCGGCCGCGCGATCATCCCGGCGAACATCAACCACCCGGAAATTGAGCCGATGATCATCGGCCGGAACTTCCGCACCAAGATCAACGGCAACCTCGGCAACTCGGCGGTCACCTCCGGCATCGCCGAGGAAGTCGAGAAGATGGTCTGGGGTATCCGCTGGGGCGGCGACACCATCATGGACCTGTCGACCGGCAAGCACATCCACGAGACCCGCGAGTGGATCCTGCGCAATTCGCCGGTACCGATCGGCACCGTGCCGCTCTACCAGGCGCTGGAGAAGGTCGACGGCAAGGCCGAGGACCTGACCTGGGAGATCTACCGCGACACGCTGATCGAGCAGGCCGAGCAGGGCGTCGACTACTTCACCATCCACGCCGGCGTGCGCCTGGCCTACGTGCCGATGACCGCCGAGCGGGTCACGGGCATCGTCTCGCGCGGCGGCTCGATCATGGCCAAGTGGTGTCTGGCCCACCACGAGGAGTCGTTCCTCTACACGCACTTCAACGAGATCTGCGAGATCATGAAGGCCTACGACGTCAGCTTCTCGCTGGGCGACGGCCTGCGCCCGGGCTGCCTCGCGGATGCCAACGACGAGGCGCAGTTCGCCGAGCTGAAGACCCTGGGCGAGCTGACCCAGATCGCCTGGAAGCACGACGTGCAGGTGATGATCGAGGGCCCGGGCCACGTGCCGCTGCACATGGTCAAGGAGAACATGGACAAGGAACTCGAGGACTGCTTCGAGGCGCCGTTCTACACCCTCGGGCCGCTGGTCACCGACATCGCGCCGGCCTACGACCACATCACCAGCGGCATCGGCGCGGCCAACATCGGCTGGTACGGCACGGCGATGCTCTGCTACGTCACGCCGAAGGAGCACCTCGGCCTGCCGGACAAGGACGACGTGCGCGAGGGCGTGATCACCTACAAGATCGCCGCGCACGCCTCGGATCTCGCCAAGGGCTTCCCGGGTGCGCAGGTGCGCGACAACGCCCTGTCGAAGGCGCGCTTCGAGTTCCGCTGGCTGGACCAGTACCACCTGTCGCTCGACCCGGAGCGGGCGCGTGAGTACCACGACGCGACCCTGCCGAAGGAGGCGCACCAGGTGGCGCATTTCTGCTCCATGTGCGGCCCGCACTTCTGCTCGATGAAGATCACCCAGGAAGTGCGCGAGTACGCCGACCAGCTGGGTGTCGACGAGGAAGAGGCGCTCAAGCAGGGCATGAAGGAGAAGTCGATCGAGTTCGTCGAGAAGGGCGGCGAGGTCTACGGCCGGATCTGATCGGCCGCTCCCGCCGAACAGAAAAAAGCCCCCGGTTCCGGCCGGGGGCTTTTTCATGCACAGACGATGGGGCGCGTCAGAAGCTGGCCGCTCCCATCATCCCGGCGCCGATGCCGAAGATCATGCTGACGATCATCATCACCAGGCCGAGCAGGGTCAGCACGCCGAAGATCGTGAAGTAGATCCGGATCTTGCCCATGGCGTAGCTCGCCTCCTGGGGCTCGTTCGTGGTGTAGGCGCGATGGATGGCTCCGGCGGCCTGCATCAGTACCACCCCGGCCCAGATGGGGATCCACGCGATGATGATGCCGACGATCGACAGCGCGGTGATGGCACCGTAGATGATCATCATCACGCCGATCAGCTGCATCCAGAATTTGCCGCGGGCGAGCGGTTCGATGATCGAGCGGATGTCGGTGGCAGAGGGTTGGGCTTCCATGTGACTGGCTCCTTTGTCGTTCGTTTTAGGCGTCCTTTGGTCGTGCCGGGCATCCATGGCACCAGCCGATGGTAGCCAACGCATCGTTCGATGTCGCCGTGTCGACGACAGTGCGCTTTTTTGACGTCGGCATGCACGAAAAACGAAACCCCGGCGTTGCCGGGGTTTTCACGATGCCTTTCCGAGTCGAGAGCGGTCAGACGGGGGGGCGCCGGCCCATGAGAAAGAAGACGATGGCCAGGATCAGGCCGACCACGAACAGGATCCAGGCGATCTGGGTGGCCGCACCGGCGATGCCGCTCAGGCCAAGCACGCCGGCGATGATGCCCACGATCAGGAACACGAGTGCCCAGGAAAGCATGTGGCTACCTCCTTTTGACGCGATAACCCCGACGTGTCGAAGCCCGGGGCGGCCGTGAAAATGGAACGGCCAAGTACACAATAGGTGGGATGCGCCTGGCTTGCTCCAGTTCCATCCCCGCGGGACGGCTCCCCGTCGACCACAGCGGGCTGCTACCATCGCCGCCCCTTCCCGAAACCGCCGGTGAGCGCATGAACGAATCGACCCCCGGTCCCGTCGCGGATCGCGATATTCCTGCAAGCGCGCCGATTACCTTGATGCCACTGCTGGCATTGCTGCTGCTCGGCATTCTCTGGGGTTACAACTGGGTGGTGATGAAGGCCGTGCTGGCGGATGTCTCGCCGGCCTGGTTCGCCGCGCTGCGCACCGTCCTGCCGGCACTGCTGCTGATTGCGCTCCTGCCGCTGGCCGGCAAGCGACTGCAACCGCCGCCATTGTTCTACGTGCTGCCGATCGGTCTGTTCCAGACGGCCGCCTTCGTCGGTTTCATGATGTGGGCGCTGGAGACCGGTGCCGCCGGCGAGACCGCCGTGATCGTGTTCATGATGCCGTTGTGGCTGACGCTGATGGCCCATTTTGCGCTGCACGAACGCATCACCGGCGTCCAGTTGCTGGCCATTGGCCTGGCGTTGCCCGGGCTGGTGCTGCTGATCTCGCCATGGGAGAAGGCGCTCGCGCTCGGCGCAGTCGGGCTCGCCTTTGCCTCGTGCTTCGGCTGGGCGCTGGGTGCGATCTGGCAGAAGCGCTATTACCATCGCTATCAGCCGGACCTGTTGAGCCTGACGGCCTGGCAGATGCTGTACGGCGGGTTGTTGCTGGTCGGCGTGGCGCTCTGGGCCGAGCCTTTCGCCATCGATCCCACGCCCAATTTCTTCTGGGGATTGTTCTACAACGTCCTGCTTGCCGGCGCGATCGGCTGGCTGCTGTGGGTCTATTCACTGCATCACCTGCCGACGTGGGTGGCGGGCTTCGGTGCATTACTGGTGCCCGGCATCGGCGTGCTGAGTGCCTGGCTGGTGCTGGGCGAGACGCCCGGGCCGGTCAAGCAGCTCGGCATCGGCCTGATCCTGTCGGCACTCTTGATGATCACGCTCTACCAGCGTCGTCAGCGGCGCAAGCAGGCGCAAGCCTGACAGCCGGTCCTGCGGGGCGGGCAGGGCGTCGCTACACTTTTTGCGGTCGGGCATCCCCGGTTCCGACGAGAGGACTGCAACCAAACGAGGTGAACAATGGGCGAGTGGCTTGAGGCGACAGTGACCGAGAAGATCTGCTGGAACGACAGTCTGTTCTCGCTGCGTTTCGAGGCGCCGCTGCCGGCATTCAAGGCCGGGCAGTTCGTCCGGGTCGGGCTGGACGTCGACGGCGAACGGATTGCGCGCCCCTATTCGCTGGTCAACGCCCCCGGCGAGACGCCGCACGAGATCCTGTTCAACCTCGTGCCGGAGGGGCCGCTGTCACCCCGGCTGGCCCGGCTCGAAGCGGGCGATACCCTGTTCGTGCATTCCTCGGTGACCGGCACGATGACCATGGCGCGGACGCCCGAGCATCGTCGCCTGTGGCTGTTCGCCACGGGCACGGCGCTCGGGCCGTTCCTGTCCATGCTCAAGACCGAGGAGCCCTGGCAGCGCGCCGAGCGAGTGGTGCTGTGCCATTCGGTGCGTCACGTGTCGGATCGGGTCTACGACGATACGATTCGCGAGCTTCTCAAGCGGCACGGCAATCGCCTCACCTTCGTGCCCCTCGTGACCCGCGAGGTGGTTGCCGGCGCCTTGCGTGAACGTATCCCGGCAGCGCTGGCCTCGGGTGATATCGAGCGGCTGGCCGGTATCGCGCTGCGCCCCGAGGATGCTCATGTGATGCTGTGCGGCAACTCGGACATGATCGAGGCGGTCCAGCAGCAGCTCGAATCGCGCGGGCTGCGTCGTCACCGCCGGCGTGAGCCCGGGCACATCACTGTCGAGAAATACCACTGAGTCGACGGCTCGGGCCGGAGGAGAGGCGGCCCCGTCGACGCCACGTTTGCGTCGGCTATACTGATCGCCCTACGCCCACCCTGCCGCCTGCTTTCGGGCGAGCAGACGACCCTGATGATGGAGTGGCAACCGCAATGGTCCTGATGCTCGACAACTACGACTCGTTCACCTACAACCTGGTCCAGTACCTGGGCGAGCTGGGTGAAGAGGTCTGGGTCGCGCGCAACGACCAGGTCACGATCGAGGAGATCGAGGCCCGGGCGCCGAGCCACATCGTCGTCTCGCCGGGGCCCTGCGATCCGGATCAGGCCGGCATCTCGCTGGAGGTGATTCGCCACTTCGCCGGCAAGCTGCCCATCCTTGGCGTCTGTCTCGGTCACCAGGCGATCGGTCAGGTGTTCGGCGGGCAGGTGGTGCGGGCCCGCGAGGTGATGCACGGCAAGGTCTCGCCGGTCTATCACACCGGCGAAGGCGTCTTCGAGGGGCTGCCGAACCCGTTCGAGGCGACCCGATACCACTCGCTGGTGGTGGCGCGCGACAGCCTGCCGGCCGTGCTCGAGGTTACCGCCTGGACCCAGTTCGACGACGGCTCGGTCGACGAGATCATGGGGTTCCGCCATCGCGAATACGCCATCGAGGGCGTGCAGTTCCACCCCGAGTCGATCCTCACCCAGCATGGCCACCAGCAGCTCAAGACCTTCCTACGCTACCGCTCCGGCGTGCGCGAACTCGCGCAGGCGTGAGCGGGGCGCCTGACGAAACATCCCCGCAGGGCCGCCGCGCCGCGGTGCTGATCCTGGTGATCGCCGGGCTGTTGATGCTCGCGCCGTTCACCGTCGATGCCTACCTGCCGTCCTTCCACGCCATCGCCGACGAGTTCGGCGTCGGCCAGGCAGCCGTCCAGCAGACCCTGAGCCTCTACCTGCTCGCTTTCGGCTCGATGATGCTGTTCTACGGGCCGGCCGCCGACAGCTTCGGCCGCAAGCGGGTCATCCTGCTGGCCCTGCTGGCCTACGCCGTGATGACGGTGCTGGCCGCCATCTCGCAGAGTCTCGTGCAGCTGATCGCCGCCCGCGTCGGGCAGGGGCTGGCGGCCGGTGCCGGGGTGGTGATCGGCCGGGCGCTGGTGCGCGACCTGTTCGCCGGGGCCGATGCCCAGCGGGTGATGGCCAATGTCATGCTGGTGTTCGCCGCCGCGCCGGCGGCCGCGCCGATCATCGGCGGCTGGCTGCACGAATGGTTCGGCTGGCGCTCGGTGTTCTGGTTCCTGTTCGGCTTCGCCCTGTTGCTGGCCCTGGCGATCTGGCGGCTGCTGCCCGAGACGATCCGGCCCGAGGCACGCCAGTCGTTCGCGCCGCGCTTCGTCGCCCGAAGCTACCTGCGCGCCTTTTCCCATCCGCGCTACATGCAGCTGATCGTGGTGTTCGCCCTGCTGTTCGGCGGCATGTTCCTTTATGTCGCCGCCGCCCCGGTGATCCTGATCGACCACCTCGGCCAGCGCGAGACTGACTTCTGGAAATTCTTCGTGCCATTGGTGACCGGACTGATTCTCGGCAGCCGCATGACCCGCTGGCTGGCCGGAAGGCTGAGCATGACTGCGACCATGGCGCTGGGGCTCTCGATCAGCGGGCTGGCGGTGCTCTACAACCTGCTGCAGGTAAGCCTGCAGCCGGCCGACCAGGTGCACGGCGTGTGGCTGACGGTCACGCCCATCACGCTCTATGTCATGGGCATGGCCACCACCATGCCGGCGCTCAATATCACCGCGCTCGACTACTGGCCGGCCCAGCGTGGCCTGGCCTCGGCCCTGCAGGCCGCGACGCAGATGGCCTTCGCCGGCATCGTCTCCGGGGTGCTGGTGGCGCAGCTGGCCGACTCGCTGCTGGCACTCGCGGTCGGTATGGCGACGCTGTATCTCGCCGCGTTGGCGATGTGGGGCTTCTGGTGGCGCACCGACCGGCGGATGTCGTCGGGGTGACCGGCCGGCTTTGATAGAATGGCTCGCAATCTTACCCATCCCCGCCAGGCGGGGTTGCTTCACATTTGACGAGGAAACGACAAGATGGCCGGTCACAGCAAGTGGGCGAACATCAAGCACCGCAAGGCGGCGCAGGACAAGAAACGCGGCAAGATCTGGACAAAGATCATCCGCGAGATCACGGTTGCCGCGCGCACTGGTGGCAATGCCGACCCGGCGGCCAACCCGCGCCTGCGCCTGGCATGGGACAAGGCGCTCTCCGCGAACATGCCCAAGGACACCATCGAACGCGCCGCCAAGCGCGGTGCCGGTGATCTCGAGGGGCAGGACTTCGTCGAGGTCAGCTTCGAGGGCTACGGGCCGGGTGGCGTGGCGGTCTACGTCACCGGCATGACCGACAACAACACCCGGACGGTCGCCGACGTGCGCCACGCCTTCTCCAAGAACGGCGGCAACCTCGGCACCGACGGCTCGGTCTCGTTCCTGTTCTCGCGCCTCGGGGTGCTCTACTACCCGCCGGGCAGCGACGAGGACCCGGTCATGGAGGCGGCGATGGAAGCGGGTGCCGAGGACATCGAGGTGTTCGACGACAACTCGATCGAGGTGACCACCACGCCGGAGACCTACAGCGACGTCAAGCAGGCCATGATCGACGCCGGCCTGCCGCCCGAGGAAAGCGAGGTCACCATGCGCGCCGCGACCAACGCGCCGGTGGAGGGCGAGACCGCCGAAAAGGTGGTCAAGCTGATCGACATGCTCGAGGACCTCGACGACGTCCAGGACGTCTACCACAACGGCGAGATCCCGGACGAGGCCTATGCCTGAGCAACCGGCAGCGCAACCCGTCGCCCGACGGGTGCTCGGCATCGACCCCGGCTCCCGCGTGCTGGGGCTGGCGGTGATCGAGTTCGCCCGTGGTCGGGCGCGCTGCCTGGGGCTCGCGAGCCAGCCCCTCACATCTCATGGTGACTTTGCCGCCCGCATGGGCGGCGTTTTCGATGCGGTTTCCGAATGGATCGAGACCCATCAGCCGCACGAGTGCGCTATCGAGCAGATCTTCATGTATCGCAGTGAGTCCTCCTCGCTCAAGCTGGCCCAGGCCCGCGGCGCGGCGCTCGCGGCGGCGACACGACACGGCCTGCCGGTGGAGGAGTACATGCCGGCGACGGTCAAGCAGGCCGTGGTCGGCAGCGGCAAGGCCGACAAGAGCCAGGTGGCGCACATGATCCAGCGTCTGGCCGGTCTGGACGAATTGCCCTCGGCCGACGGGGCGGATGCCGCCGCCGTCGCGCTTTGTCACTGCTATCGCAGCCAGGCCTTCGGCGGCGTGGCCGCCGGCGGGGGCAATGCCGAGGCCCGCGAGATCCTGCGCGAGGCCTCGCAGCGACGTTATCGCCGTCGTAGCGACTCGCGCGGCTGGCGTGACATGGATGCCGCGGCGCTGATGGCCCGCGCCGCGGCCAAGTCGGGAGGACGGAAATGATTGGTCGTTTGGCCGGGCGCGTGCTGACGCGCAAGCCGCCATTCCTGCTGGTGGACGTGCATGGCATCGGCTACGAGGTCGAGGCGCCGATGTCGACCTTCTTCGCCACCCAGGGTGAGGACGACGTGGTCCTGCACACCCACCTGGTGGTGCGCGAGGACGCCCAGCTGCTCTACGGTTTTGCCACCGTGCGCGAGCGCGACCTGTTCCGTGCCCTGATCAAGGTCTCGGGCATCGGCCCGCGCATGGCGGTGGCGGTGCTTTCGGGCATGTCGGAGGCACAGTTCCGCGACTGCGTCATGAACGACGACGTCACCGCGCTGACCAAGGTGCCGGGCATCGGCAAGAAGACCGCCGAGCGGCTGATCATCGAGATGCGCGACCGGCTCGACAAGACGCCGGGGACGGCCGCTCCGGCGGCCGTCGGCGGCGTGCCCGCCGAAGAAAGCCCGCGGGACGAGGCCCTGAGCGCGCTCGAGGCGCTGGGCTACAAGCCGGCCGAGGCCAATCGCATGATCACCCGGGCCGAGAAGGAAGGCGCGGCGGATGCCGAGGCCCTGATCCGCCTCGCCCTGCGACAGACGGTCAAGTAAGCCATGGCTGAACCGATGGAAGACGCGCGTTTCGTCAGCTCCGAGCACCGCCCCGACGAGGAGGCCCTCGAGCGGGCCCTGCGGCCGCGGAAACTGGCCGACTACATCGGCCAGCCGGCAGTGGTCGAGCAGATGGAGATCTTCGTCCCGGCCGCGCGCAATCGCGGCGAGCCGCTCGACCACGTCCTGATCTTCGGTCCGCCGGGGCTGGGCAAGACGACGCTGGCGCACATCATCGCCAACGAGATGGGCGTGAGCCTCAAGCAGACCTCCGGCCCGGTGCTCGAGCGCCCCGGCGATCTCGCCGCCCTGCTGACCAACCTCGAACCGGGCGACGTGCTGTTCATCGACGAGATCCATCGCCTCTCCTCGGTGGTCGAGGAGATCCTCTACCCGGCGATGGAGGACTACCAGATCGACATCATGATCGGCGAGGGCCCGGCAGCCCGTTCGATCAAGCTCGACCTGCCGCCGTTCACGCTCGTGGGTGCGACCACGCGGGCCGGCATGCTGACCAACCCGCTGCGCGATCGCTTCGGCATCATCCAGCGGCTCGAGTTCTACGAGGTCGATCACCTGGTGCACATCGTTGAGCGCTCGGCCCGGCTGACTCAGTTGGAGATGGATGCCCACGGCGCCCGCGAGATCGCGGCGCGCTCGCGCGGCACCCCGCGGATCGCCAACCGGCTGCTGCGGCGGGTGCGCGACTATGCCGACGTCAAGGGCGGCGGCCGCGTCGATCGCGACATCGCGAGCGCGGCCCTGGACATGCTCAAGGTCGACCGGCGCGGTTTCGACCACCAGGACCGGCGCCTGCTCGAGACGCTGCTGACGAAGTTCGACGGCGGGCCGGTGGGGCTGGACAACCTTGCCGCGGCCATCGGCGAGTCGCGCGACACCATCGAGGATGTCCTCGAGCCCTACCTGATCCAGCAGGGCTTTCTGATCCGCACGCCGCGCGGACGCATGGCGACCCGCCAGACCTGGGAGCACTTCGGTTTCACGCCGCCGGCGCAGTGGTCGGTCGATCTCGCCGAACCGGCGACGGGGACGCCTCGCGATGATGCGTAAGCGGCTCGACAAACCGTCGCGAGCCGCCCGATTGCAAGGAGCCGCGCAGTGAGCGACGAGACATATCAAGCCGATAGGCGAGGAGTGAACGAGCACGCGATGCCGCAATCGGGTGGCGCAGTAGGTTTGTCGAGTCGCGACGTCTTTCGTTGGCCGGTGCGTGTTTATTACGAGGACACGGACGCCGGTGGCGTGGTCTATCACGCCCGCTACCTCAACTTCTGCGAACGGGCCCGGACCGAATGGCTGCGTGCCCGCGGATGGGAGCAGGATGCGCTTCGCGACCAGCAGCAGGTGGTGTTCGTGGTGGCCCGGGCCTCGCTTGAATATCGCCGACCGGCACGATTTAATGACTCGCTCCATGTCACCTGCGAGGTGGCACGCCTGCGTGCAGCGGCCATCGACTTTACCCAGCGTGTGGAACATTCCGCCGATTCCTCGGTCCTGTGTGAGGTGTCGGTGCGCGTGGTCTGCGTCGATGCCGAGACCTTTCGTCCCAAACCCATACCCGAGCCGATCCTGGAGTCTTTCGCGTGAATTCCGATCCATCCGTCGTCGAACTGATCACCGGGGCAAGCCTGCCCGTCCAGCTGGTCCTGATCATCCTGGTGCTGGCCTCGATCGGCTCCTGGGCGCTCATCTTCCACAAGGCGCGGGTCTACAAGCGTGCCGTCAGCGGCGTGCGTCAGTTCGAGCGCAGCTTCTGGGCCGGCGGCAGCCTCAATGACTTCTACGACCGCATCTCCCGCGAGGCGCGACCGCGCGAGGGGCACGAGGCGATCTTCGAGGCCGGCTTTCGCGAATTCCAGCGGTTGCGCCAGGCCGAGGAGCGTCGCCATGACCATGTCATCGGCGGCGTCGAGCGCGCCATGCGCGTGGCCGAGAACCGCCAGATCGACCAGCTCGAGGAAGGCGTGCCGTTTCTCGCCACCGTCGGTTCGGTCAGCCCCTACGTCGGGCTGTTCGGCACCGTCTGGGGGATCATGAGCGCCTTCATGAATCTCGGTGCAATGCAGAGCGCCACGCTGGCGGCTGTTGCCCCGCCGATCGCCGAGGCGCTGATCGCCACGGCCATGGGCCTGTTCGCCGCCATCCCGGCGGTGATCGCCTATAACCGCTACACCCAGCGCGTCGACTGGCTCGCCGGGCGCTACGAGAACTTCATCGACGAGTTCCTGGGGCTGCTGCAGCGACAGCTGGGAGGCAAGTAAGCCATGGCGCGGCGGACACGACGGACACGACGCATGGTCGCCGAGATCAACGTCGTTCCCTATATCGACGTGATGCTGGTGCTGCTGGTCATCTTCATGGTGACCGCGCCGATGCTGCAGCAGGGGGTGGAAGTCGAGCCGCCGCAGGCATCGGCCAGCCCGCTCGAGGAAAGCGACGAGCCGCCCCTGCTGATCGTCGTCAACCGCGACGGGGAGTATTTCGTCAACAAGGCCGACAACCCGGACGCCCCGGTCAGCCTGTCGACCGTGACCGAACTGGTCGCGGCCGCTCGCCAGGTCGATCCCGACGGGCCGGTCCTGGTCAAGGGTGACCGGGAGTCCAACTACGACAACGTGATGCAGGCCATGGTGGCCGCCCAGCAGGGTGGTGCGACCAAGGTGGGGCTGGTGACCGATTCCCGGCCGACCGAGACGAACGCGGAGGAGCGCTGACCGATGTTGCGGATGCTCGCGCGGATGCCTGGTGCCGTGATCGCGGCGGTCCTGCTGCACCTGTTCTTGGCGCTGGCGATTGTCTTCCACGAACTCTGGCAGCCCGAGCGTGTCCAGCCCAGTGGTGAGGCGACCGATCTGCCGACCATCGAGGCCGAGTCGGTTTCCTCGGCGGCGATCGAGAAACAGGCCGAGCGGATGCGCCAGCAACGCGAGGCGCGCGAACAGGAAGTCAGGGAACAGAAGCAGGCCGCCGAGGAGGCGGCCGCCGCCCGTCGTGCCGAGGAGGCGCGCGCCCAGCAGCTGGCCGAACTGCGCGAGAAGCGCGAACAGGCCGCCAAGGCCGAGGCGGAGCGACTGGCGAAGATCAAGGAACAGCAGGCAGAGATGGAGGCCGAGCGCCAGGCGGCGCTTGAAGAAGCCAAGGCTGCCCGCGAGGCGGCGCAGGCTGCTCAGGAGAAGGCCGCGGCCGAGCGCCGAGAGGCCGAAAAGGCACGCAAGGAGGCCGAGGAGGCCGCCAAGCGCCGCGCCGCCGAGGAAAAGGCTCGCGAGGAAGCCGAGGCGGCGCGCAAGGCGGCCGAGGAAAAGGCGCGCAAGGAGGCCGAAGCCGCTCGAAAGGCGGCCGAGGAGCGCGCCCGCAAGGAGGCCGAAGAAAAGGCGCGCCGCGAAGCCGAGGAAAAGGCGCGTCGCGAGGCCGAAGAGAAGGCCCGCAAGGCCGCCGAGGAAAAGGCGCGCAAGGAGGCGGAAGAGCAGGCCCGGCGCGAGGCCGAGGCGGCTCGGAAACAGGCCGAACGAGAGGCGCGCGAGCGTGCCCTTCGCGAGCAATTGGCCGCGGAGCAGCAGGCGCGCGCCGAGCAGGATGCCCTCGGACGCTGGGCGGCGGCCATCCAGGCGAAGGTCCGGCGCAACTGGCAGCGTCCGCCCGGCGCCAAGGTCGGCTGGACTTGCAGCGTGACGGTGCGCCAGGACAGTAATGGTCGGGTGCGCGACGTGAGCGTGGAGCGCTGCGACGGTGACCGCTTGTTCGAGCGCTCGGTGGTGCAGGCGATCGAGGCGTCCTCGCCGCTGCCCGAGCCGGAGCTCGAATCGATTTTCCAGGAAGAACTCACATTGCGCTTTAAGCCGGAATAACGGGGTGATCCCGGGGTGATTGTCATGAACGTAGTGGCCTTAATTCGTCGCGCGCGGCGCGTATCCGTCATGGTCGGGACACTGGCCGGGATAGCGGTCCTGTTGATGACCGGTCCAGCCCGGGCGGCGCTCCAGATCGATATCACCGGCGGTACCGAGACCGGCGTTCCCATTGCCGTGGTGCCGTTCGATCAGCCCGGTTCGGTGGACGATCTGGCACAGATCGTCAGCGACGACCTCGCCCGCTCCGGCCTGTTCGCTCCGATCGGCCGTGGCGCCATGCCGGGGCAGCCGGTCTCGCCGCAACAGCTGCGCATCGATGATTGGCGTGCCGGGGATGCCCGCTACGTGGTGATGGGGCAGGCCGAGGCGCAGGGCGACCGCCTGAAGGCCCGGTTCTACCTGATCGACATCAGCTCCGGCCGGCGCCTGGCCGGCAGCCAGATCACGGCGGCCACCTCGGCCGATCGCTCGGTCGCCCATCGCATCAGCGACATCGTCTACGAGGAGCTGACCGGCGATCGTGGGGCGTTCTCGACTCGTCTGGCCTACGTCACCGAACGCGGCCGTGACGACAACAAGGTGTTCACCCTGCAGATCGCCGATTCGGACGGGGCCAACCCGCGCACCGTGCTCCAGTCGCCGTACCCGATCATGTCGCCCAGCTGGTCGCCCGATGGCGGCAAGCTCGCCTACGTGTCCTTCGAGGGCAACCGCTCGGCGATCTGGGTGCAGAACCTCTCCACCGGTGATCGCTACCAGCTCACCGACTACCCGGGCATCAACGGTGCGCCTGCCTGGTCGCCGCGGGGCGACAAGATTGCGGTGACCCTGTCCAAGGGGAGCAATCCGGACATCTACGTGATCGACCTGGATACCCGCCGCCTGACAAAATGGACGCACTCGGGCGCCATCGAGACCGAGCCGAGCTGGTACCCGGACAACCGCAGCCTGGCGTTCACCTCCGATCGTTACGGTCAGCCGCAGGTGTTTCGTCAGAGCGGGCCGGATGACCGGGCCATGCGCCTGACCTTCGATGCGCCTTACGCCGCCGGGCCGCGCGTTTCCCCGGATGGCGAGAACCTGGCGCTGGTCGTGCGGAACGACAACGGCTTCTTCGTCGCCGAGCAGACGCTTGATGACGGCGAGCGCAAGCTGCTCAGTCGTGGCGGTAGCGAAGAGCGGCCCAGCTACGCACCGAACGGGGCCATGGTCGTTTATGCGGCGCAGTCCGGCAGTGGCTCCGTGTTGAAGATTTCTCCGGCAATCGGCGGCGAGCCGCAGACCTTGCGTTACGATCGAGGCAAGGTTCGTGATCCGGTCTGGGGGCCGTTCAATGATTAAGAAAGACGACAGGAAATCCATGAGCGCATCCGTTTCTCTTTGCCGCCGGGGCTTGCCCCTGGCGGTCGGCGTTTTTGCCTGCTCGCTCAGCGGGGCGGCAATGGCCCAGGACGCACCGGGCTGGCTCAACTGGGGCGGATCGTCCTCGGAGGAGACGGCGAAGACCGCCGATGAGCGACCGGCTGTGCGCACCATGCCTGCCGACACGACGTCTGCCAGCACGGCGCCAGTGGCCAATGCCGGCGAGGCCAACCAGTCAGGGCAGGCCGTGCTCCTCCAGCGACTGATGCAGCGGGTCGACTCGCTCGAGCGTCAGATGCAGTCCGTGCGCGGTCAGCTCTCCGAACAGGAGCGCCGGTTGCAGCGTCAGTCGGAGGATATGCAGGAAGCCCTCGAGGCCGCCCGCTCGCAGCAGTCGGCCGCGGCCGGCAGTTCCATGTCATCGGCGGGCGCCCAGCCGTCCACTACCGCCCCGTCCGCGCCAGAGCAGCCGTCGGCACCGCAAGCGCCGTCCGCCTCCGCTGGCAGCGATGCCGCGGCGGCTTCGGGCGCTGCCACCGCTTCTTCAGGCGCTGCGCCAGCGACTGACGAGGAGCAGCAGGCCCTCTATAACGAAGCCTTCTCCGTGCTGAAGAGCGGCGATTACGACGCGGCGATCGAGGCGTTCCAGAAGGTTATCGACGCCAACCCGCAGGGCAGCTGGTCGCCGAGCGCGTTCTTCTGGAAGGGCGAGACCTATTACGTCAAGCAGGACTATGACGCCGCACGCGACGCCTACGCGGCATTGGTCGAGCAGTTCCCGCAAAGTCGCCGCATCCCGGATGCCAAGCTCAAGATGGGCTACATCGCCCAGGAGCAGGGCGACAAGGCGGCGGCGCGGCAGCTGTTCAACGAGGTCATGTCCGATTACCCCGATTCGCAGGCGGCCGGTCTGGCCAAGCAGCGTCTCTCGCGCATGGGTGGCGGATGAGCGAGGCGATCGCGGCAGGGACTCCATCGCTCGACCAGATGGGCGACCGCTCCACCCGCTCCCTGCGGATTACCGAGATCTTCCGTTCGCTGCAGGGCGAGTCGGATCACATCGGCTGGCCGACGGTGTTCGTGCGGCTGACTGGCTGCCCGTTGCGCTGCGTCTATTGCGACACCGCCTACGCGTTCACCGGGGGCGAGCGCATGTCGCCCGAGTCGATCCTCGACCGAGTGGCCGAGCTCGACACCCGGCATGTCTGTGTCACCGGCGGCGAACCGCTCGCCCAGCCCGGATGCATCGACCTGCTGCGACGATTGGCGGACGCAGATCACGAGGTCAGCCTCGAAACCAGCGGCGCGATGGATGTCGCCGAGGTCGATCCCCGGGTTCACGTGGTCATGGACCTCAAGACCCCGTCTTCCGGTGAGGAGACGCGTAACCGTTGGGAAAATCTCGCTCACCTCAAGTCCAGCGACGAGATCAAGGTGGTGATCGGTTCCCGCGAGGATTTCGACTGGGCTGTCGCCCGTGTCCGCGAGCATGACCTGACCCGGCGTTTCGCCGTGCTGTTCTCGCCCGTGTTCGAAGGGGTGTCGCCGCGCACGCTGGCCGAATGGATCCTCGACAGCGGGCTGGACATCCGCTTCCAGATGCAGCTGCACAAGCTGATCTGGGGTGACGAGCCGGGACGTTAGTCATGAGTGCGACACGAGAACCGGCGATCGTCCTGCTCTCCGGCGGCCTCGATTCGGCCACCCTCGCCTGGATGGCGCGGGCCGACGGCTACGCCGTGCATGCGTTGAGTTTCGACTATGGTCAGCGGCACCGTGCCGAGCTCGCAGCGGCCGGGCGCGTTGCCCAAGCAGCCGGTGCGGTCGAGCACCGCACCATTCGCATCGACATGGACGGGATCACCGGCTCGTCGCTGACCGATGTCGAACGGTCGGTGCCCGACTACGATCCGGCGCAATCCGAGATTCCGAGTACCTACGTGCCGGCGCGCAACCTGACTTTCCTGTCCTTTGCCCTGGGGTGGGCGGAGGTGTTGAGTGCACGGCGCATCTATATCGGGGTAAATGCCGTCGACTATTCGGGCTATCCGGACTGCCGGCCGGCGTTCATCGAAAAGTTCCAGGAACTGGCCAATGTCGCCACGGCCGCGGCCCACCCCTTCGAGATCCATGCGCCGTTGCTCCACATGACCAAGGCCGAGATCATCCGTACCGGCCAGGCGCTGGGTGTCGACTACGGACTGACGGTGTCCTGTTACCGTGCCGATGAGGCGGGACGGGCCTGCGGCCGGTGTGATTCCTGTCACTACCGCCAGCAGGGCTTCCGGGACGCCGGCGTGCCCGATCCGACCCGCTACGCCTGAGGCCTTTTAAGGGACGGTATCCGTCCCGATATCAGGGGGTTGCGGACGGCTGGCTGGTCCGAGCCGTCCGGTTGCAAAAAAACTGCAAAAAAGGGGTTGTCAGCCCCGGACAGCTGCGTATAATGCGCAGTCCTCAACAGGGGGTCGTTAGCTCAGTTGGTAGAGCAGTTGGCTTTTAACCAATTGGTCGTAGGTTCGAATCCTACACGACCCACCAAATTCCACCCCGACAGGGGTTGAAAGCGTGACTTCTTCCTGTAAGATGCGCGCTCCCTTCCGGCACGAGGGGCTGATCAGAAGCCTGCCGGAAGTCACCAAAAAAGATCGAAAACAGGTCTTGACAGGTGACACGACGAGCGTAAG